>PMYK01000054.1 GCA_003171255.1 Chloroflexota bacterium
CGACGCCTTCGGGTTCGACTTCTACAAGAGCGACCTAACCTCGGGTGGCAACGCCGTCGTCTCGCCCGCCAGCATCGTCCTGGCACTCTCGATGGCGCAGGCTGGAGCAAAGGGCGAGACGGCCGCCCAGATGGACTCCGTCCTTCACTCAGCGGCCGGCTCCGGCGGTGGCAATGGGATCAACTCCCTGGACCAGATCCTTACCGGGTTCTCGGGCACCTTCAAGAACGCCAATGGCACGGCTCAGCAGCTGACCCTCCGCATCGCCAACGCACCGTTCGCCCAGCGCGGCCTGCAACTGCAGGGGTCCTTCCTGGACGTGCTCGCGTCGAGGTACGGGGCCGGTCTGCGGCTGGTCGACTTCCAGAACAACCCGGTCGGCGCCTGCCAACTGATCGATGGTTGGGTCAGCGACCAGACCGAGGGAAGGATCCCGAAGCTGCTCGACAGCCTCGACTCGAACGTACGACTCGTCCTGGTGAACGCCATATACCTCAAGGCCCCATGGCTGGAGCCCTTCGCCGAGAGCGACACGAAGACCGCACCGTTCACTCGGTCCGATGGCTCGCAGGTGAGCGTTCCGACCATGAGTCTCGGCCTGTCGGAGGGGCGCTACGCCTCCGGCTCGGGCTGGCAAGCGGTCGAGCTTCCCTACGCCGGCGGCTCACTCGCCATGACCATCGTCGTCCCCGATGACCTCGCCGCGTTCGAAAGCAGCCTCGACGGGGCTCGCTTCTCCCAGATAGCGGCGGCTCTCCAGCCCACCCATGTTGATCTAACGCTCCCTCGCTTCAAGATCGAGACGAAGTCCGACCTCGCCTCCGCGCTGGCGGGCATGGGAATGCCGCTCGCGTTCGATCCCACCCGAGCCGACTTCTCAGGGATCACAACGCTGGAGCAGCTGTACATCGCAAAGGTCGTCCACCAGGCCAACATCTCCATAGACGAGAACGGTACAGAAGCGACTGCGGCAACGGCGGTGGTGATGGCAGCAGCGAGTGCGGTGCCGATCCAACCACCAGTGACGCTGCACGTCGATCGGCCCTTCCTCTTCGCCTTGCGGGATACGAACACGGGGGCGATCCTCTTCCTCGGTCGGGTGGTCGATCCCTCCGTGTAGCGGATCCCGTCTCTAATCAGCCATAGGGTCGTGGCCACCAACGCTTCGAGAGTTCCTTCTCGACCTGTTGAGCGTCAGCCTTTCAAGCTCGGTGCGGGTCGGAACGTGAGGGCAGCACGGCGTATCCTCGTGATGACGGCGCACCACTAGCCGGCGCTAGCACCTATTCGCCGTCCAAGCAGAATGTCGCGGGTTCGAGACCCGTCTCCCGATCCATTCCCTGTTGTATTTGCATGGGATAACGCAGCGGCGCTGCGTCTTGCCCGACTACAGTTACAGCGTGAAAAGCAGGATCTTTGCTGCCCTCCTTATCACGCTTGGAGCCGCGCTCTTCGGCTACGTGATAGCGCGCCTCCCCCCTCCCGATGTCCCATCGGACTTCTGGATCGGCAACTTCTCCGCTCCCTGGGCCGTGCTCGCATTCATGGCCGGATGGTCGCAGCGGCGCGTGGTGCCGGCGATGCTGGTGGCGGTCCTGGCCGAGGTGGCTTGCGTCGTTGGCTTCTACGATCTACCGGGCATGCTCACCAGCTTCTGCAGGGGCATGCCCCTCGACTATTGCCTCGGCGCTCCGCAGGGAACCTCTCCGATCTCGCTCGAGCTGACCCTGTTCCAGATGTGGCTGAGAGGATCCGCTGGCCAGTGGCTGATCGCCGGCGTTGGCGCGGGGGTCGTCTACGGCTACCTCGGGGCCTGGTGGGGCCGGACGCGATCGCTCGTCCCCGCCGCTTTGCTCGTGTTGCCGTTCTTCGTCGAGCCGTTGGCCTGGCAGGCCTACGAAGGCCATCTGCGAGGTCCGGCGTTCATCTGGGGCTGCGAGGCTCTCGTCGGGGCCGGCCTTCTCGCCGTGATGATTCTCGCGTCGCGTCGCCTGCCCCTGCGCGGAGCTGAGTAGCCCGCGCCAGCTATTCGGGCTCCCCACGCAAATACGATGGGGACCGGCTCCACTTGTGTGGGCTCTCGCGACGATGGTGTCATAGCGACGAAAGTTGCCCCGAGCTTCTCGGCCGCCAGATGCGCCAAGGTGGCCTCCGCTACCGCCACGCGCACGGTCGCGGCATCGTCACCCTGATTTCCGATGGCCGCGTCCTGAGCCGGCTTGGTGGCTGTTGTCCGGCTGCTGTCGTCCCGGTTCAGACGGGCACCTGTCTGCGTGTTGCAACGGCTGCCGTGCGGAGGAGTTTCGGGGGTGAAGCGGCGATTCTCTACTCAACAGGCCGCCCAGGGGCTTCATAATCGCGTTGAGGTTGATACCTCAATCACCCACTTTGGAGGTCGGCATGATGACGGGGAGTCGTGTCATCTGGCTCGCTGCCGTGGCGTCCATCGCCCTGGGAGCTTGTGGTCAGTCAGGGGCATCGTCTGGTGGGAGCTCGACGAGCACCGCCGTCCATTCGGTGGCGACGCAAACGGACGTCTCCGCAAGAGCTTCCGCCACTTCCGCTTCTTCCGCCACTTCCGCAACCAACGCGGACGGCACCGTCACCGACAGCGACGGGTTCGTGCGGTTCCCGGGCGAACCGACACGACCAGACCAAGAGCACTACTACGTGATCGAGGATATCTGCGGTCAGTTCACCAAACCGTTCATGGAACAACTCAGCGGAAAGACATTCAAGAGTGTCGAGCCCGCCACCTCTTCCACGACCTATGCGTGCACCTATTACACAGCGACCGAGGCCGCGGACGGCAGGGACGCCTTCATCTTGCTCGTGCTCGACTATCTCAATGCCGAACGTCAGAAGGCCGGCCAGCAGGTCCTCGGCCGCACCGTATCCACGAATGCCAGCATCCCGATGGACAACTTCGTTGCGACCCAGGAGAACGGCACCATCAACAGCATCTTCTTCGTCCTCGGCCCAGACAAGTTCCTAAGCCTCGACCGCTCTTCCACGTCAGTTCTCTCGGATGCCGACCTGCTCGCACTGGCGGTCAAGCTGGGTACCAAGATCGGGGACTTCAAGTAGCCCACCAGGCAAGAACGGAGCTGAGTTACTCCCGCTCGGAGCGGCGCCAGTTGTAGCAGATCGAGCTTGGCCAGCCGACTGCGATCCAGCGCGTACCCGTCGAGCATTCCGGCCCTGGGGTAGTCTCCACGCAATCACCTCTGCCGTACGGGGCAAGGGCGAACCAGGAGGCTCTGTCTGGCCACCATGACTGTCCGCGAGGCCTTGCCCCTGACGCCGCAGCCGGCGACGAAGCCGCATCGCTCGGTGATCCGATCACTTGAAGGGTGGAGCGATTGGGCTCGGCTTCTGCCTCTCATTGCCCTGGCGGTCTTGCTTGGGCTGATCGGCCTCGGCTCAAAGGGCCTCTGGCTCGATGAGGGTCTGAGCGCCGACATAGCGCGCACAAATCCACTGACCGCGCTATCGGCCGCCTGGAATACGCCGACCCCCGGCGCTATCGCGCTCTACTACGAAATCCTGCATTTTTGGATGATCCTGGGAAACAGCGAGTTCGTCTTGCGCTTGCTCTCGGTGCTCTGCACGGCGCTGGCGGTGCCGGTCGTCTATCTCCTGGGACGTCGGCTTGCGGGTAGCCGGGCGGCGTTGATCGCTGCGTTCCTGACCGCGGCGAGTCCTTTCGTCGTCGAGTACAGCCAGGAAGCCCGGCCATACGCAATGGTGCTGTTGCTGTCGGCGGCATCCTCGCTGGCTTTGCTAAGGGCCATCGAACGACCGACTTGGCGTCGCTGGATCGGTTACGCGGTTCTGGCGGTCGCCTCCTTGTACGTCCACAACACAATGGTCTTTGTCTTTCTAGTGCACGGGATCTGGGTGTTGATCAATGTGCCCATTCGGGATCGTCAGTTCTGGCGCGTTGTGGTCGCCTTCGGTGCGCTTGGCGTGTCCGCCTTCCCCCTGGCCGGCTTGCTCAGCCAGCCAGTATTCACGTGGGTGCCGGCACTCACGCTCTCCCGGCTGGTCAGCGTCCTAAACGATGTGGCGGGAGGGACCGGCCTGCTGCTGGCCTTCTGGCTCGGCGCGGTAGGCCTTGGCACGGTCGCGGCCCTCGGTCGCCTCCGGCAGGGGCGAGTCGGGTGGTCTGCAGCCCTGGCAGTTGCGCTGGGTCTGGTTCCCATAGTCGTCGAGGTTGCGATCTCAATCCGACGGCCAATGCTCGAGCCGAGGTATCTCATGATGGCGCTCCCGGGTCTGGCCGTGTGCGGGGGCATGGGGATCGCGGCCATACCATGGCGCAAGGTCCGCGGACTGAGTCTCGCGCTGTTCGTCGCATTGGCCGTACCTGCCCTGATCCCGTGGTACACCGGCGATCCGAAGGAGGGCTGGCGCGAAGCCGAGCAAGTCATCTCGGCCGAATTCCGTCCCGGCGATGGGATCGCCGTCTACCCGGAGTATTGCCGTCTGCCCTTCGACTTCTACGTCGTGCAGGACGCGTCCCTTAGCTCGCGCGCCGTTCCCGTGTACCCGCTGGCCGCGTGGGGAAGCTTCTTCCCGGTGCCTGACGGTGAGGCTCCAATCCCGAGCACGCTCGATGGCATACACGCCGGCAACCGCTTGTGGATCGTCAGCCGCTATGCGCTCCTGGACTCAACCACCGAAGACGGCAGAGCCTTGTGGTCTCGTTTGGCAGGCTACAAGACGGTGGAGACCATCCAATTCACAGGTGTGTACGTGCAGCTAGTGCAAGCTCCCTGAAGTTGGTCTGAGGCCCATAAATCAGTCCACTCGATGGTCGGGGCCCCGCCCGGCACATCGCCTGCAGCCTCCTCGTGGAGGCCCGCGCGATCCCTGCGGAGGCTCCCGGCCGATTTGCCCGATGGTCGCGGGCGGTGTTACCCTGCCGCCAAGACGTCAACGGGACTGTGCTCCCACCGCAAAAGGAGACAACTTTGCGGAAGATCGCGGCCGCTGCGCTCGCTCTCCCCTTCATCGCCCTCTTCTACGTTTCGTCGTCGATTCGGCGCACGTCTCCGGGTCGGGTGTTCCTGGCGGGACCCGTGCAGCTTCTTCTGGTCGTGACCGCGGTCATCGTTCTGGTGGCCGGCATGCTGGTGGGACTGCCCGCCAAGAAGGTCGCCGGAGGGGCCCCGCCAACGTTCGCACCCCTTGCTCCTCAGGCCGCTGCCCAACGCCCGGAGAGCAATCTGCCGCTCGACGTGCCGTTCGAGGTCCAGTTCACCAAGCCGATGAACGAGGCCACGGTCCAGAACGCCTTCACCATCACTCCGGCGATCAACATCCGGTTCTTGTGGGATGCGACCGGCCAGAGGCTGTCACTGGCGCCCGACCCGCACTGGCAGCCGTACACCAACTACCAGATCGATATTACGAGCGCGGCAACCGACCAGGAGGGGTTGAGCCTGGCGACGGAGATCCACACCTCGTTCGAGTCCGGCTCGCCCACGTCGGGCACGATCATTGCTACTCAAACGAGCGGTGACCTGGTTTCGCCCGCCACGGCATTCCAGATCACGTTCTCGCGGCCCGTGAAACTCGCGACCGTCGTGATGCGGTTTGGCCTCAACCCGCCGGTGCCGGTGGACATCGTTGGCGACGACCCCACGGATGTCGGCTCGGAGGTGTTCACGATGACGCCCCAGTCGCAGCTCGACTCCGATGCGACATACTCGGCCAGCTTGACCGACGGCGGGACGGACTCGGCCGGCGCGGCCTTGGAGCCGGTGCAGCCGGTTCAGGTCCACACGATGTCGGCCCCGACGGTTGTCCGGTTCCGCCCGCAGGCGGGCTCCATCACGTATGACACGAACCAACCGGTATCGGTCAGATTCACGATGGCGATGGATGAGAAGTCCACGGCCGCGGCCTTCTCGGCTACGGTCAACGGCAAGGCCGTGTCGGGCAGCACCTATTGGGCCGAGGACGACACGGTTCTCGTTCTGACGCCGCGCTACTCGTTCAAGATAGGCGCGACGGTCGTGGCCAGCGTGAGCACGGCGGCTCGGTCCCAGGGCGGCCTGCACCTGGCCGCCGCGGCCAGTGCCACCTTCAAGGTCTCGAAGCCTCAGTCGACGGGCATCTCGTACGGCGGCGCTGCTTCTGCGAGCTCGCCCTACTACGCGTCCGAGGTCTACTACCTGGCCCTGATGAATTGCACCCGTACTGGCGGTTGGGTGACAGACAGCGGCGCGTGCAGCAGCGAGACGCATCACACGCTGCCCGCCCAGAGTGCGCTCTACCTCGACGCCGGCATTTCCAACAAGGTGTCGCGGCCATACGCCAAGTACATGGCCGACAACAGGCTTCTCGACCACTACCTCAGAGGCACGACGCCGCACTCGCGCCTGGCCGCCGCGGGCTACCCCGGCGGGTCGTGGGGCGAGAACATCGCCTCGCCCTGCTGCTCCGGCAAGGGCGGGATGATCGACATCGAGATCTTCTATCAGAATGAGTACTGGTGTCGCTGCGAGCACTACGGGAACATCATGAACCCGTACTTCCGACGCGCCGGTATCGGAGTTTGGGTGTCGAACAGCGTCCGGGTCTCCATCGACTTCTACGGCTGACGACACCCTCAGCCGATACGTCCCAGGCCAGCCCGATGTAGTGGGCAACCAGCCATGCCGATCATCCGTAACGTCGTCGTCCACATCAACAACGAGCAGCCGATAATCGTCGATCTCATGGCGGAGCCGACGCCCTCGGACGTCGCCCTGGTTTGCCGGAATGTGCGCTCGTTGGCCGGAAAGAAGCCCATCTTCGTCAACGCGCCCGACTCGACGTTCGTCATTCCATTGGCGCACGTTCACGTCGTTGAGCTGCCGCAGGCGTCGCTGGAGGCCTTCGCGGCGGAAAGCGCTGCGCAGGCGGCCCAGGCAACGGAAGCTGCCGGGGCCGCCCGAACCGAGGCGGCCCGAACCGAGGCGGCCCGAACCGAGGCGGCCGGCGTCGAGTCGGAGTACTCGGGGTTTCCACTGGCCCGCCGGGCCTGGCCCACCGGCGACGGAGAGGATCCCTGGGTCGCGGCAGCGAAAACCCCGACGGGCGACGGGCCGGAGGGCGGACCGGCCAATCCGGACGGCCTCGACGACGACCTGATGCGCCGCATCCGAGAGGCTTGACGTCAGGGCGGTGGCACCCTGACTCTCGTTCGTCCGGCGAGACGCGGCCCGTCTGAGGGAGCCCAGTTTGGCCATGAAACGGCCAGGTGATTGTCTGATGCTAGACTCCCGCCGATGAGCGGCAACCTTGTGATAGTCGAGTCGCCGGCGAAGGCGAAGACGATCGAGCGGTATCTGGGCCCGGGCTACACCGTGCTCGCCTCGTATGGCCATGTCCGGGATCTGCCCGAGAACCCCGGCAAGAACCAGCTCGGCGTGGACGTGGACCACGACTTCGAGCCTGTTTACGAAGTTGTGGCCGACCGCAAGAAGCAGCTCTCGGCGATCCAGAAGGCGGCGGCAAAGGCCGATCTGGTCTACCTCGCCACCGACCTCGACCGCGAGGGAGAGGCCATTGCGTGGCACGTGGCCGAGGCCGCGAATCTCGCGCCCGAACGAACTCGACGGGTCACTTTCTCCGAGATCACGGAGGCGGCAATCAAGCGCGCCTTCGCCGAACCTCGCTCGATAGACCGCAATCTGGTCGACGCCCAGCAGGCGCGCCGGGTAGTCGACCGACTCGTCGGCTACACCCTGAGCCCGCTGCTGTGGCGCAAGGTTCGGGCCGGGCTGTCGGCCGGGCGCGTCCAGTCGGTCGCGGTTCGCATCGTTGTCGACCGCGAACGCGAGATTCGCGCCTTCACCGCCCGCGAGTACTGGACGCTCAAGGCCGTCCTGATCGCCCCCAACGGCGAGACGTTCGAAGCGGATCTGGTCCGCATCGGCGGCAAGAAGCCCGAGGTCGGCGACGGCGAAACTGCCGAGCGCCACGCCGCGGCGATTCGGGCCAGCCGGCCGATCGTCACCGACGTCTCGGTCAAGAAGACGAACCGGACGCCCGCGCCGCCGTTCACGACATCGAGCCTGCAGCAGGAGGCTAGTCGCAAGCTCGGCTTCTCGCCAAAGCGGACGATGAGTGCCGCCCAGCGGTTGTACGAAGGCGTGGAAACAGACGAGGGCCAGGTTGGCCTGATCACATACATGCGAACCGATTCCGTGGCTCTGTCCAGCCAGGCCATGGCCGAGGCAGCCCGCGTCATCGAGTCTCGCTTCGGGCCGGAGTACACGACTCCCAAGGGCCGGGCCTTCAAGACCAAGACACGCAACGCCCAGGAGGCCCACGAGGCCATCAGGCCGACGTCGTTCCACCGCGATCCGGATGCCTTGTCGAAGCGCCTGGGCAGCGACGAGGCTCGTCTGTACCGCCTCATCTGGCAGCGAGCCCTGGCCAGTCAGATGGCGGCCAAGGAGCAGGAGACCACCAGCGTCGATCTCTCGGCCGACGGCTACGAGCTTCGAGCGAACGCGACACGGACCACGTTCGACGGCTTCTCGCGTGTCTATACCGAAGGCCACGACGACGTCGAGGAGGAGGCCGAGTGCCGCCTGCCGGTGCTGGCGAAGGGCGATGCCGCAGGCGTCGAATCGGTTGCACCGCTGCAGCACTTCACGGAGCCGCCGCCGCGATACACGGAGGCGACCCTGATCAAGGCCCTCGAAGAGCACGGCATCGGGCGACCGTCCACGTATGCGGCGACGATCTCGACCATCCTCGATCGAGGCTACGTCAAGGTCAAGGAGCGTCGACTCTATCCCGAGACCGTCGGCGAGGTCGTGACCGACCTGCTCGTCTGCCATTTCGGCGAGTTCGTCGACCTCGAGTTCACGGCCCGAATGGAAGACGAGCTGGACGCCGTGGCCGACGGCAAGCTGGCCTGGGTTCCCGTCGTCCGCGCCTTCTACACGCCGTTCCATGCGCGGATCGAAGAGAAGACCAAGGAGCTGCGCCGGGCGGACTTCACCACCCGACCCTCGGACGAGGTCTGCTCGGAAGGCCATCCGATGGTCATCCGGCTGGGCCGGTATGGCGAGTTCCTGGCCTGCTCCATGTACCCGGAGCACAAGGAGACACGCGAGTTGCCCGGATCGGGCACCGATGGCAGCAAGGCTGCGGGCGATGGAGCGGCCGATGCCTCAGGCGAGCCCCTGGTTCCGGAGATCTGCCCGAAATGCGGCGCCGTGGATGCCGGCGTCCTGGTCCAGCGGCGCGGCCGGTTCGGGCCGTTCATGGGCTGCTCCCGCTACCCCGACTGCGACTACATAAAGAAGGACGGGCCGCCGCCGCCCGAGCCGCTCGGCTTTGAGGTCGCCTGCCCGACGTGCCAGAAGGGCCACCTCGTGACCCGTCGGGCCCGCCGAACCGGTTCGCTGTTCTGGGGCTGCTCGCGCTACCCGAGCTGCCGCTTCACCACGTCGCATGAACCGGTTGGGGCCCTGCACGACATCGACGGTGGACCCGTGGCACGGAACGGCGAGGCCGCGCTGTGCCTGGTTTGTGGCGCTCCGATCGAGCTGACGGGGATCGACGATCCGGTGGGCCGGCGCCTGGTAGGCGGAGAGGCAAACCCGGCCGCACTGGCGCGCCCGGCGTTGAGTCGACCGCGCCGCAGCAGCCGCGCCACGGGCGGTAGCGGCGCTCGAAGTTCAGCCGGTCGAAAGACAGCCGGCGCCCGCAGTGGCGGCGCACGCCGCCCGGAATGACGGACCGGCCGGCAGCCGATCCTGCGCCGGCAACGGCAACGGCGATAGCGATAGCCACGGCGATGGCCACGGCCGAGCGCTTCCTTCAGGCGCTCGAGGCGCGCGGCTCTTCGCCGAACACGATCCGCTCCTACCGAACCGGCCTCAACAACTACCTCGGCTGGGTTGGCGCAAATGGCCACGACTGGCGAGCCCCAGGTCGCGCCGCGCTTCGGGCCTACATGGCGGCCCTGGGGGAGGGGCGTGGCAAACGCACCGTGGCCCAGAGACTGGCGGCGCTGCGCTCGTTCTACAGGTTCACGACACGACAGGGTTTGACGCCGGGCAATCCGTTGTCGGCCCTGGCCACTCCCCGTCAGCCGCGCCGCCTGCCCGAGGTGCTGACCGTGGCTCAGACCGAGCGGCTCATCCAGGCCGCCGCTGAGCAGGGGCCGGCCACGTCCGGGGTGTATGCCGCGCGCCAGGCCGGCTCCCGCCCGACGGCCCACGCCGATCTGGAGGCCGCCCTGGCCCTGCGCGACGTGGCGATCATCGAGACCGCGTATGCCGCCGGACTGCGCATCAGCGAGCTCGCTTCATTGACGATAGGCTCCGTTGACCTCAAGCGAGGTGAGGTGCGCGTCACCGGAAAGGGCCGCAAGGAGCGGGCATCGCTGCTCGGACGCCCGTCGCGGGCCGCTCTGGCTCGATACCTCGAGGCCGCTCGCCCGTTCCTGGCGAGCCTGGCGATCTCGGGCCGGGCCGGCGAGGCCGACCGCGGCGTCCTGTTCCTCAACCATCTCGGCATGCCCCTGGGCGTGAGAGGCATGCGCTATCGCCTAGAGCGGCTGCGGGTGGCCGCGGGTTTGCCGGTTGGCGTCTCGCCCCACACGCTGCGGCACAGTTTCGCCACTCATCTTCTGGATGGGGGAGCCGACCTGCGCGTGGTCCAGGAACTGCTTGGGCACGAGAGCCTCGCCACCACCCAGATCTACACGCATGTTTCGCCGGCTCGGCTGCGAGCCGCGTACACTGCTTCTCACCCCCGCGCGGTGCTTTCGACCGGGGCCGGGCAGTTCCGGTCCGCCGCCGAAACCGAGGTGGACCCGGGATCGGGAGCCGGTCGGGCCGCGCCCGAACTGGACGTCGACCCGTAGCCGTCGGCGGTCCTCGGTCGCCCGGTCTCATCAACGGAGGTCAGCAGATGGCTGAGCAGTTCACGATGGATGCCACGAGGGGCCGCGGTGCCGCCCCGCAGCGAGCGTCCGTTGTGGACATGGCTCCGGAGACTTCGACCTGGGACGGATTCGTCGCCCGCTCCAATCCGGGCTCGTATCTTCAGACGAGCGCGTGGGCAGAGGTAAAGGCGGCCAATGGCTGGGTTCCGCTGCGCTTCATGGGTTCGTGCGTTGACGAGTCGAACCGGAGCGTCGAGCCAGGTGGGTCGATCGTGATCACACCCGGCCCAGTTGGCGCCGAAACGGCGGATGAGGACCAACCCGAGGCGGCCGGCGAAGAGACCACATTCGGAGTCCAACTCCTGATCCGCAAGCCCCGGCTGTTCCCCTGGGCCTTCGCCTACGCGCCCAGAGGCCCGGTCTTCGAGTTCTGGAACCCGGCCACGCTGGATGCCTTCACCGGAGCTCTGCGTCAGGCCGTGGCTTCCCGTCCGGACCGGATCTCGCATGTTCGAATCGAGCCCGAGATCGAGATGAACGGCCCGTGGGACGTCGAGGGCGAGTTCCGCCATGCCCTGCGTCGCAACGGCTGGCGAGTCGGAACGCCAATTCAGCCGCCCCGGACCCGTCAGGTTGACCTTCGCGCAGACGAGGCGGCGTTGTGGGGCGACCTGCGCAAGAAGTGGCGCCAGTACGCGAACAAGGCCCGCAAGAGCGGCGTGCGAGTCGTCGACGCAACCGTCGATCGCCTGCCTGAGTTCTATTCGATCTACCGCGAGACGGCCAGGCGGGCCGGGTTCGTGATCCGAACATACGAGTCGTACCTGGGCGTCTGGAATGCCTTCGCGCGGCTGGGCATGGCTCGGCTGCTGATGGCGGAAGGCCCCGACGGTGTCGGCCTGGCCACGCTCTTCGTCCTGCGCGTCGGCGATCGCGTGATCGAGCCGTATGGCGGCATGACCGAGGCCGGCGCCGAATGCCGCGCCAACTACCTCCTGAAATGGGAGGCCATGCGGACGTCGCGCGACCAGGGCGCAACGAGCTACGACATGTGGGGCATTTCGCACGAGGGCATTGAGCACTTCAAGGCCGGCTTCGGCGGCCACGAGATCGACTATGTCGGGGCGTGGAACCTGGTCCTCGACCCGGCCGGCCGGCTCGCATTCGACAGCGCACAGGCGATGCAAGACCGCATCGGCGCCTGGCGCCACGGCATCCGCAAGGTCCGGGGTCGACCGCACGCCACGGCCGAAGAGACAGCCGAGTGATCCCGACCGAGGGCGAGGCTGCGCCGGCCGACTCGATGGCGCAGCTGCTGGCAGCGGCCGAGCCATCCTCGAAGCGTCGAGTCGGTGAGCTGATCGAGCGACTCGAGGCTTCGGGCCGTCTGCGCACGGTCCGCCCGGCTCCGCCCACCGTCGCCGGTAGTAGCCGACCTGGGCCCGGATTGGGCGCCCTTCGGGTCGCCGGCGTTACATTCGACTCCCGGCACGTCCGCGCTGGGGCCGTGTTCGTGGCCGTGCGCGGCGCCCATGCGGACGGCCATGACTACGTGGCTGCGGCCGCCGCCCTGGGCGCATCGGCCGCAATCGTGGAGCGGCCCGTTGCCGGCGCCGCGTTGCCTCAGATAGTGGTCGACGACGCTCGGCGCGCCCTGGCCACGGCCGCGGCGTGGTGGTACGGCGACCCAAGCCGGGAGTTGGGCGTCGTGGGCATCACCGGCACCGACGGCAAGACCACGGTCTCATTTCTGGCGGCGGCAGTCATGGAGGCGGCGGGCATCTCCACGGGTTTCATCACCACGGCGGCTGCCAGGGTGGGGACCCTCCGCACGGCCAACCCCGAACACGTCACTACCCCAGAGGCGCCGCAGCTGCAGCGACTGCTCCGAGCAATGGTCGTGGCCGGCAACGAAGCCGCCGTTGTCGAAACCACGTCGCACGGGCTGGCCCTCGATCGCGTCGCCGAGATCGCATACGACGTGGCCATCTTCACCAACCTGAGTCACGAGCACCTCGAGCTCCACGGCACCTTCGAGGCCTATCGCGACGCCAAGCTGAGTCTCTTCCGACGGCTGGGCGGCCAGGTCCCGGAGAAGGCACTGGCGCGGGTCTGGCCGCGTGTCGCCATCGTGAATGCCGACGACTCGGCCGCGCCGCTCTTCATTGCTGCCGCCGGCGAGGCCGGAGCCCGAGCCCGAGTACTTGCATATGGCGTCGCTGCCTCGGCCGACGTCAGGGCAACGAATTTCGACGAAGGTGCCCGCTCAACGCGCTTCGACGTCGCCACTCCGCGCTGGGAGAGCCGGATGGAGGTGCAGCTCGTCGGGCGCTTCAACGTCAGCAACGCCCTGGCCGCGATCGCCCTCGGCGAAGCGCTGGAGCTCGATCCCGATGGGATTCGGCGAAGCCTTGCGTCCGCGGCGGGTGTGCCCGGCAGGATGGAGCGAGTGGATTGCGGGCAGCCCTTCGGCGTCGTCGTTGACTATGCTCACTCGCCTGCGTCGCTGGAGAATGTCCTCGAGGTACTCGGTCCTTTGGCGGCGGCGGGCGGGGGTGGTCTCATTGTGGTTTTCGGCTCCGCAGGCGAGCGTGACCTTTTGAAGCGGCCGATGATGGGCCGCATCGCCGGGGATCACTGTCGCCTGGTGGTGGTCACGGATGAGGATCCTCGAGGCGAGGAGAGCCAGGCGATCCTCGATGAAATCGCGGCGGGTGCGGAGGCCGCGGGAAGTCGGCCGGGGCGGGACCTGCTCTGCATCGCCGACCGGCGGGCCGCCATCGAGGCCGCCTTCGAGCGTGCCGGGCCCGGCGATGTTGTTCTTCTGGCAGGCAAAGGTCACGAGCAAACCATCATCATGAGCGACGGACCGAAGCCCTGGGACGAGCGGTCCGAAGCAGTTCGAGCGCTCGGCCAGCTTGGCTACCGACGGGCCTGACGGCGCCGCGTCGCAATTGGAGGCGGAGAACAGATGCGATCCTGCTTGATCCAGCTGCTGATAACGGCGGCCGTCATCTTCGCCCTGCTGTGGTTCGGCCTGCCGTTCGGCGCGAGCTGGCTGGCAACCAACGCCCTCGGTGCGTCAGGCTTCACCGGCACGGACACCAAGGTGGAGGTTTCCGCGAACGTGCCGCCGCGCATCCTCCTGGGCCATGCCGACAGGATCACGCTTACCTCCAAGCAGGTTTTCGTGGGTGATCTGCACGCCGCCGCGATCGACCTGACGCTCGGCAACGTCGACCTGTTGAATCGCACAGCCGGGACGGTTACGGGAACGCTGACGGGTGTCAGCGTTCCGGCTGCGAACGGCGAACCGGCGACCATCGACACAGCCGTGCTGGACGGATCGGGCACGTCTGCGACGGCCACGCTGTCGATCTCTGGCGCCGAGGTGCAGAGCCTGGCCGCGTCACAGCTCAAGGCCCAGACCGGGATGGTCGGCACGGTGAAGCTTGCCGCGCCTGACAACGTCACCGTCACGATCCACGGAACCTCGCAACCTGGCCACCTCGTCGTCAACGGCGGCGCCCTGCAGCTGGTTCCCGTGAGCGACGCTCTGCCGACGGTGAACCTGATCGATGCCGGTGGCGGCAACCCCTTCCAGCTCCAGAGCGTGGCTGTGAACGGCACCGGCGTCACGCTGGTCGGGACAATGGATCTGCAAGCGCTTCTCGGGCTGTAGCGGGGACCTGCCCGGAGCCGGTCCGACGGGGATCGACTGTTAGACTCATTTCGATGTCGATTGAACCGCCGGTACCTCCCGCTCCGGCGGGGGGAACCGAACCGCGACCCAGGTCGGCGCGTTTGCCGCTGGCCGATCGACTGCGTCTGGGACTGGCCGTATTGCCGAGGCCCGACTCGCGGTTCAGACGCGTCCGCGACGCCGTAGCCCACCACTATCCTCAGGCCGACCTCACATCGCTCCGGGCGGCCTACGAGCTGGCCGAGCAGGCCCATCACTCGCAGAGGCGGGTCACCGGCGAGCCGTACATCACCCATCCAATTGCCGTTGCCCAGATCCTCGCCGACATCGGCATCGATCCCGTGGCTGTCGCGGCAGCCATCCTCCACGACGTTCCTGAAGACACCGACTTCACCATCGCCGACATCGAGGAGAGGTTCGGCTCGGAGGTGGCTCAGCTCGTCGACGGCGTAACCAAGCTGTCGAAGTTCAGCACGCACAGCCACGAGGAGCAGCAGGCCGAGAACATCCGAAAGATGTTCCTGGCGATGGCGGATGACATCCGGGTCGTCCTGATCAAGCTGGCCGACCGGCTCCACAACATGCGGACCCTCTACCCGCTGCCCTCGGACAAGCAGGCTCGCATCGCCCACCAGACACTCGAGATCTACGCGCCGCTGGCCGAGCGGCTCGGCATCTGGAGCGTCAAGTGGGAACTCGAGGACCTCGCCTTCAAGACGCTCGAGCCCGTGGCGTACCGCGAGCTGGCTCGCATGCTCGACACCCGCCGGAAGGGCCGCGAGGCGTTCATCCGCCGCGCCATCGATACGCTGCGCCCGGAGCTCGCCGAAGCCGGCATCCAGGCGGAGCTGTCGGGTCGACCGAAGCACTTGTACAGCATCTGGAAGAAGATGCAGCGCAAGAGCGCCGAGATCGGCGAGATCTACGACGTCTACGCCATCCGCGTTCTTGTTGAGGAGGTAAAGGACTGTTACGCGGCGCTGGGCGTGGTGCACTCGATGTGGCGGCCCATTCCCAATCAGTTCGACGACTACATAGCCGTCCCCAAGCCCAACCTCTATCAAAGCCTCCACACGGCCGTGATCGCCCTCGACGGCCAGCCACTCGAGATCCAGATCAGGACCCAGTCGATGCACCGGGTCAGCGAGGTGGGCATCGCCGCTCACTGGCGGTACAAGGAAGGCTCGCGGGCCGATAAGGAATACGACGCCAAGCTCGCCTGGCTGCGCCAGGTCATGGACTGGCAGCGCGACGTTTCGGACGCCACCGAATTCGTCGAAGGCGTGAAGCTCGACGTCTTCCAGGATCAGGTCTTCGTCTTCACGCCGAAGGGCGAAGTCAAGGACCTACCCGCCGGCGCCACACCCCTCGACTTCGCGTATCGCATCCACACCGACATCGGCCATCGCTGCATCGGCGCCAAGATCAACAACCGCCTCGTGCCGCTCGACTACAGGCTCAAGAACGGCGACATCGTCGAGATCGTGACGACCAAGCAGAGCCACGGTCCGTCGCGCGACTGGATGAACCTGGTCCGAACCAACCACGCCCGCGAAAAGATCCGGCAGTGGTTCAAGCGCCAGGAGCGGGACGAGAACATCACCCACGGCCGCGAGTCGATCGAACGAGAGCTGCGGCGGTTGGCCCGGACGAGCCTGGGCGCCGTCGGTCAGGATCGGATACTCGAGATCGCCAAGACCTACAAGTTCGAGACCCTCGACGACTTCTACGCCGCGGTCGGATATGGCGCGGTCGGCGCGCAGCAGGTCGTCACGAAGCTTGGGGTCGTCGACGATGCCCAGCTGGCGTTGCCGCCAACGGCTCCGCCTCCGAGCCCGGCCCGCCAGGGTGGCGTTCGGGTCAAGGGAGTGGGGGACCTTTTGATTCGATTCGGCAAGTGCTGCCACCCGATCCCCGGCGACCCGATCATCGGCTTCATAACCCGGGGCAAGGGTGTGACGGTCCATCTCAAGAACTGCCAGACCGTGCTCAACGAGCGCGAGATCGCGCGCATGATCGAGGTCGAATGGGAGAGCGAAGTCCAGCAGACATACCCGATTTCGATCCGCATCGAGGCCTACGACCGGACCGGTCTCCTATCCGACATCAGCCAGGTCGTGGCCGACAACCGGGTCAACATCGTGGCGGCGAACGTGGCGGTCTCGCCCGACAGGACCGCAACGGTCCGGGCAACCCTGGAGGTTGCCTCCGTGGCCCAGCTGGCCCGAGTGATGAGCAAGCTCGAGCAGCTCAAGGACCTGATCTCGGTCCAGCGCGACCTGGGGTGAGGAGATCGAGTAGCCGCCGGTCCGGTATAGTCAGCCGGTCGGTCTCATGTTCTTCGCATTTCCGTCCGCGTAGTTGCCGCTCGGTTAATCGAGGCCCGGGGGAGCCGGTCAGAAGGAGGTTCGGGTGCCTGACGATTTCATCTTTCCCGAGGGGATCAACGCGGAGTCGCTGAAGAAGCTCTTCGAAGAGGCCTACATGGAGGTCTCGGTCGACACGGACGGCGATCTCATCGTCAAGGACAACTACCGCTGCTATCTGCGGCCCGACCAGGACGGCCGGCTGATCTCGATATACGCGATCTTCGGCAGCGCCGCCGAGGCTGCGCAGGCCGACAAGCTGGCCTATATCAACCGCGTCAACGACCAGGTGAAGATGATCCGCGCCTCGGTCTCGGCCAACGGGAAGTTCTTCTTCGACTACTACTTCTCGGTCGAGGGCGGCGTCTCGAAGCGCGCCGTCGTGATGTCGGTGCGACGGTTCTTCTCCTGCCTCGGCTCGGCCCTGCGCGAGGACACCGGCAACGTAGTGGCATAGGGCCCGTTCCACTCAACGAGAAAGCGGCGCCGTCCGAATGGGCGGCGCCGCTCTGATTCCCCCCAGGTCAATGCTTGGATGCGGCCCAGACCGACACCGTCGGGATCACGTTCGGATAGCTGTCCGGCCCTGAGCCGGCGGGATAGGCGGCGATGAAGGCGAGCACTCGAGTGGGCGTTTCCACGATGGCGAGGGGATAGCCCTCGGGGCCAGCGATGATTCGCTGCCAGTAAGTACCTTCTTCCGACCAGTAGGTATGGGGTGCCTCCGACGGAAGGTAGGGGAAGGTAGGCTCGGCATTCCCGCTCGACTCGGCCCCGCTTATGGCCCACAGGCCGCTGGCACCTTGTTGAGAGATGACCGAGTAGTAGGTTCCGTAGTCCGAGAAGGCGTTCTCCAGCCGGGTTGGATAGGACCGCTGCTGGATGGTCCAGTTCAATCCGTCGGCAGACAAGGCCTCGTAGTAGCCGGAGTCACTTGGCATCGTGCCGGTGCCACTGAAGTCCATGTGCGTCGCCATCGAAACAACCCATTTGCCGTCGAAGAAGGCCGGGTTGCCGCTGGCCTGGAGTCGATCGCCCAGGGCGGCTGTCGCGCCGCCGGCCGGATAGCTCGTGGTCCAGGTCTCGCCGTCGGGAGAGTGGGCGGCGCACAGCTGATTGCTCGAGCCTGTGGTCCCTGCGCAGGTGCCCACCGCCAGGTAGCCATCGGGCCCGGCAGCGAGGGTCGCGCTCGACATCGCCAGGGATCCGGCCGACAGCCTCGCGGGCTGCCAGGTCACTCCGTCGGTAGAGGTCATTAGGACGTTGGCCCCAGCCGCCGGAGTCCCCGTGGAGGTCGCGCCTCTGACGAAGCCGTGGCGAGTCGCGAGGAGGTCGGTCGGCGGAGCCGAGTAGATGTACTGGACGTCAGCCCCGACATAGTTGGGCAACCGCTGCGAAGGCTGTTCGGTCCAGGTCGTCCCGTCGCTCGACGTCCACGTCACCGACGTCGCCGGCGAGAGCGCGGGGCTGCCCCCCTGGTTCGGAACCAGACCGGTCGCGACCCAGGCGCCGTTTGAGACCGCAACCTCCAGGTTGGTGGCGCAGCTGTCGGTAGAGCAGATGTCCGCCGGCTTCGGCAGGTTCGCGCACGTCCAGTCTGTCCCATCCTTCGATTGAAGGACGCAGGACTGGAAGAGATCGAAATTGTCGTGGCCGCTGGCCACCCCCACGATCTCGTCGTTCTGCCACGACAGCCACACCGTCTCGAACTGGTCGTACGGGCTGCCCGAGAACGTGTGTATCTGCTGCCACTGCCCGAGCGTGACAGGTGGAGTGGGCGACGGATTCGGCTTGTTCTGAGTGGCGACGGCATAGATCAGGCCGCCCGTCAGAGTGAGCGTTGCGGCGAGACCGAGGAGCATCAACCCTCGGACGCTGCGCTTCGATGCCCTTCGTTCGGCCGGCATTCGCTGGACGCGGAGCGGGGTCATGACGACATTCCCGGCCTCGAGCCGGGCCAGCTTGTCGAGGATTGCCGGCGGCAGATCCGGGTTGGCGCTGGCGGCGGCAAGAGCCTCGAGCCTGCGCTCCACATCATTGCTGTTCATCGCGGGTCCTCCCCGTCGCGCTCCAGGGCTCGCCTGAGCGTTTCGAGTGCGTAGTGCTGGCGTGACTTGGCAGTCCCCTCCGGGATGCCCAGCCGCTCGCCGATCTCGGGCATCGATAGCCGGCCCCAGAAGCGCAGGACGATGACGATTCGCTGATCGTCAGTCAGCTCGGACAGCGCACGACCCACTGCGTCGCGCAAAAGCGAGTCTCGGAACGCGTCGCCGGAGTCGGCGAGGTCCAGGTCCTCGTTGAGGTCGCGCACCGAGGCCCGGCGTCGCGCCGCCAGTCGGGTCTTGCAAACGTTGATCAGGATCCGGCCGAACCAGGCCTTCACCGCGTCAGGATTGCGCAGCTTCGGCCAGCCGTTCCAAGCCCGTTCGAGCGCTTCCTGCACGGCGTCTTGCGCTTCTACCGCGTCGCCCAGGATGTAGCCCGCGAGTCGGTATGCCGCTGCCAGCTCCCCCTCGATCTCTGTCGAGAAGCTGGCAGCGGTCGAAACGGTCGCCGGTTTGGGGGCCAGTTGTGCCTCCACCATTTGTATCCCCTTTGGGTCCACCCATTGTGTGGGTTCGCAAGACAAGACCTGGAGTCAGGTCGAATCGTTCATCCGCCCACCGCGAGCCGCCGAGGGGCGAGAAGGCCACTCGACTCGCTAGACTTCCCGCATGCCGCCATTCCGCGCCCCCAGGGGCACCCGTGATCTGCTTCCCGACGTATGGGCGGGCTTCGCCCGGCTCGAGGGGATAGCGCGATCGCTGTCCATTCGGTACGGGTATCGGGAGATGGAGATCCCGCTCTTCGAGCAGACCTCCGTCTTCGAGCGCGGCATCGGCGAGGCCACCGACGTCGTCGAGAAGGAGCTCTTCCGGCTGGCGCCCCGAACCGAGGACTCGGAATCCTGGGCGCTGCGGCCCGAGGCGACGGCGGGCGTCGTTCGTGCCTATGTCCAGCACGGCATGCATACCTGGCCTCAGCCGGTGAAGCTGTGCGTCGTCGGGCCGATGTTCCGCTACGATCGACCCCAGGCCGGTCGCTACCGCCAGTTCTGGCAGTGGAATGCCGAGGCGATCGGCGATGCAGGCCCCGCAGTCGACGCCGAGGTCATCGAGATGGGGCGGCGCTTCTATGTCGAGGCGGGGGTGCCCGACGTCCAGTTGCTGATCAACTCGATCGGGGACTCGGCCTGCCGGCCCGCCTATCTGGTCACCCTGAAGGCGTACTTCGCCGGCCACGAGGCCGAGCTGCCGGAGCTGGAACGTCGCCGCCTCGAACTGAACCCCCTGCGGCTGCTCGACTCGAAAGACCCGGCCATGAAGGCCCTGGTGGTGGCGGCGCCCAAGATCTCCGAGTGCCTGTGCGACGGCTGCGAGGCGCATTTCGCGGCCGTCAGGGCACATCTCGACGCCGTCGGCGTGGAGTACCGAATCGAGCCGACGCTCGTCCGCGGCCTCGACTACTACGCCCGTACCGCGTTCGAGTTCTATCGTCGCGGCGCCGAGGGTCAGCAGCAGGCGCTAGGCGGCGGCGGCCGTTACGACGGCCTGGTGGAGCTGCTGGGCGGCCGGCCCACTCCGGCGATCGGCTTCGCGCTGGGCCTGGACCGCGTCCTGCTCGCGCTCGAGGAAGTGGGTGCGGAGACGGCGCACGAGACACCGCCGCTGGCGGTTGTCGCCGGCGCGGACCCGGCCGACACCGTCTCGCGTCTGCGGGTGGCCTCACTGCTGCGCGCGGAGGGGCTTTCAGTGCGGGTCGAGCTGGCGCCGCGCAAGCTGGGCCGGCAGCTCGAAACGGCGTCCAAGGAGCACGCCCACTTCGCGGTGATCATCGGCGACGAGCTGGCCGAGGGCAACGTGCAGCTCAAGGACCTCGAGGCCGGCACGCAGCGTCTCGTCCCTCTCGCGGATCTGGCGCGCGAGCTGGCCCGGGCGGCCAAGAGCCACCATCACGGGTAGGTGATCGCCGGAACTGGCTGGTCCGCCGCTGGGTACCCGCGGGTGCCCGTCTAGCCCGCGACCGGGTCCGGGCTGCGTCGTCGACACGAGTTGATACACGCTCGGCCCGTCCCCGACGCACCTCCATTGGGGCGCCGACGCGCATTCCGCTACGATGCGCGGCATGAGTGAGCCCCGCCCGTCCTCGACCTCGCCGGAATTGGCCTTCGGCCTCGCCACGCCGCATCGCGACATCACGTGTGGCGAGTTGCGCGCGGCCGATGCCGGGCGGGAGGTCCGGATCGCCGGCTGGGTGCACCGACGCCGCGACTACGGCGGACTCATCTTCATCGACCTCCGCGACCGCTACGGTCTGACCCAGATCGTCGTCAACGAGGCCGAAGCGCCCGAGGCCAGCGAGGTGGCCAACGGTGTCCGAAACGAGTTCGTGCTGGAGGTTCGTGGCATCGTCGCCCGCAGGAAGGCCGGCACCGAGAACTCGAAGCTGGATACGGGCGACATCGAAGTCCAGGCCCGCTCGGTCGAGATCCTGAGCGAGGCCCTGACGCCGCCCTTCTACATCAACGAGCCCGATGCCCCCGTAGACGAGAGCCTGCGGCTGCGCTACCGCTACCTCGACATCCGGCGCCGTCCGCTGCTCGATCGGCTGCTGCTGCGCTCCGAGCTGGTGCGCGCCATCCGAGAAACTCACCACCGGGCCGGGTTCGTGGAGATCGAGACGCCGATCCTTCTCAAGTCCACACCCGAGGGCGCGCGCGACTTCATCGTCCCCAGCCGGCTTCAGCCGGGCTCGGTCTACGCCCTGCCGCAGAGTCCCCAGCAGCTCAAGCAGCTGCTCATGGTCGCGGGCATGGATCGCTACTTCCAGATCGCGCGCTGCTTCCGCGACGAGGACCTGCGCGGCGACCGCCAGCCCGAGTTCACCCAGCTCGACCTGGAGATGAGCTTCGTGAACGAGCAGCGGGTCATGGACTTCGTCGAGGCGATGGTCGTCGAGGTCAGCCGGGCGGTGGTGCCCGACCGGCCGATCCAGCAGCTGCCGTTCCCGCGAATCGACTATCACGACGCGATCGAGCGGTACGGCTCAGACAAGCCCGACCTGCGGTTCGGGATGGAATTGGTGGATTTGGCGGCGGCACTCGCGGGGCCGGGTGCGGACCCCGACAGCACCGGCTTCCGGGTCTTCGACGAGACGATCGCCGCGGGCGGGCGCATCAAGGCCATCGTCGCGCCTGGGATGGTCGACGCCAGCCGCTCCCAGATCGACGATCTCGTCGCGTTCGCCCGCCGCTACGGCGCCAAGGGCCTGGCCCACGTCTCCGTCGATTCGGACGGCACGGGCCATTCGCCGATCGCCAAGTTCCTGGGAGAGGAGCGGATCGCCGCCATCGTCAAGGCAGCGGCCGCCGGCGCGGGCGACCTCGTCCTGATCGTGGCCGACGCGGCCGGTGAGGTCGTCGCGGACGTCCTGGGCCGGCTGCGCCAGGAGCTCGGTCTGCGTCTCGGCCTGGCCGACCTCAACGTGCTGGCCTACTGCTGGGTCTTCCACTTCCCGATGTACCAGTGGGACTCCGACCGTGGCCGTTGGGACGCTACTCACAACCCATTCAGCGGCGTCGTGCCCGAGGACGAGCAACTCCTGGTGACGGCCTCGGGCGACCCGTATCAGCCGACGCGGCAGGACCCCGCCGGTCGGGCGCGGGCAATGCAGTACGACATCGCCCTGAACGGCTGGGAGCTGGGCGGCGGATCTGTTCGGATCCACAAGCGGGAGCTGCTGGAGCGGAGTTTCGCCCTTCAGGGCTATTCGCTCGAGAAGATGCATGAGCTGTTCGGCGGCATCCTCGAGGCCTTCGACTTCGGCGCTCCGCCGCACGGCGGCATCGCCATGGGCATCGACCGGTGGGCCGCGCTTTTCTCTCATCAGACCAACATCCGCGAGGTCATGGCGTTTCCGAAGACCCAGTCCGGCACCGACTTGATGCTGGGGGCCCCATCCGAGCCGGAACCGGAGCAGTACTCTGAGTTGGGCCTCCGCTTCGTGGGTCTCGAGTCCGGCGGCGGCACGGCTGGGCGCTCCGAGTAGGCTCGGACTTATGGACCGGGGAACCCAGGACGTCGAGGTCGGCTACAAGCAGATCAGCTCCGGCTAGAACGGCTGCGGAGGCTGTGGATGGCTGAGCTCATGGTTCGCTGCGTTCGGTGTCATGAGGTGTTCGACGCCGAAGTGGGCTCGTGCACCAAGTGCGGGACTCCGTACCGTCCGCCGGTGGCCCAACCAAGGGCACCCGAGGGGGCGTTCGTTGAACGCTATGCGGGCACGGACTTCGTGCCGCCCGGTCCGGAACCGGTTGTGCCGGTGGCTCCGCGACGCAATCACGCCGGATTGCTGATCGGTGGGGGCGCGGCCCTGATGATCAGCGCGCTCGTGGTTGCCAGCCTCTGGTCGTTCGGCGCATTGGGAGGCGCCGCTCCGACGGACCCGGTATATGCCATTCCGGTCGCGCCCCATCCGTCACCGACCCCCACGCTGCCGCCGACCGTCTCGACGACCATCGAGCAGTTGAACGATCTCCAGCTGAGCGCCCATATCGCGATCGAGAGCCACGTCCAGCAGAACACGCTCGGCACGTCCCAGTCGATCGTCGTCAAGTTCGACGGCCAGGTCTCCAACGGAGACGAATGGGGAATCATCGAGTCCGCCGGCGTCACGCAGGCCATGAGGTTCATCAATGGCCGGGTCGACTACAAGCTCCTGCCCTCGGGGAGGTGGTCGCTGGCCGCCCAGATGCCCGCCTACGAGGTTATCTGTCCGGTGTTCGGCATCGAATCGACGCAAGACCTCCGACTCGTCGGGCGCGAAGTGCTCGACGGTCACCTCGTGAATCACCTCCAGTCGACGGACTGGTGGCGGCCCGACATCAGTCGACTGGCCCTGGTGGATCTGTCGGGTCTGCTCATCAAACCCGAAACGCTGCTCCTGGATCTGTACGCCAACGCAGACGGGACCCCGATCGCGGCCACGTTCTTGGGGACGAACTCGGCCACGAACGGCACCAAGCTTCTCGACATCAGGGTCACGTATACGTTCAGCGACGTCGGTGTGCAGGTGTCTCCGCCGAGCGACATACCGGAGCTATCGGTGCCGCCGTCGGCATCGCCGACCAAATAGGCCCATCGGCCGCGACCGGCGGCCAACGTCGCGGCTCCTAGCGGGTCGATTCGCCGGAGCGCTGGGCTTCTGCGGCGAGCTCGGAGTTCCATTCGGGCGGCGGGCCCGCCACGGGCTGAGGTGGACCCTGATATGGCGGGAGTCCCGAACGTGGCGTGGCGATGTCGTTGACGATGCCCGGATCGCCGAGCTCCAGCACGCGAGTGGGTACGCCATCGGCGATCAGTGCGGCCACTGCCTCGGGCCCGTGGAGGTCCGACCACCCGGCCAGGCGATCGGCCAGGGTAGTCGGCACCAGGATCGGGAAGCCGGCCTGGCCCGCGTACGCCGGCTGGACGATCGCGTTCGGCGTGACCCCGTGCGCCTCCACGAGCGATGTCACAGTCTCGGGATCGACCCAGGCGTGCCGGAACGGCCACAACAGGGCGGCCGTTGTCTCTGCCACGCCTGCTACAGCGGCCCCCAGGCCGCTGACGAACCAGCCGATGCCGGGCGACGTGCCGGCGTCCGGGAGTGCCAGCGCGACGGGCAGGTCCGCCACGGCGTTGGCGAGCGGTCCGCCCACTTCGCCGGAGACGATCACGATCGGCAGCGCGCCGCCGGCCCAGGCCGCGTGAGCCACGCGCCGAATGACCGGCTCGCCGTCGGCATCGGCGAGAGCGGCATCCGTGTCCGGAGCGAGGACGATAGCTGCGACCGTCATTCGACGAGTGTAGCGCCGACGAGGTGCCTGCCCGCGCCCCCTTCCGAACGGTCTCACGGGCCGTTCCGTTCTGCTTGTGCGACAATTCCGGCGCCCATGAGTGACTCACCCCGTTCCACCACGCCCTTCGAATTCGACCACCCCGGACAGGTCCGTTCCGTCGAAGCCGCGACTGCGGTGCGCGCCGATGTCCGCAACGTCGCCATCGTTGCCCACGTCGACCACGGCAAAACCACGCTCGTCGACGCGATGCTGCGCCAGGCAGGGGCCTTTCGCGTCAATCAGATCGTGGTCGATCGGGTCATGGACTCGAACGACCTGGAGCGTGAGAAGGGGATCACGATCCTCGCCAAGCAGACCGCGGTCGACTACGACGGCATCCGCCTCAACATCGTCGACACGCCCGGTCACGCCGACTTCGGCGGCGAGGTCGAGCGCAGCCTGAACATGGTCGACTCGGTCCTGCTGCTGGTCGACGCGGCGGAGGGCCCGCTGCCGCAGACACGCTACGTCCTGCAGAAGGCGATGTCCCACCACCTGCCGGTGGTCGTGGCGATCAACAAGATCGATCGCTCTGACGCGCGCGCGCCGGAGGTCCTCGACCACGTGTACGAACTCTTCATGGACCTTGGCGCGGACGGGCATCAGATCGACTTCCCGGTGGTCTATACGAACGCCAAGGCTGGGACGGCGACGATGGACCTGGCCAACCCCGGGACCGACCTGCGGCCGCTGTTCGAGTTGCTTATCGAGCACACTCCGGCGCCGCGCTACGTGCCCGACCACCCGCTCCAGCTGCTCGTGACCAACCTCTCGGCCAACGACTATGTCGGCCGGATGGCGGTCGGTCGGGTCTGGAACGGCACGATCAAGATGGGCGGGAAGATCGTGATCGTCCGCGAGGAGGAAGAGTCGACCGACGGCTCGATCGAGCCCGGTCGCACCGTAATGCTGACCGGCACGGTAACGAGCCTCACGACCGCTCACGGCATCGAGCGGGTCGATATCGACGAGGCTGGCCCCGGCGACATCGTGGCCCTGGCCGGCATCCCCGACGTGACGATCGGCGACACCATCACGGATCCTGCCGACCCCCGGCCGATGCAGCGCCTGGATCTGGACGCGCCGACGCTGAGCATGACCTTCGGGGCCAACACGTCGCCGCTATGCGGGCGCGAAGGCCGCTACGTCACCAGCCGCCACATCAAGGCGCGGCTGGAAAAGGAGACCCTCGGCAACGTCTCTATCGAGGTCACGGCAACGGAGTCCGCCGACACGTTCGAGGTTCTTGGGCGGGGCGAGCTCCAACTGGCGATCCTGATCGAGCAGATGCGCCGTGAGGGCTACGAGCTGCAGGTCAGCCGCCCCGAGGTCATTCTGCGCACCATCGGCGGCGAGACCCACGAACCGTACGAGCGGATCACCGTCGACATCCCGCCCGAGTTCATCGGCTCCGTACAGGCTGCGCTGGCCGACCGAAAGGGCCGCCTCGAGCAGATGAGCACCGACGCCGACGGTCGTGTACGGATGGAGTACGTCATTCCGGTCCGCGGTCTCATCGGCTTCCGCGGTCAGCTGCTCACCGACACGCGCGGCACGGCCCTGATGCACCAGATCGGCGAGGGCTACGGCCCCTGGGCCGGTGAGGTCACGCATCGCACCAGCGGCGTGCTCGTGGCCGATCGGCAGGGCACCTCGAATGGCTACGCGCTGTATAGCCTCCAGGAGCGATCGGAGCTGTTGATCGGCAGCGGCGTGGATGTCTACGAGGGCATGGTCATCGGCGAGAACTCCCGATCCGAGGACATGGACGTCAACGCAACCAGAGAGAAGAAGCTGACGAACATGCGTACCCACTCCCACGACGAGGCCATCCGTCTGACGCCGCCGCGCGAGCTGACACTCGAGTCCGCCATCGAGTTCATCGGCTCCGACGAGCTGGTCGAGGTGACGCCGCGGTCGATCCGGTTGCGGAAGCGCCTGCTGTCGCAGCACGATCGGCGTCGGATGGCCGGCCGCGAGTACGAGCAGCGAGTTGTGCCGGAGCGGGACGCGAGCCGCTGAGGACGTCTTACTCGGAATCCGACCCGGGCGTTGGGGCCGGTCGGATAGGGGATCGTAAGGCGGGTCGGCGTACAATCTGAGCGATGCCGATCTACCTCGACAACGCCGCCACTACACCGTTGCGGCGCGAAGCCCTCGAGGCGATGCTGCCGTACCTGACCGAGCAGTTCGGCAATGCCTCGTCGTTGCATACCTTTGGGCGGCGCGCGCGCGCCGGTCTCGACGAGGCGCACGAGAGGGTGGCGCGCGCCCTCGGGGCAACCCCCCGTGAGATCGTCTTCACTTCCGGCGGCACCGAGGCGAACAACCTCGCCGTCAAGGGAGCCGCGTGGGCGGGCAAGGCCCGGGGGCATCGGATCATCACCACGGCCGTCGAGCACCACTCGGTCGGTCATACGGTCCGGTACCTCGAAAAGTTTGGGTTCGAGATCGTGGAACTGCCCGTGGACCGATACGGCCGCGTGGACCCCGACGACGTGGAGGCGGCAATCACGCCCAAGACGATCCTCGTCAGCGTGATGCTCGCCAACAACGAGGTCGGCACGATTCAGCCGATCGCCGAGATCGCGGCACGGGTTCGGCGTTACAAGGGGATCGTTCTCCACACCGATGCGGTCCAGGCCGCTCCATATCTAGCGGTGGACGTCAACGCGCTGGACGTGGATCTGCTGACCGTGGCTGCCCACAAGTTCGAGGGCCCGAAGGGCGTGGGCGCGCTCTACGTGCGGCATGGCACGAACATGCTGGCTCAGCAGCAGGGCGGCGCCCAGGAGCGGTACCGCCGAGCCGGGACCGAGGACGTGGCCGGGGCAGTCGGCATGGCCGCGGCGCTCGAGCTCGCGGTCGCCGAGCAGGCCCAGACCGGGGCGCGCCTGCGCGAGTTGCGCGAGTTCCTGACTTCGGCCGTTCGCACGGTCGACGGAGTACAGGAAACCGGCCACCCAACTGATCGTCTGCCGGGGCTCGCCTCGTTCGTTGCGCCGGGTTTGCACGGCGGCGACCTGACGATGGCGCTCGATCTGGCGGGGCTGGCCTGCTCGACCGGATCGGCCTGCGTGAGCGGATCAAACGAGGTCAGCCACGTCCTCAGTGCGATGCGCTATCCGGATGAAGAGGCGAGGGGAGCGCTGCGCCTGTCACTGGGCCGCACCACGACCGCCGCGGAGATCGCCGAGGCAGCCGATCTGGTCGTACGAACGCTCACTCAGCAACGGGACTCCTCGGCCAGGCTCAAGGCTCAGCTGGCCGTGGCGCTGGGCCGGCCGGTGGCTCCGGCCGACGCATCCGCCACGGCATCGGTCGTGGCGACAGACACGGCAGTCGCGGAAGCATCAGCCGGGTGACCGGTCGAACTCTGGCGAAGCCCCGAGTCCTCGTCGCGATGTCCGGAGGCGTCGACTCGTCCGTTGCCGCCGCGCTCGTCAAGGCCGCCGGCAACGAGGCCATCGGCGTGTGGATGCGCTTGAGCGACGCGGCGGACAGCTACTCGGAGTTCAAGCGCAGCTGCTGCTCACTCGATGCGGCCGAGGACGCGCGGCGAGTGGCGTCGCAGCTCGACATCCCGTTCTATGTCCTCAACCTGGAGCGCGAGTTCGACGAGGGCGTGTTGCAACCGTTCCTGCGGGCCTACATGGAGGGCCGCACTCCCAGCCCATGTGTCGACTGCAACAGCGTCGTCAAGTTCGGGGCTCTGCTTGGCCGGGCGAGGCTCATCTACGAGTGCGAGGCCGTGGCCACCGGCCACTACGCCAGGGTGTCGCCGCCCTCAGAGGGGGTGGCGGCCGGTCCCGCCCTGGCGGCCGGTCCCGCCCTCACGGCCGGTCCCGACGCCGCCGGTCGTGTCGATCGCGCAACCGGGTACCGGCTGCTTCGTGGCCGAGATCCGGCCAAGGACCAGAGCTACTTCCTGTATGGCCTGGGACAGACGGAGCTTGCCCACACCAGGTTTCCGCTGGGCGACATGACCAAGCCCCAGGTGCGCGATGCGGCCCGCGCGATGGGCCTGGCCACTGCCGAGAAGCGGGACAGCCAGGAGATCTGCTTCGTGCCGCGAGGCAACTACCGGGATGTCCTGCGCGAACGAGCAGGCTGGCAGGCCGAGCCCGGACCGCTGCTCGACGTCGACGGGCGTCAGGTCGGGGAGCACTTTGGGTCGGCCGCGTATACGGTGGGTCAGCGTCAGGGGACGGGCGTCGCGCTGGGAGAGCCGCGCTATGTCTGGAAGATCGATCCGGGCGCCAACGTGATCAAGCTGGGCCGGCGGCAGGATCTCGATATGCGCAGGTTCGAGGTGGAAGAAGTCCGGTTCGTGGCCGGTGAGCGCCCCATCGACTCCGGGGTCGGGTTTCGGGCGGAGGTCCAGATCAGGCACCGCGGGAAGGTTGTGGCCGCATCGGTCAGGTCGCAGAGTTCGGACCGCTGGCTGGTCGAGACCGACGAGCCAGTCTGGGCAGCGGCACCCGGCCAGGCCGCCGTCTTCTATCGCGATGACGTCGTTCTGGGCGGCGGCAGGATCGTCCCATCGGACGAGTCCGCGACCTGACCGGCTTCCCTATACTCGCTCCGTGGCCATCGGCACCGCTCCCGTCTTCGCACTCCTCGTAGGCGGCTTCCACACCGCTCTGTTCCTGTATCTGCGCGGCCACGGCGGCCCCGAGATCCTGATCGTTTTCGCTGCCGCGGTGCTGGGGGCATGGGCGGGCGACGCAACCGGCGGCCGACTGGGCATCGACCCAATCCGGATCGGCGACTTCCGCTTGGTCTCGGCATCGCTCGTGGCCTGGGCAGGGATCTTGTTCGTGGAGGTGCTGTCGATCCTCGGCCCGTCGCGAGCGTCGGATAGGCGACTGTGATCCTCCGGACCCTTCGCCGCAGGCTCCTCGGCCGGCGGGACTCCGCCGGTCCGGATCCCAGGCTGCTGGCCTTCGCGCGAGGTCTGGCCCTGGGCGCGCTGGTCGGTGCAGCGATCGCCGGTTCGAGCGTTTGGAACCGGCGGCGCCGATCGTAGCCCGGGCCTGGCCTCGTGAACCGCGAGAGAGCCCGTCGCCCGGCACCATCGAGCGCACTGCCGACCTTCGGGCGGGGACCGACAATCGGAGCGCCCGCAGCAATCGAGTGTCCGTCCCGACGGCCGCCCTTGCGCCGCGCGGTTTGGTACCGTTAGCGGGATGCCTGACTTGTCGATTCCTTATCTACCCGCGGCCGAGGTGCGCCGCCGATACGTCGAGTTCTTCACCCAGCGCGGCCACACCGAGGTGCCCAGTGCCTCGCTGGTGCCGGGGGGAGACCAGACGCTGCTCTTCACCAACTCGGGGATGGTCCAGTTCAAGGACGTCCTGACCGGGCGCGAGAAGCGCAGCTACCAGCGCGCCACGGACTACCAGCGCTGCCTGCGCGTCGCCGGCAAGCACAACGACTTCGAGGAGGTCGGGCGCACGACGCGCCACCACACCTTCTTCGAGATGCTCGGCAACTGGAGCTTCGGCGACTACTTCAAGCGTGAGGCCATCCAGTGGGCTTGGGAGCTTTTGACCGAGGTCTTCAAGATCCCCGCCGAACGGATCGGCGTCACCGTCTACAAGGACGACGACGAGGCCTACAACATCTGGCACGACGAGATCGGCGTCCCCGTGGAACGGATCGCCCGCTGGGGCAACGTCGAGGCGGGTGACGACGCCAACTTCTGGCGCATGGCCGAGACCGGCCCGTGCGGACCCTGCTCTGAGTTGCATTTCGATCGTGGCGCGGAGTTCAGCGAGGGACCGCACTGCGTACCAGACCACTCGGAGAACTGCCCGCGCTGGCTCGAGCTCTGGAACCTGGTTTTCATGGAGTTCGAGCAGCGTTCCGACGGGACGCGCGTGCCGCTGCCCATGAAGTCAGTCGACACGGGAATGGGGCTGGAGCGCATGACGAGCGTCATCCAGCAGGTATCAACCAACTACGACACAGACCTGTTCACGCCGATTCATGCCGCGATGCGCGAACTGCTGGGTCACGATCCGGAGGCGTTCGAGGCGGAGCGCTTCAGCTACCAGGTCATCGCCGACCACTCTCGCGCCGTAGTCTTCCTGGTCGCCGACGGTGTCACGCCGGCGAACGATGGCCGGGGCTATGTGCTTCGGCGGATCCTGCGGCGGGCCGTCCGCCACGGCCGTCTGCTGGGTCGCCGTGAGCCCTTTGTGGACGTCACCGCCGGTGTGGTGATCGACATCATGGGCGGCGCCTATCCCTATCTCGTCGAGCAACGCGACAAGATCCTCAAGGTGATCCACCAGGAAGAGACGCTGTTCGCGCGTACGCTCGAGGCGGGGACGGGCCATCTCGAAGCCGCCTTGAAGGGCCTGAGGACCAGCGAACGTACGATCGGGCGACTCCCCGACAGCCTGCCCGCGGAAGCCCCCGTGCTCCCCGGCGAGATCGCCTTCCGGCTCCACGACACGTACGGCTTTCCGGTCGATCTCACGGTCGATATGGCGGCCGAGTACGGCGTCCGGGTGGACCGCGAGGGCTTCGCCGCGGCGATGGCCGAGCAGAAGGAGCGCAGTCGAAAGGGCACGAAGGCCGATCTTGCGCGCAACGCCGAGCTCGGCGACCTCTACCAGGCCATTCAGCGGCGCGTCGGAGAGACGAAGTTCGTCGGCTACGACGGCACTCAGGCGGAGGCTCGGGTCGTCGCCATTCTGCGCGACGGCATGGAGTACGGCGAGCTGTCCGGCCAGGGCGAGGCCGAGGTGATCCTCGACGCCACTCCCTTCTACGGCGAGGGCGGCGGGCAGGTCGGCGACCACGGCGAGCTGCTCGAGGCCGGTGGCGGCAGCGCCCTGTTCTCGGTCGAAGACACACAGAAGCCGATCGCGGGGCTGTTCGTCCATCGGGGCAAGATCCACGGCAGGCTCAAGGTGGGGGAGACGGTCATCGCCCGGGTCGACGCCGAGCGGCGGGCCAGGACGATGCGCAACCACACGGCCACGCACCTGCTGCATCGTGCCCTGCGCAACGTCGTCGGGCCGCAGGCCCACCAGGCCGGGTCATTCGTCGCGCCGGACTACCTTCGTTTCGACTACCCGCTCGATCGCGCCCTGACGGCCGACGAGAAGCGAAGCATCGAGGACGAGGTCCGTCGGATCGTGCGCGAGGATCGCCGGGTCACGACCGTGGTTCAGTCCATGGCCGAGGCCATCGCCGCGGGCGCGGACGCCTTCTTCGACGAGAAGTATGGAGAGCGAGTCCGCACCGTCCGCGTCGAGGGCTACTCGCTCGAGCTGTGCGGCGGCACTCACTGCTCCGCCTCGGGCCAGATCGGCGGCTTCGTCATCACCGCCGACCGGAGCATCGGCTCGGGTATTCGCCGGGTCGAGGCCGTGACCGGCGACGGAGCGGACGCGCTGCTGCGTGAGCGGCTCGTGTTGCTCGATCGGATCGCCGCGGCCGTTGGCGCCACCTCCGTCGACGCCACCCCTGAGCGCGTGGCGGCTCTGCAGGAAGAGCTGCGCGAGACACGCCGGCGACTCCGGGCCGGTGGCAATGGGCTGCCCAAGGCCTCCGACCTGGCCGCGCAGGCCGAGGAGGTCGCGCCGGCAATGAAGCTCGTCGCCCACTCGGCCGCGTTCGAAACGCCGGAGCAATGGAAGGGCTTCGTCAAGGAGATTCGAGCCGCGCTAAGTTCGGGCGTCATCGCCGTCGCCTTTGATGCCGAAGCTCCGCAGATCTTCGTCACCGTAAGCCCTGATCTCGTCGAGCGTGGCATCTCGGCCGGCGAGCTCGTCAAGGTCGCCATGAAGTCGATGNNGGCATCAACCCGGCCATGGCCGCCATCGCGGATACACTTAGGACGGCAGGGAAAGCAGCCCGCAGCTAGGGGAGCGGCCGTGGCGTTCTGGCGCAGGATCTGGGGCGGAGAGGAGGCATCCGGCCTCGCCGTTTGTACAGCGCTGGACATCGGCACCGAGTTCGTCAAGGCTCTCGTCTTTGAGATCGACGACTCCGGCACGGGCACGGTGAGGGGTGTCGGCCGTAAGCGTCAGGGCCTTGCCCACATGCAATCGGGCACGGTCACCGACATCAACGCCGTCGTCGACAACTGCTCGGTCGCCCTCCAGGAGGCCGAGGAGATGGCCGGCTTCCGCCCGACCCAGGTCGTCATCGGCATCGCAGGCGAACTCGTCAAGGGCTTCACGACGACACACACTCAGGTCCGCAAACGGGCCGAAGCCGTAATCACGGACTCTGAGTTGCAGAAGCTGATCGACGGCGTCCAGCGCGAGGCCCTCCGCGAGGCCGAGCGAGCCATCACCTGGGAGACCGGACTGCCGCAGGTCGATGTCCGCCTCGTTCACGCGGCCGTGACGGGCGCCCAGATCGATGGCTACCCGGTCACGAACCCGGTCGGGTTCAAGGGCCGCAACGTCAAGATCAGCGTCTTCAACGCGTTCGCTCCGCTGGTCCATCTCGGTGCCCTGCAGAGCGTGGCCCAGCAGCTGGAGCTCGATCTTCTCGAGATCGTGGCGGAGCCCTATGCCGTGGCCCGCGTCCTCGCCAGTGAGCAGGTCCAGCAATCGGGAGCACTCTTCATCGACGTCGGCGGCGGTACGACGGATGTGGCACTGGTCCGACATGGCGGCATCGAAGGGACGCGCATGTTCGCCCTTGGCGGCCGTGCCTTCACGAAGTCGATCGCGGATCGGCTCGATCTGCCCTTCCCGCGGGCCGAGGAGATCAAGCTGGACTACGCCCGGGGCGTGCTTGCGGAGCATCGCGACGAGGTGGCCCGGATAGTCGCAGACGACGGGGCAATCTGGGCGGCCGGGGTGGAGCTGGTTCTGGACGAACTGGCCGAGGGCGATCTGCTGCCCGGTCGCGTGTATCTGTGCGGCGGCGGTTCGCACCTGCCCGAGATCGAATCGACGCTGCAGGGCGAGACTTTCTGGAAGCGGCTGCCGTTCAGCCGGCCGCCCGAGGTCGTCGTCATGGCGCCCGCACAGGTTGAACGCATCAAGGACGGTACCAAGCTGCTGGTCGACCAGCAGGATGTGACACCACTTGGGCTCGCGTATCAGGCAATCGAGCTCCAAACCAACGAAGATCCGTTGGATGTCGCTTTGCGGCGAGTCCTCCGAGCAATGAAGATGTAGCCGATGGCCATCTACTACCTTGACGTCGACGACGAGATAACCTCAGCCGCGGCCCGGATTCGCGATTCCTCGGACAACCGGATCGCGCTGGTGCTGTCCGGCGGGTCGCGGGTGGCGACGTCCCGGATCAACTTCCGGCTGCTGGCCGGCGAAGCGAAGCACCGGAACAAGCGGCTTGCGATCATCGCCGCCGACCAGTCGGTGCAGTCCGTCGCGAGGTCGGCCGACCTGCCCGTCTACGCAACCGTCGGCGAGTACGAGAAGGCCGAGGCCGCAGTGGCCAGGGGGATGCAGGGCAAGTCTCCCGGCGAAGTGTCGGACGCTCTTGATGAGCTAGCTCTCACGGTCGCTCCGGCTGCCGGGGCGAAGGGTAGTAGAGCCGGTTCGGCTCGTGCGGCGGACGTTGGCCCCGCAAACCGGGGAGTGTTGGGTCGACTCCCGATTTCGGGCCCGGTTCTGATGAGTCTGGCCGCGCTCACCGTCGTCGCGTTTGCTGCAACGTTGTTCTTCTTCTATCCCAGCGCGAAGATCGTCCTGACACTCCGCCAGGAGGCCGTCGGACCGGTGACGTTGAGTGTCAAGGTCGATCCGAGCGTCGCCGCGGCAAACGATCTGGCCGCCGTTGTGCCTGGCGTGGACAAAGCCTTTCCGGTTGAGGCATCGGGCACGTTCCAGGCCACGGGTCAGGACGTGGTTGACACGGCGGCCACGGGCACGGTGACGTTCACAAGCATCAACACTGTGTTTGCCGTGCCGATAATCGCCGGCACGCAGGTCTCGACGACCGGCGGCATCGCATTCCTGACGACGAAGACCGTTACCGTGGCCAAGGCACCATTCGCCACCCGCACCAGTGTGGATGCCCCGGTGCAGGCGGTTCCGAAAGGTCTCTCGGGTAACGTCCCCGCGGGCCGGATTGTGAAGCTGCCCGCAGACCTCGTGGCCGCGGCAGTGACGGTGACAAATGCCAACCCAACGGCCGGCGGCTCTCACACGGTGACGCCGAAGATCGTGCAGTCTGACATCGACGCGGCCCAGGCAAACGTGTTCTCTCAATTGGACGCGCAGTTCCAATCAGCGCTGCAGTCGCCGGCTGCGGTGGCTTCCGGCCAGAGCCTGTTCAGCCAGTCGGCGCACCTCGGCGTGGCGATTTGCGACCCCGACCCCCAGACGCTGCTGAACCAGGCGGTGGCCTCATTCCAGCTCGACTGCAAGGGCACCGGCACGGCGACCATGGCCGACGCTACCAACATCCGAGCCCTCGCCGAGCGGCGAGTCAAAGCCTCGGTGCGAACCGGGTATCTTCTCGTGGAGAACTCGGTCACCGCCGACGTGGGCGCCCCGGTCGCTCAAGGATCGACGGTTGTCGTACCGGTGACCGTCAGCGCCGTCCAGGTACCCGTCGTCGATCTGAACGCCCTTCGAACTGCGATCCTGGGCATGTCGGTCGAAGAGGCCAGGACCTACCTTTCGCAGTATGGGAAGGTCGACATCTCGGTATCGCCCGATTGGGCGTCGACGATGCCCAGCTTCGACTTCCGTATCGACATCGAGCTGATTGCGCCGTCCGCCCACCCGAGCGGCAGCACCTCGCCGAGCGGCAGCGTCCGAACCTCGAGTCCCGGCCTGACCGCGCCCCCGAGCGAGGGGACGGGCGGGAGCTCGGCCGCAACTCCGTCGGTCTCGCCCGCGGTGTCGCCATCGCCGTCAGCCTCTGCGTCCATCCCCGCTGACTCGTTGGCGCCATCGGCTGCGCCGACGAACACACCACCGCCGAGTTCCGGGGCCAGCTCCGTACCGAGCTCGCCCCCGAGCCCCTCGGCGACCCCGGCGTAGGGTTGATGACGGTGCCCGGAGACCCAGTCGAGCGCACCTCGCGGCGCATCATCGGCATCGATCTCGGCGACCGCCGCATCGGCATTGCCCTCGGCGATCTGGCAGAGCGAACTGCCTCGCCCTTCGCGACACTGCGCCGCAGCAAGACCGTGGCCGAGGATGCGCGCGTCCTGTCGAGGCTTGCCGGCGAGCAAGATGTCGAGGTCCTTGTCGTAGGATTGCCGCTCGACATGGACGGAGGCGAGGGTCTCCAGGTAGTCAAGACCAGGGAATGGGCCGAGGCCGTGGCGGCAGCGACGGGTCTGCAGGTCCGTTTCAGAGACGAGCGCCTGACCAGCGAGCGGGCGGAACGGCGCATCGGGACGGCCGGCCGTGGCCGGTCCGGCGGCCCGCCGAGTGCCGCTCAGCGCGACGCCCACCGAGCCCGGATAGACCGGGAGGCGGCGGCACTGATCCTGCAAGATGAACTGGACGCGACGATGAACCACGATGCGGAGCCGAGATCCTGATGCCTACAAGAGGCGGATTCCGACCGAGGGGCGACCGGGGCGGCGTCGGTGGCCAGCGCGGGTCCGGTGGCGAAGGTGAGGATCAGGCGCGGCGCGTGGTTGTCGACGCGGGTTGGGACGACTACCTCCCGCCCGACGATAACGAGCTCGCGGCCCGGCGCCGGCCCGCGCCCCACTCGACAAGCAGGGACTACCGCAAGAGCCGGTCCGGTGGCCCGGGCCACTTCCTCCGTTTCGCTCTCTTCGCGACCGTCATCGGCGGCCTGGTGGTGGCAGGCCTGTACTTCGTGGCCAGACCGATCTTCGTCAACGGCGTCGTCGGCTGGGCGGCCGAGAACCCGACCGCCCTGCAACTCCCATTCGTCTCGGGCATCGTCCGGGGAGCGCTCGAGCCGAGCATCTCCAATCCGATCGATGCCACCGACACGGCGGCCGTAGTCGTCATCATCGCCTCGGGCGCCACGCCGCATGAGATCGGTGACGAGCTGGTTCAGGCGGGCGTCATCCGGGACACCCGGGCCTTCGTCTACGAAGCCATCCAGAAGGGAGTGACGCAGGAGTTCCAGCTCGGCCGCCATGTCGTCACCAGGTCGATGACCGTGGACGAGGTTCTGGTCGCCCTGACCACGCCTCCGGTCGCGCCGCCCCTCGTCCGGATCACCTTCCGGGAAGGGCTGCGGATCGAGCAGATGGTCGCCAAGCTCGAAGTCCTGGAGGCCAGTCCGGTTGATCCGACTGCGCCTCTGACGATGAACGTTGCCCAGTTCTACGACCTGGCGATGCATCCGCCGGCCGATCTCGTGTCGCTGTACCCCTGGCTCAAGGTGCCCACCGACGCCTCCCTGGAGGGCTTCCTGTTCCCGGCCACGTACAACGTCGCGCCCGATACGACCCCGATGGCACTGCTGCAGATGCTCCTCGATGCGTTTGCCAGCCATGCGCCTCCGGCACTGCTGCAGCTGCCGCCGGACCAGATCTACCAGAAGGTCCAGGTGGCCGCCCTCGTCGAAACGGAGGCCAAGGTCGATAGTGATAGGGCTCTGATCGCGGGCGTCTACATGAACCGCCTCGACCCCAAGAAGTGGCCGACTGGCCTTCTCGACGCGGATCCAACGCTCAACTACGCCAACGATTCGGTCTGGCTGCAGGCCAATTCGATTGCGACCTGGGTCAACTACACCTTCTGGAACCCGATCAAGACGAGCGGAGCGCTCAGCCAGGTTGTGTTCCCGGGCGCTCTCGCGGCGTACAACACGTACCACCACGCCGGCCTGCCGCCGAGCCCGATCTGCTCGCCGAGCGCGCCCTCGCTGGTGGCGGCAATGACGCCGGACACAACGGACGGCTATATGTACTTCCTGGCTAAGAACGACGGCAGCGGCACGCATGCCTTCGCCAAGACGCAGGCCGAGCAGAACGCGAACCTCAAGACATACGGCTACACGCAGTAGGTCGAGCGGGGCTGCGCTCGCGTCGGAGCGGGGGTGGACTCGCCGGACGCCGCGGCTACCATGAAGCAATGACGAAGCTCGTCCGAAACCTGCCTCATCCGGCCGACTTTCCCGCGCCTCCGAGCGACGCCGACCGAGCCCGTTGGGAGGCGGCCGACGTGGCTGCCCGACCCGCGCGCCTGGCTCGATTGCGAGCCCGCCTGGCCGCCGAAGGCGTTGATGCCTATTTCGGCATCAGGCCCGAGCACATGCGCTATCTCACCGGCTTCGTCCTCGACGACGGCGAGGATCGGGTCGCCGGCAACTCGGGCAGGTTCCTCGTATCGGCCGACCAGGTCGTCGTTCTGGCGGACAGCCGCTACCGGCTCCAGGCCGCGGCTCAGGCCGTCGGCGCCAGGATCGAGCCGACGACCTACGACCTGGCCGCGACGTGGCCGGAACTCGTCAAGAGCCTGGGCGCTCGGCGGGTCGCAGTGGAAGCGGCGCTTGTCAGTCATCAGCTCTGGCAGCAGCTCCAGCTCGCCGCCCCGGACGTGGAGCTGGTCGAGGCCTCCGGCTGGGTCGAGGCCGACCGGGCCACGAAGGAGCCGGCCGAGGTCGAGCGCATAAGGTCGGCCTGCGCCGTGGCGGATCGGTCGCTGGCGGCCCTGGTGCGGCGCATCAAGCCGGGCCAGTCGGAGCGGGAGCTGGCTCTGTCATTGGAATGGGAGATGCGCACCGGCTGCGCCGATGGCCTCGCCTTCGGGGTTGCCTGCCTGGTTGGCCCTGACGCCGCGCTCCCGCACGGCTCGCCGTCCGGCCGCGAGGTCCGGGTCGGGCAGGTCCTGCTGTTCGACTTCGGCGCCCAGGTGGACGGATATCGCAGCGACATGACTCGCACCCTGTTCGTCGGGGAGCCCAGACAGCGCGACCTCGAGATATACGAGATCGTAGCGGCGGCGCAAGGGGCCTCGATCGCCGCTCTCCAGGACGCTCTCCACGACGGCCGGCCAGGCCCCAGCGGCCGCGAGGTAGACGCCGCCGCGCGTCGAGTTATCGAGGACGCCGGTCACGGCGACCATTTCGGCCACGGCACCGGCCACGGTATCGGGCTGGCCACCCACGAGCTGCCGACACTGAGTCGGGCGGCCACGGATGACCCGCTGCCCAGCCCGACGGTCTTCAGCGTCGAGCCGGGCATCTATCTCGATGGTCAGACGGGAGTCCGCATCGAGGACCTCGTTCTCTTCGATCGCACCCGGGCCGATCTCGAGCGATTGACCGGATTCCCCCGCGAAGTACTGGTTGTTGGCGTCTGAAGGTAGGCGTCCGCGCCGCGGCGAGGGTCTAGACTGGCGAAGTCTTGTGGGCGCATCCCAGTGCGTTGCGTAGGAGTGATTTGGACGAGTCGTCGCCTCGCGAGTCGCCGGCCGACATCTCGCTCGCCCGAGAGGTCGGGTTGGGTGCGCTCCTGGATCGCGGGCCGACAGGTGTCGTAGTCCTCGACGCCGACAACCTTCTCCTCCTCGAAGCCAACGCGGCCGCGCGACGGGTCTTCGATTCGGCAGTCTGAGTCTGACCGACGTCGTCACAGGCCTCCCCGCCGCCCATGCCCATGCATTGCTACGGCGCCTTCGAGACGGTCTCGTCGACCACCTCGTCGTCGAGACCCGAAGGATCACCGCGGACGGCGAGGCCAGTCAGATCGAAGTGCGCCTCAGCTACTCGCCCGAACCGAGCCCGCGCTTCCTGGCCCTGGTCCTCGAAATCGCCCAGCGCTCGAAAGTCGAGGACCTGGCCATCCGCAGAGAGCGGTTGCGCGACGCCCTGGCAGGGATCCTTCGCTCAATCACGCGCATCGACAATCGTGACGACCTCTACCGGGACGCCTGCCGCATCGCCGTGGAGCGCGGCGGGTTCCGCATGGCGTGGATTGGGCTCGTCGACCGGGCCACCGGCGACGTCCGGCCCGTGGCGTCGGCCGGCCACCTGGACGGTTACCTGGAGACCATCCGCGTCTCCATCCGGGACGGCTCGCAGGGCATGACGGCCAGTGCAATCCGATCCTGGCAACCGGTCGCCGTCGTGGATGCCCGCAAGGATCCGCTCTTCGAGGAGTGGCAGGTGGAGGCGCAGAAGCGCGGATATGAATCCGCCGCTGCCGTTCCTCTCGTTGTCGAGGGGCAGGCGATCGGCGGGCTGATGGTCTACGCCGGCGTCCCGAACGCCTTCGGTGCCGTCGATATGGAGCTTCTGCAGGACCTCGCCGACGACATCTCGTTCAAGCTCGAGGTCATCGGCCGCGATGAAGCCAGACGGGCGGCCGAGGCCGAACGCGATCGGCTGGCCGCGGTCGTCGAGCAGACCGGTGAGTCGGTCGTGATAACCGACCGCGCAGGCGGCATCGTCTACACCAACGCGGCCTTCACCCACATCACCGGCTACGAGGGGCACGAGGTGCTGGGCAAGCTGCCCGACTTCCTCAAGGCGGATTCGCAACCGGTAGAGCGCGCCGCGGCAATCGCAAAGGCTCTCCTCGAGGGCGAAGCTTGGGCCGGCCCATCACGCGATCGGCGGAAAGACGGTACCGAGCTCGACATGGATCTGATCATCACGCCGCGTCGCGACGGCTCCGGCGCCGTCATCGGCACGATAGTCATCGGCCGCGACGTATCGCGGGTGCGTGCCCTCGAAGGTCAGCTCGTCCAATCGCAGAAGCTCGAGGCAGTGGGCCTCCTCGCCGGCGGCATTGCCCACGACTTCAACAATCTGCTGACTGCGATCGCCGGCTACGCCTCGATCCTGAAGGCGGACCTCGAGACCGACGATCCGCGCATCGAGGACGTGGTCGAGATCCAGCGCGCCGCCGCAAGGGCGACACAGCTGACCGCGCAGTTGCTGGCCTTCTCGAGGCGCCAGATCCTCAACCCGAGGCCGCTCGATCCGCATGCCGTCGTCACCGGCATCGCGCCGATGCTCCGCCGGCTCATCGGTGAAGACGTGGAGTTGGTCATCCTGGCGAATCCGGGCCTCGGGCCGATCCTGGCGGACCCCGGTCAGCTCGACCAGGTGCTGGTGAACCTGGCCCTCAACGCCCGCGACGCAATGCCCAAGGGCGGGCGGCTCGAGATCGACATCAGCGAGGTCGACCTGTCCGACCAGTCTGCCGCGGCCCGTAGAGGGCAGCACATCGGCTCTCGCGTTGGCCCGCACGACGAGTCTCACGTTGGCCGCCATGTCGTATTCGCGGTGAAGGATGCGGGCATCGGCATGACGCCCGCAGTGCTCGAGCACGCCTTTGAGCCATTCTTCACGACCAAGGGACCGGGCAAGGGCACCGGCCTCGGACTCTCGACCGTGCTCGGGATAATAGAGCAGTCGAACGGGTTCATCGAGGTGGACACCAAGCCGGGTTCGGGCACACGGTTCCGCCTCTACCTGCCCACCACTTCGCTTAGCCAAATCGATGTCGCATCGACGCCGGACTCCGGATTGGACATGCGCGGCAGTGGGACGCTGCTGGTGGTCGAAGACGAGGAACCTGTCCGAGCGCTCCTTGGTCGAATCCTCGGCGCGGCGGGCTACACCGTTCTGGCCGCGGCGACAGGCGAGCAGGCGCTCGACCTCGAGGCCCATCACGGCGGCCCTATCGATCTGCTATTCACCGACGTCGTCCTGCCGGGCATGAGCGGCTGCGAGCTGGCAGAGGCGCTGGCGAGTCGGCGGCCCGGGATGCCGGTGCTCTATGCCTCGGGCTACAACGAGGAGATAGTTGCCGCCCGCGGAGTTCTCAATCCGGGTATCAGCTACCTCGCCAAGCCGTACACCAGCGAGGAGGTCCTCCATCGTCTGCGCGGCCTCCTGAGACACGACCCCGAAGCATCCCGGACGTAGCTGTTCTGGGTGGACCTTCGCTCGGCTACAATCGGGCCACTGCAGGGACGATCGCAAGCGTTCCGCCCACATCCTCTAGGAGCCCTCTGCCACCATGATTTCGACAAGCGACCTGCACAAGGGTGTGGCCATCGAGCTCGATGGCGACCTGTGGCAGATCCTCGACTACCACCACATCAAGATAGGTCGAGGCTCCGCCCAGGTCCGAATAAAGCTGCGCAACATCAAGCGCGGAGGGACTGTCGAGCGGACCTTCCAGGCCGGCGAGAAGTTCTCGCGCGCCGTGATGGATCACCGCCAGATCCAGTTCATGTACCAGGACGGCGACGACTACCACTTCATGGAGACCGAGAGCTACGAGCAGTTCAGCCTGACCGGCGAGAAGCTCGATGACGCGGTCAACTACCTCAAGGACGGCCTCCTGCTGGATCGCACGACCTGGGAGGGCGAGACGATCGGTGTCGAACTGCCGGTCACCGTGGACCTGAAGGTCGTCGAAACCGAACCCGGCTTCGCCGGCGACACTCAGTCGGGCGCGCGCAAGCCCGCAAAGCTCGAGACCGGCCTCACGATTCAGGTGCCTATCTTCGTGAACGAGGGCGATGTCCTTCGCGTCGATACGCGAACCGGGGAATACCAGACCCGGCTCTGAGCGAGGTCCGAACATGACAGGGCATTCGCTGTGCTGGGATTCCTCGGTCACGGGCCGACCGGCCCAGCGAGACTCGAGGAGGTCCAGTCGGTGAGTCGCGCCGTGCCGCCTGAGAGCGACCCGCTCTGGGCCGATCTGCCCGTCGCCGATCTCGACGAGCGCCCGGCACGCCGGGTTGACCCGCCCGACTGGGCCCTGCCCGCCTGGGATGCGATCGACGACTCCGATTCGGGAGCGGTGACGCCTGGGGCCGTCGGATCGGCAGCCACCGAGCCGCCGGGCGACCGAACCCCGCCACGCATTGGGCTACCCACCGCGCCGGCGACGGCGCCCGTGGCCGCACTCACGTCGGTGGCCGCGACGACACCGACACCGTCCGCCCCCGGCTTTGCCCTGAGGATCCTCGGTGTCAGCGAGGTGACCCGGGCAGTGCGCGAAGCGGTGCGCGCCGATGGCGGCCTGCGGGACGTCTGGATCGAGGGCGAGGTTGGGCGAGTCACCGTCTCGTCGGCCGGCCACTGCTATTTCACCCTGAAGGACGAGCGCAGCCAGCTGGCCTGCGTCTTCTTTCGCGACGAGCGGGCGGCGTCGCCATTCGAGGCCCGCACGGGGCTGCGCGTCGTGGCTCACGGCCGCGTCGACATATTCGAGGCCCAGGGCGTCTACCAGCTCTACGTTTCGTCGGTCCAACCGGCAGGATTCGGAGACCTGGCCCTCCGCTTCGAAGCGCTCAAGGCTCGCCTGGCTGCCGAGGGACTCTTCGACTCGGCTCGGAAGCGGGCCCTGCCGTACAGGCCGGCCGTGATCGGCGTGGCCACGAGCGCGACCGGCGCCGTCTGGCACGACATCTGCCACGTCATCGCCCGGCGCTGGCCGCTGGCGCGGCTGATCCTTGCCCCGTGCCAGGTCCAGGGCGAGGGGGCGGCCGCGAGCGTCGTTGCCGCGCTCGACCGCCTCGCTCGGTGGAGCGAGCTATGCCGCGCCGAGGGACGGCCCGATGAGGCTCCAGCGGTGGTCATCCTGGCGCGCGGCGGCGGCTCGCTCGAGGACCTGTGGTCCTTCAACGACGAGCGGGTCGTCAGGGCGGTGGTCGCTCATCCCGTGCCGGTCGTGTGCGGTGTCGGTCATGAGGTGGACGTCACCCTCGCCGACTTTGCCGCGGACGTGAGAGCGCCGACCCCGTCGGCCGCGGCGGAGCTGGTCGTACCCGATCGGATCGAAGTCGCCGCTGGGGTTGCCGAGCTGGTCAGGCGCGGCGGCGTATGCGCCGCTGCCACATTGCTTGCGGCTCGGACCGAGCTCGCAGCGGAGGGCCGGGCCCTGGACCGGCTGCGTCCGGCGGCTCAGCTGGCCCAGGCGCGCGAGCGGGCTGGCTATCTGCTCGATCGCGCCACTCGATGTCTGCGCGATGAAGTCGGTAGGCGCAGGGTGGCCGAAACGAGTCTCTCGGTCAGGCTTGCTCCGGCGGCGGACGCCCGGCTGGCGGCCGCGCGGACGGCCCTGGAACGGAGCACCGCCGGTCTGCTCGCACTCGGCCCCCAGGCGACACTCGATCGCGGCTACGCAATCGTGCGGCGCCGGGGCGACGGGGCGGTCGTTCGGGAGCCGGCTGATGCGCCGAGCGGTGGGTTGCTCGCCATCAGGGTCGCCAGAGGTGAGCTGACTGCCCGCGTCGAAGAGGACGCGGTCCGGGATTCGCGGCCGTGATCGAGACCGTAGCGGTCCTTGTCGGCTTCCTGGCCCTGGTCGCGGTCGCGTTCGGCGGGTCGGTCCGCCTTGGTATGCTCGTCGGGCGGCGTCTGGACCGCGCCCTCGAAGCCAGGGCAGCGGCGATGGACACAAAGCAAGAGGCCTCGGGCCGCGCGGGGATCGCGCCGGATGATGCAGAGACAATCGCCATTCGTGGCCGGGAGGAGTACCGCGGTGAATGACCAGCCGGTGGCGCAGGCCACGGTCGACCTCTCAGTGCTGTCGTTCGACGAAGCTCTCCTGGAGCTGCAGCGAACAGTCGCCGAGCTCGAACAAGGTGGCCTCCCTCTCGAGCGTTCGATCGCCCTCTACGAGCGCGGCGTGGCTCTCCACGAGCGCTGCGCGGCCCTGCTCGGGGAGGCCGAGCTACGCGTCAAGAAGCTCCTGGAGCGATCATCGGGGGCGCTGGAAGCGGCCGAGATCCGCGCCGCGGACGAGACTGACGGGGACTAGCAGCCAGTTGACCCGGCCTTCGGTGCCGCCGGCCATCTGCGAGGCAGGCGTCGCAAGTAGCGGTAGACTGCCGCGCAGACGAAGTAGCCGCCGAACCACGACGCGGTTCTATGATCCGACAGGAGCATGCGAAGTTGGCAATCCTGCCCACGCTGCGCGGCCCGAGCGAGCTGCGCGGGCTGTCCGACGACCAGCTCAACTCCCTGGCCGCCGAGATCCGCGAATGCATCATTTCCACCGTTGCCAGGACCGGCGGTCATCTCGGCTCTTCTCTGGGAGTCGTGGAGCTGACGCTGGCTCTGCACCGTGTTCTCGAATCCCCGCGCGACAGGATCGTCTGGGACACGGGCCATCAGGCCTATGCCCACAAGCTGCTGACAGGGCGGTACTCACGCTTCGGGACGTTGAGGCAGCTCGGTGGCATCGGTGGCTTCCCGCGACGGGAGGAGTCGGAGCACGACGTCTTCGACGGTGGGCACGCCGGCACGGGTCTCTCCATTGCGCAGGGTCTGGCCACTGCCCGTGACATGCGCCACTCGATGGAGCGGATCGCGGTGGTGGTTGGCGACGCGGCCCTGATCAGCGGCCTCTCGCTCGAGGCGCTCAACGACATCGGCCATCGCCAGACGCAGCTGCTGATCGTCCTCAACGACAACGCCATGTCCATCAGCCCGACGGTCGGCGCGTTCAGCCAGTACTTCTCGACCCTGAAGCTGTCGAGTGCGTGGAAGCAGAGCAAGACAGCCTACGACCGAATCGTCGAGTCGCTGCCGGTCGTCGGCCGGCCGGCTCTGTCGCTGTCGCGGCGCATCCGGCGAATGGTCGTCAACTTCGCTCAGCCCGGCCAGCTCTTCGAGGACCTCGGCATAACCTACCTGGGCGTGATCCCCGGCCACAACAGGCGCGGCCTGGAGCACATCTTCCGCGCCGCCCTGGATGTTCCCGGTCCCGTCCTGGTCCACGTTCGAACGCGAAAAGGGGCCGGCTACCGTCCTGCCGAGCGCGACCAGATCGCCTTCCACGGAGCGGCCCTGCCGCCCATGCCGGGCCTGCCCGAGGCGCGACCCGGGTCCGATGGCCACGCTCCGGCCCACGCTCCGCTGAGCGGCGCGGCGCTGGCCCGCAAAGAGAGCGCCATGCCCCAGCCGGGCGGCAGCGACGAGGCTCCGGTCGAGCCATCGGGCAACGGCAACGCCTCGGCCGGAGCGGCCGACATGGGCACGCCTTCCGAAGCGGCCCGCGCCGCCGCGGCCTCGCGCCCGCCCAACTACACCTACCACTTCGCTCGGGAGCTGATCGACCTGGCCCGGATCGACCGCCGCATCGTCGCCGTGACGGCCGGGATGCCCACCGGCACGGGCCTGCACCTCTTCCAGGCGGAGTTCCCCGACCGTTTCATCGACGTCGGCATTGCGGAGCAGCATGCCGTGGCGCTGTCGGCGGGCATGGCCCTGGCCGGCGAGCGGCCGGTCGTGGCCCTGTACTCCACCTTCCTGCAGCGCGCCTTCGATCAGGAAGTCCACGACGTCTGCCAGAACGATCTGCCGGTCGTGATCGCGGTCGACCGGGCCGGACTCGTGGGTGAGGACGGCACGAGCCACCAGGGCATGTTCACCATCCCGAGCCAGCGCCAGCTGCCACGGATGGTCATCGCGAGTCCCAAGGACGAGCAGGAGCTGCGTTCGCTGGTGAAGACCGCGTTCGCCCAGGTTCACCCGTTTGCGCTCCACTACCCGCGCGATCCAGGTTTTGGGGTTCCGGTTCGTGAACCACAGGTTATTCCGGTCGGTATGGGCGAGCTGCTGCGTGAAGGACGGCAGGTCCTGATCGTTGGCTTCGGACCGATCGTCGAGCGTGGCCGCCAGGCCGCCGACATCCTGGAGAGCGAAGGTTGGTCGGTCGGGCTGCTCAATGCCCGGTTCGCCAAGCCGCTCGACCGCCAGCTGATCCTAGACACGGCGCGGGGCAAGACGCTGCTCGTGACCCTCGAGGAGAGCGTCGTCACGGGCGGTTTCGGGACGGGCGTGCTCGAGCTGCTCGAGGAAGCCCGTTTGGCCGACCCCGCCTACCGCGAGGTCGCAGTTCGGATCGTCGGCATCCCGGCAGAGTGTTTCGTCGAGCATGGCTCGGTCGACCAGCTCCGCCGGCTACTGCGGCTCGACGCACCCGGCATCGCCGACCAGATCCGCGAGACCCTGGTCCGACTGCGGGCTACGCCCGATGCTGTTGCGCCGATCGATGCTGCGGCGTCGATCGCGGCCCCGCTTGCGATTCGACCCCGCGGCCGAACTGCCTGACCCGGAGCATGAGCCAAAGCCGGCACGCGCCGGCTGCTCGAGACCCCTGGCGTCTCGACGCGTAGCTCGTGAACGGTTCCGCCACCGGCCGCCCACAGTGAGTCGGCGGCGAAGGGTTTGGCTTGCTTTTTGGCGGCGGCCTCAATCTCGCGATTAGCCGCCACGTGACTCCTATCGCGGCGCATTGGCCGTCCCGGTCTCGATTAGCCGCCACGTGACTGCTATCGAACCTCGAGGCCGACATCTGAACCGGCGCTTTCGAGAATGTCCCCACAGGCTCCGTTTCGCGTTCGGGAAGCCGTCGCATCGCCCACACAACCCACAGGAGCACCGTTCAAACCCTCGATTCGCGGCGTTCGGGTCCTCCGCCGCTTGATAGCAGTCACTACATGACTATCGGTGAGGAACCAGAGCGCGGGGGGGGTCGGGACATCTGGCTGAGTGGCCATCGCCGCGTGTTGCGCCCGTCCTGCGGTGAATCAGCCCTCCAGGTGGGCGCCCAACATCTCCGCCCTGCCACGGACGAGTTTCCCGATCCATCGGAGGCTCGGCCATCGACCGCCGACCGCTGCGGACTGCCGGTGTTGGCCGCAACACCGCCGGATCTGCGTTCCGAGACCTCCAGGGACTGGGCACCGGAGCGAGCGCACCCAAACATGACCGAGCGAGTCGCGCATACGGCAACGCCGGCATCGAAGGCATCGCCCGGCCGACCGAACCGCCCGGAATCCCGTTCTCGCCGGTCTGACGTCGAGCCAGGCAGGCCCGGCTCCAGCCCGAGGCGCCGCCCGAGCACCGCAGCGAGCGGACCCAAACGTCCGAGAGGGAGGAGCGCAGGCGGCAACGAAGGCATCGGCCGGTTGACCGATACCGCCCGGACATGTTCCTCGCCGGTCCGACGGCCGAGGCCGAGGCGCCGCCCGAGCACCGCAGCGAGCGCACCTAGATGTGCGTGAGCGAGGAGCGCAGGCGGCAACGAAGGCATCGGCCGTCGGACCGAGCGCGCCACTGTGCAGCACGAGATGATCCGGGTGTGCCACGATGATGACATGAGTTCAGCCGCCGACAGATCAACCCGCCAGCGCCTCGACCAGCTGCTTGTAGAACGCGGCCTGGCTGAGACTCGTACACGCGCCCAGGCCCTCATCATGAGCGGCCATGTCCGCGTGGGCGAGGGCGCCACGGCGCGAACGGACCGCAAGTCCGGCGATCTGGTGGAGACGACCATCGCCCTCGAGGTCGAGGCTCCGCCGCCGTTTGTTTCGAGGGGTGGCTTGAAGCTTCGGGCCGCCCTCGATGTCTTCGGAGTCGAGCCGGTCGGACTCGTGTGCCTGGACGTGGGGTCGTCCACCGGCGGGTTCACCGACTTGCTGCTGCAGCGCGACGCGTCGAAGGTCTATGCCGTGGATGTTGGCCGCGGCCAGCTGGCTGAGGCCCTCCGCCACGATCCTCGGGTCGTGTCCATGGAGCGCACGAACGCACGGGCCCTCGGCCCGGGCGTCCTGCCCACGACCGTGGACCTCGCCGTCGTCGACGTTTCGTTTATCTCGCTCGACCGAATCCTCCGTCCGGTCGCGGCGTGCTTCGGTCCACTCGGCGGGAAGATCGTTGCCCTCGTCAAGCCGCAATTCGAGGCCGGGCGAAAGCAGGTTCGAGACGGAGTCGTACGCGATCCCCGGATCCACCTCCAGACCCTCGAAACGGTTGCCCGCTACGCCCTGGGCATCGGCCTGAGGCTTCGCAATGCCGTCGCCTCGCCGCTCACCGGTCCCGCCGGCAACCGCGAGTTCTTCCTCGAGCTCGAAGTTCCGGCAGGGTTCGTCGCCATCGACGGTGAGCCCGCGGATCTGCCAGCAGAATGGCGGGTCAAGTTCGGGGAGCTGGCCGGGGTATGAAGCTCGGTCGCATCGGCTTCGCCTACAACCCGACCAAAGAGGCGGCCCTGGAGTTGCGGGAACGGGCCGAGGGCTGGTGCCAGCTGCGCGGCATCTCCCACTGGGCGGCCCCGGCCGGAGAGCTCAGGGCGCTCATCGATCAGCTGCCCGAGACCGGCGCCCTGGTGGTCCTGGGCGGGGACGGCACGTTCCTGCGGGCGGCGCGCGCGGTGGCCGAGGTCGATGTGCCGCTGCTCGGCGTGAACCTTGGCAAGGTCGGCTTCCTCTCGAAGGTCGAGACCGGTGGCCTGGAGGCGGTCCTGGCTCAACTGGTCGAGGGCGACTTCAAGATCGAGGATCGGATGGTCCTCCAGGCCACGATCCATCCGGGCGGTCGGGACGAGGCCGGCGAGACTTTCTTCGCCCTCAATGAGATCGCGGTGGCGCGGGGGTCGCTGGCTCGGGTTTGCCGGATCGAGGTCGAGATCGGGCAGTCGCATCTGGCCACGTTCACGGCCGACGGGCTGATCGTTTCGAGTCCGACGGGTTCGACCGGCTACTCATTCTCGGCCGGGGGCCCGATCGTCGATCCAACCAGCCGAAACCTCGTCGTGACGCCGATCGCCGGCTACCTGACGGCGATCAGATCGGTGATCGTGAGCCCGCGGCATACGGTTCGCTGTCGCGTCATCGACGCCTACGACGTGCTTATGAGCGTCGATGGGCGAGAGGACCGCCGACTGGCGATCGGCGACGTCGTGTCCGTGTGCGAGATGGGCCGGCCGATCCGTCTGATCGAGCCGAACGGTGCCGTGCCGTTCTGGGACCTGCTGCGCCAGAAGTCCGAGCTGCTGCCGTCATGACCGAGACGGCCGAGGTGGCGCCCACCGGGCCGGCGCTCGAGCCGGAACCTGCCGCCATGCCAATGGCCGCCGGCCGGTTGGCCGAGCTGAGCGTGCGCGATCTGGCGCTGATCGAGAGGCTTCGCATCGCCTTCGAACCGGGGCTCAACGTGCTCACGGGTGAGACCGGCGCCGGCAAGAGCCTCCTGATCGACGCGCTTGGACTTGCGGTCGGGGCTCGGGCCGACACGTCGTTGGTGCGCCACGGGTCCGACACGGCCAGGGTCGAGGCCCTCTTCGACCGCCTGCCGGAGCCGCTGATCTGCGTGCGCGAAGTCTCGGCGGCCGGTCGATCTACGGCGCGCATAGACGACGAAACGGTCACGGCCGCGCGTCTGGCGGACGTGGCCGGCCGTCTGGTCGAGATACACGGGCAGCACGACCAGCAACGCCTGCTCGATGAGCGCTGGCAGCGCGAGCTGCTCGATGCCTTCGGCCGACTGGAGCGTGAGCGCGAAGCGATGGCCCTGGCGGTCGAGGCGTGGCGCACCAATCAGGCGGCGCTGGCCGAACTTGCGCTCGATCCCCGCGAACTGGCCAGGCGCCTCGAACTGCATCAGCATCAGGCCGGCGAGATCGCGGGAGCGAAGCTGCGGGTCGGCGAGGCGGCCGAAATCCTGGCCAGACTGGCTGCGGCCCAGCATGCCGAGGCAATCGCGCGCGGCAGCGTTGAGATCAACGAGGCCCTGGCCGGAGAGGGGAGTGGCGCCAGAGAGGCGACCGCTGTGGCGGCTCAGCGGGCCCGCGAGCTGGCTCGTCTCGACGAGCGTTATGAGCCGGTGGCTGAGCGTTTGCTCGGCCTTGCCGCGGAGATCGAAGATGCCGCGGCGGAAGCCCGCAACCTGGCCGAGAGCGTGGAGCACGATCCGACGGCGTTGGCGGCGATGGAGGAGCGGCTGTCCCAGATCTACGCCCTGGAACGTAAGTACGGTGAGGGCGAGGCCGCGGTCATCGCCTACGGCGAGCGCGCCACCGCCGACGCAGACCGGCTGCTTGCGCTGGAAGCGTCTCGTGAAACCCGCCAGGCTGAGTCGGCGCGTTTGCTGGTCGAGGTGGCGGCAGCAGGGCAGGAGCTGTCACGCTGCCGTACTCTCGCCGCGGGGCGGCTATCCGAAGCGGTGGAGGCCGCGCTCGGTGGCCTGGGCTTCCGCCAGACCTCGTTCACCGTGTCGGTCGCACATCGCTCCGCGGGGACTGCCGAGGCAGCGGTCGAGGTGGACGGGCAGCGCCTCGCCTTCGACTCGAGCGGCCTCGATGCCGTGGCCTTCCTGATCGCCCCGAACCCCGGCGAGCCGGCCCGGCCGCTGGCGCGCATCGCTTCAGGCGGCGAGCTGTCGCGCGTGGCCCTGGCCATCAAGCAGATCCTCGCCGAGGCGGATCACACACCCACTCTCGTGTTCGACGAGATCGACACCGGCATCGGCGGACGCAGCGCCGAACCGGTTGGTCGTTCGCTGTGGGAGCTGGCCCGGACTCATCAGGTCCTGTGCGTCACCCATCTCGGGCAAATCGCCGCCTATGCCGACGCGCAGTTTCGCATCGAGAAGCACCAGCGGGACGGCCGTACGGTGACCGAGCTCCGGCGGATCGAAGGCCCCGAGCGGGTCGACGAGCTGGCCCAGATGCTGGCGGGCTCGGAGGGCGGTTCGGCGGCGCGGGCGAGCGCCGAGGAGCTGTTGGAACGGGCGGAGGCCTGGCGGCGGACTGCTGGGGGTCGCTGACGTGGGCGGCCCGGCGGTGGGATCGGCTGACGCGCCGGACCGGCTCCGGGCCGCCATGGAGTCCTTTCTCATGCACCTGCGCGTGGAGCGAGGCCTCGCCGACGCCACTCTCCGCGCCTATCGGGCCGACCTCGCCGACTTCGCGGCGAGTCGAGGGGCGTCCGCCACCTGGGACGCCACGGTCGATGCGCCGGTCCACTACCTGAGCGTCCTCGGCGCGCCCGGACGTGGCAGACGAGTGGCGCTGCGCCCAACAACGCTCCGGCGTCGGGCGGCCTCGCTCCGGGGCTTCTACCGCTTCTGCTACGCGGAGGGCCTGATCGACACCGACATCGCCGGGCGCTTTGACCTGCCACGCCAGTCGCGCCTGCTGCCAGAGGTCCTCACCGTCGACGAGGTGGACCACCTGCTCCAGACTCGCGGCGACGACTCACCGGCGGCCATTCGAGACCGGGCCCTGCTCGAGTTGCTCTACGCCTGCGGTCTGCGCATCTCGGAGGCAGTCGGGCTGGACCGCGACGACGTCGATCTTGACGTGGCCCTGGTGCGGGTGGTTGGAAAGGGCGATAGAGAGCGCCAGGTTCCCGTCGGCGAAGTTGCCATCGCCTGGCTCGGCCGCTACGTTGCGGAGGTTCGGCCTGACTGGCTTGCCAAGTGGCACGGCGATCGACGCCACGGCGGCCCGGTCTTCCTGTCGGTGCGCGGCGAGCGTCTGGACAGGCGGCGAGCCTGGGAGATGCTGGTGGCGTCGGCCCGGCTGGCCGGCCTCAAGGATGGCATCAGCCCGCACACGCTGCGCCATTCCTTNNTGCTCGGACATGCGAGCATCAACACGACACAGTTGTACACGCATTTGACTGGCGAACGGATCAAAGACGTATATGCTCGTGCTCATCCACGAGCTTGACGGAATGGGAGATGCCTGCAGGTGGACGGGCGCCTAAGGAGATGAGGATGAGCTACGCGGAATCGTTGCTGGCGAAGGACGAGCGGATCCTGTACGAGGGCAGACAGCACTGGCTGGCGCCGCTGTCCGATGCGCGAAATGCCGTCTTGATCCTGCTCTTCGGGTTGGTCGTGGTTCTGGTCGAGCACCAGATCCTGCACTTGTCACAGTTCATCGCATATGCCGGCCTCGCGGTGGCCCTCGTAGGACTGGTCTGGATCGGCATCGTGTACTTCTCCTGGCGCGCCGAGCAGTACATCATCACGACTCGCCGGGTCCTCAAGGTAGAAGGTCTTCTGGACAAGAAGAGCGGTGACAGCTCGCTCGACAAGATCAACGACGCCGTTCTCAAGCAGGGCATCCTAGCCCGCATCCTCCACTATGGCGATCTGGAGGTCCTGACCGCCAACGAGGAAGGCATCGATCGGTACGAGATGCTGGCCAATGTCGTCGAGTTCAAGAAGGCGATGCTGAACGCCAAGAACACTCTCGATGACGGCTTCCGCGGGCCCGGCGCTACGGCCCCTGCCCCGGCCACGGCCGCCAGGGCGGCTGGCTCCGACGATGTGACGGGTACGCTCGCCAAGCTGGCCGACCTGCGCGACAAGGGTGCGATCACCCCGGCTGAGTACGAGGCGAAGAAGGCCGAGCTACTCGGCCGCCTGTAGTCCCGAGTTCCGGTGGGCGGACGCTCCGTAGCGGCTGCGTCCGCCTTTTCGGTGTAGCAGTGAATCGAGGAACAGTTGAGTTCGGATGACCTCGCCAGGGCAGTGATCTGGATTGGCATGTTCGTACTCATCAGCGGGCCGGTTCACGAGTGCGCGCATGCCTTCACGGCCTGGAAGCTCGGCGACGGCACCGCCAAGCTGTTCGGGCGGATTACCCTCGATCCAATCAAGCATTTCGACCCGATCGGTGGGACGCTCCTGATCGCCAGCGTCATCCTCGGCTTGATATCGCAGTCCGGGATCGCCGGGTTCGGCTGGGCCAAGCCGACGCCGGTGAATCCGTACAACCTCCGGGGCCGCTACGCCGACACCATTGTCGCGGCGGCCGGCCCGCTATCGAACCTGGCTCTGGCTGCGCTGTGTGCCATCGGCTTCCGAATCCTGTGGGCGAGCGGCGTCCACCAGGCCGACAACACCTCGGTCGCGAACATGGTGCTGCTGGTCTTCTTCGTCGGGATCCAGCTGAACGTTCTTCTGATGCTGTTCAACTTCATCCCGATCCCGCCCCTCGACGGCTCGCACGTCCTGTTCGATCTTCTCGATCCGCGGACGGCCCACGACCTGCGCAACTTCATGAACCAGTACGGTCTGATGCTGCTGATCGTGGTCGTGCTGTTCGCGGGACGGATCATCGGCCCGCTGATGAACCCGATTGTGGGCTTCCTCGCCGGCGTCCCGGTCGGGTAGTTCCCGACCTTGGCAAGGGGTTGGTGGTCCGCCAGGATCCACAGGACGTGGACCTACTTCCACGCTCGTGTCGGCCGCGATGAACGGGCGGAGTTGGGTGGCTGGTTGGCGCCTGCCCAGGCGGCGCTCTTCGATGGCATGCCGGCCGCGGAGCAGCGTCACGGCCTCGATGTCGTCGCGGACCTCCGGGCCGGCGGCTCCACGGACCGCGAACTGCTGATTGCGGGCCTGCTCCATGACTGTGGCAAGGACCCCAGGGTCAGGCTGGTCCATCGCGTCGCGTGGTCGCTTGGACAGCGCTACGGAACGTGGATCTGGCAGGCAAGCAGGCACATGCCGACATTCCGAACGGGACTCGCCATATTGCGCGACCATACGGAGCGCTCGGCGGAGCTGGCTTTGGCGGCCTGTTGCACTGCCAGGACGATCGAGTTGATCAGGAACCAGGAGGCACCAACGGACGACGCCGGGCGGCTTCTGCTCGCTGCCGACGAGGCCAATTGATGACGCCGATTCTCACCACTCCCCGGGGAGCCGGTCTGACCGGCCGGATCGGTGCGATGCCGCGGCCGGGGACGGCGCCCGAGGTAGGGTTCGATGCGGGCCTCGCCGAAAGCGTGACCCACGTCCGCATGGAGTCCTTCGAGGGACCGCTGGCCCTTCTGCTTGCCCTCATCGAGGCACGCCAGCTCGACGTGCTGACAGTGCCGCTCGGTGGCCTGGCCGCGGCATATCTCGACGCGCTTGCGACGCTCGAGGGCGATCGCCTGGGCAACGTGTCGGCGTTCGTGGCCGTAGCCGCTCAACTGATCCTGATCAAGAGCCGGGCAATCCTGCCCCGGCCGCCGAAGCTGTCGGCGATACCGCTCGATGACGAGCCAGACCCCGAGGCGGACTTGCGGGCGAGGCTCCTCGAGTACCGCCGCTTCCGCGACGCCGGGTTGGCGCTGGGCCGGCGCCTCGACATCAACCGGCTGTTCCGCAGGGACGCCGAGACGGCGGCGACAGCGGGCCGCGCGGGCGCGAGACCGCCGGAGCGGCCGCCGCTTCCGCCGAGTGTCCTGGCTCGGGCTCTGCGGCGGCTCGCGACCGTAGTTCCGGTGACGCCCGTACCGGCCGAGATCGTGGCCAGAACGATCACGCTGTCCGAACGGACTGCGGTCATTCGGGCAGCCCTGCGTGGCTCGGACACGCTTGTCCTGCAGGAGCTTCTTGGCGGTGTCAGCGACCGCGTCGTGGTCACCGTCACTTTTCTGGCAATGCTGGAGTTGTGCAAGAGGCGCGAGATCACACTCGAACAGGCAGAACCGTGGGGTCCAATCATTGTCCGACGCGTGACCCAGACTGAAGTGAGCGAGGCCGAAATAGACGAGAGCCTAGGTTCATTCGCTTGAGCAACGAGATCGATGAAGGCGTATTGCCGAGCGGATCGGCCGGAGGCGGCGACGAGCCGGTCGAGAGCACTGTCGGCGAGTCCGCTGAGAGCCGGACGATCTCGGCCGACCCCGCGCCGGGAGAGCTGACCGAGACGCAGCTCGAGGCGCTTCTGTTCGTAGCGGAGCGGCCCCTTGCCCGGGCCGAGATCGCCGGGCTGGCGGGCGTCGATCGGGAGGCCGTCGATGCCCGGATCGGCGACCTGCAGGTCAGTCTTGCCGAGCGCGGCATCCGGCTCGTGGAGTCTGGCGAGAAGGTCGAGCTGGCCACCGCGCCGGAGGCGGGGCGTTTGATCGCTCGGTACGTCGGCGCGGATGCGCCGCGCCTGTCGACCCCATCGCTCGAGACGCTGGCGATCGTGGCCTACCGCCAGCCGTGCACGCGGGCCACGATCGAGCGTATTCGCGGCGTCGACTCCGACTACACGATCCGGACGCTGCTGCATCGTCGATTGGTGGTCGAGCTTGGTCGCTCGGAGGCGCCCGGCCGCCCGACTCTCTTCGGCACTGGCTTCGACTTCCTCGAAAGGTTCGGCCTGACGAGCCTCGACCAGCTTCCGCCGCTCGAGGCGGAGATCGCGGAGAGGCTCTTTTCGGAGGCCGACACCGACACCGAGGCTGGTGGAGTCGGCGACGCCGGCGAGCGCGGTGAGGCCGACTGAATGGCCCGCGCGCGGATCCAGAAGGTGATGGCCGAGGCGGGAGTTGCCTCGCGGCGGGGTGGCGAGGATCTGGTTCGCGCCGGCCGGGTGACTGTCGACGGCCGCCTGGCGATCATCGGCGAGCTGGTCGATCCGGAGATGCAGCGGGTCGAGGTCGACGGCAACCCGTTGCCTGCCTCGGTCGGTCCGCGCTCGTATTGGGCCCTCAACAAACCGGCCGGGGTCGTCTCGACTGTGCGTGACCGCCACGCCGATCGGACCGTGATGGAGCTTCTGCCGCCCGAAGCCAGCCGCGGCACTCGCCTGTATCCGGTCGGGCGGCTGGACGAGGAATCGGAGGGTCTGCTGCTGTTCACCGACGACGGCGCCTGGGCCGACCTGATGCTCCACCCGCGCTACGGCGTGGAGCGCGAGTACATGGTCGGGCTGGACCGATCGGTGATGAAGGCGCAGAAGATCGCGCTCCGGACCGGCGTCGAGCTCGAAGAAGGGCTGGCTCGAATCGATCACCTCGACGACGTGACGCCGGCTCAGGTGCGGAACCTGAGCGCGCTGCTAGCGCCGCCCTTCCCCGAGCTGCGCTGGTATCGCGTCGTGCTCGCGCAGGGCTGGAAGCGTCAGATCAGGCGCATGTTCGACGCGGTTGGGATGCCGGTCCAAAGGCTCGTCCGCGTCAGGGTTGGCACCCTCAAACTGACCGACCTGCGGGTCGGCGAGGCCCGACGGCTGACCCACGGCGAGGTATCGCTGCTCGCCTCGTGCGCCCGGGCGCAGACGACCACCCGCCCACAGCGGCCGGTCGTGAGGCTGGGCGAGAAGCCGGCCGAGGCAGCGAGTCGGGAACGCCGCGGCGGCGCCGCCGCCGAGTAGCGACCGAGTCATACCGTGCCCGTCCTCCGGCCACGGTATCCTGCGAGCCGTGACTACCAGCCCGAAGCCCGATCCATCGCCGCGAGCTGCCGGCGGCCTCGTTGTCGCCGTCGATGGCCCCAGCTCGAGCGGCAAGAGCACGGTCGGCGCCGAAGCCGCCAGGCGGCTCCGCTACCGCTTCTGCGACACGGGCCTGCTGTACAGGGCGGTGGCGTGGCTGGCCCTGGAACGTGGCATCGCTCCGGCCGACGTTCCGGCGCTCCTCCCGCTTGCGGCCGAGGTAGTGCTCGTGGCGGACGCACGCGGACGGCTGCGCCACGTGGAAGCCGATGGACGCGACGTTACTCACGAAGTGCGTGGCGCGGACGTTGATCGCGCCGTGTCGGACTACTCCAAGGTGCCCGAGCTGCGGGCGGCGCTCGTACCGCGCCAGCGCGATCTGGCGGGCGAGGGCGGGATCATCATGGCCGGCCGTGACATCGGCACAGTCATCCTGCCCGACGCGGACGTGAAGATCTACCTCAGCGCATCGGCCGAAGAGCGGGCTCGACGGCGCGCGGTGCAGCGCGGGACCGTGGACGAGACCGAGGCCGACCGGATCCTCGATGAGCTGCGCCGCCGCGACTCGATCGATTCGAGTCGGGAGACGGCGCCGCTTCGAATCGCGTCGGACGCGGTCGTCATCCGCACCGATGGGAACAGCTTCGAGCAGACGGTTGGGGCCGTGGTCCAGGCAATTCGCGCAGCGGAAGGAGCAGCGCGTGTCCGGTAGGAAGCTGCCGCTGTTCCCGCGATTCAGCGGCGCCACCCTGCGTCTCGCGGCCGCCTGCACGACACGAGTCAAGCGGGAGGGGTTCGAGAACATCCCGCCGTCGGGCCCGGTTCTCGTCATCTGCAACCACTGTTCGAACGCGGACGGGATGCTGCTGATGGCCTATGTCGTCCCGGCTATGGGCCGGCCGATGGGTTGGCTCGGCAAGGAGGAGGCCCTGCGCTGGCCGGTCTTCGGCTGGGGAATGCGGCAGAACGGGGTCATGGGCATCCGGCGTGGCGCCGGCGACCTGGAGGCCTTCAAGATGGCCAAGGGCGTCCTCGATCGCGGCGGCGTCCTGACGATCTTCCCCGAGGGCACGCGCTCGCCGAGCGGCGCTCTGCAGGAAGTGAAGGAAGGCGCAACAGTCCTGGCCGTCCGGAGCGGGGCGCCGATCCTGCCGATCGCGATCACCGGCTCGCACCGGTTCTGGCCGAAGGGCAAGCTGCTGCCCCGGCCGGGCCGGCGGATGACCATCAGGGTAGGGGAGACCTTCACCTTGTCGATGCCGAAGGGCGGGGATCGCCGCGAGTCACTGCGCCTGGCCACCGCCGAGCTGATGCGCCACGTCGCGGAGCTGCTCCCCGAGGAGCAGCGCGGGGTCTACGCCGGAACGCCGGAGGAGGCCGATCGTTCGTGACCGCCTCTGGTGTGATACTCAACAACGATGGGTAACGTTCGAGAAGTACGGATCGCGCGACGGACCGGGTTCTGCTACGGAGTGCGCGAGGCGATCGACAAGGCCAAGGAATCAGCTGCCGCCGGCAAGCGGACGCACACGCTCGGCCAGGTCGTCCACAACGAGGGCGTCATCGCCCAGCTCCAGGCTCAGGGGATCGAGACCGTCGACACACTCGACCAGGTCGACGAGGGAACGGCGGTCGTCATTCGCGCCCACGGCGTCCGGCCGGATGTGCTCGAACGGGCGGAGGGGCGCGGCCTCGACGTGATCGATGGCACGTGCACGTGGGTGATCCAGGAGCAGCGAGAGATCACGCGGCTCGTCGAAGAGGGGTACTCGATAGTGCTCCTCGGCACGCCGCGCCATCCCGAGGTGGTGGGCCTGCTGGGCTTCGCGCCGGACGCGATCGTCGTGGACGAAGAAGAGGACTGGGAAGCCATTCCGCGGCGCAAGAAGATGGCCCTGCTGAGCCAGAGCACCCAGCCACCCTGGAAGTTCGAGAAGCTGGCCGCGTTCATGGTGGGCCGCTGCCACGAGCTGAAGATCGTCAACACGGTCTGCCCGGTCACGATCCGGCGGCAGGAAGATACCGTCGAGACGGCGCGCGAGGTCGATCTGATGGTCGTCGTCGGCGGACGATCCAGCGCCAACACCAAGGAGCTGACTCGCCTGTGCAGCATCGTCGGGACGCGGGCGATCCAGATCGAGTCCGAGGAGGACCTTACCGACGCAGCCGTGTTCGCCGACGCGTGCGTGGTTGGAGTCACGGGCGGAACCTCCACTCCGATCGAGGATCTGCGCTGCGTTGCGGAGCGGATCCTGCGGGTCGCGGGCACGGTTGATGCCGCTGTTCATGCGGAGGAGCTGGCCATGGCCGCCCTTGCCGCGGCGGCCACTCCGGCCGGCCGCACGACGTCTCTACCGGAGATAGTGACGGCGGGTTAGGTGGCCGAGTTGGCGCCCCGGGCCACTTGCCCCCGGCGCCCAGCGGGGTGCCTGCTCACCCCGTGAGCACAACGGACCGGCATCCAGGCGCCGCCCGGTTGGACGCGTCGGTTCTGCTCGCCCGACGAGCATCCGCGACCGAAGCGGGTCAGGCGGCGGCCGGAAGAGGCGATTGTGGTCTCCGATTCGAGCAACGTCGTCCCATCGCGGACCTACGTCAACCGTCGCTTGTCGGATGTGCTCTCCCGGTGAGCATCAGACGCCGGCCGCGGTCGGATTCGGTCGGCCCCGCACATCGGATGGCCACGATCGCCTGCGGCCATAGCCCCACCGGCGGCCGATTAGGGTCGAGCCGGCGCGATGGCCCATAATCCCCGGGTGACCCCACTACCAATCATCGCCATCGTCGGCCGTCCGAACGTTGGCAAGAGCACCCTGTTCAACCGAATCGTCGGCCGTCGAACCGCCATCGTCGAGGACCGCGCCCGAACTACGCGCGACCGAATCTACGGCGATGCCGACTGGAACGGCCGGCGCTTCATCGTCGTCGACACCGGCGGCCTCGAGATCCACCCCGGCGATCCGATCGAGGAGAAGGTCCAGGAGCAGGCTCGACTGGCCATCGGCGAGGCCGACCTCATCGTCTTCGTCGTCGACTCGATCGTCGGCCCAACCCCCGCGGACCTCGAGGCGGCCGACCTGCTTCGGACGGCAAAGGCGCCGGTGCTCGTCGCGGCGAACAAATCCGACAACGACAAGCGTGAGCTCGAGGCGGCCGAGTTCTACTCCCTCGGCTGGGAGGAGACGTACGCGATCAGCGCGGCGCACGGGCGCGGTGTGGCCGACCTGCTCGACGCGATCGTCTGGGCTCTGCCGCCCGAGAGCGACGCGGAGATTGCCCGCAAGAAGCGAGTGGCCGAGGCGGACGAATGGGCCCGCGACATGGCCGCCGGGCGGCTGTCGCACATCCTCGACGGCGACTCCGACGCGATCGAGATGGCCGCGGAAGGCGGCTCGGACCTGCCGCTGGCGTTCGAGGACGAGGAGCAGTCGGTCTCGATCGCCCTGGTCGGCCGGCCGAACGTCGGCAAGTCGAGCCTGCTGAACGCGCTTCTGGGCGAGGACCGGGCGATCGTCAGCGACATCCCGGGGACCACCCGCGATGCCATCGACACGCACCTGACCTGGGGTCGGAGCGACATCGTCCTCATCGACACGGCCGGCATCAAGCGCCCGGGGAAGGTGGCCGGCGGCCAGGCCGCCGAACGCTACTCGACCCTGCGCGCCCTCAAGGCAATCGAGCGCGCCGACGTCGCCATCCTCGTCATCGATGCCTTCGAGGGCCTGACGGCTCAGGATGCCCACGTGGCCGGGTTCGTCGCCGAAGAGGGCCGCGGCCTCGTGCTCGCACTAAACAAGTGGGATCTGCTGGCCGAGAAGACCGATCGAACGTTCGACGAGTTCGTCGACTCGATGCGCGCTGAGGTTCCGTTCCTCGATTTCGCGCCGTTCGTGTCGATCAGCGCCAAGACCGGCCAGCGCGTCGGCCGCGTTCTCGAACTCGCCGTCGACGTCTGGGGCGAGCGCCGCAAGCGCATCTCAACGCCCGAGCTGAACCGCGTCATCGGCGCCGCGACCCTCCGTCAGGCGCCGCCGGCAGGCAAGCTCGGCCCGCCCAAGATCTTCTACGCGACCCAGGTGGCCGTGGCCCCGCCGACGTTCGTCTTCTTCGCCCGGCACGCCAGCCAGGTCCACTTTAGCTACAAACGCTTCCTGGAGAACCAGCTACGTGCGGAGTTCGGCTTCGACGGCACGCCGCTCCGGCTGTTCTTCCGCGAGCGAGCCAGCGGTCGATCGGCCGGTCCCGGCGGCCGGGGCAGGGGAGGCCATGGTCCTTCCGGGGCCCGCGTCGCGAGGACCGATTCGAGCGCCCCGCGCCCGTCACCCACGGTCAGGTCAGTGCGGGCGGGCACCAGCGCTTCCAAGCGGAGTCCCGGGGGCAAGCGCAACCCGCAGCGTTAGTCGGGCACATCGGCTTGGGCTGATCGCCGGCCCCTCGGCCGCGGCACGCGTCCGCATCGCGGGCGGCCAGTCGGGTGGCTCTGTGCGCGTCTGGTATTCTGTCGGTCGTCGGGGCGTGGCGCAGCCTGGTAGCGCACCTGAATGGGGTTCAGGAGGCCGAGCGTTCGAATCGCTCCGCCCCGACCATCTTCTGAACGTGTATCGGCCCTTGGAGACGACTCCGAGGGCCTTGTGATTCGGGGGGGGTTCGTCCCGGCGAACATTCACCGAGTATTCGCGACTCATGGGGCCCAGACGGCCGGGACCGCCACGCACGGGTTGGTTCGGGCCAAAGATCGCGTTGGCCGTTGCGCCGGCGATCGAGCAGCTATTCGGTCACACCGACACAGAATGATCTCGTTCGCAGGTTCTGGGTCCGCGAGTTCACGCGACAAGCCGCGAACCGCGGCGGGACACGGCCGCAACCCTATCGTGCGAGATCGAGTCGTCGCGCCGCTGCCCTCGCGCGAGCGCTTCAGTGCGGTTCGTACCATGTCGAGCCGCCTGCCCAACCGCCATAATCGTGCGCGAGCGGGTCTGCCGGACCCCGCCGCGATGGGTAGTCGCAGGGAGAGGGAACTACGTTGACCAGCTTGTGTCCGCGCTGCTCGACGCCTCGAGCGAGTGACTATCCGCTATGCCAGACATGCGGGCTCGACTTCCGAACCCAGGCCTACCAGGCTGGGCCGCCCGCCTCGCCCTATGGCACGGCCTACGGCGCGCCGCCGGCCCCTCCCCAGGCTCCAATGGTCTGCCCGCGCTGCAATGCGCCCCTGTACCCGGGACATACACGGTGCGGCAACTGCGGCTTCGACTCGGCCCAGCCCGCATGGGCCCCGGCTCCGGCCGTCGCAGCGAAGCCGGCCGGCTCCAACTTGCCGATCCTCCTCGCGATCGGCGGCGTACTGCTGCTGGCCGGCGCCGGGGTGGTGGCCGTTCTGGCCACGTCGAAGAGCGGCTCTGCGTCAGCCAGTCCGGCCGCCAGCACCGTGGCTCAGGCCTCGCCGAGGAGCACGCTGACACCCCTGATCGTCCCCGCCGCGACCGATACCCCGGCCGCCACACCGAAGGCGACCGCCACCCCAACCGCCAAGTCGGGCACGCCCGAACCGTTGCCCCTCGCGTCCTGGACGACATTCACGGCGCCCGACGGCAAATGGTCGGTCGACTTCCCGAGCACGATGACCCCGCTCAAGCAGACGATGCCGCTTAACTCGGGCCTTGCCCAGGGCGACATGACCATGTACATGGTGGCCGACGGGTCCACGGCCTACGCGATGGTCTACTTCGACTTTCCGACCGGCACGATCGGCACGACTTCGTCCACGTTCCTGAAGCTGATGGAGTCGAGCATGATGGAGAGCGTGGGCGGCACTCTCGTCACCTCGTCGGACGCCATGGTGGGAACCTACCCGGCGCGCGACCTGACGATCGACAAGAGCGGGCAGACGGTCAACCTGCGAGTTTGGTTCGTCGGCGATCGGTTCTACATGGCGATGGTCATGGCCCCCTCCGGATCGGTCGTGTACCCGCAGCACTTCGTGTCCACGGTGGTGCTGGGGTAGACCCGTTGGAGGCGCGTCCGGTCGACCAGGCGTAAACTCGGGCGGAGCCCAGGGTCCGCAACTACGGCCGGTCCCTGCACCCCCGGACGAGTGACAGATGATTCGCGAACACACCCAAACGCCGGCTGACGCCCCGACGGATCTCGTCGACCTCGACATGCTCGACGCCCAGCAACGCTCCGGCCTCAACGACATGGATCCGGAGAGTTTTCGGGCGGCGGCTCACGCGGCGGTCGACATCATGGCCGATTATCTCAAGGGCGTTCGCGATCGACCGGTGATGCCCGACGTGGAGCCGGGCACGCTTCGGCCCCTGTTTGCGCAGTCGGCTCCCGAGAAACCGGAACCGATCGGCGACATCCTGGCCGACTATCAGCGCCTGATCGAGCCGAACGTCACTCACTGGCAGCACCCCCGCTTCCTGGCGTACTTCGGCAGCTCTGCGTCCGGTCCCGGGATCATCGGCGAGATGTTCACGGCCGTCCTCAACGCCAACGTCATGCTGTGGCGGACCAGCCCGGTTGGGACGGAACTCGAGGGTGTCGTCGTCGACTGGCTGCGCCAGGCCCTGGGCCTGCCCCCCGAGTTCGACGGCCTGATCACCGACACCGCCTCGACGTCCTCGCTGCTGGCTCTTGCGGCCGCCCGCCAGGCCGCCGGGATCGACGCCGCGGCAAAGGGCCTGACCGGGCGCGACGATGTGCCACAGATGCGGGTCTATGCCTCGGCCGAGGCTCACTCGTCGATCGAGAAGGCGTGCATGACCCTGGGCTTGGGTCGGGCCGGGCTGACGAGGATCCCCACGAATGACCGCTTCGAGCTGCGCATCGATGCCCTCGAAGAAGCCATCGCCGCCGACCGCGCGGCCGGCGTCCGACCGATCGCGATCGTCGGCACGGTCGGCACCACCTCCACCACGTCTCGCGATCCCATCGCGGCGATGGCCGCGATCGCTCGCCGCGAGCGGATGTGGCTCCACGTCGATGCGGCCTACGCCGGGGCCGTGGCCCTCATACCGGAGCTGCGCGGCTCGTTCGAGGGCTGGGAGCTGGCCGACTCAATCGTCACGAACCCGCACAAGTGGTTCTACGTCCCGGTCGACGCCTCGCTGCTGTTGACCCGCAACATGCCCGTCCTGCGCGACGCCTTCAGCCTGGTGCCCGAGTACCTGCGGACCCTCGATCGAGAGGGTCCAATTCGCGACTACAACGAGTACACGCCGACGCTGGGTCGACGCCTGCGTGCCCTCAAGCTGTGGATGCACCTGCGCTACTTCGGCCTCGAAGGCCTGCGCCGGCGCGTTTCGCATAACTTGGAGATGGCCGCCCGGCTGGCCCGTTGGGTCGACGCCGACCACGACTTCGAGCGGCTGGCGCCGGTGCCCTTCTCGACAGTCTGCTTCCGCTACAGGCCGGCCGCCCTGGTCGGGCGCGAAGAAGAGCCGGCCGTGGCGGAGCAACTCGACAGCTTGAACCTGCGGCTCATGGACGCGATCAACCGGACGGGACAGGCATTCCTGTCCCACACGAGGCTCAACGGTCGTTTCACGATCCGCGTTGCGATCTCCAATCTGCGGACCGAGGACTCCGATCTGGACCTGGTCTGGAGCATCGTCAGGCGTGAGGCGCTGGTGCTCGGGGCGGCGCCGGGCCCTCAGGCCTGAGGGGGTACGATGGCGGAGTGAAGATTTCGCCATCAGAACGAGCGGCGGCGGTCGTCGCCGCGGTTGCAACTCCCTTCGTCATCGTCGCGATTGCGGTGCTGCTATTCCTCAACCCGATCTGGGTTAGCTTCGATCAGGACCGCAGCGACGTCACGGGACTGACCGGCTACACACCGACACAGGTCCACCAGATCACGGGCAGCATCCTGTCCGACCTGGTGTTCGGGCCGCCCAACTTCGAGGCGACCGTGGACGGCACACCGAACGGCGCCCGGGTGCTGGATCAGGGCGAACGGACCCACATGGCTGATGTCCGGAAGGTGCTTCTGGGCCTCGGCCTCGTGGCGCTCGTCGCTGCGGTCCTGCTGGCGGTCGTCGCCGTTCTGGGCCGCGGGCGGCGCTGGTTCTGGCGGGCCACGGCAACGGGCGCGCGGGTGCTCGTTGTCGGAGTGGTCGTCGTCGGGCTGGCCTTCGCCGTCTTCTTCGAGCAGGCATTTGAGCTCTTCCACGAGATCTTCTTCGCGCCCGGCACCTACATGTTCGACGTTCGCACCGAGAAGCTCGTGCAACTCTTCCCGGACCAGTTCTGGTCTGAGACGAGCGTGGCCCTCGCGGGCGCCGTGCTCGTTCTTGCCGTGCTGGTAGCGGTATTCGGGGCGCGACTCGGCCGCGAGCCCGCCCAGGTAACGGTGGCCGCGGCGACGGTGTGGGCGCCGTGACCGGCCTTACTCTCGGCCGTGTCTTCGGCACGGAGGTGCGAGCTCACTGGACCTGGGTCGTCATCCTTGCCTTCATCGCCGTCGTCTTCGGCATGGATCTGAGCGACGGGACTGCCGCTGCGTGGCCACCGGTCGTGGCCTGGGGCGCCGCCATCGCCACCGCTGCGGTGGTATTCGCCTCGGTAACCGTTCACGAGCTGGCCCACGTGAAGGTGGCCGGCCGAAGCGGCATACAGCTGCCTGTGGTGGTGGTGCAGCTGCTCGGCGGCCCGTACGTCATGGAAGTCAAGCCAGAGACCGCCGGCGACGAGCTTCGGATCGCGATCGCCGGCTCGGCCATGAGCCTGCTGATTGCGTGCGCCCTCGGTGCCGTCGCGGCAGTGCTGATCCTCGGTCCCTTCGATGCCGATCACGCCCCCGACTGGATCCAGGCTGTTGGGTTCGTGACGTTCACGGCCGCGGCCTTCAACCTGCTGCTGTGCGTGATCAATCTCTTGCCGGGCTATCCGCTGGACGGAGCCCGAGTTCTGCACGCGCTGGTGTGGCAACGGACGGGGCGTGAACAGGTGGCTACGGCCGCGGCGATTCGAGTCGGCCGCTACCTGGGCATCTCACTGATCACGATCGGGGCGCTGATGCTGGTCTTCTTCGACGGACTGGCCGGTTTCAGCCTCGTAATCGCCGGCTGGCTGGTGATGGGCTCGAGCCGCATTCTCGACAGGCGCAATGTGCTTCAGGGTCTGGTCTCGGGGCTTCGCGTCAGCGACGCCGAGGATGCCGATGCCGCCCACGTCCCGCCCCAGCTGACACTGGATGTGTTCGCCGGCGAGTACCTGACCGAACGCCTCGGAGCCGCTGCCCTCGTCCAGCGGGGCACGGAGTTGCTCGGGCTGATCGGGACGGCGCAGATACGCAAGATCCCGCGCAAGATCTGGACGCGGACCCGGACCGAAGATGCGATGGTCTCCATCGCGAACGTGCCCACGCTCGATGGCGAGTCGGACCTTTGGTCGGCCCTCGAGTTGCTGGAGCGATCGGGTCTGGATGCATTGCTCGTCTCGCCCGGCGGAGCCGGCAGTGCCCTGATGTCCCGCCGCTCCGCCGCCAAGCTCGTTCACCAGAAGGCGGAAGAGCGGCAGCGCGAGCTGATCGCCCTGGGACAAATGAAGAAGGGTCGAGGCCATGGGCGCTGAGGCCGACGGCAAGCCGGGAGATGGCGGGGTCTTCGATGAAGGCACCCGCGCGGAGCGTCGCCGAGCCAGCCATTTCGATCGAACGAGGAGACCGCGCATGGCCGATTCGACTGACAGGCCAATGACCGTCCACCGCGCCGCCGCCGAGGCGGAGGTCGAGATGGCGCAGGAAACGCTGAGCGCCATCGTCGACGGCGCGATCGCCAAGGGCGACGTCCTGAGCGTGGCCGAGCTGGCCGGCGTCATGGCGGGCAAGCGCGCATTCGACTTGATCCCGCTCGTCCATCCCGCCGGATTGACGCAACTCGTGGTCAACGCATCGCCCGACCGCGCCGCCAGCGCCGTCAGGATCCACACCGAGACTGCAGCCATGGGCACCACGGGCGTCGAGATGGAAGCCCTCACCGCCGCCGCCGTGGCGGCTCTCACGATCTACGACATGATCCGAGAGGTGGAGCCGGGTGCCGTGGTTCGATCTGTCAGGCTCATCTCGAGTTCGGACGGCGAGGCCGACGAGTGGCGTCGGCAGGGCGGCCAGGCCGAATCGATGCGACCGCCGAAGGGCGTACGGGTGGCCGGCAGGATCACGCCGTCGGGCCTCAGGGGCGGGCCGTCATACAAGCCCGGCTCGAAGAAGCGGATTCCGTAACCCGGACCATCGCTGGTCGTCGCCGACTCGCCGGCCGGGTTCCCAGCCGCTAGAGTGAATGCGCCGCCGCGCGGGTGCGGCGGTAATCGCAGGTCCGAGGTTGTTCGTGGTGTCGTCCGAAGTGGTCCTGCCCCTCGTCATATTCTTCGCCCTCGGCGTGCCGATCTTCCTGCTGCTGTGGCGCGTCTTCGTCGTTGGCGGCGAGTTTCGGCGCGACGCTCAGCACGGGCGGGCTGCGGTCGATATCGCCAGGCGGGCCGACGTCTCGCTGAGTGAGCTGGCCGCGGTCGTCGACGATTTGCGACGTCGCAAGGCCGGGCCCGAAATGAGCGGTCCGAGCCTGCGCGCATCCGCTGAGGCGCTGCGCCGGTACGGCCAGGAGGCCGCATCAGTGGACAAGCAGACGCACCACTCCGGCAATGCCGGCCTGGAGGCCGAGGTCGAGCGCGCGCTGCGCGCCGTGGAGCTGATCGAGCACGGCCGCCAGCTGATTCTGGACCCCAGCGGGGAGCGAGTATCGGAGGGCGAGACCTCTGTGAAGCGCGGTTACCTGAACCTGCTCCATGCCCGCGAGGCAATCAAGTCGCGAGGCGAAGAGATCGCCGCGGCGGCCAAGGCCCCTGCCCCCGCGGATCCGCGCTTGCGCGGCAAGAGCCGCTGAGGGCGAGCCGCCGGGCGGTGTGACGGCCGGTGCTATCCTCGCCGGGGCGACTGGTGCGCGTGGAGGTCAGGCGATGCGTTGTCCGCGGTGCGGCGAACGGGAGACGCGAGTTGTTGATTCGCGCGACCTCGACGAGGCCAGCATCCGCCGACGCCGCGAATGTGAGACGTGCGGGGCGCGCTTCACCACGTACGAGCGGATCGAGGCCCCGCGACTGGTCGTGGTCAAGCGCGACGGCTCCCGGCAGGAGTTCGACCGCGAGAAGCTGGTGTCGGGCTTTCGGAAGGCCCTGACCCGGCGGCCGCTGCCCGACGATGCGGCCGAACAGGCAGCGGACCAGATCGAGGCGCAGCTTCGCTCCGGCGGCGCCACCGAGGTCGACTCCTCGGAGGTCGGCAAGATGGCCATGGACAGGCTCCGCGCCCTCGACCAGATCGCGTACATACGCTTCGCCAGCGTCTACCAGAGCTTCGAGGACATCGAGACACTAAAGCGCGAAGTCGACAACCTGTACGCCCAGCGCGAGAGCGGAGCCACGGTCAAATGAGCGTCCTGTCCGACCGCGACATCGCGGCCGCGCTCGTGGCCGGGCGTGTCCGGGTCGATCCGTATGACGCCGCCGACCTCCAGCCATCCTCGATCGATCTCCATCTGGACCGCGCCTTCCGTGTCTTCCGCAACAACCGCTACCCCTACATCGACGTTCGCAAATCTCAGCCCGACCTGACCGATCTGCTGAACGTCGCCGACGACGAGCCGTTCGTGCTCCACCCGGGCGAGTTCGTCCTCGGCCAGACGCTCGAATGGGTGGAGCTGCCGGACGATCTTGTCGCCAGACTGGAGGGCAAGTCGTCGCTCGGACGCCTCGGCCTGCTCATCCACTCGACCGCCGGCTACGTCGACCCGGGCTGGAAGGGCAATCTCACGCTCGAGCTGTCGAACGTGGCCAAGCTGCCGATCGCGCTGTACTTCGGCATGAAGATCGGCCAGATCAGCTTCTTCGAGATGTCGAGCCCGGTCGATCGACCGTACGGCTCGGCGGGGCTCGGCTCGAAATACCAGGGCCAGTCGGAGCCGACGGCGTCGGCGTATTTCGAGGACTTCGAGCGCGGGCGACGCGGGCCGGTCAAGCCGGGGCGGGAGACGCCAGACCGATGACCACCCTCAACGATGCGGTCCACTGGTCGAGCGAGCTGGGTGGCGGAACTCGCATCGCCCTGATCCAGGCCGGCAAGTTCCGCTCCGATGCCGGGGCCTTGCTCGGCGTCGTGCCGCGCATGATGTGGAACGGCCTTGTCGCGGGCGAGATCGACGCCGATCACCGCCTGCTGCAGGCCCTCAACTGCCTGCTGATCGAGACGCCCGCCGGGCGCGTGCTCGTGGAGACAGGCATAGGGGACCGCATCAGCGACAAGGGCCGCGAGATGCGCCGCTACGAAGGGCCGTGGATCCTGCCCGCGCTGGAAACCGCCGGCTTCGAGCCGGCCTCGGTTGACGTGATCGTCCTCAGCCACCTCCACTACGACCATGCCGGCGGCGTCCTCAAGGCTGATGGCTCCCTGGCCTTCCCGCGGGCCACGCTCGTTGCCCAACGCGCGGAGTGGGACATGGCTCTCGGCCACAACCCACGCCTCGTGGCCAGCTACGATCAGCCCGAGCTTTCCCTGATCCGCGACCTGGGCCTCGAGTCGGCCGCGGACGGTGAGGTCGAGATCCTCCCCGGCGTGTTCATCATTCCGACCGGAGGCCACTCGGCCGGGCATCAGGGCGTCATCGTTCGCGGGCAGGACCGGACGATCGCCTTCTTCGGCGACCTGTGCATGCGGCCCTGGAGCGCCAACCCGAAGTGGGTCACTGCGTTCGACGACTTCCCACTCGACTCTGTCGCGGCCAAGGCCGATCTCTTCGCGCGGGCAGCCGGCGACGGCTGGACGATCGTGCTCTCACACGAGCCGGTCCACCCGGTCGGCCGCCTCGTGCGCGACCGGGACCGATACACCTTCGCGCCGCTGGTCTAGGCCTTCTCGTGCCGCCAACGCCACGTGGCGGCCAGCAGCGGTCGCCAGCCAGACCACTCGGCGTGCCCGCGACAGGCGCCGGACGCGGTAACATCCGTGGCGAGCCCCCGTAGCTCAGTGGAACAGAGCGCCGCCGTCCTAAGGCGGGCGTCGTCGGTTCGAGTCCGGCCGGGGGCGCCACGCATTTCGTCGCGCCAGGAGGACGAACGTGCCGCAGTTCTACTACCAGGATACGGTCATGGTTCCTGTCGAGGTGGGTGGCTGCGTTGAGGCGGTTCGCCGAACGCTTGCCGAGATGGGCGCGAAGCCGGTTGTGACCGGCACCCGGGTCTCCGGCAAGCTCGGCTCCCAGTTGAAGATGCGGTTGGCGGGGGGAGCGTTCTGCCCCGCCAGGTGGTTTCCGATCGAGGTCATCGTGGACGTAGCCGAGGCCGGCGGGCAGCGCCAGGTCGTTGTAAACGTGGCCGACAGGCTGAAGGTCGGGATCATGCTGGGCATGGAGACCAAGTATCGGAAGCATTGTCAGCAGACGGCGGCGTACATCCGGACAACGATCGCCCAGCGACTGGCCGCTGGGGGCTGAGCTCTGGCCGGCAGGCCGAGAGCAGATTGCGAGCCGCGGGTGAACCGATCGGCGTGGGGGCATTCGTCCCGAAACGGACGTAGGCTCGACCTCAACGTTGAGTTCTACCGAGGCTGAACGATGCGCTTTCGACGCGCCGCATTGACCGTCGTCGTATTCGCTGGCGCCATGGCTTACCTCGAGTCGGCGGTCGTGGTGTATCTGCAGCGCGCGCTCGACATCAGCCCGGATCATCTGTTCCCGCTGAGCCGGCCGGACATGGTGGGCGACCTTGCCGCCATCGAGGTGGGTCGCGAGCTGGCCACGATCGTGATGCTGGTCGGCGTGGGCTGTCTGGCGGGGCGGCGCTGGGTGGATCGGCTGGCCTGGACCGCCGTGGCTTTCGGCGTCTGGGACATCGGTTACTACTTCTGGCTGTGGGTCCTCATCGGCTGGCCCCATTCGCCGGTCACGTGGGACGTCCTCTTCCTGATCCCGGTGCCATGGGCGGGCCCGGTCTGGGCGCCGATCGCGGTCAGCGGATGCCTCATCGGTTTCGGATTGGAGGCGGCTCGACAGGTCGGCGCCGGAGGGATGCCGCGCGTGAGCTTGGTTCGCGTGTCTGCCGCCGTCGCCGGTGGGTTGCTCGTCGTCGGAAGTTTCGTCGCCAACGCGCCGGCCCTGGTCTCGGGCGATCTGCCGGGCGCATTCCCATGGCCCGTCTTCGTGGCGGGCCTGGCAGTGGCCGGCTGGGCCGCGATCGCATCGCTGCGGACCGTACCTGTGGCCGCAACGCACCGGCCTCTCGACGGGGCCGCCTGACAGCCACTACCCCGATCGCGACGGGAAGTGGTTGCTCGTCATCCCGATCGACGGCTGGAGTCCGGCTACTCGCGGCAGCAGGTCTGGCACCGCCCCGAGATCGTGACATGCGACAGGTCCACGTCGAAACCGAGGTCGGCGGCGAGGGCATCGACGATCGCCGCGCCGGTTTCCGGCCGAATCTCCCAGGTCGCGCCGCAGGCCACGCAATATAGATGGCCGTGGACCTGGTCGGGCAGGACGTGGTACTCCTCGCGGCCGTCCGGTCCGTGACCGTGCCTTACCAGACCGAAGTCCTCGAGCACGTCGAGCGTTCTGTAGACGGTCGAGGGAGTGGTGGTCTGGTCACGTTCACGGCAGCGGGCGATCAGCTCGGTTGCGGTGACGTGGCCCTCGTGCTCACGCAGCACATCGACCAGCGTGCGGCGTTGAGGGGTCCAGCGGAGCCCGTTGGACCGCAGCCGCTCGGCCACGCCGTCCCACGGACTTGCGGCGGGCACCATCGCGGCGTGGCTGGAGGCGGCTCGTGGCACCTGACGGTCCTTCATCGCGGTTCGGTTGTAGCTCGCGCAATCGTCCGCGTAGACTCTACACTAGCGCAACGACTTGCAATAGCGCTTTGTATCGTCTGGCGGTACGCAGGAGGACCTTGGTGCACATTCCGGACGGGTACCTGGCGCCGGCCGTCTCGCTCGCGCTGGCCGTGCCGACGATCCCCGTCTGGGCGATTGCCGCGCAAAGGGTCAAGAAGGTCCTCAACAACCGGACGGTGCCGCTGCTGGCGATCTTCTCCGCGCTGAGCTTCACCGTGATGATGTTCAACATTCCGGTTCCCGGTGGCACGACGGCCCACGGAGTAGGGGGGACGCTGATCGCCGTCGTGCTCGGTCCGTGGGCGGCGGCAATCGCCGTCAGCACCGCGTTGATTCTGCAGGCGCTCTTCTTTGGCGACGGCGGGGTGTTGGCCATCTTCGCCAACTGCCTGAACATGGGGATCATCCTGCCATTCGTCGGGTACGGGACGTACCGCGTGCTTGCGGCGGGCTCCGAGATGCTGTCGACGCGACGGGCCGTTGCGGCCGGCATCGGCGCCTATGTGGGCATCACGGTTGCGGCCGTGGCGGTCGGCATCGAGCTGGGCGTCGAGCCGATCCTTTTCTCGCAGAACGGCCACGCCCTCTACAGCCCGTACGGACTGTCCGAGGCGATCCCGGCCATGGTCGCAGCTCATGCGTTCGGCGCATCGATCGTAGAGGCCTTGATCACCGGTCTGGGCGTCGCCTACCTGCAGCGCCGTCACCCCGAATACCTGACCAGACTGGGCCGCATATTCGCTCCCAGCGCCTCCGCCGAGGGCAATGTGTCCCAGCGGCCGCTGTGGCAGCTCGCAACCGCTGCCGTCGCCGGGGCGGTGGCCGTTCTGGCCGTCGTCGGGCTCGTCGAGGGTGGCGGCGATCCGGCGCGAATGTTCGGAGCCGACTGGTCACGGGTGGATTGGCCGGCCGTCGGCTCGATGCTGGCGATCACCCTTGCGATCGCGGGAATTCTGATGCCGGTCACCTATCTGCTCTCGCCACGAGGCGTCAAACGCATGGCTACCGCCTTCGTGGGAATGGCGGTGGTCGCTCCGCTTGGTCTGATCGCGCCGGGCTTCGCATACGGTGAGGGCAATACCGCGGACGTGAGGCTGGCCTTTGGGTATGTTCCTTCGGGGCTGAAGGATCTGTCGGGAATCTTCAGCGCCCCGTTGTCGGGCTACGACTTGTCGCTGCCGTTCTTCTCAGCCGCGAATGCGCCCCTCTGGCACGCCGCCATCGGCTACGAGATCAGTGCCATCATCGGCATCCTGGCCGTTGGCGTTGTCGTCTACTGCCTGGCCCGACTACTGAACGGCGGTGCAGATGGCGGGGCCGAAGCCGAGCTTGGGGAGGAAGCCGGGGTCGCGGCTCCTCCGGCTCCGGCACGCCCGCGAGATGGACGGATCGGCTGGCTCGAGCAAACCCTTGGCGGAATAACCGCCAACATCGAACTCGCCGTCTTCTCTGAGCGACATGCACGGTCCGATGGCTGGCTCCAGCGCCGCGATCCTCGCGTCAAGATGGTCGGCTCGCTGGCCGCGATCCTGGCGGCAAGCCTGACGAGTTCGATCGCAGGACTCGTCCTGCTATATGCGGCCACGCTCGCCGCCGCGCGGGCCAGTCGGGTGCCGTTCGGCTTCTTCGTGAAGCGCGTCTGGCTGGGCATTCCGTTGTTCGCCGGAATCGTGGTCGTGCCGGCGATCTTCTTCGTGCCCGGTGCTCGTATATTCGACCTCGGGCTGGGGCCGGCCCACCTCGCGCCGTCGTGGAACGGCCTGGCCGGAGCGGTGATCTTCGTCAGCCGGGTCGGCGTGTCGGTGTCGCTGGCGGTGCTGCTCGTGATGACGACGCCTTGGGCCGACGTCCTGAAGAGCCTGCGCGCCCTGAAGGTGCCGCAGGTGTTCGTGCTGGTCCTGTCGATGACCTACCGCTATATCTTCCTGTTCCTGCACACCGCCAACGGCATCCTGCTTGCCCGAAAGAGCCGGGTGGTGGGCCGAACCAGCGGCGGCGAGCAGCGGCGCTGGATCACCGGCACCATGGGCAACCTGATGAGTCGCGCCTTCAAGATGAGCAATGACGTCTATGCGGCCATGCTGGCCCGGGGCTTCAGCGGCGAAGTCCGCACCTACAACACCTACCGGATCCGTTTCGCCGACTACGCCGCGCTGGTCGGCGTGGCCTGCGTCGGCGTCGCGGCGGTGATCGCGGGAAGGATCCTGCCATGACGGAAGCCGCAGTCCAGCGAGTACCCGAGGCCGCGGCGGTGATGCCGGTCGGGTCGGGCGAGGCGCTGTTCGCGCTCGACGACGTGGGCTACGCGTATTCGAACCGCGTGGTCGCACTCGACGGTATATGCCTGCAGATATGGCGGGGCGAACGCGTTGCGCTGCTCGGAGCGAACGGCAGCGGCAAGTCCACTCTCCTCAAGATGCTCGACGGCGTGGTGGGTCCGACGCACGGAAAGATGCGCGCCCTGGGTGGTGACGTGGCCGCCGTCGCCGCCGGCGAGGACGGCTTTCGCTTCCACCGGCAAGTGGGTCTGGTCTTCCAGGATCCAGACATCCAGCTCTTCAGCGCGACGGTCCTCGACGACGTCGCCTTTGGGCCGCTTCAGCTCGGCCTCACCAAGGGCGAGGTCCGCGAGCGCTGCGACGAGGCCCTGGCCGCGATGGGAATTGCTCATCTGGCCGATCGTGCGCCGTTCGAACTGTCGGGCGGCGAGAAGAAGCGCGCCGCCATCGCATCGGTGCTGTCGCTTCGGCCGGAGGTCATCCTGCTCGACGAGCCGACGGCGTCGCTCGATCCTCGTACGAAATGGGTTCTCGTCGATCTGATACAGCGGCTCGGCGAAGCGGGACGGACGCTGGTCGTGGCCACGCATGAGCTGGACATCGTGCCGCTGATCGCCGATCGGGTCATCGTCCTCAACGAGGAGGGGCGAGTCGTCGCCGATGGCCCGCCGGCAGCGGTTCTGGCGGATCGCGACCTGCTCGTCCGCGCCAACCTGATCCATGAACACCTCCACGAGCACGGCGGCGCCACTCACTCTCATCCCCACGATGCGGCGGAGGGCCACCACGATCCCGTCCCGACGAGGCCCGCCGGCCGCCGTCCGACGCCGCAGGCGAAGGCGCGACCGAGCACCGGAGCGAGCGGACCTAGACGTCCGTGAGCGAGGAGCGCACGGAGCGGCGCGGGCATGCGCCGGCTGACCGCGGCCGGCCCTGCACCGTTGGGCAAGCCCCGTTCGCGCTCGCGGCCCCCCACGCACGACGGCTCTACCGGAGAGCGGGCGACACGTCAGAATGGATCGGCCATGGAGAGCCGTCACTCCGGACGGGAGTCCGGTCAATCGACGCAAGCAACGGTTGGCAAGGCCGATCCTGAGGGCGTGGAAGAGACCCGCGTGTTCAGCCACGAACTTCTCGACAGCGAGACGGAGAGGTCTGCGCGGGAGCGTCTCTTCGATGAGGTGCTGGCTTCGGTTGAGTTCGTTCTCGTCGCGGATGGTGCTGCGTTCTGGCGCGAGGAGGCCGACCATTCGCTCGTCCTGACAGCCAGCCGCTCCATTTCGCATGACGTCCTGGAGATGTTCGACCGCCACGTGACCACGCCGCTGCAGTCGATCATGCAGCGCTGGCCCGAAAGCCCGCTCGTCGCGGTGCCGCTCAACGACCCGACCAACCCGATCGCCGAAGAAATCCGCCAGATTACGGACCGAGAGGAGATCGTCGGCCTGGCCGGAGTTCCGTGCCGGATATCGGGCGAGATGCTCGGAATACTTCTCGTGGTCCACCGCCGGCCGCATCCCTGGACCGTCCGCGACCTCGGCCTTGCCACGGGCCTGGCCGGACAGCTGGCGACGGCGATGCAGAATGGCCGCCTCTACGCCTCGATCCGCTCACTCGCCAACAGGCTGACCGCAATCCATGAGCTGAGCCTGCGCCTCAACCAACTCCGCGACGTCGCGGCCATCGGCGAGGCGATCGTGGCCGAGGTCGGTCGCCTGGTTGACTGCGACACGGTGCGGGTGTACAGACTCGATCCGGAGGGCGTCTTCCGCCCGGTCGCCGCATCCGGCACCTTCGTCGGGATCGATTCGCCGCCGCTCGAAGCCCTGGCCACGGGTCACGGCGAGACGCTGCCGGGCTGGGTCGCGAAGCGGAACGAGTCGCTCATCATTCCCGACGCCTCTGTCGAACGACGTTCCATCTTCCGGTCGACCGTCGGGCCGGAGTCACTCTTGCTGGTGCCCATGTCGTACGGAGACACCGTTCAGGGCGTCCTGGTGGTCTCCAAGCAAGGCGTCGACAGATACGGCCCCGACGATGAGCATGCGCTCTCGATCTTCGCGCGGTATGCCGCGCAGGCGATCGTGAACGCCGACAACATCGAGGAACTCGAGCGCCAGCACACGTTGCTCGAGAAGCAGGTCGCGGCGGAGCGGCAGCTCCTTGACGTCAGCGAGCAGCTTGTCTCCACGCTTGACCCCCGGCGCGTCCTGGAGCAGATCGCCGAGACGATCGGCACGGTGGTTCACTACGACCGATTGACCATCTATCGCTACGAGGCAGCTTCGGGCGGCATCACGTCGGTCCTGACTCGCGGCGGCTCGGCCGCGGGGGCAGACGGCTCGCCCGACAGTCGGCCCCTCGACGAGGGCCTGACCAGCTGGGTCATCGGTCGAGGCGATGCCGTGTGCGCCAACGATGTCGGCGATGAGGTTCTCGTGGAAGGCCCTCGAGCGGTCGACGCCAGGGCGCAACCGGCTTCGGCGGAAACGCGTCGAGCTTCACTGGAGGCCCGGCGTGCCGCCAGGGATGCGCGCACCGCCCAGAACATCATCGTGGTGCCGCTGCGCGTCCACGGCGAGGTGGTCGGAAGCCTCAACCTGATACGTGTCGGTGGTCCCGAGGCCCAGTTCAGCGAGCACGAGTTCGAGCTCAGCAAGCTCTTTGCGGGCCAGGCATCGATCGCCCTTCAGAACGCCGAAACGCACGTAACCGTGTCGTCGCGGGCCGATCTGGACGCCCTTACCGGCCTGCGGAACCACGGCACGTTCCAGCGGGATCTGACGACGATGGTCGAGGCGGGCCAGCCCTTCTCGCTCCTGATGATGGACCTCGACTCGTTCAAGACTTTCAACGACACCAATGGCCACCCGGCCGGCGACACGCTGCTTCAGACGGTAGCGAAGGCGATCGTCAGCGCCACGCGGCAGAACGATCGGGCCTACCGCTACGGCGGTGACGAGTTTGCGCTGCTGCTGTTCGGGGCCTCCCGAGCAGACGCCGGAGAAGTGGCCAACCGGGTCCGCGTCGCGGTGCGCGAGGGCGTGCGCAGCTCGCCGGTCGGCGGCATCGGTGTGCCCGTCGGTGTCTCCGTCGGGGGCGCGCACTGGCCGGCGGACGGTCGTTCCAAAGCGGCACTCGTCGAGGCGGCCGACGCGGCCCTATACCGCGCCAAGCGGCAGCGCGGTGAGATGCCGGGCGCCCTGGAGGCCGCGCGGCACGGGCTGCCGGGCGAGGCAGTGGCGCAGAGTTGGATGGACGTGGCGCGCGGCTTGATCGGCGCGGGAACCATCGGCGAAGCTGCTTCGGCCATGGTTCACGGGCTCACCGCGCTATGCGATGCGACCGACGCGTTCGTGGCGCTGTCAGAGGAGATCGTCATGACCGGCCCGGCCCTGGTGGGCGTGGGCGTCTCGGCTTCGGGCGGTGCGAGTGGCGCGAGCGCGGTCAGGAAGCCGGCTCTGGTCCAGGTTGCGGCCAGCGGCGGGTTCATCGCCAGGCCGCAGTCGATCCGCCGAGGTACGGGTCCGTGGGGACGCGTCTGGCAAAGTGGACTTCAGGGCGCCGAGCACGAAGACGAGGTCGCGAGAGTCGGCGCGCCGTTGCGTGTCGGCGGCAATGTGGTTGGGGTGGTTGGGGTGGTCGTTGCGGCAGGCAAAGCATCGGACCGGGACTGCGCCGGCGAGATCGCGATGGTTGCCGATCTGGGTTCCGCGGCCCTGCAGCGGCTGGTCGACGCCAGCGGCTAGGAGACCGTCCATCGGGCCAGTTCGGCACGGGCGGGCGACGATCCGCCCAACGCTCCTATACTCCCCGAAATGCCCAGGCAGCAGCGCTCCCATGTCTTGGCTCGGGTGGCTCGATGAGCGCGCCCTACTTCGTGCCCTTCGCCGAGGTGGCCCGCAGGGATCGGCCGCGTCGAGTGCTGGTCGTCGGCGCCGCTGTCCTTCTGTCCGCGGTCGTTGGTCTGGTGGCGGCCTGGCATCCCCTGGGCACCGCGGCCTCGCGCGACAGCGTGAATATCCTCGGACCGAGCGCGGCCTCGTTTGACCCCGCGGTCCAGTCGGACGCGGGCAGCGCCCAGATCGTCTCCCAGATATTCGAGGCGCTTACGGCCATCGACCCGTCAGGCCGCGTCCAACCCGCTCTGGCGGCCGGCTGGGTAACCGACAACGGTGGCAAGCGCGTCGTCTTCCACATGCGTTCGGGGCTCGCCTTCTCGGATGGTTCGGCCCTGAATGCCGGAGACGTGGTCGCGAGCTGGATGAGGGTCATCAATCCGGCTCATCCGAGTCAGCTCGCCTCGCTGCTCGACGACGTGGTTGGCGCTCGCGCCTACCGCGAGGGGAAGGGGCCGGCCTCCGCCGTCGGACTCAAGGTAAACGGTTCGAGCGACGTGGAGGTGGACCTGCTCAGCCCCGCGGCCGATTTCGCGGCCATCGCCTCGAGCTCCACGCTGGCGATCGTGCCGCCGGGTCTCGACTCCGATCCGTCGTTGCTCCAACCTGGGTCGTTCGTGGGTAGCGGTGCATATGTCCTGAAGAACGTCACCGATGTCGAAACGACGCTTACTTCCAACTCTCATTACTGGGCGGGAAAGCCCTCCATAACCACGATCCACCTGCTGAGCAGCATCGCTGGCAAGAGTCCGGTCTCGGAGTTCGAGGCAGGGAACCTGGACTACACGCCGGTCTCGCTTTACGACGCCTCGTGGATTGCCTACGACTCGACTCTCGGTCCCTCGCTCCGGATCGAGCCCTCGCCCTCGGTCGAGTTCTACGGCTTCAACACGAGCAAGGCGCCGTTCAACGACGTTCATGTGCGCCGGGCCTTCGAAATGGGTATCAACTGGCGTCGAATCGTCGGTCTGCTGGACAACCCGCTCGAGGTTCCGGCCACCGGCATGGTTCCGCTGGGCGTGCCGGGCCACAGCCCCTCCGACTACGGACCCAAGTTCGACCTCGCCGCCGCAAAGTCGGAGCTGGCCGCGGCGGGCTTTCCGAACGGAGTCGGCTTCCCCGCCGTCACCCTCGTGACCGGAGGCGCGGCGCTCGACGCGGCGATCATCAGGCAGCTCCATGACAACCTCGGCATCGACATCGGCTATCAGACCGAGGATTGGACGAGCTACAACGAGCGCCTTCTGACCGACCCGCCGGCCATGTGGGAGATGGACTGGGTGGCCGACTACCCGGGCGCAAACGACTTCCTGGGGCTGCTGCTCGGGTCGGGCAAGACCAACAACTTCGGGGGCTGGGACTCGACCGACTTCGACTCCGCGATTGCCACGGCTCTCGCCGCGCCCGATGCCACGGCGATGCAACAGGCCTTCGACCGCGCCCAGTCGATCGTTCAGGATCAGGCTCCGGTCATACCGGTCGACTACGGTGCCGGCTACTCACTGGCGGCGAAGGGTCTGCTTGGCGCCGCGCCCAACGGACAGGGCCTGGTCCGCTACGCCGGGCTGGCCTGGGCGGCCGGGTCATGAGCCACGTGCGACGCTTCGTCGTCGGCCGCGCTGCGGCAGCGGCCGTTTCCGCGCTGGTCGTGCTGGCCGCATTGGCCGGGCCAGCGGGCGCCGCATCGGTCACCTTCGGTACGCCGAGTGCTACGTCCTCCTTCGGGAAGGGGATCGTCTTCACTCAGCCGATCAACGGGTCGGGCTTTGTCGAAGCCGACCTCGTGTACGAGTTGATCGGCGATGTCGGGCCTACAGTCGTCCGGCTCGACAAACCGGGCACGACGACCCTGACATACACCTTCGACACCTCCAATGGAGAGCTTCAGCCCAACACGCCTATCACGGCCCACTTCCAGGTGGTCTTCTCCGACGGCAGCACCGAACAGGGGCCGCCAATGCACGTGACCTACCTGGACGACCGATACAACTGGAAGACCCTGACCGGCCAGCTCATCACGCTCCACTGGTACTCCGGCACCGACGCGTTCGCCCAGCAGGCTCTGACCATGGGCGAGGCCGGCGTCGCCAAGTCGGCCAAGTTCCTGGGTGTCACCGAGACCAAGCCGATCGACTTCTACGTCTACGCCGACCAGCAGCCCTTCTACGACGCGCTCGGCCCCGGCACCAGAGACAACGTCGGTGGCATGGCCAACACGGTCACGCGAACTCTCTTCGCGCTCATCGCTCCCAACGAGCTCTCCTATGCCCAGACGGTTGTTCCGCACGAACTCACCCATGTGGTTTTCGATGACGCCACCAGCAACCCGTATCACGCGCCTCCGCGGTGGTTGAACGAAGGCTTGGCGGTCTACCTGTCCGAGGGCTACATCAGCAGCGACCGATCGCTCGTCTCGGACGCAGCGAACTCCAAGACGTTGATGCCGCTGGCAGCCCTTACAGGTGAGTTCCCCACAACCGCCGATCAGTTCTACCTGGCCTACGCGGAATCGGTTTCCGCGGCCGACTACCTGATCCGGACCTACGGCCAGGCCGCGATCGACAAGCTGATGACTGCCTATGCCGCCGGCTCGTCCGATGACGAGGCCTTTACAGCGGCGTTTGGCGTGGACACTGCCGCGGTCGACAAGGCTTGGCTCTCCCAGAACGGCGTCACGGCATCGCCGACGTTCGGGCCTCAACCGGCCCCATTGGGTCCTGTGCCGTCCGGTTGGTCGAACGCCGGCGGCGGGTCGGTGGCTACGAGCGGGCCAGATGCCGGCGCCAGCGTCGCACCCACGACAGGCCCGGGGCATCCTGCCGGTCAATCGCGAGTCGACAGCACCCCGATCGTGCTGGTGCTGGCCGGGCTGCTGGCCGCCGCCGGGCTTGGTCTGCTGGCGGCCGCCATGGCCCTGCACGCTCGCACCCGCTAGACACCTTCCCGTGGCCAGCGCCGTTCGCGCCCAGCGGAGCCGTCGGAAGCCTGCACCGCTCAGACGCGGCTCTGGTAGATTGAGCGGCCACTATGGGTGACGCCATTCCATCCCTTCACTACGAGTTGCAGTAGTGCCTGCCGGTCAGCCTGAAGTCGTCGAGTTCCGTCTCGGCGATGTCGTTCGTCTGAGGCGGGCTCACCCATGCGGTGGCCGTGAATGGCTGGTGGATCGGCTTGGCGCGGACATCGGCCTGCGCTGCCGGGCATGCGACCGACACGTGCTGCTGGACCGGCGCAGCGTCGAACGACGCCTGACTGATTTCGTCGAGCGAGGCGATCTGGCCATGAGCCGGGCCGTGGCTCCGCTGCCACGCGGAGCCGGCGGCAACGCTCCGGACGGGACCCGATGAACGTCAGCCTCTCGCCGAAGCGGGCGCGTTCTCAGGATGGCTCGTCGCCGCAAATCCCGCCGAAGGAGCTGGATCAGGTCGGCGGCATGGCCGTCCTGCAGAACAGGCCGTTTCTGCTGCTCTGGCTGGCCCAGCTCTCGACCCAGGTCGGCGGCAACATGGTCATTTACGGCCTGACCATCATCATCAACGCCTCGTACCACTCCAACAGCGCGGTTGGGGCGCTGTTCCTGAGCTTCCTTGTCCCGGCGATCGTGTTCTCGGCTCTCGCCGGTGTCTTCGTCGACCGCGTCGACAAGCGCTACATGCTCGTGGTGACGAACATCTTCAGGGGGTTCCTGTATCTCGCGATCATCTTCGTGGGCGACAACCTGCTGATGCTGTACACGCTCATGATCCTCGTCTCGACGGTGACCACCTTCTTCGGTCCGGCCGAGGCGTCGATGATCCCGTTCCTGGTGCCGAAGAAGCAGTTGCTCGCCGCCAACGGGCTGTTCACGCTGACAATGAACGTGGCTTTCGCCCTTGGTTTTGCGCTTCTGGGGCCGTTCCTCATCGCGCTGGCCAGCGCGCAGCTCCTTATCGTCATTGTCGCTGCGCTCTACTTCGTGGCCGCCGTCTTCTGCTGGACGCTGCCGCCGTCGCCCCAGGCCGGCGCCAATGCCATAGCCGCAGGCCAGACCGTGGCCGACGCCGAGCGAGCGGTCGAGACTATGCTCCGCCAGTTCGTCGAGGGCATCACCTACATTCGCGAGCACCGCAGCGTCGGCTGGTCGCTGTCGTATCTGGGGATCACCGGTGCCCTGATCGGCATTCTGGGCACCCTCGGGCCCGGCTTCGCGACCAAGACGATGGGGCTCGGCGAGAAGGACTTCGCCCTGATCGTCCTGCCGCTTGGGCTGGGCATCGTGATGGGCATCCTCTTCCTGAACTCGTACGGACGCTACCTGCCCCGCCGGCGCACCATCGAAGCGGGCATGATCGGGATCGGCGTTCTCCTGGCTCTGCTTGCCTGCGCAAGCCCAATCTCCCATTTCCTGGAGGCTCGGGCCGCCGACTCGGGTGTCGCCGAAGCCAGCCGCGTCGTGTCGCTGCTGTCGCTGGTTATGGGCATCGCCTTCCTGGTCGGGGCCGCCTATGTCGTGGTGGCGATATCGGCCCAGACGCAGCTCCAGGAGGAGCTCCCCGAGGACGTCCGAGGCCGCGTCTTCGGCGTGCTCGGCATGCTCGTCTCGATCGCCAGCCTGGCGCCGATCATCATCGTCGCGCCGGTCGCGGACCTGGTCGGACGCGAGCCGGTAATCCTGGTTGCGGGCTGTATCGTCTTCCTGTCGGGGATCGCGAGCGTCCTCAGCTCTCGATCACTTTCGATCGGTGACGCCCCCAGAGCGCCGTCCACACCGAGCGGCGCACCCGTGGATCCGATGACCGCGGCGACGTCGCCGAGCGACCTCACGACGTCGGCCGTAACGGCCTCGCCGCCGACCGTTGCCGGTCCAAAAGGCCCGAGAGCGGCTCGGCGTGGGCGAGACCGAGGGCTCGAGAATAGCGAGACACCCTGATGGCGGCTGCCGACTCGGATGCTTCCGACCCTTCGGCTCAGCCGTCGATCACGCCCGACGCATGGCGCGCCGCGGCCCTCGCGCTACTCGGTGGCGGCTTTGCGGTCGGCCTGGTGTCCGCCCACAAACGTCTGGGAGTAGCCGTTCCACTCATCACGGCCGGGGCAGCTCTCGGTTGCACGATTCCAGTCGCGCTGGCTTCGCGGTGGCCGCCGATCTCACCGTCGCGGGCCGCCAGAGCGCTGGCTGGAACCGCGAGGAAGCCCACCTTCAGCATCGTCGTGGCAGCGCGCGACGAGGCCGTAGTGGTCCGCCAGCTGGTGGCGGACGTCAGCCGCCAGGACTATCGCCGCGCCGATGGCTCGCCTCTATTCGAGTTGATCGTCGTCGACGATCGTTCGACCGACGACACTGCCGGGGCGGTGGCGGAGGCCGCGGCCGAGCACCAGATAGCGGTGGTCACGCGCCTGGTCCTGCGCCGCGGCGACGGTCTTCCTGACGGCAAGGGCGCTGCGCTGACCGCGGCCCAGCCGGAGATGTGCAACGGCGATGTTGTGCTCGTCCTGGACGCCGACGCCCGGCTCGAGCCGTGGTTCCTGCGTCGGGCGGCCGGATACTTCGCGGCCGGAGCGCTCGCCGTGACCGCGCGACGTCGCATCCTCGACGCCGAGAGCAGCTGGCTGGCAGGCGCCCAGGCAGACGAGCAGACGCTAGATGGCGAGCTGAACCGCGGGCGGTGGGCTCTGGGCGGCTGCTCGGAGTTCCGCGGCAACGGGATCATGGTCCGGCGCGAGCTGCTCGCCGCGGCCGGTGGTTGGCGGGCGAACGCCCTGACCGAGGACATCGATCTGTCGAGCCGGATAGCGGCGCTCGCCGGGGAGCGGGTCGCCTGGGCGCTCGACGCGCAGGTCTGGGAAGAGCCCGTCCGGACAACCGAGCGCCTGTGGCGGCAGCGTTTGCGCTGGGCCGAGGGTGCACTCCGCCGCGCCTTCGAACACGGGCCGGCGGTAGTCACGAGCTCCAAACTGCCCATTGGCGCGCGTCTCGACTTCCTTGCCTATGTCGCCCAGCTTGGCGTGCCGCCGGTGGTGCTCGGTGCCGCCGCTGGATCGCTCGTCACGGGCCGGCGACGCAGCTTTCTGGCGATCGTGGCCGGGTACCTGGGGATCAGCGCGCTACTCGGCTGGGATGCGCTGCGATGGGAGAGGCGGCCAGACGGGCGGCCCCTCGTGCCCGCGGAGAGGCTCGTTAGGACGCTTCGCGTCTCAGCCTTCAACTGCTTGTGGCTGTTGGTCGTGCCGCGGGCGCTTGCGGATCTTGCGTTTCGGCGGGGCTCCATGCGCTACGTGAAGATGGAGCACTCGGGGCCAGCCGGTCCATCGACCGGCCGGACGCGGGATTCCAAGCAGGGCTCGTAAAGCTCCGCCCGGGGCTGCGACCTGCCTCCGGGGACGCAACGGCCTTCTGGATAAGCGGCAGATAAGCGGCGGCATGTAGGGTCTGGCCGTAACCGTTGCGGACGCCCCGAGGTGGACGAGGGGGCGGCCGGAACCTCGCACGCAGCGCCGCCGCATTCTCGGCGGCACAGGAAGGAGTCTGCTCGCCCGGCACCGTCACAGAGTGGTCATGCCCGCCGAAAGCCAATTCCCGCCCGCCTCGAAGCAAGTTCAAGGAGGAGGATCTCCATGTTTCAACTCGTTCGGCGTGGCGTTGTCGTGCTCGCGTTCGGTGCCGCGCTCGTAGGTATCACGGCAACCCCAGTCGCGGCCGCACAGCCACTCGCCACTCCAGAGCCCAGCGTCACCGATGTTTCGCTGACACCCGCCCAGCAGCAGGCGATCACCGCGAAGCTCGCGATCGCTCAGCAGATACAGCAGAGCCCCACGCTGGCTTCGGGCAAGCTGAATCCGCTCACCCTCTGCCCATTTTCGACGTCGCCCGTGTCTGCCTCGACCCTGTCGGGCTCGACCGTGGCGGGTCTGTCCGTGAGCCCGGCGACCAGCTGCAACGGCCAGTGGGGATACGTACCCACGTATCCGAAAGTGCAAGAGACCAGCTACTGGTGCGGTCCGGCGTCGATCCAGGTCGCATCCAACTACGTCTGGCGGATGCCTCAGGGCACGGATAGGTGGCCGCAGTCGCAGATTGCCGCGTGGGCCAACACCACCTCGGGTGGTACCAACGGCTCGAACGAGACCGCGGCCCTAAACAGGGCCACCGCGGGGAGCCCCTATCTGCCGGCAAACTGGATCTATCTCTCGGCGACGTCATCTCAGGTCTCCACCGGCGCGCGCTGGCACTCGCTCTTGCGGACTGACATCGCTTCCTACAGCATGCCCCAGATCGTCAGCGTGGCACCCAAGGACCCAGACTCCAACGTCTACCTGACATCCTGGAAGAACGCTCCGTCACAGTACGCCGGCCACTACATCGTCCTGAACGGCTTCCAGGGCGCATGGGATGGCACTAGAGTGCCGATCGTGACGTATGACGACAGCGCCATTCCTCCGGCTGGCGTCTCCGCCTACGACCCGGCGGCGGACATCTACACCATCATCATGAAGACGAACATCAACAAGCGAGGAGTGCTGGTCGCCTGGTGAGAACGGTGAGGGCGGGACTGGCCGCCTTGGTCGCGGTCCTGATTGTCGGGGCCTGTGGTTCGACCGCCAGTCCTGCCTCCACCTCCGGTGTTGCGAGGTCCAACGTAACGGCCTCGCAGCCCGGAACTCCTTCAGCCAGCGCATCCGGTAGTGGGCCGATCGCGCCGCTCGACATCCACCTCGTGCCGCAGGATTGGACCACGCCACTCCTCGACACGGCCACCGACGGCACTGAGATCATCTGGTCCAAGGGCGGCGACACGCAGCACGGGGCCCCCGACATCTACGCCTGGACTCCGGGCGATCCCAGCCCGAAGCTCCTTCTTCGCGGCTCCGATCGAGAAGCACAGGCGGGGCCAATCGCCGTCCACCACGGTCGCTACGCGTTCGAGGAGGCAATCGATCACGGCCCGGGCTATCGTGGATGGCGGGTCTGGTACATCGCCGCGGCGGGCCAGAAGCCGTTCCTGGTCGACACTAGCGCCACCGATCCGCAGAGCGTGGCCGAGGTTGCGCCGGCGACCTGGCTGGCCTTGACTGACGATCGGCTGATCTGGAACGCCTACCACCAGAGCCCGTCGGGTCCGCGCTTCTACCTGCGCAGTTTCGAGTTCAAGACCGGCACGATCCGCAACCTGCTCGAGGCCGATGCCGCTCAGACTCAATACTGGTTCCCCAACGCAGACGACGAAGGCAGGCTCGTCTATTCCACCATCGAGCGCTCCGGTACCGATCCGGCAGCGTACACATACGCGGACCACGTCTTTCTGGCGCAAGTGACCGCCGGGCCGCTGCAGCCGAGACAGCTCGACAATGATGGCCGGGCAACCGAACCGATCCTCCGCGGGGACGATGTCTTCTGGAAGCATACCGACGGGAACGTATCCAACCCGGGCAATCTGGAGCGGCTCTCCTTGACCACGGGAGCTCTCGACGACCTCTACTTCGATCACCAGACCGGCGTCGACGACTTCACCGTCGGAAACAGGTTCATCGCGGCCTGGCTGCCCGACGACACCATCTTCGAGATCTATGACCTGCAGGCGAACAGCAATCTCCTGATTGATCAGTACGCGCCCACGTCACCGAAGGGCGTCGTTCGGCCCGTGGTCGGCGGCGACTTGCTGACGTTCATCAGGCACGACACCAACACGCACCTGCAGCTCTGCTGGACGCGTCTGCCGCCGCTTTCGCAGAACTGAGGCCAGCGCACGTCCAGCTTCTAACCGTCGCGACAAGGAGCGTGCCGTCCACCGCATGGTCCCGAGTGGCGCCGCGAAACTACTTCGGATTTGGGCCGATCCGCTCAGGGACCCAGGCCCGCAGGACATGCGGAACGACCACGGATCCGTCGGCCTGCTGGTTCTGCTCGATGATGGCCGGCAGGAGGCGACTGGTGGCCAGCCCGGAGGCGTTCAGGGTGTGGGCGAAGCTGAGCGTCCCGTCGGCTCGCCGATAGCGAATCTTCGCCCGCCTCGCCTGATAGGCCCGAGAATTGGAAACGGAGCTGACTTCCAGGTACTGGCCGATACTGGGAATCCAGGCCTCCACGTCGTACGTCTTCGTCATCGACGCGCTTGTGTCCCCGGCAGCCAACAGCGAGATCCGGTAGTGCAGGCCAAGGCCCTGCACGAGCGCCTCGGCCTTGCCCAGCAGCTCCTCCAACGCGGCATCGGATTGTTCTGCCGTGGTGACCTGGAACATCTCGACCTTGTCGAACTGATGACCGCGCAGCGTGCCCCGCTCGTGCGTACGGTACCCGCCGATCTCCTTGCGGTAGCAGGGTGAGTACGCGAAGTATCTCAACGGCAAGTCATCCACGCGCAGGATCTCATCCCGATGGATGCTCACCAATGCGGTCTCGGAGGTGGGCAGGAGGAACTTGGACGGCGCTCCCTGTTCGTCCCTCTCCACGACGTAGACGTCTTCGACGAACTTCGGGAACTGCCCGGCCGCATAGCCTGCCTCTCCGGTCAGCAGATGCGGTGGCAGGATGAACGTGTAGCCGTCATGGATGTGAGTCTGCACAAAGTAGTTCAGGAGCGCCCACTCCAACTGGGCGCCGACTCCGGTGTAGATCCAGGAGCCGTTGCCGCCAAGCTTGACGCCGCGCTTGTAGTCGACAAGCCCGAGGTTCTCCGCCAACGTCACGTGGTCGAGCGCAACGAAACCAGGCTGCGGCGGCTCGCCACTGCCACGGACGACCTTGTTGGCCTCCTTGCCGCCGGCTGGAACATCGTCGTCGGGAATGTTGGGCAGCCCGTCGAGCATCTCCTGACGGGACGCGCTCAGCGCCTCCGCTCGCTTCTCCAGCTCGGCAATCTGCTCGCCCAGCGTCTGGGACTGCCCTCGCAGCTGATCGACAAGGATTTCGTCCGGCTGAGCGGATCTGCGCAGTTCGGAGACACGCCCAGAGACCTTCTTGCGTTCCGCCCTCGCCTGCTCCAACCGCATCTGAGAACGTCGATATTCCTCGTCGACGGCCAGCAGCTCCCCAAAGTCGACGTCGAGTCCTCGCTTGGCCAGCGCCGACTTGATCCGGTTGGGATCGCGGCGGATTTCGTTGAGGTCAAGCATTGCCGGCTGCACCTTTCTCCTGGTCGCAGTACCTCAGGGATGTCCGCGGCGAACTACCCATCCCACCCAGCCAACTCCGAGGGCGACGCCAGCGGGCGGCAAGTGCCCGCAGTCTAGCAGCGCCCTACCAGCCGGACTTGGGTGCTGGCTGCGCTTGGGTGCTCCGTGCTGTCGTTCCCGCGGCCCGCAAGGACGGCTCCAGTGGCGTAGCGCAGCCGGGCTGGCCGATGCGATATGATGCGGCGCGCACATCGGGCGGTTAGCTCAGTTGGTTAGAGCGCATGCTTGACATGCATGAGGCCAGAGGTTCAAGTCCTCTACCGCCCACCATCAGGTCACATCGCCGCGAGGCGGCAGCCACAACCGAACATCGAAAGCTACGAGCGGGACAAGCCCGTCGAGAGCATCCAAGAGAGCCATCGCCACGAGAGTCGTGGCTGAAAGCGATGGCGACGCCCTCCGACCAAGGCACCACCCGCGAGCGACCGGTCAACCGGTCCGGGATCCGCCCGTTAGAGCGGCCTAGAGCGCGCGATCTCGCCGGGCAATGCCAGGCGCCGTCGCGAAGGCGGGTGGAACCGCGAGAGATGCCTCTCGTCCTGTCGGACGGGAGGCTTTGTGTTTGATCCAGAGTCCGCGGCGAGCGGTCAGCGACAGTCGGCGGCAAGCGGCAATCCGGCAGCAGGCGACACGGGAGAAGGCACATGGGCGAGGACAAAGAGGCCAAGGTTCCGGCACCCGGCGAGACTGCCGGCCAGGCCGGCGAAATCGATGAGTACTTCGAGGCCGTGGTGCGTGGCTCGGCCGAGGAACTGCTCGATGCCGGGGCGCACAGTGAGATCGATGCCATGCGCCACTCCGCGGCACATGTGATGGCCGAGGCGGTCGTGGGCCTATTCCCCGACGCCCAGCTCGGCATCGGACCTTCGATCGACGACGGCTTCTACTACGACTTCCTGCTGCCTCGTCCGCTGACTCCCGACGATCTCGCCTCCATCGAGGCCGGCATGAGCGCCTCGGTCGCCGCCGACCATGCCTTCGTGAAGGAGGAATTGCCGTTCGAGAAAGGTCGGGCCTACTTCGAGGCCCACGGTCAGCCGTTCAAGGTCGAGATCCTCGACGACCTAGCTGCTCGGTCGAGGGAAGCCGGCACGCCTCTGCCGCCCATTTCGACCTACACCCACGGCACATTCGTCGACCTGTGCAAGGGCCCCCACGTCGCGAGCACCGGCAAGATCGGCCCGTTCAAGCTGATGACTGTGGCGGGCGCCTACTGGCGCGGTTCCGAGAAACGGCCGATGCTGCAGCGCATCTATGGCACCGTCTGGTCCAGCCAAGAGGAGCTCGACGCCTACCTGCAGCGGCGCGAAGAGGCCAAGAAGCGCGACCATCGGCGCCTGGGAGTCCAGCTCGATCTCTACAGCTTCCACGACGTCAGCCCGGGCTCTGCCTTCTGGCACCCCAAGGGCCAGCGCCTGTGGAGGATCCTCGAGACAGCCATTCGCGAAGTTCAGGATCGCCGTGGCTACCAGGAAGTCAGCACCCCGATGCTCGTCCACAAGAAGCTGTGGGAGCAGTCGGGGCACTGGGCCAACTACCAGGACGGCATGTTCGTGCTGGAATCAGAGGGTCAGACGTTCAGCCTCAAGCCGATGAACTGCCCCGAGAGCACGTTCATCTACAAGAGCAGGCTGCGTTCGTACCGTGACCTGCCTCTGCGATTCTCCGAGTTCGGCAGGCTGCATCGAAACGAACGCTCCGGCACGCTCTCCGGCCTGACGCGGGTGCGGCATTTCGTCCAGGACGACGCCCACATCTACCTCCGACCCGACCAGCTCCAGGATGAGATAGGGGCCCTGCTGGGCGAGGTCTACGAGGTCTACGGCTGGTTCGGTCTCGAGCCGCGCTTCACCTTCGGCACGAAGCCGGAGAAGGCTCTCGGCGATCCGGCTCTCTGGGAGAAGGCCGAGACGCAGATCAAGGCGGCGCTCGACGCGCTCGGCAAGCCGTATCGCGTCAAGCCGGGCGACGGCGCCTTCTACGCGCCCAAGATCGACATCCAGATCGAGGACGCTCTGGGGCGCGAATGGCAGACGGCGACCATCCAGGTCGATCTGGTGATGCTGCCGGAGCGCTTCGACTGCACCTACATCGACGAGAACGGCCAGGCCGTCCGCCCGATGACCATCCACCGAGCCATCTACGGGTCCCTGGAGCGGTTCATCGGCGTCCTGGTCGAGCACTTCGCCGGCGCCTTCCCGGTCTGGTGCGCCCCCGTCCAGGCCGTCGTCATTCCCATCGCCGACCGACACATCGAGGCCGCCGACGAACTGGCAGGGTTGCTGGCTGCCCGTAAGGTCCGAGTCGAGGTCGACCGTTCGGACAACCGGATGCAGAACAAGATCAGGCTGGCTCAGGAACAGAAGGTGCCATACATGCTCGTCCTGGGCGACCGTGAGGTCGAGGCCCGGACCGTCGCGATCCGCAACCGCGCCGGAGAGCAGGAGAACGGCGTGGCCTGGGACGCCTTCGTCGAGCGGGTGGTCGAGGAGACCGCGGCTCGGCGACCGTCCTAGCGACCGTCCCGGCGATCCAAGTCAGCGAACCTCATACATCTCCCAACCACCCCCGGGGATGGCGTTCACTATCCACATCTCCCAGCCGTCGGGGTCGCAGTCGGGATGGATAGGGGAGTGGCGGTGGGCATTGGGGTCGCTGTTGGGGTCGCAGTGGCGGGCGGCGTGGCCGACGGGCCTGGTGCGGTCATGACCGTCGCAGTGGGGATTGGCGGGGGCTTAGGAGAGGCCGCTCCAGCCTGGCACGCGGCCATGAGAGCAACCGCCAGGAGGGCGCCAAGGGCGGATCGTCGCATCGTTGACCGTCACCCCTTCGCTGCCTTGCCGAGTGCCGTATTCTCACATCTCGTCGGGCGTCGGGCGTCGGGCGTAACGCCTCGTCTGAACGTTTGCCGCTCCTGAAACCCCTGTGCTATAGTCCCGCGGGCGACCGCCCGGCGCAGTGGTGCGCAGGGTTGGGCCGCTCGTCTGCTTTCGGGGAGAGTACCCGGAACGCCGGCAACCAAACACGCAACGAAGGGGTTCGCCATTAGCCGAGACCTGCGCATCAATCAGATGATCCGGGTGTTTGACGTTCGGGTTGTCGACGAAGACGGTAGCCAGCTTGGTGTCATGCGAACGGCAGACGCCTTGCGGCTTGCGCAGGAGCGGGGGCTCGACCTGGTAGAGGTCGCACCGCTTGCCAGTCCCCCCGTGGCGCGGCTCCTCGACTTCGGTCAGTACAAGTACGAACTGACCAAGCGTGAGAAGGAAGCCAAGCGTAAACAGCGTTCAATCACCTTCAAGGAAGTCCGCCTCAAGCCCAAGATCGGCGTGGGTGACTTCGATACGAAGGTAAGGCGGGCAGTCGAGTTCCTGGAGGACGGCGACCGAGTCAAGATCTCCGTCCAGTTCCGGGGTCGCGAGTTGACCCACCCGCAGATCGGGCGCGACCTGCTGGACAAATTCGCGGAACAGATCAAGGAACACGGCGTGGTCGAGCGGGCTCCGCTGCTCGAGGGCAAGTCGATGCACATCAGCGTCGCCTCTACCCACAAGCCCAAGACCCACGAGCCGACACCGTCGGCCGCGGCCAAGGGCCACGTCAGGACTGCCGATGAGGCAGAGCCCGAGGTCGAAGCCGTGCAGAACGCATCGAATGAGGTGCCACCGGCCCCGCCGGCGTCGCCGAGACCCGAGCCCGACAACGGCTCGGCGTCGACTGGAGTGTGAGACCGTGCCGAAGATGAAGAGCCACAAGGGGACCGCGAAGCGGATCGGGGTCACCGGTAGTGGCAAGGCCGTCCGTGTCAAAGCATGGCGCGGCCACCACCTCGAGCTGAAGTCGTCCCGACGAAAGCGCCGTTACGACGGCAAGGCAATCGTGACGGGCGAGTCGCTCGATCAGGTCCGCCGGCTGCTTCCGTACCTGGGAGTCTGATCCTCGATGGCACGCGTCAAACGGGGCGTAACGTCCCATCATCGCCACAAGCGTCTCCTCAACGATGCCGAGGGGCGTACCGGTACGAACTCGAAGCTCGTCAGGCGAGCCCACGAGTCCGCTCTGCATGCCATGGCCTATGCGACGAGGGACCGCAAGCAGCGCAAGCGCCAGATGCGTCGGCTGTGGGTCATCCGCATCAACGCGGCCGCTCGCCTCAACGGCATCACCTACGGCAAGCTGGTCGCCTGTCTGAAGGACGCCAAGATCGAGCTTGATCGCAAGATCCTGGCCGACATCGCCGTCCGCGACGCAGGCACCTTCGCGCAGATAGTCGTCCTCGCCACCAAGGCGTAGGCGTCCGAAACGGCCGGCGACGGCCACAGCATCCTCAACACGAGGCGCTGACGGAGAAGAGACGAGGATAGATCACCCAGGGAGGGTGGGCGCAGACTGAAAGCCCGCCTGCGATCGATCTCGTCGGTTCGCTCCCGAGCTACTCGCTGAAGCCTCGACGCAGCGGCGCCGCGGTGGGTAGGCAGGTCGGCCGGCCCCCGATACAGGGCACGGGCCATCGCACGGCGGTGGTCTGAGTGCCCTACTGTGACCGGGCGAGCTGGTTCATGGTTGGGAAGCGGGGTGGTACCGCGAGCCCTCGACTCGTCCCCGTCCGGAAGGACGGCGGAGCGTCCCAGCCGGGACGGTCGGAGTCGAGGGTTCTAGATTCCGGGCAAGTGCAGTTTGCGCGGGCGGAGCCCGCGAGGTAATGAGGAACGGCAGCGTGGACTTCGAAAGCCTGAGTGCCGATCTGCGAAGCCTGCAGGCGCGGGCGCTCGAGGAAATATCGGCGGCCGTAGATCCCGGCGCGCTCGACGCGCTCCAGATCCAGTACCTCGGCAAGAAGGGCGACCTGACAGCCGTTCTCCGCGGCATCGGCGCCTTGCCGGCGGACGATCGGCCGCGCGTCGGGGCCATAGCCAACGAGGTGGGCGAGGCCGTCAAGGGAGCGCTTGCGACGCGCGGCACCGAGCTCCGCTCTCAGGTCCAGACGATTCGCCTGGCCGCGGAGAAGGTTGACGTCACGCTGCCGGGCAGACCGGTCGCTCGTGGAGCGTTGCATCCGATCCCCGAGACGATCGAGGCGATAGCTGAGGTGTTCGGGCAGTTCGGCTTCGTGATCCACGAGGGACCCGAGGTCGAGGACGACCTCACCAATTTCCAGATGCTCAACATCGCCCCGGACCATCCGGCCCGCGACCTGTGGGACACGCTCTACGTCGACATCCCGGGCTATCTGCTCCGTACTCACACAAGCCCCGGTCAGATCCGCGTGATGCAGTCGACCAGGCCGCCGATCAGGGCCCTGCTTCCGGGCCGCTGCTTCCGCTACGAGGCGGTCGACGCCAGTCACGGCTCCGAGTTCTTCCAGGTCGAAGGCTTGATGGTCGACGAGGGAACGTCCATGGCGGACCTGAAGGGCCTCCTGGACGAGTTCGCGCACGCCCTGTTCGGCCCTCGGAAGACGCGCTTCCGGCCGGGCTACTACCCCTTTACCGAACCATCGGTCGCCTTCGACGTCGAGTGCGTGGTGTGCGGCGGCGTCGGCTGCCCGGCCTGCTCGAAGTCGGGCTGGATGACGATCCTGGGCGCCGGCATGGTTCACCCGGTCGTCCTGCAGTACGGCGGCATAGACCCCGAGCGGTATCAGGGCTTCGCCTTCGGCATGGGCGTGGAGCGCATCGCCAACCTGCGCCACGCCGTGCCCGACCTGCGCTACTACCTCGAGAACGACCTGCGCTTCCTGGAGCAGTTCCGATGAGAGTCCCCCTGAGCTGGCTGCGCGAGTACGTCGACGTCCAGCAGACCTCCGAACAGCTGGCCGAACGGCTGACCCTCCTGGGCATGGAGGTCAAGGGCATCGAGGCCTGGGGCGCCGACTGGCGCTCCGTGGTGGTTGGCGAGTTGCTGACCGTGGAGAAGCACCCCAACGCCGACAGGCTGCATCTCACGACCGTGAACGTCGGATCGGGTGAACCTCTCCATATCGTGTGTGGTGCGCACAACATCGCCCCGGGTCAGCGAGTCCCGGTGGCCCTCCCCGGCGCCGTGCTGCCCGGTGAGCGCCGCATCGAACGGACCGAGAAGATGGGCATCGCCTCGGAGGGCATGCTCTGTTCGGGCGACGAGCTCCACATCACCAGCGACGCCGAGGGAATTCTCATCCTGCCGCCCGGCACGCCTCTCGGCCGCCAGCTCTCCGATCTTTACGGCGACGTCGTGCTCGACGTTGACGTCAAGCCGAACCGGGGCGACGCCCTGTGTCTGATCGGACTGGCTCGAGAGGTGGCGGCAGCCACCGGCGCCACGGTCCGCTGGCCCGAGATCAAGGTCGAGGAGACCGGCGGCCCGGTCGGCGACCGCCTCACGGTCGAGGTTCGCGATGGCGTCCTCTGCACCCGCTTCGTCGGCCGCTGGATCAGCGGCGCGAAGATCTGCCCGTCGCCCGATACCGTCCAGATGCGACTCCAGGCAGCCGGTATGCGCCCGGTCAGCAACGTCGTCGATGCCTCGAACTACGTCATGCTCGAGCTGGGCAAGCCGACCCACACGTTCGATGGCAGCGCGGTTCACGAAGGCACGATCATCGTCCGACGCGCGGTCGCCGGGGAGAGGCTCGAAACGCTGGACCATGTCTGGCGCGACCTGACTCCCGAGACGCTGATCATCGCCGATCCGCAGGGACCAATCGGCATCGCCGGAGTGATGGGCGGCGCCGAGAGCGAGATCACCGACGCCACGACCGAGATCGCCATCGAGTCGGCCATCTTCGATCCGGTCAGCATTCGCCGCACGGGCCACCGCTTCGCCCTGCGATCCGAGGCGAGCCTTCGTTTCGAGAAGGGTCAGGAGTTCCGGCTCGCCCGAATCGGAGCAGATCGCGTTGCCCAGCTGACCCTGGCCTGGGCGGGCGGCTCGTGCGCCCGTGGTGTCGTGGATACCGCGCCGAATGAGCCCGTGTCACCGCGACTTGCCTTCCGACCCTCCCGCGTCAGCAAGCTGCTCGGCGCGCCGATAGACACCGCTGAGCAGCGCGACCTGCTGAAGCGCGTCGGCATCGAGACCGAGGCCGCGCCCACCGGCAGCCGAATCCGAGTCGCCGCTGCACCGAAGCCCCTCGAGATCGACCCCGGGTCCGAAGAGGTGGTGATGGCCGTGGTGCCGACCTGGCGCCGCGACCTCGAGGTCGAGGCGGATGTGGTGGAGGAAGTCGCCCGGGTCCGCGGCTATGAGACGACGCCCAGCCACCTGCCGGATACGCTGATGCCGGCCTACCGACCCTCGCCGCTGAAGGTTCGGAATTCGATTCGCGAGACACTGGCTGGGGCCGGTCTGACCGAGGTCGTCACTCATGCGCTCGTCTCCCCAGAGAACGATGCCAGGCTGCAGTGGCCGGGCGACGGGGGCCTCGCGATCGCCTCACCGGCCGCCGGGGGCGTCATCGCCGTGACCAACCCCCTCTCGAGTCAGCACTCGGTGCTGCGTCAGCACGTCGTCCCGAGCCTCCTCGGTGTCCTGGCGCTCAACGAACGCCAGGGTCGCGAGGACGTGGCCGTCTTCGAGGTGGGGAAGGGCTACGGTCGGGTAGGGGACGCGCCACAAGAGTGGACCAGGCTGGCGTTCGTGCTGAGCGGCGACGCCCAGCCCGCGGCGTGGAATCGACCTGCCCGCCCGTATGACCTCGATGACGCCAAGGGCATCGTCGAGATGATCTGCCGTCGCCTGCACACGCCGCCCCCGAGCTACCGCCCCGACACTCGCGGTTTCCCATTTCACCCCGGCCGAGCACTGACGGCCGAGGCGACGGCTGACGCGGAGTCGGTCAGCGGCCGAGTGGCCGAGTTGCACCCTGACGCGCTTGAGATGTGGGAACTGAGAGCGCAGCGAGTCATCGTCGCCGAATTGGCGATCCGCGGGTTGGATGAAGCGACCGTTCCAAGGATCCACGTGGAGCCGATCGCCCGCTTTCCGGTTGTTGAGCGCGACCTGGCAGTCATCGTCGATGAGAGTCGGACGGCGGCTGAGGTCGAGGCGGCGATCCGGAGCCATGGGGGCGCTCTCTTGCGGGGGCACCGTCTCTTCGACCTGTACCGCGGCGCTCCCCTCGCCACCGACGAGAAGAGCCTCGCCTACCGGCTGGTTTTCGGGGCCGACGATCGGACCCTCGCCGAGGCCGAGATAGATGCGGCCGTGGCGGCGGTTCGGTCCGGCCTGGAGATCGATCTCGGGGCCCACATCAGGAGTTAGCAACCCAACCGAGCGTCACGAGCCCACTCCGGGTACTTTTGAGCGCTTAGGTCGGTGCTGTTGTCCGTTGATGCGGCCACTAGGGCACTGCTAACCTAGCTGCGGCCTGCCGACACGAATATGTCGGTGGCCACCGCCCTCGCGGAGGTAGATCGGTGGACATCGTTGGATTCATCAAGAACGCCCCCTTTGTCGATCTGGCCGTCCTGATCGGCCTGTTCGCCTTCTTCTTCATGGGCGTGGCGCAGGGCGCAATCAGGCGGATTCTCGGGATCGTCTCGATTCTGTTCGCGTTCCTCCTGGCCGCCAACCTGCGGGATACCGTCGGAGATTTCCTGGGCCAGAACTGGTCCCAGTTCAGCCTCGGCTACAACCGGCTGCTCGCATTCCTGGCGATCTTCGCCGTGGGTGGCGTCGCCTCGTCGATTCTGATCCAGGGCTTCTACAAGCGGACCGATCTCTCCGCCGAACACCCCATAGTCGACGACGTCGTGGGCGGCCTGCTAGGTCTGGCCCAGGGTCTTCTCCTTCTCACGCTGACGGTGATCGTCTTCAGCTCATACACGCTGCCGCCGGCCAGGTCAGGGGATCTCACGCCGCTGCGCGATGCGCAGAATGCGATCCACGACTCGCACATAGCGGGCGGCATGAGGGACACGTTCATTCCGTCCCTCGTTCACGTGATGTCCGGCCTTCTGCCGGCCGATCTGGTATCGAACTTCCCCTGAGACGGACGCAGTTCTCTCGGTCGACCATGGCCGCCTCGGGCCAGCCAGGCACGCGGGTGATGCCGCGCGACTTCCTCGCGACTGACACGCTTGCCGCCGCTCGGCACCTCATCGGAGCGCAATTGATCCGGGGCAGTGGTCCGGACGCGCGCGGTGGCCGAATTGTCGAAGTAGAGGCCTACATCGGGCTGCACGACATGGCCTCTCACGCTCGCTTCGGTCGGACGAAACGCAACTCCGTCATGTTCGGGCCGCCGGGAGCCGCCTACGTGTACCTTGTCTACGGTATGTATCACTGTCTGAATGTCGTCACCGAAGCCGATGGTCGGCCGGCCGCGCTGCTGGTTCGCGCGCTCGAACCCAACCTGGGCCAGGACGAGATGAGGTTGGCGAGGGTTCGCTGGGCCACGACGCGGGCGGGTCGCCGCAGCGCGGAGGCGGTGGAGCGAGCGGCTCGCAACATCGAGGCGCTACCCACGACCCGACTCGCCTCCGGCCCCGGCCTGGTGTGCGCGGCCCTGTCGATCGATGGAGCCGACGGCGGCATTGACCTCTGTGACGAGGCATCAGAGCTGAGACTGGAGATCGGAGTCGACGACGAGCCGATGGCTGTGGCCACGGGTCCGCGAGTCGGCATCGGCTACGCCCCCGAGCCATGGCGGAGCCGCCCATGGCGGTTCTACGTGGCCGGCCATGCATCCGTCTCAACTGCCAGGTCGGCGCCGCAGCGGGTGGAGACGTGACAACCTCGAACGCGCCACGAAACGTGGCAACCGAGGGCCTGGATCGCCGATCGCTGGCCATCCTGGAGTTTCCCCTGGTTCGGGCACGTCTCGCCGCCGCGACGGGGTTTCCGCCCGGGCGCCGTCTGGCGGAGAGTCTGGAACCGTCGACGGACCCGGTCGTCGTGGCCCAGGGCCTTGAAGAGACGTCCCAGACCCGGTCGTTCGTGTCCGGGCATCCGGGCGCGGGCATCGGCGGCAGCAAGGACATCGAACCGTGGATCGAGCGGGCCGCACGTGGCGGCCGCCTGGACCCCAACCACTTCCTTGACATTGCCGCGACGCTCGAGGCAGCGACCCGTCTCAGCGATGCGCTGAGCACGGAACGGCGGCCGCTTCTGCGCGACCTCGCGCGGGATATCCACGCCCTGCCGAGCCTTCGGAACGTGCTGCAGCGCAGCTTCGATCCCACCGGCGAGTTGCTCGATACGGCTTCGCCGCGCCTGGGCGGGATCCGGCGGGCCGTGAGAATTGCATACGAGCGCCTGCGCAGCCGTCTCGACCAGTTCATCCACTCAGGCGAGCTAGCCGGCTCGCTGCAGGAGCCGATCATCACCTTGCGCGGCGGTCGGTACGTGATCCCCATCCGGGCCGACTCCAAGGGCCGGGTCAAGGGCATCGTCCACGATGCTTCAGGCAGCGGCCAGACTCTGTTCGTGGAGCCGCTGGTGGCCGTGGAGCTGGGCAACGCCTGGCGTGAGGCCCAGGTGGCGGAGCGGGCCGAGATCGAGAGGATCCTCGACGATCTGTCGATGCAGGTCGCGGGTCAGACGGGCCCGCTGCGCGATACCCTCCACGCTCTGGCGCGGTTCGACTTCTGGTCCGCCAAGGCCCGTCTGGCCGATGAGATGGACGCTATACCCGCGGAGATCGCGAGCCGCTCGGAGATCGTTTTGCTCGGCGCCCGGCATCCCGGGCTATCGGGTCACGTCGTGCCGGTCGATGTCCGGCTCGGGGGCGAGTACACGGCCCTCCTGATAACGGGCCCGAACACGGGCGGCAAGACGGTGGCTCTGCGAACCCTCGGGCTGCTCAGCCTGATGCACCAATCGGGGCTGCACGTGCCGGCGGACACCGGAACGCGGCTGCCGGTCCTCGACGACATCTACGCCGACATCGGCGACGAGCAATCGGTGGCCCAGTCGCTCTCGACGTTCAGCGGCCACATGCGATCGATCGTGCGCATCGTCGAGGCCGCTGGCCCGAACAAGCTGATCCTCCTCGACGAGCTCGGCGCCGGCACGGATCCGACCGAGGGATCGGCGCTGGCCCAGGCATTGCTGGACTACTTCATCAGATCCGGCGCGCTCGTGGCCGCCACGACGCACTACGCGGAGCTCAAGCTTTATGCCCATACCACGCCGCAAGCCCGCAATGCATCGGTCGAGTTCGACGTCGAAACGCTCCGACCGACATACAAGCTGACCATCGGCCTGCCGGGCCAGAGCCAGGCCTTCGCGATCGCCGAGCGGCTCGGCCTGCCGGTGCCGATAGTGACCGAGGCCAGGTCACGCCTGACCGACGAGCAGCAGGCGTTCGAGGAGACGCTCGCCTCGATCAAGGCCACTCAGCTCGAGACGACCGAGGCCCTGGCTGCGGCTCGAGTGGCCGAGGAGCGGGCAAGGACCGCACTGGCAGCGGCCGATGACGAACGACGCCGCGCCCGGCGTGAGCGCGACGAATCCGTCAAGACAGCCCGCGACGAAGCCGAGCGCATGGTGGACGACGTGCGAGCCGAGGTCCGAGGCATCCGCCGCAAGCTCGAGCGCGAGACGGTCACGCAGCGAGGTCTCGATGAGGACCTGGCACGGGCAAGCGGTTTCGTCGAGCGACTTCCGGAGGCCGAACTTGAGCCGGCCCGCGTTGCCGCGTCCGCCGACCCGATCGCCTGGCGGATCGGAATGCGGGCTCGAACGCGCACCGGCGGCGTCGAAGGCCGAATCGCAGCCCTCGAAAAGGGCGGACGTCGGGCGACCCTCGAGGCCGGCGGACTTCGGATCACGGTCGCCGTTGACGACCTCGAGCCGGCCGTGGGCGGCGACGATACCGCTCGACCGGCCATGGGCTCCCGATCAACAGCAACTGCCCAGTCTTCGGCCGCGCTGACGGGCTCTGCCTCGCGTCTGCAGATGGACCGGGCACGGACCGTCGCGTCGTCGCTCGACCTGCGCGGGGCAAAAGTGCAGGAAGCGATCGAGGTTCTCGACCGCTACCTCGACGACGCGTCGCTCGCCGGCCTGGACCAGACCACGGTCATTCACGGTCTCGGCACGGGCGCTCTTCGCGACGCAGTGCGTGAGCATGCAGGCGGGCATCCTCTCGTCAAGTCGTGGCGTCCGGGCGACCGAGGCGAGGGCGGAGATGGGGCTACGATAGTGAGCCTCTGATTGGGTGTCTTCCGGTCGACTGGTCCTACGTCCGAGTCGGGCCGGGGTCGGCGATAGGGGAGCCCGGGCGGGAGAAGGTCGGCAGGACCGAGCTGCGGGGTGCGACAATCGCCATCGAGGACGCCGCCCGCCCGCGGCGCGACCCGGTGGAGGAGTGACTGAGCTTGGCGACGAGCCCGAAGGGCCGCAACGTGTCCAGGGCGCTTCGAGTTGTCGACGCGACCGACTGGGAGCCGTCGGCGTGGAACGACCTGGCGGTGCGGAGCCCAATGGGGGAGGCATTTCAGTCGCATGCCTGGGGCGAGCTGAAGCGGGGCCTCGGCTGGACTCCGCTGCGGTATGTCATCGAGCTCGACGACAAGCCTATTGCCGTGGTCTCCATACAGGAGCGGCCGCTGCGTCGCCGAGGCGGCCCCTTCCGCCGGTTCCGGATCCACTACGCGCCCCGCGGTCCCGTCCTCCTGACGACCACGCCTGAGGCGATCAGCGCGGCACTCGACGGCATTCGCAGCATCGCCCGAACACGCCACTCGGTCGCGTTCACGATCGACCCGACCTGGGAAGAAGGGAGCCCCCCGGCTCTCGCCCTGGAAGGAGCTGGCTTCCACACTGCCGCCCGAGACGTCCAGGTGTCGCGTACGGCGATGATCGTGCCCCTGGAGGCGTCTGAGGCGGCCCAGCGCGATCTCCTGGGGCATACGACCCACGCCGACATCAATCGGGCCATCTCGTTGGGCGTGACGACCGAGCGGGTCGACCTGACCGACGAGGCCGCGCGGGAGCCCGCCCTCGCCGCCTTCTACGACATCCACGCAGTGACGGGCAAGCGCGAGGGGTTCATCGTTCGCGATCGCGACTACGAGCTCGAGCAGTGGCGCCAGCTCGGTGAGTCGGGCGTCGCCAGCCTCTGGTTCGCGGGGCTGGAAGGCCGGGACACCGGGGCGTTGCTGCTGCACAGCGGGCAACTACTCGTCTACTTTGCGGCAGGATCCCGCGACGGCGCCGACATGCGCCGCACTCGTGCCAACCACCTGCTGCAGTGGCAAATCATCCGCTGGGCGGCTGAGGTGGGCTTCACGGGCTACGACATGGGCGGAGTCGATACCCAGTCGTCGCCGGGCGTGCCCCAGGACCAGTCGCATCCGCTCTGGAACCTCTACATGTTCAAGCGCCGTTTCGGGGCCAAACCACTCGTGCGCATTCGGGCCCACGAGTTCGCCCCGAACCGGGTCCTTGGAGCAGGCTGGCGGCTGGCCAGGCGTTTCCGATGAGCGCCGACAGGCCCACGACCAATGGTTCGCCCGACGATGCGCCCGAGTCGCCGCGTCAGCACGGCTGGCAGCCCCGCAACTTGATCCCGAGCCGGCTACGAGGCACTCCAAGTCAGCCGGAGCCATCTTCCGGTTTTGTCGCGCCGCCCGTGGCGCTACCCCCTCAGGTGGGCCGCCGGCCCATGCCGCCACCCGAGGCCGTGGCAGGGGACGTCGTGCTGACCGCCGACATGGCCACCTCCGATCTCTCTGTCGCGTCGGCGTCGCGGCTCGGAGGCCGTGGAATCGCGCTTGCCGGCCTGGTCGTGGTTGCGGGCGTGGTCCTGTCGCGGCTCATCGGCTGGTTCCGGACCGCCGTCTTCCTGGCCCAGTTCGGCGGAACCAGCTCACCCCTGGATGCCTTCTACGCCGCCTTCCGGATCCCCGACACGCTCTTCCAGCTGGTGGCCGCGGGGGCCGTGGGCTCGGCCCTGGTTCCGGTGGCCTCGGCTCTTCTTGCCGGCGGAGAAGCCGAGCGCGCCCGACGACTCGTCTCGACGATCGCCAACTTGATGGTCCTGGCGCTCATTCCTCTGGCGGTGGTCGTATGGATTGCGGCCCCGGCGATCGTGCCCGTGATCGCCAAGCCCAAGGACCCGGCTCAGCTCGACCTGGTGATTGGGCTGACCAGGGTGATGCTTCTCTCGCCAATGCTGCTTGCCGTCGGAGCCGTCATGACCGCGGGCCTCAACTCGCTTGGCATCTTCGGAGCCCCGGCGATGGCCCCCAACGTCTACAACATCGGGATCATCGTGTGCGCCGTTGTCCTCGCTCCTTTCCTGGGCATCTACGCCCTGGCTATCGGCGTGGTTGTGGGATCGGCCGGCCTCGTGCTCACGCAGGCCACGGCAGTTCGTCGCTCGCGCCTCTACCAGCCTGAGATCCACATTCACGATCCCGCCGTCCGTGAGACTCTGAAGCTGATGGCGCCGCGCGCCCTGGGTCTGGGTGTCACCCAGCTGGTCTTTCTGGTGAACACCTACTTCGCCCAGAGTCTTGCCAGCGACGGCGGGCTGACTGCCTATACCACCGCGTTTACCACTCTGCAGATCCCAATCGGCTTGATCGGCGTGCCGCTCGGGATCATCCTGCTGCCCCCGCTGTCGCGCGCGGTCGCTCAGGGCGACGACGAGCGCTTCCGCAGATTGGTCGACCAGTCGCTTCGGCTGCTGCTCTTTGTCGTCGTGCCTTTGATGGGTTTCATGCTCGTCCTGGCCGCTCCGACGATTGCGTTCCTCTATCAGCACGGGTCGTTCACCGCGCAGAGCACGGCGACTTACACGCCGATCTACGAGGTGTTTCTCCTCGGCCTCGTGGCGCACGTGCTCATCGCCCTGATGGCCCCGATCTTCTACGCGGGCAAGGACACGCGAACCCCGGTCACGGCGGCGCTCCTGGCCGTGGCGGTTGACGTGATCGCTGCAGTGGTCCTGTTCCCGTTCTTCCATCTGGCAGGCCTTGCTCTTGCGATCGGACTGGGCGCGTGGGCGGAGGTCATCCTCCTGGTTGCGTTCATGGAGAGGCGGATCGGTTTTGACCTGCGACCGATGGCCCGCCACGCGGTCTCGTTCGCCGCGGGAGCTTGCGTTGCCTCGGCGGCCGCCTACCTGGTGGCGCGCTACGTGGAGGGCTCAATGGGCGGGCCATCGTCGTTCGTGGCGCAGTTCCTGGAGCTGGCCGCGGGCGGACTGGTTGGGCTGGCGGTCTACGTGGCGTGGGCGCGCGTGTTCCGTCTGCCCGAGCTCAGCGCGTCGGTCAACCTGGCGAGGGTCCTCGTGGGACGGAGGGGACCCGCCCGAACGGAGCCGCTGGACGGCTAGCAGCCAATTCGAGCGTCGTCAGCCGCGGGGAGAGCGCCATGACATACGCTTCTTGCGTCCGCCAGGTCGCCCTCGCCACGACAGCATCAGCGGCGCCAGCAGCAAGGCCGGGGACGCGGGCAACGGCGGCGGAGTATCAGACGACGGGGGAGCAATCGGCGTCGGCGGGGGCGTGGGGGTCGGGGCAGGTATGTAAGTCGGCGCCGGCGTTGGCGTCGGCTCCGGCGTGGGAGCTGGCGTTTCTGTCGGCTCCGGCGTGGGCGAAGGGCTCGGCGATGGTGGCGGCGTCCCGGTGTTCGAGGTGCAGGAGGTCGTTGGCGGGAAGTCCGCCCCCCAGGTCTTGCCGAAAGGCGTCCAGAAGCCAGTTTGGTAGAAGTACATCGTGGCGCCGTTGTTCGGACCGCCTCTCACGCCGACGCCCGTCTGCGCCCTGGCCACCCAGATCTGGTCGTACTTCTGCCAGTCTGGACGAGTCGCGTCCACCTGACTGAAGTCCAGGAAGCCCTTCGTCTCCTTGACGCCCGGACAGTCGTACGTCCAGAGAGTGTTGGAGACGGTGTCGACGTCGACCGGAGTCTTGGTCGTATCGACCTGGGTTGGGACAGTGCCGTTGACGAAGACCTCGCGAACGGTTTGAGTCGTATACGGGCCCGGCAGCATCCCGCTGTTGGCATCGACGTTGGCCCATGTCACGCCGTCCGGTTGGACGAAGTCGGTGACCGGCGTCTTGGTCGTGACGTCCTGCATGAAGCCGTGCCATATCGGCGCGGCCATTTCGAGCGACATGACGCTATGGCCGGGGGCCCTGTCGCTGTTGCCGGCCCACACGCCCGCGACGATCGCCGGAGCACTTGGATCGGTTGGCGGCGCGACGTAACCGACCGCGAACAGATCCTCGGTCTGGTCACTGGTGCCTGTCTTGAGTGTTGCCGGGCGGCGGGTATTGCCAGACATCAGCTTGTACTGGCTCCACCAGTTGTTCTGGGCGGGGTCCGTGTTGCCGGCGAGAATGTTCGTCATCACGTACGTCGCCGGCGGGGTCGACGGGTGGGTAACCGTCGGCGCCTGCAACCGGGTCGCGTTGCCCTTCGCGTCGGTGATCGACAGAATCATGTTTCGTTGGACCAGCGTCCCGCCATCGGCGATCGCGCCATAGGCCGACACCAGATCGGCCGGGTGGACCTCAACAGTGCCGACGCCCACCGAAACGCCCGGGTTGGAGCCAGGCGGGAATGTCAGTCCGAAGTCCTGAGCGCGCGACATCACCCGCGGAACGGTGTTGATCGCCGCGGCCTTCACAGCGGGGATGTTCAGCGAATACTGGAGTGCTTCGCGGACGCGGACCGGACCTCGTTCAAAGCCGTCCGCATCGTGGGGTATGTACCCGCCGCCAAAGTCCGTAGCCACATCCATCAACATCGAGGCTGCGGTCAGCGAGCCGTCCTGGATCCCGATCAGGTAGTTGATCGGCTTGAAGGCCGAACCCGGCTGACGCCCGATGCCGGACGACAGGACGTCGTACTCGGGGTCGAAGTAGTCCTGGCCTGCCTTAGCCGGATCCTTGACCGTATTCTCGTAGAAGCCGGCGCTGCCGGCGTAGGTCAGGACCTGACCCGTTCGATAGTCGACGGCGATCAGAGATCCGTTGTGGATGTTGCCGTTGCGCAGCCCGACGCTGCTCGTCGAGCTGGGGCCGATGATCCGCGAGTAGTCGTATGAGTCCGTCTTGGGGGTGATGCCGAGGTCGGCGAGATAGGCGATGTCGGCGGCTGCGGTGGTCTGGTTCGGGCCGAAGACGTAGGCACTCAGCCACTTCTCGGCCGATTGCTGCATCGAGACGTCGAGCGTCGTGATTACCTTGTACCCGCCCGTGTCCACCTGCTCGCAGTCGGCCGGATCGGTGCCCTGGCCGCAGAACAGATCCGCGAGCTGCTGCCGGACCATCAGGTCGAATTGCGGAGCGATCATCCGCGGCTGTGAGGCCGGGTGAAGGATGACCTGCTCGGCCTCGGCCTGGAGGAGTTCGGCGTCGCTGTACTTGCCCCTCAGCAGACCATCCTGGTTGTCGCGTCGCATCTCCTCGAGGATCGTGTTGCGCCGTTCGACGATGGGAGTGTTGGCGGCCACGAGCCAGGTGCCGTTAGCAAGCGGGTCGGCGTTCGCGACCAGGTCGTAGGCCGAGGGCGCCTGGAGGATGGCCGCCAGGATCGCAGCCTGGGCGATGGTGAGCTTGCTCAGGTCGGTGACGCTGAAGTAGCCCTGGGCCGCCGCGGCGATGCCGTAGCTCTGGTTGCCGTAGAAGTTGAGGTTCAGATAGGCCGTGATGATGGCCTGCTTACCCTCGACGCCCGGGAACTCCTGCGTCAATCGGACCGACTGGATGATCTCCTTGATCTTGCGATCCAGGGTGCTCGTCGTCGGCGGCAAGAGCTTCTGCCTGACCAGCTGCTGGGTGATCGTCGATGCCCCGCGCGGACGGCCGGAGATGGCGTCGCGTAGAGCCGCCAGGACCGCGGCCGGGTCGAAGCCGGTGTTCGTCCAGAAGGTCTTGTCCTCGGTGCTGGTGGTCGTATCGAGCACCACGTCGGGAATCTCGGAGAAGTTCAGGACGCGACGGTTCTCGGACCCGAAGGCCGCCAGCCGGATGGTGCCGGTTCGGTCGTATAGCACCGTCTGCTGGCTGAGGTCGAGGCTCTCGAGCTTCTGTTTCGGATCCTCGAGGTCCTTGCTGTAGGCCGAATAGACCTCGACCGTCCCGGCGAAGGCGACCAGGCTGAGCGTAAAGAACGACCCCAGCAGGAAGATGGGGAGGATGAGAGCGAGGCCGCGGCCGGCGCCGCCTCCGGGGCGGCGGGCGCCCGAGCGGCTGTGGCGACGGCGTTCGCGGCGGGCGAGGCTGGTCTGCATGGCGGCTCGCAAGATAGCATAGGTGAACAGGCGGACATTCCACCCCATCCCGCCGGCCTTCGGACGCGCAGGTGCCCGACGGCGTGACGACAAGGAGCGGATCAAGCGATGACTCTGGCAGGCGGAACCGAAGAGGCCAATCGCTCAACATCTTCAGCCGGGCTGCCAGGTCTGCTCGACGAGCTGCGCTGGCGAGGCATGCTGCATCAGATCAGCGGCGGCCTGGAGGAGCGTCTCGCCACCGGCACGCCGATCAAGGGCTACAACGGCTTCGACCCGACCGGCTCCTCACTCCACATCGGCAGTCTCGTCCCGATCTTCGGCATGATCCACCTCCAGCGCGCCGGCGGGACGCCCATCGCGCTGGTGGGCGGCGGGACCGCGATGATCGGCGACCCGTCCGGGCGATCAGCCGAACGGCTGCTGCTCAGCCGGCCGATTGTCGAGGAGAACATCGTCGGCATCCAGAACCAGCTGACACGGTTCCTAGACTTCGATGGCCCCAACGGTGCCGAGGTCGTCGACAACTACGAGTGGCTGAGTTCGTACTCGCTATTGCGGTTCCTGCGCGACATCGGCAAGCACCTAACGGTGCCGTACATGCTGGCCAAGGACTCGGTCCAGATCCGTCTCGATGCCGGGCTGAGTTTTACCGAATTCAGCTACATGCTCCTGCAGGCGGCCGACTTCCTGCACCTGTACCGCGTCGGCGGGGTCGAGCTGCAGATGGGTGGCGCCGACCAGTGGGGCAACATCACTGCCGGCCTCGAGCTGATACGCAAGGAGTTCGGGGCGGGCGACGGCCAGGATCTGGCCTACGCCCTCAGCTACCCGCTGCTGACCAACGAGAGCGGGGCCAAGTACGGCAAGACTGCCGCCGGCACGAGCGTCTGGCTCGACCCGGCCAGGACGAGCCCGTTCGCCTTCTACCAGTACTGGCTCGACGGGGACGACCGAGACGTCGGCAAGTATCTGCGCACCTTCACGCTGTTCGACCGGGCGAAGATCCTTGACCTCGAGGCCCAGCAGGCCGCTCATCCCGAGACTCGAGTTGCGCAGAAGGCGGTCGGGTACGACCTGACAGCCCGGGTTCACGGCGACGCCGCCGCTCGCAATGCCGTCCGGCTGAGTGAGGCCGCGTTCTCGAAGGATCCGATCCGCGACGCAGACGTGCTCGATGGGCTCTTCGCGGAAATCGACCACTTCGAGTTCGCGGCCGAGGACGTGGCGGGCGGCGCGCTGCGCCTGGCGATCGTGAGTGGGCTCTACTCCTCCAACGGAGACGCTCGCCGGGCCATAACGCAGGGCGGGCTGTCCATCAACGACGAACGGTTGAAGACACCCGAAGATGCCGTTCCCCAGCCGATTGCTGGACGCTTCCTGGTCCTGAGGGCCGGCAAGAAGAGCATCAAGATCGGGCGGCTCAAGAGCTGAACCTGGTCACGCTCGTTACGAGACCGGCCCTCAGAGTCGCTAGGCCTTGTGGCGCTCCCGGAGCCGCGCGATGACGGCGGCCGGGGCAAGGCCCCGCTCGCGGAGCAGCACCAGAGTGTGATAGAGCAGGTCGGCGACCTCGCCCGTCAGCGCGTCGCGCGTGGCGGGGCGTGAGTCGGGGCCGGCCGTGGCGTCGTCCTTGGCGGCCATCAGCACTTCGGTCGCCTCTTCGGCGACCTTGCGGGCGGGCGCGTCGACTCCACCGGCCAACAGCCGGGCCGTGTACGAAGCGGTCGGGTCGGCGGCGGCGGCACGCGCGTCGATCGTCGCCCACAACATCTCGAGCCACTCGAAGCCCTGGGCTGCGGCCCGACTACCGGCAGGGTTGGGAGCGGCGGTCTGCGAGGCCGTCGCCTCGGCGCCGGCATGGTCGAAGCAGCTGCGGGTGTTGCGGTGGCACGTCGGGCCCGTAGGATCGGCCTGGATGAGCAGCGCGTCTGCGTCGCAGTCGACGGCGATGTCGAGCAGACGCAGCACGTTGCCGCTCGTCTCGCCCTTGCGCCACAGCCGGTCTCGCGAGCGTGAGTGGAAGTGGACCTCGCCCGTGGCCAGTGTGGCGGCGAGCGCTTCCGCGTCGACGTAGGCGACCATCAGAACGCGGCCATCGGTTGGGTCTTGGACGACGGCCGGCACGAGCCCGGACGGACCCCAGGCCACTTCCTCCGCGAGCAATTGCTTGGCGATCATGCGCCCGACTCCTCGATCCGACGGACCGGCAGTCCCGCCGCCGCCATGGCTGCCTTGACGTCCGCGATTGAATGCGTTCGACGGTGGAAGATCGAGGCCGCCAGAACGGCATCGGCCTTGCCGTCCCGAACCGCCGTGACGAAGTCGGCCGGCCCGGCAGCACCGCCGGAGGCGATGACGGGCACTCGCACACGAGTCGCAATCGCCGCCAGCAGCTCAGTGTCGAAGCCGCTGTGAGTGCCGTCGCGATCCATCGACGTCACAAGCAGCTCGCCCGCACCGAGTTCGACGACGCGCATCGCCCACGCCACAGCCTCGAGATCAGTCGGGCGCCGGCCGCCGTGGGTCACGACCTCCCAACGCCGCTCGGCTGAGTCGGCGCCGTCCGCGAGCGGCAGACGCCGGGCATCGATCGCGCAGACCACGGCCTGGCTCCCGAACCGATCCGCGCACGCGGTCAACAGCGCAGGCTCGGCTACGGCCGCGGTATTGAACGACACCTTGTCCGCGCCGGCCCGAAGAACGTCGCGCATCTCGTCGACGCTGCGGACCCCGCCGCCGACCGTCAGCGGCACGAAGGCGCGCGAAGCCGTCCGTCGGACGATGTCGAGCATCGTGCCGCGCCGTTCGTGGGCGGCGGTGATATCGAGGAAGACGATCTCGTCGGCACCCTCACGGGCATAGCGCTCTGCCAGCTCCGCCGGATCGCCCTCGTCGGTGAGGTTCAGGAACTTGGTGCCCTTGACGACCCGGCCTTTGTCCACATCGAGGCAGGGAATCACGCGCCTGGCAAGCATCACGCCACTCCTGGCGCAGGGGCAGCCGACGCGCTGACGAGGGTCACGAAGTTGGCCAGCACCCGCAAGCCGGCGTCCGACGATTTCTCCGGGTGGAACTGCAGCCCGTAGAGCGAGCCCTGCGCGACCGCGCTTACAAACGGCCGGCCGTGCGTCGTGCGGGCCAGGACGATGCTTTGGTCCTTCGGAGCAGGCGCGAAGGAGTGCACGAAGTAGAAATAGCTGCCGTCGGGTATGCCATCGAAGAGAGGGTGGGCTCGATCGAAGATGACCGAGTTCCAGCCGATGTGGGGCAACGTTGGCGCGTCGACGAGCGCGACGCTCCGTCCGGCAAGCAGCCCAAGCGTTGGGGCACTGCCCTCGTCGCTGGCGTCGAAGAAGAGCTGCAGACCCAGGCATATGCCCAGGCATGGCTTGCCCGCCCGGACCCACTCGCGCAGCGGATCGGCCAGACCACGATCCCGCAGGTGGTCCATCGCCGGGCCAGCTGCGCCGACGCCGGGGACGACGAGCGCATCCACGCCGGCCATCGCCTCTGGGTCGGCGGCCACGATCGGCTCGGCCCCAACTGCGGTAAGGGCCTGGGTGATGCTGACCATGTTGGCGGCGCCGTAGTCCAGCACCGCGATTCTGATCGGTGTTCGCCGGGTCATCCGAGCGTGCCCTTGGTCGATGCGGCTCCGCTCCGCCGAGGATCCACTGCCACGGCGGCCCGGAGCGACCGACCAAGAGCCTTGAAGGCGGCTTCGGCCAGGTGGTGGTCGTTGCGGCCCCGGCCCCTGACATTCAGCGTCACGCCGCCGGCACGGGCCAGCGATTCGAGGGCGTGTTCGATCAGCTGGAGCGGCATCTTGCCGGCACGCTTGCCCCGGAACGGCAGGTCGACCACTGCGTACGGCCGGCCCCCAACGTCGACAACGACGGTCGCCACCGACTCGTCCATGGGCACGGCGGCATCGCCGAAGCGCACGATCCCGGACCGGTCGCCGAGGGCTTCGGCAAGCGCCGCCCCGAGTACGAGCGCGACGTCCTCGACGGTGTGGTGCTCGTCGATCACGAGGTCGCCCGCGGCGGTTATCTCCAGATCGAAGAGGGCGTGATGCGCCAGCGAGTTGAGCAGGTGATCGAAGAAGCCGACGCCTGTCTCGATCCTGGTCTCGCCGCTGCCGTCGAGCTTGAGCGTGACCGTGATCTGGGTCTCGCGGGTCGAGCGCGTGACGGTTGCCCAGCGAGCTCCGGACGCCACCACGCTGCCGATCTGATTGTTCATGCGGGGATCCCCCTGGCTGCTTCGATAAGTCGCTCGTTCTCCCGAGCCGACCGAACGGTCAGCCGCAGGCAATCGGAGAATGGATGTTCCGGGCCGAAGGTCCGCGGGACGAGGCCGCGACGCAACAGCGCCTCCGCCGCCGATTCCACCGCCGCCGCAGAACTAAAGCGGATCAAGATGAAATTGGCCTGCGATTGGTACGGCCGCCAGCCCAGGTCGCCGAGCTCGACGATCAGGCGAGCTCGCTGCCCCGCGATCGCCGCGACGTTGGCGGCCGCCAGATTGGGCCGCGTGAGCGCTGCCGTGGCCAGGGCCGCAGACACGGTGCCGACCGAAGCCGGCGCCCTGAACGACACGATCGGCGCCAGAGTTTCCGGACGGGCGACGGCGAAGCCGACACGGGCGCCCGCCAGCGCGTGAGCCTTGCTTAGCGTGCGGACGACGACCAAACGAGCGTAGTCGTACCTGAGCGGCAGCACGGTGCGGCCGACGAACTCGGCGTAGGCCTCGTCGACGGCAACGATCGGCGCCGGACGCCCGTCGCGCGCGGCGTCGGACTCCAGCAGCGCGAGCAGCTCGCCGATGCGTTCGGGCGGCTCATAGGCACCGGTTGGGTTGTTCGGCTCGCACAACCAGACGAGGGCGGCGTTGCGGGCGGCCTTTGCAAGGGCCGGTATGTCGAGCCCGAAGCCATGCTCGGGGCCCAGGCGCGGGACGGCCACGACGGTCGCCCCTCGCTGCTCCGAGACGATGCGGTACATCGCGTACGTCGGGGCCGCGATCAGCGCCACGGAGCCCTCGCGCAGCGACGCCCGAGCGATCAGGTCGAGTGCCTCGTCGGCGCCGGCGGTGGGCAGCAGCTCGTCGGGCGCCACGCCGTATGAATCCGCGGCCGCCGCCACCAACGCCGCGTAGTCGCTGGGCGGGTACTCGCACAGTGCGGGATCGAACGGACCGGCCAGCACGTCGCTGAGGTCTGGCGGCAGTGGCGAAGTGTTGACGTCGAACCGCACGATCGATTCGCGAGGCAGCCCGTACCTCGCCGCAAGCGAGTCGGTCGTCGGCTCCCAGGCGTAGGTGGGAAGCGGCGTGTCGAGGCTGGTCATTCGTCTGCCTCGAACCGAAGCTCGACCGCCCGCTTGTGTGCGATAAGGCCTTCGGCCTCGGATATCGCCTCCACGGCATCGCGTATGTTCGCCAGGCCGTCGCGGGTAATCCGCTGGACCTGGATGAACTTGCCGTAGCTCTCCGTGGCGAGGGCGCCGCAGGAGCGGGCCAGGCCGCCGGTGGGCAGGACGTGGTTCGCGCCCGAGGCGTAGTCGCCGGCGGACTCCGGCGCGTACGGGCCAACGAACATGGAGCCGGCGTTTCGGAGTCGGGCGACGGCCTCCTCGACATCGTCGACGACGACCGACAGGTGTTCGGGTGCGTAGTCGTTGACGAAGTCCAGCGCCGCGTCACGACTCGGGGCGAGGACCACCACGGCGCAGCTGGCCAGCGAGCGCTGGAGGACGTCCCGACGCGCGGCCGTCTCGAGTTGTCCGGACAGCTCCGCCTCCACGGCCGACGCGAACTCAGCGTCCCAGGTCACGAGCAGGGCAGGGGAGTCCGGACCATGCTCCGCCTGCGAGAGCAGGTCGGCGGCGACGTACGCCGGTTCGGCGGTCGCGTCCGCCACGACCATCACTTCCGACGGCCCGGCGGGCAGGTCGATGCCGCACTCGCCGAAGACTTCCAGCTTGGCCGCGGTCACCCAGGCGTTGCCCGGGCCGACGATGCGATCGACCGGAGCCACGCCCACGTCTGGCAGGCCGTAGGCGAGCGCACCGACCGCCTGAGCTCCGCCGGCGGCGATGAAGACGTCAACGCCGACGAGACCGGCCGCGCCGAGCAGCGTCGGATTGAGGCGGCCAACGGGGTCGGCCGGCGAGGCCACAACGATCCGCTCCACGCCGGCGACTTTGGCCGGCACGACGCCCATGAGCAAAGAGCTGGGATAGGCCGCGGAGCCGCCGGGGGCGTAGACGCCGACGCTGGCGAGGGGCACCCAGCGCCGCTCGATCTCCACGCCGGGCACGATCGTGGTAGTCCGAGTCTCGGGCAGCTCCGTCTCGGCGAAGCGGCGGATGTTCTGGATCATCTGCTCGAGGCCGGCCCGGATCCGGGGCGGCAGGGCGTGGCTGGCTGCCTCCAGCTCGGCGCGAGTCACGAGGAGCGAGCCACCGGCCCGCCCGCCACCGAACCTCGCATTGGCTTCGCGGACCGCCTTGTCACCGCCCGCCTTGACGGTGGCGAGGATCGCCCGGGCGGACTCGCGGACGCGCTGATCGGGGACGGCGCCGCGGCGCAGCAGGGCCGTTACCTCGCCCGCAACTGCGGGATCGGAGGCGGCGCGAGCGAGGTCCAGGCGACGAAGGTTGACGGTTGGCGCGCTCATGAGACCAGCTTCTCGATGGGCAGGATCAGAATGCCGGACGCGCCGGCGGCCTTGAGTCGGGGCAGCAACGACCACACCTGGTCGGCGTCGACGACTGCGTGTATTGCGATCATGCCCTCGTGGGCCAGCGGGATGACCGACGGCGACTCGAGACCGGGAAGCAGGTCTTCAAGCTCGGCGGCCTTTGCCTGCGGCGCGTTCATCATCAGGTACTTGCGGTCGCGAGCCGCCAGCGTGGCGCTCAACATCGTCTCGACCTGGGCAAACACCGCGCCGTCCTGATTGAGGGCTGTCGAGTTCGCGAGCAGGACCGCCTCGGACGCGAACACCTCTTCGATCGGGCGAAGGCCGTTCACGACCATGGTCGACCCGGTCGACACGAGATCGACGATCGCCTCGGCCAGCCCCAGCCTCGGCGCGACCTCCGCCGCCCCCGAGACCGGTATCACGTTCACGGGGATCGAACGCGCCTCGAAGAACTTCCTGGTCAGCGAGAGGTGCGAGGTGGCAACGCGCAGCCCGGCAAGATCCTCTGCCGCCCGGTACGGGGAGTCGTTCGGTACGGCGATGGTCAGACGGCAGCGGCCGTAGCCGAGCATCTTGATCTGGGGCACGTCAGCGCCAGACTCGGCGACGAGGTCCAAACCCGTAATGCCAAGCTCGGCCACGCCGTCACTCACGAACTCCACGATGTCGTTGGTGCGCACGAATAGGATGTCCAGGTCGTAGTTCTGGACGCGAGCCATGAGCGCCCGCTCGCCGGCTTCGAACACGAGCCCGGCGTCACGGAGCAGGCGGACTGTCGGTTCGACCAACCTTCCCTTGTTGGGGATTGCCAGTCGGAGGCGGCGTGTCATCTGGTTTCCTCTGTTGGAGTGGGGGCCTGGCCCGGGGCTTCGGTCTGGTTTGGGGCACCAGCCTGGGCATTGTGCAAGCGCGCCAGCGCCGCCGTGTAGCCACCCTCGCCGTGGTGGAGCCACTGGGCAATGCGGGTGATCGTGGCCGTGCTGGCGCCGGTCCGGTTCGATATCTCGGCGTAATGCATGCCGGCATCCAGCAAGCGGACCACCGCCCAGCGCTGGGCCAGGTCATGCAACTCTCCGAGGGTGCAAAGGTCACGGAAGAATGCCGAGGTCTCGTCGACGGTCTCCAGCCGCAGCACGGCCTCGAACAACCCGCTGACAGCTTCGTTGCGCCAGGCTTCGATCGCGCTCATCGTCGGTTCCTCGTGGTGCCCTGCGGGATTGCTCATCCGGCACGTCCCGGCCCTATTGATGTAGTAGCATAGTAGCATGCTACCACGCCCGCAACCAGCCATTCCCACGGGCTTCCAGCTGCTCCCCGCCATCGATCTCCGCGGTGGCCGCGTCGTGCGACTGGCCGAGGGAGACTTCGCGAGAGAGACGATCTACGGCACCGATCCGGCGGAGGTAGCCTCCGGCTTCGCTGCGGTCGGCGCCCGATGGATTCACGTCGTCGACCTGGACGGTGCGAAGGACGGTGCCCGGCGGCAGACGGAAGCCGTGGCGCGGATCGTCGCCGCCGCCGGGTCCGGCGTTGCCTGCGAGGTTGCCGGAGGACTGCGCAGCGAGGAGGCGATGGCAGCGGCCCTGAGCGTCGGGGCGGCGCGGGCCGTCGTGGGGACCGCCGCGTTGCGCGATCCAGCGTTCGCCGAGCGCCTGGTGACGCGGTTCGGCAGTGAGCGCATCGCCGTAGCTCTCGACGTGCGCGACGGCCTGGCAGTTGGCCACGGCTGGGTGCCAGGCGCTGCCGGTGTGTCTGTGGAAGCGGCGCTGGCGAGGCTGGCCGACGGGGGCGTCCGGACGTTCATCGTCACGGCAATCGAGCGCGACGGTTTGCTCGCGGGTCCGAACCTCGAATTGCTTGGTCGTCTGATCGACATGGATCGCGGCCACATCGTCGCTTCCGCCGGGATCTCGTCGCTTGGGGACGTTGCCGCCGTCCGCGCGCTTGGTTGCGTTGGCGTGGTTATCGGCCGTGCTCTCTACGAAGGTCGAATTGATCTGGCTGACGCCCTCCGATTGACCGCTGAGTAGGGGAGCCGTCGAGCCGGAGCAGCGAGCGTCAGAACCGCCCAGCCTCGTGTGGGCCCGACAACTAGCACGTCGGCGGCTGGGTTCGGCCGAAGTACCGACTGTCGGCCCCGAATAGCTTCACCGATAGCGGGGCCACCTTGTCGAGCTCCAGGCAACTGGTCGACGCAGTGGCCGTCGCACTGGAAACGCTGTATGGCGGCCCGAGGACGTAGGCGTCGTAGTTGGACGACGGAACCGATTGGGCGAGGTCGATCATGTCGGCCACCCGAGCGGCCGGGAAGTTGGTCGAGACCAACGAGGCGGCCTGCCCCATCAGATCTGGAAGCTTCACGGCCAAGGCCGGCGTCGCCACCTTGCGAGCGACAGCCTTGAGAAGTTGCTGCTGCCTCCCGGCCCGCGCATAGTCGCTATTGCCGCTGCCGTGGCGCGACCGGGCGTAGGCGAGGGCGAGGCGGCCGTCCAGGTGGTGGGATCCGGCCGAAAGCCGGAAGCCGTATGGCGATCCGTCGAGCCAGTCGTATGTCGGATCGTCGATCGCCGACGGATTGTCGATGTCGACGCCGCCGACCATGTCGATGACCTTCATGAAGCTGCCGAGGTCCAGCACGCCGTAGTAGTTGATTGGGACGCCTACGAGGTAGCTGACTTCCTTGACGAGCGTCGTCACGGGCTGATCTGGCGACTTCAACCAACCGTTCTTGACGTACGTCGGGATGGCGTTGATCTTGATCTTGCCGGTGCCGCCCCAGTAGAGCGGATAGCCGGCTGTGTCTCGCGGGACGCTCACCATGGCAATGCGCTTCGTGTCGGTGTCGACGCTCACGACCATCAGCGAGTCGTACAAGCGTTCAGAGCGGCCCGTGTATTGGTCGAGACCGGCGAGCAGGACGGTGACTCGCGAGCCACTCGCCGGCAGCTGCGCAGCCTCCGCCCCGTTGCCCCCGACCTTGAAGATGCCGAGGTCCATCTGATAGGCAGACCAGATGTACACGGCGCCAAAGGCGTGGCTGGCGACGATCGCAACGAGCAGAACGGTCAGAGCGAACCGCTCGGCTACTCGCTGCTTGGACCGCGTGTCGGCGAGTCCGAAGGCGTGCCGGACGGCGAGCAGTCGCCATAAGCCCAGGCCGATGACCCCCAAGAGGACCAAGGCCGCGACGGTCGGGTCGAGCAGGCGCGCGAACATGACGTCGAGCCCGCTCTGCGCTTCGAACAGGACGACGCCAAGCACGATGACGGCCGGGATGGCGAACAGCAGCCCCGAGACCCGACGTCGGGCGTAGAGCTGGCCGAGGCCCGGCCAGAGGAACGACAGCAGGGCGGCCAGCGACGGGGAAAAGGGTCTGCTCGGACCCGCGGACGGGGATATAGACACGGCATGAACTCCCTGGGGATGCCCTTCGGGACGCCTGGCACGGGTGCGCCGTTACGCGAGGGACCGTGGCCGGCATGCAACAGTAGCGCCGACCCGGTCTCATGCGGCGTCACCCTGCGGCTCTCTCCGAGCTGGGCGCGAGTTATGGCCGTGAGCCCGCTCGTATGGCCGCAGTCAGGCACACGGGCCCCGTACCGGCCGGCACGAGGCCCGCTATTCGTGTCTGAGGGGCATCGATCCGCCCGCCAGCCCTCTACTCCTTGTGCGCGGCCTCCTGCGCCTTCTTGTGGGCCTCGATGACCTTGTCGGCGATGTGCTGTGGAACGTCCTCGTAGCGGTCCAGCGTGGCCTTGAACGTACCGCGTCCGCCGGTGAGCGAGCGCAACTCGGTGGCATAGCTGAACAGCTCGGCCTGAGGCACGGTGGCGGTGATGACCTGCATCCCGTCCTTGGTGTCCATGCCGAGGACGCGCCCGCGGCGACCGTTGAGGTCGCGGTTGACATCGCCCATGTAGGCCTCGGGGATCCGGATCTCGACCGTCATGATCGGTTCCATCAGTGCGGGCTTGCAGTCGAGCACGCCCTGCTTGAGCGCCATCGAGGCCGCGATCTTGAACGACAGCTCGTTTGAGTCGACGGCATGGAAGGAGCCGTCGTAGAGGGTCGCCTTGAAGTCGCTGAGCGGGTAGCCGGCAAGCACGCCCTCGGCGGCTGCCTCTCGGACACCCTTCTCAACGCCGGGGAAGAAGTTCTTGGGCACGGTGCCGCCGACAACATGCTCGGCAAATTCGACGCCGCCACCATGGTTTGGCTCGATCTCGATCCAGACGTCGCCGAACATGCCGTGGCCGCCGGTCTGCTTCTTGTAGCGGCCGTGGCTCTGGGTCTTGCCTCGGATCGTCTCCTTGTAGGCAACGCGCGGTGTCTTGGTCACGATTGCCGCGCCGAACTTCCTCTTCAGGCGCTCGCCCAGCACGGCCACGTGCGCGTCGCCCATCGAAAGGAGGATCTGCTCGCCGGTCTCCGAGCGTTCGACTCGGGCCGATGGCTCCTCTTCGAGCATTCGCTGCAGAGCTGAGCCCATCTTGTCGAGGTCGGCCTTCGTCTGCGGCTCGATCGCAACCTGCAGAGTTGGGATCGGGAACTCGAGGGGGGGCAGTGTGTAGGACCGTTCGCGGGCGTGGCAAATGGTGTCGCCGGTTGCGGTGATGGTCAGCTTGGCGACTGCGCCGATCTCGCCGGCATGCAGGGTGCCGACGGTCTCCTGCTCCTTGCCGTGCAGCAGCAGCAGCTGGCCCAGTCGTTCGGGCTCGCCGCGGGTCGCATTCCAGGCCGGACCCTGACCCTGCATCGTCCCCGAGAGAATGCGCAGGTAGGTGAGCCGGCCGACGTACGGGTCCGCCGTCGTCTTGAAGACTCGAGCCATCAGCGGCCCGTCGACGTCCTGGGCGATCTTGACTTCCTTGCCCTTGGAATCGGTGGCGACGATCTCGCCCAGCTCAGCAGGGGAGGGGAGGTAGTGGACGATCGCCTCGATGAGAGCGCGAACGCCGATGTCCTTGGAGGCGCTGCCGACCAGAACGGGCGCCACCAGGCCCGACCGGACTGCCTTGTGGAGGCAAGACTCGAATTCCGCGTCGGTGATCGCCTCACCCTCGAGGTACTTCGTCATGACGTCGTCGTCCGCCTCGGAGGCGGCTTCGAGCAACTGATCGCGGCGAGTCGCGACTTCACCCGCGAGGTTCGCGGGCACGGGTACTTCGACGTCCTTGCCGCCCTGAGACTGATAGGCCTTCTGGTGGAGGAGATCGACGTAGCCGCTGAACGACTCCGCAGCGCCGATGGCGACGTGGAGCGGCGCGATCTTCTGGCCGAAGGCGGTTCGAAGCGCGTCCAGGGCCTGGGCCGGGTTCGCGTTCTCACGGTCGCACTTGTTGATGAAGAAGAGCGCGGGCCGACCGCTCGAACGAGCCAACGCCACCGCCGACTCGAGACCGGCCTCAACGTGGCCCGTGGCATCCATCAGGAGAAGCGCTGCGTCCGTCGCCGCGAAACCCTGGACGACCTCGGCGGCGAAGTCGGCGTATCCGGGAGTGTCGACGAGATGAACCCTGGTGCCATCGTGATCAAGGCTGGACACGGCGAGGGTCAGCGACTGCTTGCGCTTCTGCTCCTCGGGCTCGTAGTCCAGACTCGCGGTGCCGTCATCGACGCGACCAAGCCGCGTGATCGAGCCCGCATCGAATAGGAGGCGCTCGGCCAGCGTCGTCTTACCGGCCCCTGCATGGGCCGCAATGACGACGCTGCGGAGGTGGGGGAGGTCGACACTCTTGGTTGTCATCTGCTCATCGATCCTCTGGTGGCATCAGATCACGTCAAACAAGCGGCTTGACGAGGGGCCCGCCGCAGTCAGGCCATGATAGTCCGGCGCGTGTCAGGCGACGAGGAGGGAGTGACGCGGCACTCCAAGGTTGGCCACGTGGCTCGGGCGCGGGCCCGCTCCCGCCGCCGATTGGATCATGTCGCGGCCTCGGGAGCCTGCTCGGGCGGTATACTCCGACTGATGTCAGGACATTCGAAGTGGTCACAGATCAAGCGCCAGAAGGGCGTCAACGATGTCAAGCGCGGCGCCAGCTTCACTAAGATGGGCCGCGAGATCAGCGTCGCCGCGCGAGCCGGCGGCGGTGACCAGGACGGCAACTTCCGACTCCGCCTCGCCGTTGAGCGTGCCCGCGCCGTCAATATGCCGCTGGACACGATCAAGCGGGCCATCGAGAAGGCCACGGGCGGCGGCGAGGGCGAGCAATTCGAGGAGATCATCTACGAGGGCTACGGCCCAAGCGGCGTGGCGATTCTGGTCGAGACCGCCACGGACAACAAGAACCGGACCGCTGCTGACGTTCGCTCCACCCTCACCAAGGCCGGCGGAGCGCTGGCCGGAGCCGGCAGCGTGGCCTGGCAGTTCGAGCCGCGCGGAGTCATCACGCTGGCCTCGGGTGGCGACAAGGACGAACTAGCGCTCATCGCCATCGATGCCGGCGCGGACGACGTCGACTCGTCGGGCGATCAGGTCGAGGTCTACACGCGGCCCCAGGATCTCGAGGCCGTCCGCCGTTCGCTCGAGAAGGCCGGCGTCAAGATCGAGTCCGCCGAGATGTCGATGTCGCCGAAGAACACCGTCGAGCTCGATGCGTCGAAGGCCCGACAGGCCCTGCGCCTGGTCGAGCTGCTCGAGGATCTCGACGACGTGCAGCGCGTCACCGCGAACTTCGAGATCCCGGAAGAGCTCCTGGCCGAGGTCGGCGCATGATCATCCTGGGGATCGACCCGGGAATCGCGATGCTCGGCTACGGACTCGTCGAACGGACGGGGCCCAGGCTTCGCGCGATCGACTACGGCGTGATCACGACGCCCTCCAACATGCCCCTGCCGGATCGGCTCGAGTCGATCTACCTCTCCCTGACCGACTTGATCGAGCTGCACGCACCAGCTCTAGTCGGCGTGGAGCGGCTCTTCTTCACCAAGAACGTCCAGACCGCNNGACCTGGAGATCCGCGAAGCCACGCCGAACGAGGTCAAGGTGGCCACCGCGGGACACGGTTCATCGACCAAGGCCCAGGTCCAGCGGATGGTTCAGGCGATCCTGGGGCTGCCGGAGCTGCCCGAGCCGGACGACGCCGCGGACGCTTTGGCAATCGCGATCTGCGTGGCCAACCGTGAGCGCTCGGTCAGCCGCATCCCAGTCGGTGCCCTCGACCGATCCGCGCTGACTCCGGCACCGTCCGGGATCACGCCGTATGAGAAGGCAGTTCGCGAGGCCCTGCGCCGCGAAAAGCTAGGAGCAGGCCCGGCGGGGCACAGCACCCGCCTGCCCGAATCGAAGACGGGGTCATAGGGCCGGGAGCCGCGCCGGGCCGTGGGCCAGCGTTCTGTAGGAGGACGGGATCTTGATCGCGTCATTGAGCGGCACCGTCAGCGCCGTCTTCGCCGACTCGCTCATCCTCGAGGTCGGTGGCGTCGGCTACCGCGTCTTTGCGGCGCCTTCGGTCCTGACCGCGGCCAGGGTGGGGGAGCAGTTCAAGCTCTTCACCCACCACGTGGTCCGCGAGGATCTCCAGGCGCTCTACGGGTTCCGCACGCCCGAGGAGCTCGGGTTCTTCGGACTCCTTCTGACGGTGACGGGCGTAGGCCCCAAGGTGGCGCTCGGGATCGTCGGCTCGCGGGCAGTCGGCGACCTGCAGCTGGCGATCCTTTCCGACGACCTGGCTCTTCTCACCGCGGTGCCCGGCGTCGGCAAGAAGCTGGCCGCACGCGTCGTTCTGGAGCTCAAGGAGAAGGTCGCGGCCGCGGGCGTCGCGGCGGGAGCTGTCGGCGGCGGCGGTCCCGCGGGCGGCGAGTCCGAGGTCATGGCCGCATTGCTGGCACTGGGCTACTCGACTGGCGAAGCACGACAGGCGTCCCGGGATGCGCTCTCGGACGCGTCCGTCGGGGCCGGTCTGGAGGATCGCGTCAAGGCGGCCCTGAGGACGCTGGTTCGAGGCTGAAGCCGCACGAGCGGCGAGTAGAACACCCGTTCGGTCTGGTATGATCCGTATATGAGCGAGACGCCGATGACTGACATCTCGCGGATACTCGCGCCGGACGTGGCGGACGAGGTAGAGGTCGCCGTCGATCGGACGCTGCGGCCCAAGACGCTCGATGAGTACATCGGCCAGCGCGAGCTCAAGGCGAACCTGTCGATCCTGCTCGGCGCCGCCCGCCAGAGAGGGGACGCCGCCGACCACGTCCTATTGCATGGCCCGCCAGGCCTGGGCAAGACGACGCTGGCCACCATCATCGCCCGCGAGCTCGGCACCAACATCCGCTACGCGAGCGGTCCTGCTATCGAGCGGGCAGGGGACCTGGCAGCCATCTTGACCTCGCTCGACGAGCGAGACGTCCTCTTCATCGATGAGATCCACCGGCTCAATCGGGCCGTCGAAGAGATCCTCTATCCGGCGATGGAGGACTACGCCCTGGACGTCATGATCGGCAAGGGGCCATCGGCGCGAAGCCTTCGCCTGAGCCTCAAGCCGTTCACCATCGTCGGCGCCACGACTCGAGCGGGCCGCATCTCCAGCCCGTTGCGCGACCGCTTCGGCGCCACGTACCGGCTCGACTTCTACGACGTGGCGGACCTGACCGCGATCGTTGTGCGCTCCGCCCGTCTGCTCGGCGTGGAGCTGAGCTCGGATGGCGCCACCGCCATCGCCCAGCGGGGCCGCGGAACGCCGCGCGTCGTGAACCGGCTGCTGCGCCGCGTCCGCGACTACGCCCAGATCAACGGCGACGGCCACGTGGATGCCGCCGTTGCCGCCAGGGCCTTGGCAGCGCTCGAGATCGACGACGAGGGCCTCGACGGGACGGACCGCAAGCTGCTTGCCGCGATCGTCCAGAAGTTCGGCAGCGGACCGGTCGGCGTCCAGGCACTCGCCGCCGTCCTCGCGGAGGAACCCGAAACCGTGGAGGACGTCTACGAGCCGTTCCTGCTGCGGCTCGGCTTCCTGGACCGCACGCCCCAGGGCCGAATTGCCACGGACCGCGCCCGAGCCCACCTCGCGCGCCTCGGCTTCGAGGTTCCTCCGGCACGCCGGGGCGACACGGACCAGGCGGCTTTGTGGAATGACTCGCCCGACACGGATCAACCGGTCCGGTGATGCCCAGCGACCCACGAGGCGCCGCTACCGCGCGGGTGTCGCCCGCCCGTTTCGACGTCGAGGTGCCTCCGCCCGCGGATGGCTCGACGCGGGCTCGAGTCGGCCGCCTGACGCTCCCTCACGGCGAGATCGAGACGCCCCAGTTCATGCCCGTCGGCACGAATGCCACGGTCAAGGCGCTCGATCCGGACGACCTCCGGGCGGTCGGCGCCACGATCATCCTGTCGAACACCTACCACCTCTACCTGCGCCCCGGCCATGAGCGCATCGCCGCCCTGGGAGGCCTGCACAAGTTCATGGCCTGGGATCGGCCGATCCTGACCGACTCGGGCGGATTCCAGGTCGTGTCGCTGGGCGAGCTGCGCAAGATCGACGAGGACGGCGTCACCTTCCAGAGCCATCTCGACGGCTCGTACCACCACTTCACAGCCGAGCTTTCGATCGCGGTGCAGGAGGCGCTGGGCTCAGATATCGCCGTCGCGTTCGATCAGCCGGTGCCTCCCGCATCGACCAGCCTGGCGTCGGTCGCGGAAGCTACAGCTCGATCCAATCGTTGGGCGGCTCGATCGATGGCTGCGCACACGCGCCCCGATCAAGCCATCTTCGGGATCGTCCAGGGCGGCCTGGATCCCGAACTGCGGAGCGAGTCGACACGGGTCGTGGCCGGGCTGCCGTTCGACGGCATCTGTATCGGCGGCCTGGCGGGAGACGAGACGCCCGCTCAGCGCCTGGCGACACTGGACGTGGTGGTTGATCTGCTTCAGGCCGATCCGCGGCCGCGCTATCTGATGGGCCTCGGCTCGCCTCTGGACCTGCTCGACGCCGTCGACCACGGCATTGACCTGTTCGACTGCGTGCTGCCGGCTCGAGTCGCCAGAAACGGCCAGCTATGGGTCCCCGGCGGACGGCTCAACTTGCGAAACGCCCAGTTCGTCGACGACCCGCGGCCCGTCCAGGACGGCTGCCGGTGCGTTCTCTGCCGGAACTTCTCGCGGGCATATCTGGCGCACCTCTTCCGGTCCGAGGAGCTGCTCGCGTACCGCCTCGCGACTTGTCACAACCTGACCTTCACCCTAGACTTCATGGCCGAAATCCGCTCCGCATTGCGCTCCGGCACGTTCGCCACGCGCCTGTCCGAGCTTCGAGCTGCGCGCGCAGCCGTCAAGGTCGCGTTGCATCGGCAGTGCAGTCGGAGTTAAGAGGCGGCCAGTAGCCTGCAGCACACGGAGGCGCATCAGATGGCCAGTCGAGACCGCCCCCACCGACAAGAGAAGAAGAAGCCCAAGGACGCGGCGGCAAAGACGAAGATCCAGCCTTTGCTGGAGCCGCCGACAAACGTCGAGGTCTGGAAGCCGAAGCGAAAGCCGAGGACCGAAGAGGCCGAGAGCTAACGCGCGGGCGGACGCCATCCGGCGACCGCGCCGCCCATCCCGGAGAGGACAGGAGCGAGGAGCAAGGTGGCGACGATCGAACGAGGGATTGAGGCCCGCGGCTCAAACGGGTCCGGCAACGACCGGACCAAGGCCGTCGAAGCGGCCATTCTGGCGATCGAGAAGCAGTTCGGGCGCGGCTCGATCATGCGTCTCGGCTCGTCCGAGCGTCAGGCAGTGGACTTCATCTCCACGGGTTCGATAGCGCTCGACCTTGCTCTCGGCATCGGCGGGATTCCACGCGGGCGGATGACAGAGATCTTCGGGCCGGAGTCGTCCGGCAAGACCACGCTCTGCCAGCACATCCTCGCCGAAGCCCAGCGCAAGGGCGGCGTCGTCGCCTTCATCGACGTGGAGCACGCCCTCGATCCGGGCTACGCTCGCGCCTGCGGGGTCAACGTCGACGACCTCCTGGTCAGCCAGCCTGACACGGGCGAAGACGCTCTCCAGATCACCGAGACGCTGATCCGCTCCGGCGGTGTCGATTGCGTCGTCCTGGACTCAGTCGCTGCCCTCGTGCCGAAGGCCGAGATCGAAGGCGAGATGGGCGACTCCTTCGTCGGCATCCAGGCTCGCTTGATGAGTCAGGCCCTGCGGAAACTCGCCGGCGCCGTCAGCCGGTCGAACACAGCGCTCGTCTTCACCAACCAGCTGCGCGAGAAGATCGGCGTCATGTTCGGCAACCCCGAGGTCACCCCGGGCGGCCGCGCCCTCAAGTTCTATGCCAGCGTTCGCCTGGACATCCGGCGCGTCGAGACGATCAAGACCGGCACCGAGTCGGTCGGTAACCGTGTCCGCGTCAAGGTCGTGAAGAACAAGGTCGCGCCGCCGTTCCGGGTGGCCGAGTTCGACATCATGTTCGGCGAGGGCATCTCGCGTGAGGGCGGCCTTCTGGACGTAGGCGTGGCCATGGACATCGTCACCAAGACGGGCGCCTGGTTCACCTTCGGCGAGACTCGCCTTGGTCAGGGCCGCGAGGCCGCCAAGGACTTCCTCAAGTCCAACCCGGACCTCTCGGCCGAGATCGAGAAGCAGATACGAGGCAAGATGTCCGAGGTCTCGCTGCCGGTCGAAGGCATCGAAGAGGCCGAATAGCCGGCAGCCGGCCATGCCCCGCCGAACCGGCACCGAGCGGTTGGAGGCTCGACAGGCGCGCCTCGAGAGCCACGCCGCCGAGACCGACCCAGGTGTCGTCCTCAACGCCGCCGCGCGCTTCCTCGAGCAGCGGTCGCGCTCGATCGATGAAGTGCGGCGCCACCTGAACGCGGCGCGATACCCGGCTGAACTCGTGGATGCGGCCGTGGGGCGGTTGGTCGATCTCGGGATGCTCGACGATCGGGCGTTCGCGCAGGCCTGGGTGGAGTCGCGAGACCGAGCCCGGCCCCGCGGCACACTGGCTCTGCGGCGAGAGCTGGCCCTCAAGGGCATCGACCGTGAGACCGTGGCGGCCGTTTTGACCGACCGTGTCGAGGCGGCCGCGAACGCCGACGATGATGCGGACTCGGCTGGCCGTGGCGCCGACCAGCTGGCCGCCGAGCGTCTGCTCCGCAGGAGCCGCTCCGCGCTGTTGCGCGTGGTCGATGCGCGCGTCCGGCGCCAGCGCGCCTATGCGCTGCTGGCTCGCAACGGCTTCGATCCCGAGGTTTGTCGCGAGGTCAGCGCGCGTCTGGTTGCCGAGGACGACAACCTCGACGACTGATTGTCCGCCTGCCGTTCGGATGGTGGAACGCCGCGCCGGAACTTCGGCGCGGCTTAGCCGGATTCGTCGCGGCGCCGTAGACTACGCGGCGAGACGAACAACGTGTCGCTGCCAGTTGAATGGCGGCGGCGCCACTCGAATCAAACGACAAAAGCGCCTTCACTCGGCCGTGCTCGGGGAGCGGGCACGACACCGGGGTGTGGAGCGCTCCGACTAGCATCGACATTCGCCCGATCGCATCATTCGATCGGGTGGGAGGCAAGTTCATATGGATACCGCCATTGTGGTGGCTGCCGCCGTTGTGGCCGCCTTCGCGGGTCTCTGTATCGGCTTCCTTGGCCGCGGCTGGGTTGCCAATCAGGCGCTTCAGAGCGCGCAGGACAAGGCCGCTCGGATCGTGGCCGAGGCACGGACTCAGCAGAAAGAGCTGATCCTCACCGCCAAGGACGAGAAGCTGAAGCTCCAGCGCGAGGCCGAAGATGAGGCCCGCGCCAAACGCGCAGAGTTGTCGACCCTCGAGAGCCGGCTGTTGTCCCGTGACGAGCAACTCGACATGCGCGCCGACATGCTCGAGCAGCGCGACCGCAAGTTGCTCGATCGCGAGCGCGAGTTCGAGCAGAGTCGGCAGGAATTGGCCCAAGCCCAGCAGGAGCATGTGGACGCCCTCGAGCGGGTCAGCGGCATGTCGGCCGCGGAAGCCAAGGCGCAGCTGCTCGAGGCCGTCCGAGAAGAGGCCGAGCGCGACGCCGTCAAACTTACGAAGTCGATCGAGCGCGAGGCGCGCGAGGAGGCCGACGAGCGGGCCCGCGAGATCATCATCACTACCATGCAGCGGATCGCCGCCGATCACACCGCCGAGCACACGGTCTCCACCGTGCACCTGCCCAACGATGAGATGAAGGGCCGCATCATCGGCCGCGAGGGTCGCAACATCCGGGCCCTCGAACAGGCCACGGGCGTGGACCTGATCATCGACGACACCCCCGAAACGGTCGTGATCAGCGCCTTCGACCCGGTCCGCCGCGAGATCGCCCGCGTGGCCCTGACCAAGTTGATGGCCGATGGCCGGATCCATCCGGGCCGCATCGAAGAAGTGGTAGCGAAGGCCCGCGCCGAACTCGATCTGGTCATGCGACAGGCCGGCGAGCAGGCTGTCTACGACGCGGGCGTTCCCGCCCTGCCGACGGAGATCGTCAAGCTGCTCGGCCGGCTCAAGTTCCGGACCAGCTACGGCCAGAACGTCCTGGTCCACTCCGTCGAGACGAGCCGGCTGGCGGCGATCATCGCGTCCGAGCTCGGCGCCGACGTCCAGGCGGCGAAAGTTGGCGGCCTATTGCACGACCTCGGCAAGGCGGTCGACCACGAGGTTGAGGGCCCGCACGCCCAGATCGGCGCTCAGATCGCGCAGCGCCACAACCTCTCGCCGAAGGTGGTGAACGCGATCGCCGCCCACCACCAGGAAGTCGACTTCGCCTCGCAGGAGGCCCCGATCGTCCAGGTCGCGGACGCCATCAGCGCGTCGCGACCCGGAGCGCGCGGCGAATCGATGGAGACATACGTCCGCAGGCTCGAGGATCTCCAGGCCATCGCCGAAAGCTTCGATGGCGTCGAGCGAAGCTTCGCCGTCCAGGCCGGCCGAGAGGTTCGAGTTCTGGTCAAGCCGGAGCAGATCGACGACGTGAGCGCAACCCGGCTGGCTCGCGACGTCGTCAAGAAGATCGAGGCCAGTCTTACCTACCCGGGCCAGATCAAGGTGACGGTCATCCGCGAGACGCGAGCCGTCGAATACGCCAAGTAGGCTGACGGTGGCATCGACGGCAGTCGCACCAGGATCGCTCGGCGCGGCGGGGTCGGCCCGCCGGGTCTGCCGCATCCTGATGATCGGCGACTTGATCGGCAAGCCCGGACGCCTCGCCGTCGAGACGCTCTTGCCCGACCTTCGACGAGAACGCGACATCGCCTTCGTGACGGCCAACGGCGAGAACGTCGCCGGCGGCATGGGCCTGACCGCCTCAACCGCGGAGGCGATGTTCCGGGCCGGCGTTGACGTCATCACCTCGGGCAACCACATCTGGGACAAGCGCGAGATGTACGAGATCCTCGAGCACGAGGAGCGGATCCTGCGCCCCCTCAACTACGGCACCGACGGCGTTCCGGGGCGTGGCTGGGGCGTGTTCCATGCCGAGGACGGCACCGAGCTGGCGGTTCTCTGCTTCCAGGGCCGCACTTACATGACCCCAATCGAGAACCCCTTCACCGAGTTCGACCGGCTCGTAGACCAGGCCTCAGAGCCGCTGCCGCGGGTGCGTGTCGTCGACTTCCATTGCGAGCTGACGAGCGAGAAGAACGCCTTTGGCATCTACCTCGACGGCCGGGTCAGCGCCGTGGTCGGCACACACACTCACGTCCCCACCGCCGACGAGCGGATCATGCCGAAGGGCACGGCCTACCAGTCGGACCTGGGCATGGTTGGGCCGGTCCACAGCGTCATAGGCTTCGACCCGGCCACGGTCATACCGCGCTTCATCAACGGGCTGCCGACGCGGTTCGAGGTAGGGACGGGTCCGGTCGTGTTCAACGCCTGTCTGATCGACGTCGATCCGGCCACCGGCCGGGCGGTCGCGGTGGAACGCATCCAGCGGGTCGTCGAGGTCTGACATGGCGGAGGATCCGAGCGGCGGCCCGGTCCGTTTCCAGAACCGTGGCAGTCGGCCGATGAGCGGGCCGCCGGTCGTCCCAAGATACCCCTCGCGCGTAGATCTCCACACCCACAGCCGGCGCTCCGATGGCGTCCTCGAGCCCCAGGCTCTGGTCGACGCCGCCGCGGCCGTCGGAGTCCGGGTTCTGGCCCTGGCCGACCACGACACCCTGGCGGGCGTTCGAGAGCTTCGGGCTCCGGGACAGGCCGAGTTGCTCCTGGAGCTCGTGGCTGGCGTGGAGATCAACAGCGTCGCATCGGGCATCGATCGACTCTGGGAGGGCGAGTTGCACATCCTCGGCCTCGGCGTCGATCTGGATGACGAGGCCTTCGAGGCTGCCCTGGACCGCCAGCGCGAGTCGCGCTCGATCCGGTTCGGGATGATCGTGGCGCGTCTGCGCGAGCTCGGCCTTCCCGTTGACGAGGGCGCCGCCGTCATGCGCAACTCGCCGGGCTCCTCGCTCGGCCGCCCTCAGATTGCCCGCCTCCTCGTTGCCGCCGGTCACGCGTCATCCGTCGACGCCGCGATGCAGACGTTGCTCGCCCGGGGCAAGCCCGCCTACGTCCCGCGATACGGCCTCGGACCGCGGGAAGCGATCGACGCCATTCGCGCCGCGGGTGGGTTGCCGGTCCTGGCCCATTTCGCCGACGGACCGTCGCGGCGGGCACTGGTGGCCGAGCTTGCGTCGCAGGGACTACGCGGCCTGGAAGTCCACTACCGTCACTTCGATGCGCAGACCGTGGCCGACATGGCCGCCCTGGCAACGGACCTGCGCCTCGTGCCGACCGGCGGGAGCGACTACCACGGCGACGTCGAAACCTACGCGGAGGCCCACGCCTCATTGTTCGTGCCGGACGAGGATGCCGAGGCCATGTACGCCGCGCTCGGCCGCCAGCCGGTCGAGCCCGCGGTTGGCGGCGCGAGCAGCTGATGAGCGGCCGAACGGTGACGGAGCTAGCCGCCTCGCTCACGGCCCTGCCGCGTGCCGGCAACGTGGCCGCCGCGCCCGCCGTCGAAGCCGGTCTGATCGAGTTCCGACCGGAGACGAACAGCCTGCCGAGCTTCTTCATGTGGACCCTCGGCTGCCAGATGAACCTGAGCGACTCCGAGGAGATGGCCGGCCAGCTGCTCGCCGCAGGCTGCCGGCGTGCCCCGTCCATGGAAGACGCCGACCTCGTCGTCATCAATACCTGCGCGGTCCGCGAGCATGCCGAGGCAAAGGTCATCGGCCGCCAGGGGCTGCTCGGCCAACTCAAACGAGCCCGGCCCGGAATGCGCGTCGTCCTGACCGGCTGCGGCGTCCGCGAAGCCGAGCGGGCCGGCCTGGCACGCCGGTTCCGAGCGGTCGACATGTTCCTCCGTCCCGACGAGGAGCCCGAGCTCGCGCTTCGGCTTGGCCTCGTGTCCGCCCAGGCGCCGATCGGACTGCGGACCGTCTCCACGGCTGCCACTACCGTGCTGAGCGGCCGGCCGGTCAGCGCAGCCGACCGACTGGCCGCCTCGCGCGCCAGCGCCCTGGCCGAGCACCGCGTCGCCCGGTCGTCGAGGATCTCCGCCTGGCTGCCCATCGTCTATGGCTGCGACAAGACCTGCACCTACTGCATCGTTCCTTTCAGCCGCGGCCCGGAGCGGAGCCGGCCCTTCGACGACATCCTGGCCGAGGCCCGAGAGATCGCCGCGGCCGGATACCAGGAATTGACGCTTCTCGGCCAGAACGTCAACAGCTACGGCCACGACCTACCGGCGGAGGAGCGCTTTGGCCACATCGACACCGAACGCTCGGCCGGACGACAGCTCGACCTGCGTTCGCGTCCCGACCTGGCGGAGCTGCTGTGCGCCATCGACAGCATTCGCGACGCCGACGGGGCGCCCGCCATTCCGCGCCTGCGCTTCATAACCTCGCATCCATGGGACCTGTCGGACCGGCTGATCGATGCCATGGCGACATGTGAGTCGGTGGCCGAGCATCTCCACCTGCCGATCCAATCGGGCGACGACGCGATGCTCCAGCGCATGGGGCGCCAGTACACGGTGGGTCACTACAAGGAGCGCCTGGCCCGCATTCGAGATGCCGTGCCGGGCATCGCCGTTTCGACGGACGTCATCGTCGGCTTCTGCGGCGAGACCGACGAGCAGTTCGGCGCCACCCTCGCGGCCCTCGACGAGATCCGGTTCGACACCGTGTTCGCGGCCGCCTACTCGCCGCGCCCGGGAACGCCGGCCCTGCACATGGCCGACGACGTTCCCGCCGAGGAGAAGCGCCGCCGGCTCAACGAGCTACTCCGGCGTCAGGAGGTCATCGGCGCGGAGCGCAACCGCGAGTGGCTCGGCCGCGATGTCGAGGTCCTGGTCGAGCAGGTCACCCCGCCCCGCCGGCGCCTGCAGCCAAACGACGCGGACGCCGACGACACGGACGAACCGGTCTCGGCCGTTCCGCCGCTGGCCGGCACGGCGGGGGAGGGGAGCGTTGCCCTGGCCGGCCGGACGCGCCACAACAAGCTCGTCCATCTGGCCGGCGACCCTGCGCTGGTCGGTCACAGGGTCAGGGTTCACCTCGAATACGCCGGTCCGTTCGCTCTCCGCGGCCGACTGGTGGAGGCGCCCGATGAGCCCGATGTCCTCGCCTGACGCTCTGCCACCGCTTGTCGTCCTGGCCGGCGCCACGGCCACGGGCAAGACGCCCCTGGCCATCGCCCTGGCAGAGGGCTTGGCCTCGAGCGGCATCACCGCCGAGATCATCTCCGCCGACTCGCGCCAGGTGTACCGCGGCATGGACATCGGCACGGCCAAGGCCACGGCCGCGGAGCGGGCCCGCATCCCACACCACTGCCTGGATCTCGTGGACCCCGACCAGCCGTTCAGCGTGGCGGACTTCTCGGCCTGCGCCGCGGCGGCCCTGGCCGGGATCGCCGAGCGTGGCGCCATCGCGATCCTCGCCGGCGGCACGGGCTTCTACCTGCGAGCCGTCGCGCGCGGTCTGGCGGTCGACGAGCTGCCCTGGGACGCCGAAGTACGTGCGGCAGTGGAGGCGTCGCTCGTCGCCGAGGGGCTGCCGGCGCTCGTCGCCGAGCTGCGCCGCATCGCCCCGTCGCGCGCCGCCACCATCGATCTGCGCAATCCCCGCCGCGTCGTCCGGGCCGTGGAGATCGCACGGCTCCGCGGAGACGCGCCACTCCCCGAGCCACGGGGCTACGGTCGGCCCGTTCTGTGGCTCGGCCTGACGGTAGAGCCGCCGGTCCTGCGCGAGCGCATCCGGGCCCGCGCCCGAGGCCAGTTCGACGCCGGTCTCGTCGAGGAGACGCGCGCCCTCGCCGCGCGCTACGACCCGACCCTGCCCAGCTTCTCCGGGATCGGCTACGCCGAATCCCTGGCGGTCATCGCCGGCCGTCTGGACATCGCGGAGGCCATCGCCGAGGATGCTCGTCGCAACGCCCTCTTCGCCCGCCGCCAGGCCACGTGGTTCCGCCGCGAGCCCGACGTCGGCTGGCTGGACGCGACCATGCAACTCCCGATTGGCGAGGCCCTGACTGCCACGCTGAACTACATCGCCAAGTAGGGCACGATCCGGGCCATGTCTGCCGAGTCCGGATCGGCAGTTCGGCTATCCTGAGCCGCTATGACGAAGGACATCATCGATCTGACCGCGCCGGTGGAGCGCGCTTTCCTCGTGGCCGTGGACACCGGCGACGATCCGGGCTGGACGGCCGAGGAGTCGATCGGCGAGCTGGCCAGTCTGGCCGACACCGCCGGCGCTCAAGTCGTCGGCGCGGAGTGGCAGAACCGCCGCCATGTCGACCCAAACTTCTACGTCGGCAAGGGCAAGGTCGACGAGCTGGTCGCCGCCAGGTCGGAGACCGGCTATACGATCCTGATCGCGGACGATGAGCTGTCGCCCGCCCAGCAGCGCGCCCTCGAGGAGGCGGTCAAGACCAAGGTCATCGACCGGTCGCGCCTGATCCTCGACATCTTCGCCCAGCACGCCCAGACCCACGAGGGCCGCCTCCAGGTCGAGCTGGCCCAACTGGAATACCAGCTGCCGCGCCTGACCAGGATGTGGACACACCTTTCGCGAACCGGTGGCGGCATCGGCACGCGAGGCCCGGGCGAATCCCAGCTGGAAACGGACAGGCGCCTCGTCCGTGACCACATCAAGAAGCTCAAGGAGCGGGTCGAACAGATCGCCGAGCAGCGACGCACGGCCGGCCGGGCCCGCGATCGACGGCTCTTCCCGACCGTGGCCATCGTCGGCTACACCAACGCCGGAAAGTCGACCCTGCTCAACGCCCTCGTCGGCCAGGTCGTCGCCAAGGCCGAGGACCGGCTCTTCGCGACCCTCGATCCGACATCGCGCCAGGTCAAGCTCGGCGACGGCCAGACGGTCATCGTGACCGACACGGTGGGCTTCATCCACAAGCTGCCCCACCAGCTCGTCGATGCCTTCCGGGCCACCCTCGAAGAGGTCACGCGCGCCGACGTGCTCGTGGAGATCGTCGACGCCTCGGACCGCCACTTCGCCGAGCACCGGGCCACCGTCCAGACAGTCCTCGAGGAGCTTGGCGCCGGCGACAAGCCGCGCTTCGTGGCGTTCAACAAGGCCGATCTCATCGAGGCGGCCGCACGCGACGGCAACACGCCCGCGCCCGCCATCGCCGGTCAGGTCCTCATCTCGGCCAAGACCGGCTACGGGCTCGAGACGCTCAAGGCCGAGCTGTCGGCCCTGCTGGCGTCGCTCTGGGTGGACGTGGACGTCGCCATCCCTTACCGCGCCGGCGAGCTGCTGGCTCGCATCCGAGAACGCGGCACGGTGGAGCTCGAGTATCGGCCGACCGACGTCCGGGTCCTGGGCCGCGTCAGCGCGCCACTCGCGGGCGAACTGGACGCCGCGGCTACGAAGTGGCGCGAATCGCTCCTCAACGGCGACGGCCCAGACGCCTGAAGACGCGGTTCGTTAGTCCCGCCCTTGACGCGGGCGCGCCCGGCAGGGAGCATCGCTCCGACATGTCCGACCGCCCCTTCTACTCCAGCCGGCTGAACACCCAGTCCTACGACCTGGGCGTTGGCCGCGGCGCGCCCGCGGACGATGAGGACGTGGCGTTCTACCGGCGGCTGGCCGCGGCATCCGGGCCTCGCGTCCTCGAACTCGGCTGCGGCACCGGCCGGGTGACGATCGCGCTTGCAGAGGCGGCACTCGAGTCGACCGGCCTGGACCTATCGCCGGGCATGCTCCAAGAGGCCCAATCGAAGGCCGAGCGCCTCGAACCCGCGACGCGGGCGCGTTTGCACTTCGTCGAGGCCGACATGAAGGACTTCACGCTGGGACTCCAGTTCGACACCGTAGTCATTCCGGCGCGAGCGTTCGCCTTCCTCCTGACCGTCGAGGCTCAGCGGGCATGCCTGGCGCGCGTCTTCGATCACCTGCGACCCGGAGGCGTCCTGTCGATCGACGTGTTCGACCCGCGTCTCGACCTTTGCCTGCCCGGCGTGACAAAGGGTCGGACGGAGACGGCGGTCGATCCGGCGACCGGCCGCACCTTCCGCGTCGAGGTCATATCCCGGCACAACGACACGCTGTCCCAGGTGCTGCGTGAGGCCTGGCGCTTCACAGAGTTGGACGCCGCCGGGGCGATCCTGCAAGCCGAGGACGAGGAACTGGTCCTGCGCTGGACCTACCGGTACGAGATGCGGCACCTGCTCGAGCTGGCCGGGTTCGATCGGATCGAGGAGCAATCGGACTTCGCCGGTTCGCCGCCTGCGTACGGCGGGGAGCAAGTGTGGGTCTGCCGGCGGCCCGACGCCTAACAGCTGGTGGTAAAGAACGGCTGTTCTCATGCCCTCGCCGGAGCAATGAGGTCGCGCCTGCTCGTGTTGGTGGGGGGTGGACAACTATCAAAAACAGCCGTGGCGCCCACCGAAACTGGTGGATAAGCCCCTTCCACCCGAGGCCGTCCGGACCTAGATTCTGTCTTGCCCGGAGGGGCCAGCGAGATCACACCAAGCCAGCGGTTCTGGCAGAAACGGTGAACGATCTACGTGAAAGTCCTCGGACCCGCAACGGTCTCTGGAACGGATCGCAGAATGCAAACCGCGGAAGTCAGGATGTAGAGGGCTCGGTGGCAGGTTCGGCAGTAGCCGGAGCGCGGTCCGCCGTTTGAGCGAGTGGTCGCAAGATCCCTTGCCCGCGGTGGTCGAAGCGGCCAGCCACGCGGACCCGCAGAACGATCGAACGGTTCCTCTGGGCATTTTCGTGTGCCCGGCGGGCGCCTGGTTGCGAGCGGCGAGCGGGGTAGGGGAGCAGGGTTTATCCTCGGCCGCGACCCGTCACGCAGCCAAGGAACTCGATGCCGTCCGCCAGCCCCCGCATCTGGATCATCATCCCGACGTACAACGAACGCGAGAACGTCGGTCCGATCACCGACGCGGTCCTCGCCTCCGTGCCCGACGCTCACATCCTGATCGTCGACGACGGGTCTCCAGACGGAACGGGGGAGCTGGCCGACGAGATGGCCCGCACCAACAGTGCCATTGCCGTGCTGCACCGGACGGCGAAACAGGGCCTGGGCCGAGCCTACGTCGCGGCCTTCAAGGATCTTCTGGGTCTCGACGCCGATTTCATCGTGCAGATGGACGCCGACTTCAGCCATCCCGTCCGGTTCCTGCCGCCCCTGCTCAAGCCGCTGCGGACCAATCAGGCCGACCTGGTCCTCGGCTCGCGCTACGTCAAGGGCGGCCACATTCCTCGCTGGAACATATTCCGCCGCCTCGTAAGCCGCGGGGGCAGCATCTTCGCCGGCGTGGTTCTGTTGATGCCATATCGGGACCTGACCGGCGGCTTCAAGGCCTGGCGCGCACCGGTCCTGCGCGAGATCGATCTCGATGGGCTCCATGCCGGCGGCTACGCCTTCCAGATCGAGACGACTTTCCGTGCGCGCCTGGCCGGAGCCCGCATCCGTGAGGTCCCGATCACGTTCGAAGAGCGGCGAGCGGGCACCTCGAAGATGAGCATGAACATCTTCATGGAGGCTTTCGGGCTGGTATTGGCTCTGCGGGTGAAGACGCTCGGGCACCGCAGGCGACGCGCCCTCAGGGCCGGCGACTGAGTCTCAGTCCGCTCGCGTATTCGGTCGTCCGTACGTCCGTTCGACTCCGCCTTGCGGGTGCGCACGCGCGATGCGGACCTCTGTGCGCGGATCGTGGAAATGGCCTTCGGCGCGCGTCACGAACTCACGAATACGTGGACAAGCCCATTGGCACCCGGCTCCGATCGGCCTAGATTCGTCCTGCCCGGAGGGGCCACGAAGACCGAACGAATCGACCGATTCTAGGATCGGCCGAACGATGCGGGGTCGAGGTTCCTTCGGGCATCTTTGTCACTTCCGCCTCTGCCGTCACACAGCGGCCCGCCGTGCACACAGCGCCGGCGGGCCGCTTGTTTGTCGCGGGGCGCATTGGCGGCCGTTGCCTAGGCCACTTGCCTGTGCGCGCCTAGTGTGCTAGGCTTGTAGCATGAAGCGCGACGGCCTGCTCCGTCGTATCGCCAGAGCGGCGCGCAGACAAGGGGTCACGTGGAGACTCGATCGCCAAGGGGCCAACCACGAAATATGGCTGTGCGGAAGGACGCACGTGCCGGTACCACGGCATGCGGACATCGGTGATCAGCTCGCACGCACGATATGTGAAGAGCTCGAAGCTGAGTTCGGGAAGGACTGGTGGCGAAGGTGAGGCCGACGTATCGCGCCATTGCCAGACGCGACGGACGGTGGTGGTTCGTTCAGGTTCCTGACGAACAGGGTCTGTACACGCAGGTCCGCCGACTCGATCAAGCCGAGGCAATGATTCGCGAGGTCATCGCCCTCGTCCGACAGGTTGCCGAGGACTCGTTCGATGTCGTCGTCGAACCCGATCTCAACTCGCTTAGCGGCGTCCGCGAGGCCGTAGAAGCGGCCCTGCGCGAGCGCGAGCGTGCCAGCGCGGCGCAGGATGCCGCGTCGACCGCGATGCGGCATGCGGTCTCCGAAGTCCGTGCGTCCGGCTACACGTCACGCGACGCCGGAATGCTGCTCGGCGTCAGCAACCAGCGCATCAGCCAGATCGAGAGGCAGGATAGGGAACGCAGGGCATAGACCTGGCAGGCTACGATTGATCAGCAAGTAGAGGAGACAGCGGTGCCTGAGCAACTCCCTGATTGGGAACGACTACTCCGGGCAGCCGCGCGCCTTCAGGGGATACTGCCCGATGCCACACTCGTGGGCGGCACGGCCGCAGCCATCGACGCTGGACATCGCCGATCTATGGATGCGGACCATGTGGTCGCCGGCCTCACAGGCAGGTTCGACCAGGTGCTCGCGGAGCTCGAGTCCGTAGCCGGATGGAAGACGACGCGAGTCAAACGACCTGTCGAGATATTCGGCAGCCTGGACGGGATTCTGACGACCGTTCGAAACCAGATCCGCGTCGCACCGCTGGAGACCACCGAGATCACAGCCGCCGGGCAGACGATCCGCGTCCCGACGCGCGCCGAGATCCTTCGCGTGAAGGCCTGGTTGATCGTCCGCCGGAATGCCACACGCGACTACCTCGACGTTGCCGCGATCGCAGCCAAGATGACCGACACCGCCGTGTTGGCGGCACTGGGCCGCATGGATCGTCTCTATCCTCAGGTGGGAGACCCGGGGAATACAAGGGCCTCGTCCCGGCATGGCAAGACTGGTCCGTCGTTGTCGAGCAATGTCGACGCGTTGGCACCCTTATGGCCAATGGCGTAGCGACGCAGCGCTCCGGATGGAAAGACATAAAGGCGTAGGATCGGCAGATGCTCCACCGACACCTCACTCACCAGCGCCTCACGCTCGCGGCCCTCGACGACATCATCGAGAATGGCACGCTCGCAGATTGGCAGCCTGTGCTCGCGCGCGTTCGTCGAGAACCCTATGGCCCGGTCGCATCACGCATTGCCGAGCTGTTGAGCGAGCGCGATTACGAGGAGAGCGGCGCTCTGTGGCGGTCCTTCTTGGATCAGGCTCGAGCGCGTACCGCGCTCGCCGGGACTGCCGGAGCCTTCTCATCGGGTCATCGCGACACGGCCGAGCGTCACGACGAGGTTCTGGCCGAGGAGACGCGCTGGTGAGCGGACTCAGCGCCTCGGGACCGCTCTAGCCGGACTCCAGAGGCCGCACCAAACCACGTGTCGACACGAGCTGATTTGGAGGCTACCGCACTGCCGATAAGGGAGGTTATGTCCGTTACGCACCACGGACTCCTGCCGACATAGTGCCTCAGCTAGACCCACGCATCGGGCTCACGGACGATCATGTCGGCCTTGTGGGCCTCGGCGATCTCGTTGGTGATGCCATCGTCGTCGAACCGGAGTGCTTTGCCGGTTCGTGGAACGGCGAGTTGAGAATTGGGTTGTCGATCGTCACGGACGGCATGCGGCACCCTTGGACGTGTCGGTCGGCGCGCTGCCTTGAGCCAAGCTGCGTTCCCCCCCTTGAGTGACGGTGCTCCCCTACTCCGTCCCGGCCTGAGGTACCGGGGACGGGGCCGCCATATCGGAGTACCGTGAGTGTCACTCACCCCATTCTCACAGCTTGACGGTCATGCGTGACCCGAGAGCGATTCAGTCGCGCCATCTTGCGGACCCTCTCGGCCCCCGACGCGAAGGGCCGTGGTGAGAGGTCACGGGAGATCGCGATGCGCAGGTTCGGCAGACGCATTCGGGCTATGGCTCGGCGCTACATCGCGCTGACGATCGGCCTCGCGATCGCCATCGTAGTGATCGTCGGCGGCTTCTCGCTCGCCGCTCTAAGTGGCGCCTTCAATGCCCCCGCTCCGGTTGCCGGCACCTACACCTTCAGCGCGGATTGGACGCTTCTGGACCTCGAGCGTCACATCGATGCGGGCGAGGTCGCCACGATCTCGCTGGTGTCCGGAACAACCGGTGCCCCCGTGAATGGCGCCGGCACGGCGTCCAATGCGTCGACCGACGTACTCGCTGCCCGGACGACGAGCGGTCAATGGATACGCGTAACCTTGGCCGTCTCCCCGAGCGACGCGCTGGTTGCGCTGCGGAGTCTGGGCTTCGGGCGCCTCATAGCCACGGACTCCGTGGCTCAGCTGCCCCCGACCAACGGCGTCTCCGGGTCCGGCTCCCAGTCCTCCGATCCCCTGGGTGGCATCCTGCAGCTCGTCATGCTCGGCACCGTGCTCGTCGTCGCCGTGGTGCTCCTCCGCAGGAACGGCATGGTTGGTGGCCAAGGATCGGGCAACTACCAGATCGTTCTTCCGTCTGACCTCCATGGTCTGGACGGCGACACCGGTTCGGTTGCCCGGCCCGTGCGCTTCGCCGATGTCGCCGGTTGCGATGAAGCCAAGCTTGAGCTGACCGAGGTCGTTGAGTTCCTGAAGTTCCCGGACCGCTTCCGCGCCCTGGGCGCCACAATCCCGCGCGGCTTGCTGTTGTACGGACCTCCCGGGACCGGCAAGACAATGCTTGCCCGCGCAGCCGCGACGGAGGCCGGAGTCGCCTTTGTGTCCATGTCGGGCTCGGGCTTCGTCGAAATGTACGTCGGCGTCGGTGCCAAGCGGGTGCGCAACCTCTTCGCCGTCGCCCGCAAGTTCGGCAAGGCCATCATCTTCGTCGACGAGATCGACGCCCTCGCGAAGGCCCGAGGCGGCAGCAACCCGAACGACGAGCGCGAACAGGCGCTCAACCAGCTGCTCGCGGAGATGGACGGCTTTTCGTCGTCCGACTCGATCGTCGTGATAGCGGCTACCAACCGTATGGACACTCTCGATCACGCGGTCCTCCGCCCCGGACGGTTCACCCGCAAGGTGAACGTGCCTCTGCCCGACATCGATGGTCGCCGCGCGATCCTGGGCATTCACGCAGTCGGCAAGCCGCTCGAGAACGCGGTCGACATGGAAGCCGTCGCTCGCCGCACCGCGGGAATGAGCGGCGCCCAGTTGGCCGATCTGCTGAATGAATCCGCGATCTACGCCGCCCGTCGATCTCACGAGAAGATCACGCCAGTCGACGTTCACGACGGCTGGCTCAAGTCGATCCTCGGCACGTCTCGCAGGCGCTCCATGGACGAACGCGAGCGCAGCATCATCGCCGCGCATGAGGCAGGGCACGCCGTCTGCGGCCGGCTCTTCGGAGATCGCCGGAGGGTCGAAGAGATCAGCCTCTTCGCCCACGGCGACGCTCTGGGGGTCACCGTTTCGTCGTCGGAAGACGACTATCTGCCGTCCGAATCGGACCTGCGCGCAAGGCTGGTTGCGCTCCTGGGCGGTCGTGCGGCCGAAGCCATCCTATTCGAAGACGTGACCGGCGGAGCCTCCAACGACCTCGAAAAGGCGAACGAGATCGCCACGAGGATGGTTACCGAATGGGGCATGGGCCACGATCCGGACTCCACGACTCTGGGCGCTTCCGGCCGGGGCACCCTCAGTTTCCGGGTTGTCGGTGAGGACACCTCCCTTTCAGTCGGTCTCCGCGCGGCCGTGGACCGGACGATCAACGCGATTCTCGATCAGGCTTACACGGAAGCCCGAGAGGCACTCCTGGCCGAGATGAGGCGACTGACGCGTGTTGCTGCCTACCTCTATGAGCATGAACGGATCGATGGAGCGCAGTTCGAGGCCCTGTTTGACGGAAGCCTCGCGCCTTCAGCCGATATGGAGACGCAGTGGCGCAGTGCCAAGAGCAAGCCGCGTAGCTGGGATGAGATCGACGATTTGATCGCGATGGCGGTCGCCACTGCTGAGACCTCGACTGTCGCCCGGGCCGCCGCGCCGCAGCCGAGTCGCCCGAAGCGCGGGCGCCGACGCACCCATTTGCGTCCCACGTTGTCTGCGACTCGCTCGCTGCTGGTGAGTTGGTGGCAGCGCGGCTCTCGGGGCGTTGACCGGCCCGCCGACTAGGTCTACGTCCTGTCGGCTGGGGATGGCCGTCAACCACACGAATGGCCATCGCGACGTCGTCGTTCGGGGTCGCGCCAGGGGCCGTTAATCGACACGACGTGAAACGCCATGGACCGAGGGTGAAGCGAAGGTCCGCCCATTGGCCATCAAGCGGCGCGCCGAGGCGCGGAACATCCGTCCGGGCAGGTCTCGCGTTAGCCGCAACGCCGGCCATGGAGCGATGAGCCGTCCGCCGGATTCGTCAAGATAAGGGGAACGGCACGCACCGTATCGGAGGCGAGGATGGGCAAGCTGGTCTACTTGATGAACGTCTCGCTCGACGGCTACGTCGAGACTCCCGACCGCTCCCTCGATTGGGCGGACGTCGACGAAGAGATCCACCGCTGGTTCAGCGACCGCTCCCGCGAGACGGATGCGTTCCTTTACGGGCGGCGACTGTATGAGGTCATGGCGGCCTACTGGCCGACTGCGGAGTCCGATCCGTCTGCGACCGACTACATGGTCGACTTCGCCCGGATCTGGAACGCGACGCCGAAGATCGTCTTCTCGACAAGCCTCGCCCGTGTCGATGGGAACAGCCGGCTCGTGAGCGGCGATGTGGGCGACGTGCTGGCCCAGCTGCGGGCCGAATTCCCCGGCGAGTTGAGCGTCGGCGGCCCGACGCTGGCCGCCCAATTCATCCGGCGCGGCCTGATCGACGAATACCGCGTCGTCGTCCACCCGGTCATCCTCGGGGCGGGCCGCCCGTTCTTCCCCGGGCTCGAGACACCGGTCGGCCTGCGGCTCACCGAGACGCGGCAGTTCGCGTCGGGCGCCATGTATCTGGGCTACGTGCCGGCGTAGCTTCGACGCCGGCGCGCCGGCGTCGAACGGCCGACCTGCGCGGCCAAGTGGGTCCCCCGGGGGTGCGTGGCGGTGGTCCCTACTCTAGCGAGCCTGGCCAGGCGGGGACGGGCGGCAGATTCTGGTCGGCTCGCCCAATTCAGGGCCTATCCGGCGCCTTTGCTCTTGTCGGTGCGGCTGGGGTGGCCGAGGGCTACGTCCGTCAACCACACGCGTCGGCGCGCTTCATCCGGGCAATACCAAACGCGGCCGCCCCCGGTGATCTCGAACTGCCACTGTGGCAACGGCTTGCCGCCGACGACGCGTGTCGCGAACTCGTCACGGAGCTGCTTCCGTCTCTCGGCATAGGCGAGCGGAGCATCCGACAACGCATGCCAGCAGGCACTCGCGGCGGTCGGGATGTTGGCGCAGAGCTTATCCCAACCGTCGGCTGCCTCAGTGGAGGCGAACCGGAGCTCCCATTTGCCTGCCTCGACCGGAGGCGCCACCCGTCCCCCTCGCTTTGGCATTGGTCAACGCACGTCCGGCCGCTTCACCAGACCTCCATCGCCCGGCAGAGGTCGGCTCAGACGAGCCGCGAGATCCGGGTCCGCATAGACCTGGGCCGTCGCGTGCCACTCGTCCAGGAGCCGAGCGATTGGCGCAAGCGTCCCGAGCGAGCCCGCCCCGTCGATGCATTCGAATAGCTCGACGTAGAACCGCTCACGCGCCGCCTGCGGGAGGAAGCTCAACCACGGCAGCGGCGCCTGACGACTAATCCGCTCGCGCACAACCCCATCCTGCAGGACCGCCGTGATCAGACGCCCAATGGTTTCCAGGCTGGCCTCCATCGAAGTTGCGCGCGAAGCCACGGTCAGCCGCAGATCGTCGGCGCCTCGGCGGTGCAGGATCACGTCGCCCCCAGCCAGGAGTTCGGTGACCGCATTTGGGTTGCGGAGAAAGTCCGTGAAAGTTGCCTCAGCCAGTGCGTCCATACCATGACGTTAGCAGATGTACCTCAGATGTCAACTCCACTCAGCGTCCACAGGTCGGGATTCGTCACCTCGGCATTCTGCCTGGCGCCGCTTATCTGCCGCTTACCAGCGCACCGACGGCATGGCCCAGATTAGGCCCGCGTGGTTGGTGGGCAAGGCGTGGTTCGCGGTGGCGCGACTGGTGGCGCGGGCCTCGGCCAAGTGGGTCCGCCGGGGGATGCGTGGCGGTGGTCCCCTACTCTCGCGACCAAATGGGCGGGCCGAGCGATTCCGTCGCTTGATGCCAGATAAGCGGCAGTGAATGGCCGTCCGGCAGACTCTGCGGAGTCACTCACCAAGCCCAAAGTGCGGAGTTCCCACCTTGTCAGGGCAGCCTCATCAGTGCGTACTTGACGATGGTCCTACTCGGGGTAGGATAGTCGCCATGACTACGGTGAAGGTCTCAACGACCCTAGATGCTGCCAATGTGGCTGAGGCGAAAGCGCGCGTCGGCAACCGCGGCTTCTCGCGGTTCCTCAACGAATCACTGGCCATGCGACTCCAGCGGGCTCGGCTGGAGGAGCTACTCGCGGAGATGGCCGAGGAGTTCGGCCCCATCCCGGATGATGCGCGCCGGCGGATCGAGGGGCAGGAGTGGCCTCGGTAGAGCCGCTTCCACGGTTGCGGCGCCTGATCCTGGATGCGGGCGGAATACTGGCACTGGCCCGTGGAAGCGCAGATGCGCGGACCGCCCTGGACCGCGCAGTCCGCGAGGGGTACGTCGTCCTCATTCCGACGCCTGTTCTTGCCCAGGTTCATCGCGGCGGCCATGATCGGGCTCACGTCGACCGGGTCGTCAACACGGTTGACGCCATGCTGCCCACATCGGCGCTTGTTGCACGCCGTGCCGGAGAGCTGCAGGCGAAGGCCGGCACATCCGATGCGATCGACGCGATCGTTGCGGCCGAAGCGCTCGAGTCCGTACCGTCGCTGATTCTGACGAGCGATCCCGGTGACCTGGAGCGCCTTCTGGAAGGAGAACCGGAAGCGGCGCGAGTGGTTGTCATCCGCGTCTGAGCGGATCCGCCAGCCACGCGACGGTGAAGCTGCCGCGGGGCTACAAACGAAGCGATCCCTACCGTCCCGGCGCTGCGGCTCCGGCGGCCCAACGTTGGTCCACCGGGAAGCGCGCAGGCAGGCCGCCTACGGCTTCCTTCCGTCCATTCGGCCGAAGGCCAAGTCGTGCGTCCGCCTTCCTGCGCGCCGGTCGAGACGGCCAATCCGCGCAGGTGGTTCAGAGTTACGACGACCCCAGCGCGGCGATTAGCCAGTCATGGAAGTCGGCCGCTTGAATCAGTACCAGCCGACTCCGTTTCGGTAGTCCAGAGCGGCGCACGGCGATCCATAACGCTCGATCATGTAGTCGACGCCCCACTCCGCCTGCACTACCGGGTTATCCCGCCATGCCCGGTACAGCCATGCGGCTTCGGGGTCGCCGGCCGCTTCCGCCGCCTTGGCCTTGGCCTCTGCCCAATTGGCCAGCTTGCTGGCCGGCTTGGCCTGGGGCAGACCATAGGCGCCACTGGTCTTGTTGGTGGCGTGCGGATCCCATGTCGCCTCGTACTCGAATATCAGGCTCGCGCACTGAGACTGAGACATGCCCCAGTGCTTATCCACCTTCACGCCCAATCGACCAACCAGGTAGTTCTTCGCGTCCTGGATGGTTGGAACAGCAGTCAATTCAACCTGGAGTGGACGTGCCTCGGGCACGGCGGTCGCCGGGAGGTTCGACACAGGCATGATCGCGATTGCTTCGGCGGACGAGGTCGCGCCCGGCGTCGGTCCGGGTGTGGGGTTCGAGCTCGTCGATGGCTGCTCGGTGATGGATGGAAGACTCTCGATCTGAGGGGAATCGGCTGCCCCGATGACGACCGGCTGACCGCCGGTTGGCGCACCGCCGGTTGGCGCACCGCCGGCGGAGGCGGATGGATTGACGGCCAGGGCAGACCCGGCAACGACGACCGCGAGGATCGCGGCCAAAGCGCAGGCCTGTGAGATACCACGCAGGCGGCCGCCGACCAGGGAGCTGCGTGTTTGAAGACATCCGCGACGGCGGTACCAGGCAAGATTGGCGAACTCCCCGCCTGGAATCGGGAATTCGATGCCCCACTGATCGAGTGCATAGTGAGGCGCCGGCCAGGCTGTTGCCATGGAAAGGCGCCAGGAAGAGATGGCCCGGGCGAGGCTCGATGATGTCGGCTGCACGAGTCCATCGAGCTCCTCGGGGAGCAGCGGAAACTGGATACCCCATTGATCCAGGGCATCGACGAACGACCGCGGGGCCGCAGTTTGGCGCATGGAAGGACTGTCGGGGAAACGCAGCCTACTTCACACGGTACGAGCGGAGGATTCCTCAAGCGCCGAATGTACTGCCGGCACCTGACTGTCCGCGGTTGACAGGGGGGCGACCTGGCCGGAGGGATCCGGCAACGCCGGGGCGGAGGTCAGCCTCGGCGCCATTTCGAGCTTCACACGATTGCCAACCCGTTAGGCTCAATGCAGGATCAGCCCTGCCGCTGGAGAAGGGGCGAGGTTCCCCAGCAATTCGAGGATGGACGATGTCAGACCCTGGTCGCCGTCATTCGTGGCGGCCGCTACCGCCGCGTCGGTGTCTGTTGCTCCTGACGGCGCTCGTCGTGGCGGCTTGCGGCGGGTCGGGCTCGCTCCAGCCGTCTGTGGGCGCGTCTGTGCGCGAGTCGAGCCTGCCGACAGCGACGGCGGCCTCAGCGACGACAACGGCCAATCCGACGACGACAGCGTATCCGTCCCGTGGCAGCATCGTCGTCGAGGTGGCCCTCGGCTCGAAGGCGGAGGGCCTGGTCTACGCCTTCGGCTCACTCTGGGTCACCCACCCCGACGCCGGACGGGTCTCGAGGGTCGATCCCGCAACTCGACAGGTCGTGGCAACGATCCCCGTACCGGGCATGCCGATCCCGATCGCCGCCTCCACGGATGCGGTTTGGGTGGGCAGCTACTCGAGCGGCAAGCTATCCCGGATCGACCCCACGACGAACAAGGTCGTCGCGACGGCCGACGTATTGGGCGGTAGTCCAGCGTCGATCAACGTCGTCGGAGACGAACTTTGGGTGGCAAGCCATGGCTTCAACGGAGCCCGGATCTTCGGCCTCGAGAGCATGAAGTCCAGCGACAGTGTCGAGATAGGCCCTGCGCCGGGCTTCGCCGTCGTCGATGGATCGACGATCTGGTATCCGTGCTATGGCAGCACCACGATCGCCCGGGTCGACATCGTCTCGCACAAGATCACGGCGACCGTCGCAGGCGGTACGAGCCCCGTCTACGCCGTCGCCTTCGCCGGGTCGATCTGGGTCGCGGACCACTCACAGGGACGCGTGACCCGGATCGATTCGAACACGGGTCGTGGCGTGGCCTCCATCGATGTCCCCGGGTCCATGCTGTATGGGATGGCGCCCCTTGGCGGCGTGTTGTGGGTCGCGAGCACATACCAACGTGCCCTGTTCGCGATCGACCCCGCCACCAACTCCGTCATCGCGCGCATCGACCTACCAGGGACGCCATACCAGGTCCTCGCCGTGGACGACAAGTTGTGGGTCGCCCTCGCCGACAAAGGCTCCGTCGCACTCGTCGCCCCCTGATGTTCCCGCGACCAACTCATCGCCCGCGACCCGGGCCGCCCCGAGACGGTCGACGAACTTCAGTCTACGTACGCTCAGCACCGCGTACGCGTGGCCGGTTGAGAGTCGACGAGTTGGGGACTCGCCGACTTCGACTAGACCCGGTTCCCCAGACGCCTAGTACCTCGTGCGGCGCGTCTCTTCCTTCTTCGGCGGGCGGGGTTCGTAGCCTGGTCGCGGCGGGTGCGGAGCGGTCCCGGGGGCCATGTCCGGCTGGGGGGGCCGCGGCCCACGAGCGCGGGCCGCTTCTACCTCGAGCGCGAAGGCTGCCGCGCGCTCAGGCGGGACGGCGCGCTCCCACTCGGCAGTGATCTGCTTGGCCCGCACATTTGCTGCCTCTCGCTGCTCGCGTTCGTATCTCGACCTCTTTGTCATTTGGTCCTCGTATGGGATACCCGGCATCTCCGCCGACTTGGGGAACTATCTTGCACTCTTCGCCGACGCCTGTCCCGCAGCTAGTGCTAGGCCGCGTCAATCCCACCGGCCCGCCACTGTTTCGGACGGCTACGGCTACGGGCCGGACGTGCCGTACGGCGTCGTGTCGAGGATCTCCGGGACGTGGTCGCCATCGGTGTCGGTCCAGGCGAACATCGTATAGGGAATCCAGTCGTCGACGGTGCCCACCAGGAACACCAACAGCGCCGATCTCCTGGTCATCCCCGGTCCTCCTGGCGCTGCTCCGCGAGAAGACGCTTCGCCAGTTGATGAGCCGCCTCAGCCCGCTCGACGAGTTCGACCCGCGCCGGCATGTCCCAGGCGGAGTCTGCGTCTCTTGCGGCGATGGAGTCGAGCACGCGATCGGCTTCGCGGAGCGCTGCCAGATACGGCGCGATGGCCTCTGTTTCGATGGCGACGATGGTCTGTCCGAGGGCGCGCTTCACGTACGGGCGCATCCCCGAGAGTGCGGCTTGTCCAGCTACGGTGCGTGGTGTCGTCATGCTGCCTCCCGCTCTTCAGCAGAGAGCCTAACCCCTGTACGAATCCTGGCGAGAACTATCGCCAGCCCGATCGCGGAGATCGGCACCCATAGCCACGCCCGGCCGCCCGGGTCGAAGGCGCCGCCGGTGATGGCGTTGTCCGTCGCGCGGATGCGCAGGACCGGCATCTCGGCCGTCCTGGCCCGAATGGTGTCGTCGCTGGCGCGGAACGGGTTGAAGCCTTCGGTGAAGCCCATCAAGCCGGCATTCGTGAAGATCTGACGAGTCACCCCCAGGCGCTCGACGGCGTCTTCGACCTCCTCGACGTGCCCGGCAATGGTGCGGCCGGCAAGGATCAAGTTGACATCCGGGGACGCCATCGCGTTCCGGTACCAGTTCGCCGTTCGGCCGTAGCCGGCCAGGCAGTAGACGCTCCCGTCCGCGATCGCATACGTGACCGGGGCGTAGCGCGCGCGACCGGTCTTGCGCCCGACCGTCCGCACGACCATGTAGTAGCCGGTGACTGGGTTGCCGAAGAACCGGCCCAGGCCGAGCCGGAACACAGGCACGACAAGGAATCTGTTCAGAAACTTGAGGCGGCGCACGGAGGTCCCTTCTTGCGGGAAATGGTTCAGCGCCCAAGATTATCGGTAGGGCGGTCCGGGCGACTGGTCGTCCCACCAGGAATTCGTCGTTCTTCCTTCGTGGCGCCCTTGGCCCTATGCTGGTGTCAGTCGACAATTCACCTCTGGGAGCGCGTTTCGAATAGGCTGGTCGGGAGGCCGTCCTGGTGGATCAAGGGACTCTCGTGACCATAGCCGATCTGGCTGCGAGAGTCGGCGCTTCGTCTCGCGACGTCGCACTCGTCCTGGCCGGGGATCCCCGCGTCCCTGTCGAGCTCCACCGCCTCATCGCCGACGCCATCGAAGCCAGCGGATACCGCCCGCTGCAGGCCGTCCAGGCTCAGCTCGGGAGGCCGCTTCGGCTCGCCATCGTGTTCAAAACCTATGGCGGCGACGATCCCGAAGCCAACCGCTTCTACACCCCGATCGCGTCGGCCATTGCCCTCGCCTGCGCGAGGCACGGGACGGAGATCGTTCAGGCGATGATGGTCGTCGATGACCACTACGAGCTCGTCGAGATCCCCGAAGTCATGCTGGACGGCCGATCCGACGGAGCGTTCGTCATCGGGGCCCAGCTGAGTGCCCAGGCTGTCGAGCGGGTTCGCGCCGCCACCTGCCCCATCGTCCTCGTCGACGGGTATTCGGAGGGCGACATCCTGGATTCGGTCGTGACCGACAACGTCGCGGGTGCCAGGATGGCAGTCGAGCATCTCTTCGACGCCGGCCATCGTGAGATCGCGATACTGGGGACCGAGCCGGTCTGCTATCCGAGCATCCAAGCCCGCCGTGCCGGGTACGTCGAAGCGCTCGAGGCCAGGAGTCTGCGTACCCACTTCATCGACGCCAGCTACGTTCTGACCGCGACGGTCGCCGCGCTCGGTGTCGACTACCTCCAGCGGCAGCCGGAGGTCACAGCGCTCTTCGGTGCCAACGACCTAATCACAGTCGCCTTCATGGAGATGGCTCGCGGTGCCGGGCTGAGGATTCCTGGGGACGTGTCGGTCGTGGGCTTTGACGACATGGACGTAGCCAGCCTGGCGATGCCGGCGCTGACCACGCTCGCGATCGACAAGACTCTCATGGCCAGGGCAGGGTTCGCCCTGCTGACCCATCGGCTCGAGGCCCTCGCCACCGACCCGTTGACGGCCATCGTCACACCCCGTCTGGTCGAACGCGAGAGCGTTGTCCCGCCGGGCCGACGCTGATCGCCTTCCGGTTTTCGGGATCTCTCGGCGAGCGCAAGCTTCGTCTTCATCGCCTCGCTGTCGATGCCAAGTGTCCGATAATCCCCGCATGAGCTTCCCCCAGACCGCCTCCCTTACGATCACCAACCATTGCAACCTGCGCTGCCAGATGTGCGGCCAATGGAGCGAGGAGGGCTACGTCCGCGCCAACGCCGATGGCCTCCAGCACGAGATGACTCTTGCGGACTGGAAGCGGGTCGTGGATGAGCTGGCAGCCCACCACGTAGCGGGAGTATGCGTCCGCGGCGGCGAGCCATTCATGTTCCCGGGGATCGTCGAGCTGCTCGAGTACATCCAGCCCAAAGGGATGTACGTGTCCATCGACACGAACGGGACGATGCTCTCGCGCTATGCCCGCGACATCGTCCGCATCGGCGGGATGCACCTGACCATCTCGGTCGACGGGCCGGAGGCGATCCACGACGAGGTCCGGGGCGTTCCCGGCACGTTCGGCCGCCTCAGGGACGGCATTGCCCGCCTGAACGCGGCGAAGGGTGAAGGCGGCAACTCGGACCAGCCGATCAGCCTATCGATCTGCTTCACGATCAGTCGCTACAACTATCGGTACCTTGGCTCCATGCCCGACGTGGCTCGCAGCCTGGGGATCGAATCGATTGCCATCGTGCCCTACTACTACGTTCCGGCGTCGACCGGGGCGGCCTACGAGCGGGAGCTGGGCGGCCTCGGATGCAGCAACGCATTCTCGTGGAAGGGCTTCCACAACGAGGACTCAGGCGTGGACCCGGACGAGTTCGTCCGCCAGCTCCGCCAGTACCAGGAGAGCCTCGGCGACGTCCGCAGCTACCCGTACATGCCCCTCACCGAAGATGAGTACCGAGCCTGGTTCGCGGCCCCCCAGACCCCGGTGGGGCCGCAGTACTGTCTCAATGTCGAGCGACAGATCGACGTTCAGCCGGACGGTTCCGTGAATTTCTGCGTCGACTTCATCGACTACTCGTTCGGCAGTGTCCGCGAGACGGGCGTCGAGCAGCTTTGGAATGGCGAGCGCGCCGAGCGGTTCCGTGCCTACCGGCGCCGGCAGCCCCTGGCAGTCTGCTATCGCTGCGGGGCGAAGTACATGTCCAAGCCCTGGACCGAGTACGCGCCGGCGTAGGACTGGCTCTGCGCCAGCGGCCGGGTGAGAACTAGAGTCGGACCCAGGGCTCCGCCGGCGGACCGTGGCGCACCAGGTCCTCGACGACGGCGGCGAGGCCAACCGGAAAGAACGTCTCAGTCGAGGCCCGCAATTCCGCGAGGGACCACCAGCGATGCGCGGCCACGGCCGCCGTCTCATTGTCCCCGGCCCGTCCCGGGCCCACAACTGGCGTCGCGACACGCCCCAGGAGATGCCACTCGTCCTGGTCGAGCTGCAGGCCGCGATAAGCGAACCTGGCTCGGCGCCGCAGCACGACCGGCCCGAGGTCCGCCACGTCGAGGCCGACCTCCTCGATGAGCTCGCGTCGAGCCGCCACTTCGGGTGTCTCGCCCGGTTCGATTCCGCCGCCCGGCGGATACCAGTAGCCACCCCTGTCGAACAGGAGAAGGATGCGGTCCAGCTCGTCGAACAGGAGGACGCGAGCCACGGGGCGTTTCACGACCGGCTCTGACTTCATCTGGTCGCGCCCTCGAGGACCACCCTAGCCGGCCTCGCCGAATACGCCGAGCCTAACCTGGCGGGCAGCGACGAGTCGGAGAGCCACCGGGATCATCTGGCGCTGCGCGTCCCAGGAGTGGCCCAGCTTGGACGGCAGAAGGGCCTGAGCGACGCCCGTCCTCATAAGCTCGTCCGAGAACGCCTTCATCTCGGCGCCGTAGAAGTCTTCATCCGGGTTGGCGCACTGAACGACGAACATCATGTCCCGTTCCGCGGCCGGGATGGTCGCCAGACGCCGTATCGGCGACTGGCTCTTCTCATACGCGAGATTCTGGCCGAACACCAGGTCCGTGCCCGCCGTCTGGGCCGACTTCGCCGCTGCCGTGTAGTAGCCGCTGAACGAGATCGCGCTGCCGAAGAGCTCCGGATGATGGGTCAAGAGCGACGCCGCGCAGTAGCCGCCCTTCGAGGCGCCCATCGTCGTCCTGGCGAGCGGGGTCCGGATCGTCCGGTACTCGCCGTCGACCCGGGGGATGACAGTTTCGACCATGTACTTCTCGAACCACATCTTCCCGTCGTAGCTGTTGGAGCACTCCGTGTCGCGGTACATGGGGCTGTCGGCCCAGACGAAGATCACGATCATCGGCGGCAGTTCGCCGCTCGTGATGAGCGAGGTCAGGACCGAGAAGAAGTCCATGCCGCCGGTCCACATGTTGCTGTTGTATGGCACCTCGTAGATCACCGGATAGCGTCGCAGAGTGTCACTGTCGTATCCGGGCGGCAGATAGACATCCATGGCATTGCGGCCCGTGTCGCCTTCCCAGTAATGAGGCATCTCTTCCGTGTACCAGCGAGCCTTGCCGGACGGAACGTTCGCCTTCCACGGCGTGGCCGTGGACAGGGCATGGGGCGTCACCTTGGAGCCCGGCGCCGGCCCGTCGATAAGCGGCTTCGGCATCGGCGTCGGCTCCGGCGTCGGAAGCCCTGATGAGGACATCGACGAAGCCGAAGGGGACGCGCTGGACGTAGAGCCCGCAACTTGGGCCCCCGCGGACGTCGAGAGGCTCGCGCTCGGCGACTCACCGATGTCGGCCGGGTCAGTCGACGAATTCGGGCCACCGCCAAAGAGCCCGGTCTGACCAAGCTCACTGGAATGCATCACCGAATCGGTGCCGTAGTTCAGCAGGCTGCCCAGAACCGGCCCCAGCACTACGAACACCAGGAGCGCTCCGAGCCAACTTGCGGGGATGGCGATAGATCGGGACGGGCGGCGGCTGTGCCCAATCTCCACCACAGCATTCTTCGTTCGCACTGCCCAAGCCCGAACTGGCCTCGACACGGTCATTGCCGCCCAAGCCACGACCACGGACGCCAGGAAGATGGCCAGTCCAGTCTCGACCCAGCCGATGCGGTCCAGGCCACCGACAGCGGCGCCACCCTCCATGGTTGTGATCGTGTCCTTGCGGAAGGCGCCGGCATCATCTGCCAGCGCCGCGAAGGTGCCGAACATCATCGCCGGACCGAGACGGTCCAGGGACAGCTCGATCGCGCCCGCGGTGAGCGCGCCGAGCGTGAGAGCCGCCAGCAGCTCCGCCCGACCGGGATCAAAGCCCATGTCGATGAGGGTCCCGTGGAATCCGAGCCGCGTGTCGGAGAACCGCCAGAACGCGCTGATGAGCACCGCCAGGAGAAGCGCGAACGCGTACGGGGCAAATGGCTTCGTTCTTGCCACTAGCGTGCCAAGGCGCCCACTCCGAGCGAGCCTACCCCAGCGCATAGCTGGTCCCCCGGACTCGGTTGTCATTACCCTCTCCCCAACCCGCGAAGCAGGTACCTCAGCGGGGCGCTCGGACGCTGCCGCTCCCGCGAATAATTCTACGCTCCCGGGCGACCTTCCGACGGACGCTGCCCCCGTCAGACCTAGCCAATCGACGGCTGCCTGCCGGCGCAAGGTCGCGGCCCCGCCAGCCGATAAATCAGAGCGGCCTCGGTGGCCGCGATCTGCCTCGGCGCCGCTATGCTGAGCGAACCGGCGAGACGAGCCCGGTTGGCGACATGGAGGCACGTGATGGAAGAGCCCGCTGAGTCCCAGCCCCCGCGTGGTCTGGCGGTCAGGGCCGCCGTGTCAGGCAGACTCGACACGGTCGACCAATGCCGTATGCGACTGATGGCGCTGCGGACACGGATCGAATTGAACTGGCCCACGGCAGGAGGTCGCTTCCTTCGCCGCGTCCCCGGTCTCAGCCCCGAGTCCTACGCCTCCATCGATGGTTTGCTGGTGGCTCTCCCGACGCCCCTGCCGCTGGTCGCCGGCGGTCAGCCTCAGGCGATCATCTCGGACACCGATACCGATCTGATGGCCGTGGCCGGCCGAGCAGTCGACGCCTGCTTCGCGCTCCTCGACGGGGCGACGATGGAGACGGAATACCGCGGTGACGTCACGCTCCTGGTCACCCGCCAACCCGACGACCTCGAGCCGATCGTCGTCTCGAACCCCACCGTAGGCCTCCTGGTGGCAACGATCATCGGCACGCTGGAGGCCATTTCGGAGATCATCAACGTACCGCCGCCGACGTCTATACAGGCCGGCCCGGAGCAGGCCACGCCCGGCGCCATCGCTCCGCATGATGCCGCTGCCGAGGCGAAGCGAGGCCGTGGTGTCCCGCGTATCTGATCTCTACAGGCTCAACCTGGCCACGCTGACGGACCTCTACGAGCTGACCATGGGCGCCGGCTACGCGACCGCAGGCGTGGCGGATCGCGAGGCCGTCTTCGCCCTCAGCTTCAGGACGCTGCCATTCGGGGGCGGCTATGCCGTCATGGCCGGCCTCGACGACGCCGTGGCCATCCTCGAGAGCCTGCGCTTCGACGCCGTGGACATCGACTTCCTGCGCGGCCTGCGCGCGACCGATAACCGCCCCATGTTCAATGCGCAGTTCCTGGAGCAACTGGCGGGCTTGGAGTTCACCTGCGATGTCGACGCCATACCCGAGGGAACCGTTGTCTTCGCCAACGAACCCCTCCTCCGGGTGCGAGGGCCGCTCCTCCAGGCTCAGCTGGTCGAGAGCGTGCTGCTCAATGTCATCGGCTTCCAGACCCTCGTGGCGACCAAGGCGGCCCGCGTCGTGGATGCTGCCGGCGACGGCCAGGTTCTCGAGTTCGGCCTGCGGCGCGCCCAGGGGCCCGACGGGGCGCTCTCGGCCGCCCGTGCCGCTTACATCGGCGGCGTGGCGGCAACGTCCAACGTCCTCGCCGGCCGCCTCTACGGCATTCCGGTCCGGGGCACTCATGCCCATTCCTGGGTCCAGGTGTTCGACGACGAACAACGCGCCTTCGACATCTACGCCGATGCCCAACCCGACAACGTGACCCTGCTCGTCGACACGTACGACTCGCTCACGGGCGTGGCCCACGCCATCGAGACCGGCCGGCGGCTCGCGGCCCGGGGGGGCAGGCTGTCCGCCATCCGCCTCGACTCAGGCGACCTGGCCTACCTTTCCATCGAGGCCCGGCGCATGCTCGACGAGGCCGGATTCACAGACACGAAGATCGTGGCCTCGAATGACCTGGACGAACACACCATCGCCTCACTTCGCGAGCAGGGCGCCCGCATCGACATCTGGGGCGTCGGAACCAGGCTCGACACGTGCTACGACCAACCGGCGCTCGGCGCGATCTACAAGCTGAGTGCCATCTGCGACCCAGACGGCGGCTGGCGCTACCCGGTGAAGCTGTCCGAGCACAGCTCCAAGATCTCGATCCCGGGCGTACTCGGCGTTCGACGCTTCGTCGACCCTTCGGGCCGCTTCCGAGCGGACATGATCTACGACGAGTCACTCCCCGAGCCGCCCGACGGCGACGTCATCGTCGACCCGGCGGACGCGCTGCACATGCGGGCAATCGCGCCCGGCTGGCGCCCGATCGAGCTGGTCGAGCCGGCGATGCGCAGCGGCATCAGGTCGGGGCCGTCGCCGGCACTCGATGACATACGGTCTCGAGCCCGCAGCCAGCTCGGATCGCTTCATCCGGGGATCAGACGACTGCTGAACCCTCACATCTACCCCGTTGGCCTGGAGTTACGCCTTCACGAGCGTCGTCATGCGCTCGTCCTCGAACGACGCCGCGTGGCGCCGCCCGCCTGACATCGGCAGGCCGGCATAACCATCGACAGCATCGAGCGTCGCGAGGGTGCCCGCGCGGCTACTCCAGCCCCAGCGTTCCCGGGGCATCCGCCTGTGGCTCTGGCTCCGGCTCCGGTTCGGGGGCCGCGTCGGCCTCCGGGCCAGGAGCGGGCTCCGCCGGCTCGGCTGCTGCTGGCTCGGCTGCTGCCGAAACCTCGGCCTCCGCCGTCGGCTCGGCCTCCGCCGTCGGCTCGGGCTCCGTCGGCTCGGGCTCGGCCGTCGGTTCGGGCTCCGCCGTCGGCTCGGGCTCCACCGTCGGCTCGGGCTCGGCCGTCGGTTCGGGCTCGAACTCAGCCAGCGTCATGGCCCCCGCTCCGCTCTCGACCTCCTCCAGGCCGCCGTCGGGCGTGGTCCATCGCGGATCGAGCGCCAGATGCAGCAGGGCCGGACGACCAGCCTCCAACGCCTGTCGCAGAGCCGGCTCGAACTCGTCGTCGGTTCGAACCGAAAGACCCAGCGCGCCGCAGGCTTCGGCCACGGCAGCGAAGTCCACCGGGCCAAGCTCGGTCGCCACGCCGGCGCCATTACCACGCTGCTGCTGACGCCGCCAGATCGTGCCGTACCGGCCATTGTCGAAGATGATGGTCACGACATGCGCCCGCTCGCGGACGGCAGTCTCGAGCTCGGCCATGGTCATGGCGAAGCCACCGTCGCCGGCTAGAGCGATGCCCAGACGGCCCGGCCGCGCCAGTACCGCCCCGATTGCCGCCGGCAGCCCGTAGCCCATCGGCCCGGCCGTCGAGCCAAGGAACGTGCCCGGCCTATGAAACCGGTAGCCTCGGGCCGCCCACGTGCCGAAGTCCCCGGCGTCCGTTGTCAGGATGGCCTCGGGAGGCAGTACTCGGGCCAGCGTAGCTACGACCCGGCCCGGGTGGACGCCAGGCCCATCCCAGGGCTCGGCGTCGACGATCGAGGCCGTCTCGTAAGCCTCGCGGTCGACTGCGTTGGCTGCCGTCCGTTCGTCCAGCGTCACCGCATCGAACGCGGCCCGGGCCAGAACCCGCTGGGCCACCCGCAGGAAGGCCGCCACATCCGCGGCCATGACGATCTCGGGTCGATACGGAGACGATCCCCCGCGCGGCTCGAGGTCGACCTGCGCCCAGCGTGTCGACGACCCTGGGATTCGATATCCGAATGTCGTCATCTCGCCCAGCCGGCAGCCGAGCACGAGCAGCGCATCGGCCTCTTCGAGCCTGGTTCGGACGCTCGCCGGCGAGCCGAGGCCGGTCATTCCGAGATACAGAGGATTGTCGTTCGGGAACACGTCGCCCCGGCGCCACGAGGACACCACAGGCACTCGCATCGTCTCTGCGAACCGCACCAGGGCGTCGGTGCTGCGAGCCCGGAGGACGCCGGCTCCGGCGAGGATCAGCGGTCGGCGGGCGTCGGCAAGCAGATGGAGAACCTTCCGCACGAGCGTCGGGTCGGGCTCGGCATGATGCTCGGGATGGTTGCCGGCGGCGTGCGCCTCGCCGCCCCCATCTGGGACGTTCGCATCGAGCAGGTCAGCCGGAACCGACAGCACGACCGGCCCCGGACGACCGCGTGTGGCCGTCGCCACGGCCCGCTCGATGAGCTGACCGGCGCCGGCCGCGTCCTTGAGCTCCCCGGCCCACTTGACGATCGGCTCGAAGGCACGGACAACGTCGATCTCCTGGAAAGCCTCGCGGCCCTGTACCTCGCGCCTGACCTGGCCGACGATGGCTACGACCGGCGCGGAGTCGGCCCGTGCCGCCTGGAGGCCGATGGCGAGGTTCGAGGCACCGGGTCCGCCCGCTGCAACGCAGACGGCCACCCGGCCCGTGAGCTGCGCCACGGCTTCTGCCATGAACGCCGCCGACGCCTCGTGGCGAGTGGCAACCACCCTTATGCGGTTGGCAGCCAGCCCGTCGATCAATCCAAGGACGCTCTCTCCCGGCACGGTGAAAGCGATCTTCACGCCGGCACGAGCCAGACCCTCCGCCAGAGCCGCTCCGACCGTCATGGTGGCGCCCTGGTTCTCAGTCATCGACATTGCCGCACTCCTTCGGATCCCCACGCCGGCTCAGCGGGTGGGTCTCACCGATAGTTCGTGAACTGCAACGGGAGCGGTTCATCCAGTTCCCTGAGCTTGGTGATCACCTTCTGCAGGTCATCCTTGTTCTTGGCGAAGACGCGAAGCGCGTCGCCCTGGATCTGCGGCTTGACCTTCGGAAATTCGTCGCGAATGAGCTTGCTGAGCTTGCGAGCAAGGTCCTCGTCCAAACCTCGCCGGAGACCGATGTGCTGGCGAACCTTGTCTCCACCGGCCGGCTCGAGCTTGCCCCAGTCGAAGATCTTGAGTGAGAGACTACGCCTGACCGCCTTCGACTCGATCAGCTCTCGGATCGCCTTCGCCCGAAACTCGTCGTCGGTCATGAGGATGAGCTCGGTCTTCGCCTGCGTCAGATCGAAGGTCGCACCCTTGAAGTCGTAGCGCTGCTGCACTTCACGCCGGACCTGGTCGAGCGCGTTGCGCATCTCCATGTCGTCGAAGTCGCTCACTACGTCGAATGAGGACTCACCAGCCATTGGCTCTCCTGATCACTATCGCCCGATACGGGCATCTACCGAGCCGAGAGATTGTGCAGTACGTGGCCCAACTTAGGGGACCGGAATATCGAACGGCTGGTGCTAGTGTCCCACGTCAACGCGCCAGAGCCCGCACGAGTAGCTCCGCGATCCGATAGCTCCGGCCGCCGCCCATCACAAGGACGGCATCGCCGGGACGAACCTGGTTGGCCAGCCACTCCGCGGTTTGCTCGACTGAGCCCGTGGCGGCGGCGGTCAGGCCCCGCCTCTTGCGTGCGGTGGCCTCGGCCAGGGCAGCGGCGGAAGTGATCGTCGTGTCCGGGTCCCGGCTCGCCCAGATGTCCGCGATGGCGACGGCATCGGCGGTGGCCAGGACCTCGGCGAAGTCATCGAGCATCGCCGCCGTGCGGTGGTATGTGAGCGGCTCGTAGACGGCCCAGATGCGCCGATCCGGCTCCAGCTGGCGCAGCGCCGCCAGCGTCTCGCGTATCGCCGTGGGGTGATGGCCGTAGTCGTCGTAGACCACGACTCCTCTCCCCTCCCCCTTTCGCTCCAGGCGCCGCCCCACGCCGCTGAAGCTCCCCAGAGCCGCCGCGAGCACCTCGGGCGCCACACCGAGTGCCAGCGCCGCCCCCGCCACTCCCAGAGCATTGGCGGCGTTGTGTCGGCCGGCGAGCTTCAGGTGCGTCGTCAGTGCCCCGGCCAGGGCAAACCCCTCCAGTCGGAGCGTCGTGCCCAACGGATCGGCAGCCACGATCCTGCCGGCGAGGAAGCCGTCTGAGCCGACGGCTCCGCCCGCAGCTCCGCCCGCCGCCCCGCCGGCGGCGTCGGAGAGCCCCGTCCTGACGACCCGGCCGGGCCAGGAGGTCAGGCAAGCGGCGATCTCGGCGACGCCCGGGTCGCCGACGTTCGCCACGAGAATGGGCTGCGCCACGGTCTCGCAAGCTCGTTCCAGCCAGGCATGGAAGGTGTCGAGCACGGCCGCACGGTCGGCGAACACATCGGGGTGATCCCATTCGGCCGACGTGAGGACCGCGATATCCGGCCGATACGGGTCGAAGTTGCCGGCGTACTCGTCGGCCTCCACCACGAACGGCTTTCCGCCGCCCCACCGCGCCGTGGACGGCAGGCCGCCGGTGAGCTGCCCAGGCAGAAGTGCGCCCACGAAGGCACTGGGATCGAGGCCCGCCGCGACGAGGACGTGAACGAGCCAGCCCGACGTGGTGCTCTTGCCGTGCGTGCCGGCCACGCCAACCAGCGTCCGGCCGACGGCCGCGTCGGCGATGACCTGCTGCCACGGCTCGACCGGCACGGACGATGCCCTGGCCGCAGCCAGCTCCGAATTGTTCGGGTCGACTGCAGTCAGGGCCTTTGTCACGGCCAGGCGCTCCGGTGGCACCGCGCCGGTTACGTGGCGCGGATCGTGGGCCCAATCGAGGTGTATGCCGGCGGCCTCGAGGGGCGGCGTATACGGCGACGGCCCGCCCGGATCGCAGCCACTGACCGCCGCGCCCCGGTGATGAGCAAGCAGCGCCGCGGCGCTCGCGCCTGCACCGGCGGCTCCCACGACGTGTATCCGCTCCCCCTCGCGAACCGGCCGCGGCTCTCTGGCGGGGGCCAGGCCGCTTCCGACCGACGCCGCTCCCCGGACGGGGCTCACGCCGTCCCGCCGGTCCGGGCTCGCGCCGACACGCACTCCAGCAACAGCTCCACCGCGGCCCGGGCGCTGGCTTCTCGATTCGCGGCGCGGTCGCCGGTCCAGACGAACCGGCGAACCTCGACACCTTCGGCAGTTGCGACCGCAACGTAGCTCAGCCCGACCGGCTTGGCAGGGCTGCCGCCGCCGGGCCCGGCGACTCCGGTGACCGCTACCGCAAGATCGGCACCGGTACGGCTCAACGCCCCCGACGCCATCGATCGCGCCACCTGGGCGCTCACAGCCCCGTGTGCGGCGAGCTGATCCTCGGCCACGCCGAGCAAACGCGTCTTCGCCTCATCCGCGTACGAGACGACGCCGCCGCGGAAGTAGCCACTCGATCCGGCGAGGTCGGTAATGAGCTTGGCGACGAGTCCGCCGGTGCAGGATTCAGCCGTCGCGACGGACACTCCCCGTTCGAGGCAGTTCGCCTGCAAGCGCTCGACAAGCTGGCTGAGTGGCTCGCCGTCCAACGCCCGCTCAGCCGCAGGCTGCGGCGTACTTGGGCCCGTTGATGTCGAAGGCGACGCGTTGACCGCCGAACGAACTGACCGGCCCATACGACGTCCCGTTGAAGGTGATGAACACGACGTCCGGACGGGCGGTGTAGACGCAGGCGGACTTGGTTCCCACAAACGACACCTTGTAGCCGTCGACGAAGGTGCTCGAATCGATGGCCGTGCCGTCTCGCCAGTACTTGAACCAGGCATCGCCGCCCTTGACCTCTAACGTCACGTTCAAGCCCTTGAACGGGACCGAGATCGTGCGCGATACCGCCTTCGTCGGAACCCCCTTTGCTGTGGTGCCGACCAGGGTCAGCTGCCAACGACCCGGATCAAGCTGGGTCGCCAGCGCGAAGGTGCCGTCGGGCGCGGTCCCGATCGACGTGGGCTGCGGTCCGGGGCTGGCCGACGGTCCGGCCGGCGTCGAGGGTGAGCTGCCGGCCACGAGGCTGGGCGCGGCCGGCGAGGGCGTCGCAGGCGGAGGGGTCGCTCCGGCCGCGAGCGGCGGACCGAGGTAGGTCGAGGTGAGCGTGACCGTCGACACCTCGATCGTGGATCCCGTCACGTTCACGTCTCCGTTGGCGACGGACGCCAGATCGGCAGGCGTGGTGAACGCCACTTCAGGGACCAGAGGGCTCGGCGTAGCCACCGGAACGAAGACGATCAACCTGACCGTCGAGCTGGCGTGGCTGGTGTCGAGGTTCTTGGCGGTAACGTCGAACTGATTACTGCCCGAGCGAAGGATCGCGTGGTAGGTCCAGTGCCCGCCGTCGTCGGTGATGACGATCTGGGGATCCTGCCCGTTCCACGCGATGAGGACGGTCGTCCCGGCCGTAGCCGTGCCGGTCAGGGTGTAGTCGGTGGTGCCGATGGCGACGTAGATCGGCGAGGGGCCTGCAGACTCAACGGCGATCGTCGGATACGAGAGATACCTCGTCAGCTGGTAGCCGAAGTAGCTGCCGATGAGGGCCACGATGATCACCACCATGGCGATGACCATGTGGCTTCGCTGGAAGACGATGCCGCGCCGGATGGTCATCGGCTGGGGCCCGACGACCATCGGAAGCACAGGCGCCGCGTGGCCGGCCTCCTCGCGCCATTCCTCTTCGATCTCGTCGGCATCCAGACCCAGGTAGGTCGCGTAGTTCCTCAGGAAGCCGCGCGCGTACACGTCGCCGGGCAGGTCCACAAAGTCGCCGTCTTCGAGAGCGGCCAGAAACTTGGACCTGATCTTCGTGTCGCGCTCGACGCGGAAGAGGTCTACCCCTCTGATTTCCCTGGCGTCTCGCAGCTTCTCGCCGACCGGCGACCGTCCATCCTGGCCGGACGCTGCAAAGACTCGATGGCCAACGGCCCGGCGCGATGGACGGCGCGTTGGGTTGGGAGTCGTCATATATCTTCCTCGCCGTGTCCACTCGTCGGCTTCGAGGGCGCGGCGTCTCGAAGGAGCACCTGCCGCGCGTTCGATCCGTCGAACGGCCCTATGTATCCGCGAGCCTCGAGCTGGTCGATGATCCGAGCGGCTCGGGCGTACCCGATCTTGAGGCGCCGCTGGAGCAGCGACGCAGATGCACGATCGTACTCCCGGATGACACCTACGGCATCGAGCAGCAGGCGATCGGCCTCGTCATCGACCGAATCGTCGGCATGGGCTTCGGGCTCTTCGCCCGTGTCGACAATGCCCATGTCGTAGTGCGGCTCCGCTTCGGCCCGCCAGTGCTCGCAGATGTTGGCGATCTCCTTGTCGGAGACAAACACGCCCTGAAGACGGATCGGGCGGGGCAGGTCGGCCGGCTGGAAGAGCATGTCGCCCCGGCCGATCAAGTCTTCCGCGCCGGGCATGTCGATGATGGTCCGAGAGTCGATCTGGGAGGCCATCGCGAAGGCGATTCGACTCGGGAAGTTGGCTTTGATGAGACCTGTGACCACGTTCACCGACGGCCGCTGAGTCGCCAGGACCATGTGAACGCCCGTGGCCCGGGCCTTCTGGGCGAGCCGCACCACCGGCTCTTCGACGTTCTTGCCCTCGCGCATCATCAGGTCGGCCAGCTCGTCGATGATCAGCACTATGTAGGGCAGCCGGTCGGCCGGATCAGCTCTTGTCTCGTTGAAACCGGCCAGGTTTCGGGCATTGGCGCCGGCGAAGCGCCGGTACCTGTTCTCCATCTCGGCGACGGCCCACTTGAGCGCCGCCTTGGCGCGATCGGGCTCGGTGATGACTGGCACCAGCAGATGCGGCAGGCCGTTGTAGGCCGACAGCTCCACGCGCTTGAGGTCGACGAGCACCAGCCGAACCTCGTCGGGCGTGGAGTTGCACAACAGGCTCGAGATCAGCGCATTGACCATCACGCTCTTGCCCGAACCGGTGGCGCCGGCGATCAGCAGGTGCGGCATCTTGCCCAGGTCGGCGGCACGCGCATGGCCGGCAACATCACGGCCGAGGGCGAAGGTCAGCTTCGACGCCGCCCGGAAGTCAACTTCCTCGAGGATTCGCCGCAGGGCGACGATGTTGAAGTCCTTGTTCGGGATCTCGAGGCCGACCACGCTCTTGCCGGGGATCGGTGCCTCGATCCGGATCGTGCGGGCGGCCAGGGCCATGGCCAGGTCGTCCGAGAGCGCCTCGATGCGGCTGACCTTGATCTCAGGCGATGGCTCGACCTCGTACTGGGTCACGACCGGGCCCGCGTTCCATGTGACTACACGGGCCGGGATGCTGAAGCTGGAGAGCTTGGCCACGATGATTGCCGCGTTCCGCTCGTGGTCCATGCCGCTGTCGCCAATGCGTGGAGCGATGTTCTCGAGCAGCGCCAGCGGCGGCAGGTGGTACTCGGGCCGCGCCTTCTCGGCCGTGGCCACGACCCCGCCGAGCTTCGACTGGGCGGGGGCGTCGAGCCCGGGGCGCGGGCCGCGTATCGCGGTTCCGTCGCGGATCGATCCGCCCTCGCGCCCGCCCTGGGGCAATGGCCCGCCGTCGCGCGAGGTCGAACCGGCCACGACCTGTGGCGCGAAGGTCACCGAAGTGGGTCCGAGGTTGGGAATGGCGATCGGAATCGAGGGCGTGCGCTCGTCACCGAAACGTCGCGGTTCGGCCGGGACCGCTTCCTTGGCGACCTTCTCCGGCCGGTCCGCCTTGGTCGGCGCGGAGGTGAGGCCGGCCGAGGGCGACTCCGGGACGGGCCTGAACAGCACGGCCATGGCCCGCGACACGAGGCGCCCCAAGGGAGCCATTACCGCAGGCAGAGACATGTCCAGAGCCAACAGAATGCCCGTAACCATCAGGATGGTGAGGATGGCGAAGGCACCGGGCGATGTCACCAGCGGCGAAAGGAAGTGCGCCAGCGCTTTGCCGAGGTACCCGCCATTCGGCCACCTGGCCTCTAGGAGACCGAACAGACCCAGCAGCGACCCGTAGGCCAGCGCGCTGCCGAGAAGCGTGAGCTCCCAGTCCCAGTGTGCACCCTCCGCCCGCTCCAGGTAGTAGCCGAGCAGGATAAGCAAGATGGGCAACAGCCAGCGAGCGGTCCCGAACCACGGCGCAACCGCATCGCGCTCCAAATCGGTGAGGTGACCGCCCACAATGGTCAGACCTATCAGCAGCGACACACCCACCAGAAGCATGACCAGGCCGATCAGCTGGCGCACGATCTCGATCGGTACGGTCCAGCCACGACCCGACCGGCGCCGCCTTGCGGGTGGCGTGGCGCGGCCGGCCCGGGTGGAACTCGGGCGGCTCCTGGCTGAGGAGGTTCGTGCGGGCATCTACACCTCCACCACAACCGGGAACACGAGCGGCCGACGACGCGTCTGCTCGTACAGGTAGCGCGAGACCACATCCTTGATCTTCGTCTTCACCAGCCCGACCTCGCTGGTCCGATCGCCGGGGCTCTCGATGGCGGCCAAGATGTGCTCGACGGCACCGAGCATCAGCGGGTCGGACTCGTTGCCGTGCACGAAGCCGCGAGTCACGATCTCCGGCCGGGCAACGACCCTGCCGGTCTGCTTGTCGACGGTCACGACCACGATGAACATGCCGTCGCTGGCGAGGGCGCGGCGGTCGCGCAGCACAACCTCGCCGACATCCCCAACCGACAGGCCGTCGACGAGAACGTAGCCCGCCGTCACCGGAGCCGCCCGTCGGGCGCTGCCGTCGGCGAAGAACTCGATCGCCTGGCCGTTCTCGATGATAAAGACGTTCTCGGGGGCCACACCGGTCTCGACGGCCAGGCGGCCATGCTGCACCAGCATCCTGAACTCGCCGTGAATCGGGATGAAGTACTTGGGCCGCGTCAGGCCCAGCATGAGCTTCAGCTCTTCCTGACTGGCGTGACCCGAGACGTGGGCGTGTTTGACGGTGTGGTAGTAGACGTTGGCACCGGCCTTGAAGAGGTTGTCTATCGTGCGTGCCACGTACTCCTCGTTGCCGGGGATCGGGCTGGCGCTGACGATGACGGTATCGCCGGGCTGGATCTCGACGAATCGATGGTCGTGGTTGGCCATGCGGGCCAGGCCGGCCATCGGCTCGCCCTGGGCGCCGGTCGTGGCGATGACGATCTTGGCCGCGGCCATCGACCCGATCTGGTCCTTGGGCACCACCTGGCCCGGGGCGTGGGTCAGGTAGCCAAGGTCCGTGGCGATGCGGAAGTTCTGCTCCATCGACCTGCCCACGACCGCCACCTTGCGCTCGAACGTCGCTGCGGCATCGATGACCTGCTGGATGCGCGCGATGTTGCTGGCGAACGTGGCCACGATGACCCGGCCATCGAGCGGCTCCATGATCTCGCGGAAAGTCTCACCCACGGTCCGCTCGGAAAGCGTGTAGCCGGGGCTCTCGGCCCGTGTTGAGTCGGACAGCAGGCAGACGACCCCGTCCTCGCCCAGCCGGGACAGGACGGCGAAATCGGAGCGGCGACCGTCCACGGGCGTGTGGTCGAACTTGAAGTCGCCCGTCGTTACAACCGTCCCAACCGGCGTGTGAAGGGCCAGGCCCATCGCATCCGGGATCGAGTGGCTGATCCGGAACGGCTCGACGCGGAACGGCCCGATCTGCAGCATGTCCCCGGGGTCGAGCGGCAGCAGCGGGTTCGAGTGGAGCTTGTGTTCCTTGATCTTGATGCCCAGCAGGCCGCGGGCCAGGACCGACGCATAGACGGGAACGCCGGGCAGCTGAGGCAGCACGTACGGCAGCGCCCCCACGTGATCTTCGTGGGCGTGGGTAATCAGGAACGCACGAACCTTGTCGCGGTTCTCTTTGAGGTAGGTGACGTCCGGAATGACGAGGTCGATTCCGAACATCTCCGCGTCGGGGAACATGAGCCCACAGTCGACGACGACGATGTCGTCGCCGTACTCGAAGACGTACATGTTCTTGCCGATCTCCCCCACGCCTCCGAGGGGGATGATCCGGAGCGGGGTTTCGCTATCTGGCATCGATGCTCGCGTGACGGGAACGTGACGTTGTGTTCATCCTAGAAGAGGGGGAGCTGGTCTGTGGGGTCGGATTCGGCACCTTCGGGATCCAATTCGCCGACCGCCTGGATCGGCGCGTCGGACGTCGGGCTCGGCTCGGCGCCGGCGGCAGGATCGACTCGGGCCTCAACGGGCCCCGGTGCCGGCTCCGGCGCGGCGCTGCGCTGCTTTCGGGCCTCCAGCAGCGCCCCAGGCACGCCCTGCATGTCCCGGAACAGCGTCTCGTTGAGGGATCCCTGGTGGAGCGCCGCCGCCGGGTGGTACATGGCGTAGGTGAGTGCGTTTGGGGCCCCGGACTCCGGATCCGCCAACCGGAACGTGCCGTGGACCTGCCCGATCCGCGCCCCCGGGTAGAAGCGGGCCATCGAAAATCGGCCGAGTGTAACCACCAGCGCCGGATCGAGAACTTCCAGCTGGCGCGTCAGGAACGGCGCGCAGGCGGTGATCTCGGCCGGCTCGGGGTCTCGGTTCTCGGGCGGACGGCATTTGACTACGTTGGTGATGAAGACCTCCTGGCGAGACCATAGGACGGAGGCAAGTAGGGCGTCCAGCTTAGCGCCGGCCTGACCAACGAAGGGCTTTCCCTGCCGATCCTCATTGAAGCCCGGTCCCTCGCCGACGAAGACGACCTCGGTGGCCGCGGTGCCTTCGCCCGGTACGGCGTTGGTCCGCGTCACGTGGAGCCGGCAGTTGGTGCAGGCCGCCACCTCCGCCCCGATGGCGTCGAGCGCCGCCTGGCGCTCGACCTCGATCACAATGCCTCTCCGACCCCGCTCGGCCTCTCGCGGCGAGATCGGGCCTTGACCCAGCCACGATCGAGCAGGACTTCGGCGATCTCGATTGCGTTGGTCGCGGCACCCTTGCGCAGGTTGTCGCTCACGACCCAGAAAGCAAGGCCGCGATCGACCGACGGGTCCTTGCGAACCCGGCCAACGAAAATCTCGTCGCTGCCGGCCGCTTGCGTGGCGATTGGATAGAGGTGTGCCGCGGGATCGTCCATCACGACGACGCCGGGGACGGCTCCGAAGGCCCGGCGCGCCTCGTCGGGAGTCATCGGCCTGGTGGTCTCGACGTGGACGGCCTCGGAATGGCTCACGAAGACGGGGACCCGGGCAGCCGTGCATGAGATCCGCAATTCCGGGAGATGCAGGATCTTGCGACTCTCGGTCACGACCTTCCACTCCTCGCGGGTGTAGCCGTTTTCGAGAAAGACGTCGATCTCGGGCAGGACGTTGAAGGCGATCGGATGCGGGTAGACGCTGGCCACCTTGGGCTCGCCCGCGACGTGGGCCCGGATCTGCGTCTCAAGCTCGGCCAGCGCCTCCGCGCCGGTGCCGGAAACCGATTGGTAGGTATCTACGACGACACGCTCGATGCCGACGGCGTCACGGATGGCCATCAGCACGGGCACGAGCTGCATGGTCGAGCAGTTCGGGTTGGCGATGATGCCCTCGTGCCATTCGGCATCGTCGGGGTTGACCTGGCTGACGATCAGCGGAACGTTCGTGTCCATCCGCCAGGCGTTGGAGTTGTCGATGACCGTGGCGCCGCGCGCGGCCGCCTCGGGAGCGAGCTGGCGTGATACGTCGCCGCCGGCCGAGAATAGGGCGATGTCGACGCCTTCGAACGCCTCGGGAGTCGCCTCCTCCACCGTTAGGGTCCGCCCGTCGGCGCTCACGGTCGCCCCGGCCGAGCGGCCGGAGGCGAGCAACCGCAACTCGCCGAGCGGGAACCTCCGTTCGGCGAGCACCTGGATCATCGTTCGACCGACGACGCCGGTGGCGCCGACGACCGCGACGGTCAGGGGACGGGTTTCTCGGGACATAGCTCCACTTCGGCTTGATGCTTACGGCGGGCCGAATTATACCAGCCGACCCAGTCGGGGCAGGTCGAAGCTGAATAGGCCGAGCCTCTAGCCGGTCCTTATCCGACGCGTGCGCGCCACCCGGCTACCGAGCATGCAACGTCACGGGGTGTACAGCTCGGCCGAGTTGGGGGGCGATCCGAGCGTTCGCCAACGCCCCCCCGCTACGAGCACGTGTCCATCGGGCAGCAGTGTTGCCGAGAGCATACACAGAGGCCGACCGTCGCCGGCCGGCCTCTGTTCGCGATCGCGATGGGGTGAGAGCCCGAGGCTACGCCTCCGTGCGAGCCAGATGACGCTGCATGGCCGCCTTGCGCGAGAGGTTGATACGACCCTGGCGATCGATCTCGATCACCACGACCATGACCTCGTCGCCCACCGAGACCACGTCCTCGACAGTCGGGACGTGATAGTCGGCCAGCTCGCCGATGCGGATCAGGCCTTCCTTGCCGGGGAGGATCTCGACGAAGCAGCCGAAACCCATGATCCGGGTGACCTTGCCGAGATAGAGCCCGCCGACCTCGACCTCGCGAGTGAGCGACTCGATCCACTGGACGGCCTTGCGCGAGTTTTCGCCCGACACGGCCGCGATCTGGACGGTGCCGTCGTCCTCGACGTTGATCTCGGTGCCGGTCTCCTCCTGGATCTTGCGGATCACGGAGCCGCCCTTGCCGATGATGTCGCGGATCTTCTCCGGGTTGATCTTGATGGTGATAATGCGCGGCGCGAAGTTGCTCATCTCCGTGCGGCTCGTCGCGATGACCGCATCCATCTTGTCGAGGATCGCCATCCGCGCCTCGTGGGCCTTCTGAAGGCCCTGGCGGATGATCGCCTCGCTGATGCCCTTGACCTTGATGTCCATCTGCAGCGCCGTGACGCCCTCTCGGGTGCCGGTCACCTTGAAGTCCATGTCGCCGAAGGCGTCTTCCTTGCCCAGGATGTCGGTCAGAACCACGAAACGGCCATCCGGCTCGGTGATGAGGCCCATCGCGGCGCCGCCGACGGCGGCCTTGATCGGCACGCCGGCGTCCATGAGGGCCAGGCTCGAGCCGCAGGTCGAAGCCATCGAGGTTGAGCCGTTGGACGTGACGCACTCGGACACGAGGCGGATCACGTACGGGAACTCCTCCTCCGACGGCAGGACCGGCAGAAGAGCACGCTCCGCGAGGTGGCCGTGGCCGATCTCGCGGCGACCGGGGCCGCGCATCGGCTTGTTCTCGCCGGTGCTGTAGGGCGGCATGTTGTAGTGGTGGAGGTACCGCTTCTCGGTCTGTGGGCTGATCGTGTCGATCCGCTGGACGTCCGAGGAGGGGCCAAGAGTGGCGACTGTCAGAGCCTGAGTCTGGCCGCGGGTGAACAGGCCGGAGCCGTGGGCGCGCGGCAGAACGCCGACCTCGACGGAGATCTGGCGAAGCTCGTCGACGGCACGGCCGTCCATCCGGATGCCCTCGTCGAGGATGACCTTCCGGACGGTCTTCTTCTGAACGAACTGGAAGAGGCTCTTGCTGACCCGGCCCTGGCGGCGGGCCGCCTCGAGCAGACCGGCCGGATCCTCGCCGTCCTTGCGGTTGGCGCGGATCGAGATGGCAATCGCGTCCTGCAGGTTCTCGATGCGGTTCGGGAGGTCGCTCGCGAACTGGGCAACGATGCCGGCGGTGGTCTCGGCGTCGGCGAGGCCGCGGTGAACGGTCTCGACGGTGATGCCGAAGAAGCGGGCGACGTCGCCGAGCTTGTACGACTCGAGGTCCGGGTAGGCCTCGCGAGCGATCGCGAGAGTGTCGTAGTAGCCGCCTACGATGAACTTCCCGGTCTCGCCCAGGGCCTGGTCGAGGAAGCCGAGATCGAAGCCGATGTTGTGGCCAACGACAGGCGCTCCGCCGACGAAGGCGAGCAGCTTCTCGGCCGCTTCCTTCGCGATCGGGGCGCCGGCAACGTCGGCGTTGGTGATGCCGTGCATCTGGGCGCCGAAGATGTCGCGGCCCGGGCTGACGAAGGTGGAGAAGCGATCGACGACCTGGCCGTCGCGGATGCGGACGGCGCCGATCTCGATCAAGTCGGCGACCTTGGGGTCGCGGCCTGTCGTCTCGGTGTCGACGACGACGAGCTCGTAGCCGGGCTGGCTGACCTTCTTCACGAACTCCAGAACGGAGCCGATGCCGGGCTCGAGATACCCAACGGACTTGGGCTTGCCGGCGGCGGCGCGCATCTCATCCTGGATGTCGATGAGAGGCTGAAGGGCACGATGGCCGAACAGGATGGCGTCGGCCATGACGTCTTCGGGCACGATCGAGGCGCCTGCCTCGACCATCATGATCGCGTCGCGCGTGCCGGAGACGATCAGGTCGATGTCCGAGCGCTCGAGGTCGCTGATCGTGGGATTGACCACGAACTCGCCGTCGATGCGGCCGATGCGCACGGCGCCGATGGGGCCGAGGAACGGGATCGGGCTGATCGTCAGGGCGCACGAGGCGGCAAAAGTGCCGAGGACGTCAGTCTGGTTCTCCTGGTCCGTGGACAGGACCGTGATCACGATCTGGATGTCGTCCTTGTAGCCCTCAGGGAAGAGCGGCCGGATGGGTCGGTCGGTCAGCCGGCAGGCCAGGATGGCCTGCTCCGACGGGCGCGACTCGCGCTTGATGAAACCGCCCGGGATCTTCCCCGCGGCGTACATGCGCTCTTCGAACTCGACCGTGAGCGGGAAGAAGTCAAGGCCGGGTCGGGGATCCGATCGGTTGGCTGTCCCGAGAACCATGGTGTCGCCGAAGCGAACTGTGACCGCGCCGCCCGCGAGCAGCGCCATCTTGCCGGTCTCGATGGTTAGAGTGCGGCCGGCGAATTGCGTCTCGAATGTCTGAGACACGGGTTTCTATTCCTCCTGAGCGTCGGAGGAAGAACGTGTCCTCTTTCTCGCCTGGACTTGTCGCGCGCGGGGAATGCCTTCGCGAGGTCAACGCCTCGCGACGAGGTTGCAGCGCTAGCGACGCAGTCCGAGCCGTGCGATGACGGCGCGATAGCGAGCGTTGTCCTTCTTGATCAGGTACTTAAGAAGGCGGCGTCGCTCTCCGACGAGCTTGAGGAGGCCGCGGCGGGACTGATTATCCTTCGGGAAGCTACGGAGATGCTCCGTGAGCTCCTTGATCCTCTCGGTCAGGAGCGCAATCTGCACTTCCGCTGAGCCCGTGTCGCCATCCTTGACGGCGTACTCCGAGATCACCTGTTCCTTCGTCTCCCGCGCCAGCGGCACACGATCCTCCGACTAGCTCTGTGTGACTGTGGTCTACCTAACTCTCTAAATGCCTGGCGGATGGTAGCAGGCTTCGCCCGGCATTGCCAATTGAGCGGGGTCCGAGCCGCCGGTGCAACACCGTGGTGGCTACGTGACCAGCAGCTTCCTCGCCTCTGCCGAACTCGGGACGCCTCAGGTCGTAAACCGACCTCCGGTCGGTTTACGCCCGCTCCAGCAGGACAGTGCGAATACGGTCGGCCGGCGGCAGATCGGACTGGCCCACTCTCACCGCACCGTCGACGATCGTCATGCGGGCTGCATGCGCCGCCGGCTGTGGTCGGTGCGCCAGGTCCCACGCCGGTCCCACCAGGACCGCATAGTCGCCGTCGGGCGGAAGACACACGGGCAGTTCGAAGGCAACTGGCTGCGTATCCATGGAGCCGGACACGCCGGCGACGTCTCCCGAGGCGGTGCGCCGGCCGGTGAAGCCGTGATTGCGTCCGAGCAGCTGCCTCGCCCCGACCAAGTCGCCGGTCGAGATCCGGCGGCGGATCTCGGAACTCCGGACCTGTTCGCTATTGGACAGGAATGACGAAACGATGGTGACCGAGAAGCCCTCGCGTGCACCGAGCGCGGCGAGCGTCTCCGGCGTTCCGCCCCGCTCGAAGCCGAAGGCGGCGTCGGGCGTCATTACGAACCCGGCCACGTCGACACGCCCACGGATCGCGGCAACGAACGCGTCGTAGGTGGTCACGCGCAGGGCGTGGTCGAAATGCTGGACCACCGCGACCTCGACGCCAGCGGCCTGCAGGCGAACGAGGCGTTCGTCCGGGTCGCACAGGAGCGGCGGCGCCAGGCCCTCGATCAGCTCCTCGGGATGGGCGTCGAAGGTGATGACCGCCGGCCGTGCCCCGGCGCGCTGGGCCGCTCGCCGAAGCTCACGCAGCAGGTACAGGTGGCCGCGATGGAGGCCGTCGAAGACTCCGACCGCGAGATAGAGCCGGCCCAGGTCGGGCTGAAGCTTGTCCAAGCCGGAGATCACGGTCATGCGGTTGCCCGGATCGACCACCTTGAGTCGGGGCTCCGTGGCTTCGTGCGTGCGCGCGTTGGCTTTGGCGGCAGCGCCATCGGCCCCACCCGCGGCACCGTCCGTGACGCCGCCCGCCACGGCACCCGGTGCGGCCACGAAAATCTTCTCGGGCGCCAGCCGGCCGCCCTTCCACGACCCGATCCCGACGAGCGACCCGTCCTCAGCAAGCAACCGGACTCGCGAGCCAGACTCAACCTGCGGTCGTTGCGCCGGCTTGACCTGCTGGCCACGAGACGCCGCTACGACCTCCTCACCCGTCAGCCGGGCTTCCGGAAACCCGTCGAGGCCGGCATCGATCGGCAGGAGCAGCCCGGCCAGGGCAGCGGGGCCCTCGGCGGCCGCCTTGCGGATCTCGTCGAGCGAGTGCGCGGCCGCCAGCCCAAACGGGCCGCTGGCACTTCGCACGAGCGCCCCGAGGTATGCGCCGCACCCAAGCCGTTCGCCGAGGTCACGGGCAAGGGATCGGATGTAGGTTCCGGCGCCGCACTCGACCTCGAGGACGGCCGTGGGCCGTTCCGGATCGGTGTCATCCCACTCGACCAGATCCAGGCGCCGAATGACGACGGCACGCGGCGCCAGCTCGGCCGGCGTCCCCTCGCGGGCGAGGTCGTAGGCACGCCTGCCCCCCACCTTGAGCGCGCTGTAGTCGGGCGGCCGCTGAAGGAGCGCCCCGCGGAAGGCCGGCAACGCCGCTTCCAGGGCCTCGCGAGTCGGTGCGGGGCCGGAGCCGGGCACGAGCTCGCCATCGCGATCGTCTGTGTCGGAGCTCGCGCCGAAACAGACCGTGGCCCGATAGGCCTTGTCGTCAGCCATGTGGTACTCGACCACTCGCGTGCCCAGACCCAGGAAGACCGGCAGCACTCCGGACGCGAAAGGATCCAGCGTTCCGCCGTGACCGGCCCGACGCGTTCCGGTCAGGCGCCGGACCAGCGCCACCACGTCATGCGAGGTGAAGCCCGGGTCCTTGGCAACGACCAGAATGCCGTCCATGCCCCCACCTGAGTGCGCCACGGGCTAGCGCTGGACCGCGGCCACGAGCGTGCCCGCCCGAGCCAGGACTACCTTGAGGGCCTCGGTCAGCGGCAGGGCCAGAGTGGCGCCGGCAGCGCGGGCATGTCCACCACCGCCAAACGTACCCGTCAGGACGGTCGCGTCCACTCCCCCATCGCGAGTCCGAACGCTGATTCGCGTAGTCCCGTCACCCTCGACTTGCTTGAACAGGATCGAAGCCTCGGACGTCTCCGACTGGGCCAGCATGTCCACGAGGCCCTCGGCCTCCGCGGCCCCGGCGCCACTCGCCGCCAGGTCGGCCAGCTCGAGAGTCGACCAGACCAGCCGGCCGTCGAGGTCGGATTCGAGCCGCGCCAGGACGCGCCCAAACAGCAACAGCTGTGTGTTCGGCTTTGATCGGTACAGCCGCCGCGAGATCTCGCTGAACGGCGCCCCGGCCTCCCTCAGCGCGGCCGCCACGAGCAGCGTCCGCGGCGTCACGTTGGGGTGCTGGAAGTTGCCGGTATCCATCACGACGCCGCCGGCCAGGGCCGATGCGAGCATGCCCTCGAAAGCGGTAAGCGGAACGCCGAGACGCCAGGCTAGCAGCGTCACCATCTCGCAGGTGGCCGAACTGCGCGCGTCGATCCAATCCACCGACCCAAACCGCGGGTTCGACAGGTGGTGGTCGATGTCGATTATCGGCACGCGCCGGAACAGGTCGCGGTGCGACTCCAGCACGGGTCCGATCCGTTCCAGTTCACCGCAGTCCACGACGACGAGCAGGTCGTAGTCGATCGACGGGTCGGGTTCGCGACGGAAGCGGTCCATGCCCGGGAGGAACTCGTACATCGCCGGCATCGGGTCCGCGCAGACGGGCGTGGCCACTCCCCCACCCGCCTCGACGAGCAGGCTCACCGCCAGCGCCGATCCGAGCGCATCCGCCTCCGGGTTCTCGTGGCAGATCGTCAGGACCCGTTGGGCCGCTCGCAGCCGCTCGATCACCTCGGCGGGCACTGCGCTGGCGTATTCGGACAGGTCGACCCGCGGTCCGGAGTCGATCACTTCGGCCTCCGACGCACTGCCGTCTTCTCAGAGCGGCCCTGCCCACCGTGCCCACCGTGGCCGCCGGGCCCGCGCCCGTGTTCGCCTCGCCGGACGCCGGTCCGAGGCTTCCGCGCCGGCTCTGCGGGTGGTATCGGCAGCGGATCTTCGAGCGTGTCGCCCTCGTGCGGCAGCCGGGGCACCGGTGTGGGCAGGGATTCACCCCGGGCGTCGATGGCCTCCGGAGTCCGGCCGGCCTCGAGCTCGTTGATGATCTGGAGAACCCGCGTGCCCCGTTCGATCGAGTCGTCCAGGCGGACGTCCAGTTCAGGGATGCGCCGCAGCCTGATCTTCGAGCCGAGCCCGCGCCGTATGAACGGCATCGCGCCTCGGAGCGCCATCAGCGTCTGCTTCCGCTCGGCCTCGGACCCGATGATGCTCACCCAGACTCGGGCGCGCGAAAGATCCGGGGCCGTTTCGACGTTGGTGACCGTGACGAAGCCGATGCGCGGGTCCGTCACCTCGCGCTCCAGCGCCTGACCGATCTCCTGTCTCAGGAGCTCGTCGATCTTCTGGATTCTCTGTGTCATCGAGAAGCGCTACTCCGGCTCAACCGTTCGCCCGGCTCACCATTTGCTGGGTGAAGCACTCGATGATGTCGCCTTCGATGAGGTCGTTCGAGCCGGCCAAACCGATGCCGCATTCGAAGTTGGTGGCAACCTCGCGGACGTCGTCCCGGAAGCGGCGCAGCGACTCGATCTTGTCGGTGGTGATCACCTTGCCGCCGCGCCAGACGCGAACTCCGCCGGTGCGGACGATGCGTCCGTCCGTCACGAAGCAGCCGGCGATGACCGCGACCTTGCCGACCTTGAAGATCTGGCGGACTTCCGCTCGACCCTCGATGGTTTCCACCTGCTCCGGCTCGAGCAAGCCGCGAAGGGCCGCTTGGATGTCGTCGGTGAGCTTGTAGATGATGTCGTAGCTTCGGACGTCGACCTTCTCCGACTCGGCCGCGCGACGAGCAGTGTCGGTAACCTTGGTGTTGAACGCGACGACGATGGCGTCCGAGGCCGCGGCCAGCATGATGTCGTTGTCGGTGACGTCGCCGGCGCCCTCGTGGAGGACGTTGATCCGCATCTCGTCGGTCGAGAGCTGCTGCAGGGCGTGCGTGATCGCTCCGAGCGAGCCCGAGACGTCGGTCTTGAGGATGATCCGCAATTCCTTGGTCTGACCGGCCTGAATCTGCGCGTACAGATCCTCCAGCGTGGCGCGGCCACTCCCTTCCGAGCGGGCCGCGGAAGCGTTCTTGCGCTCCTCGACCATCGAGCGAGCGATCTTCTCGTCGGCCACGACACGCAGGATGTCGCCCGCCTGAGGCACGTCCGCCAGGCCAAGGACCACGGCTGGACTGGACGGTCCAGCTTTGGTGATGCGCTTGCCGAGGGCGTTCTCGAGAGCCCTGACCTTGCCGTAGGTCTCGCCGACGACGATGACATCGCCGACGCGCAACGTGCCGGTCTGGACCAGCGCCGTCGCCACGGGGCCGCGGCCCTTGTCGAGCGCGGCTTCGACGATGGTGCCGATGGCGGGTCGCTTCGGGTTGGCCTTGAGGTCCTGGAGATCGGCCACCAGGTTGATCATCTCGAGCAGCTCGTCCAGGCCCAGGCGGGCCTTGGCCGACACGGCCACCATCGGGACGTCGCCGCCGTACTCCTCGACCAGGATGCCGGCCTCGGCCAGGCCGTTCTTGACGCGGTCCGGGTTCGCATCCGGCTTGTCGATCTTGTTGAGGGCGATGATGATCGGCACCTTCGCCGCGCGGGCATGGTCGATCGCCTCGAGCGTCTGCGGCATGACTCCGTCGTCGGCCGCCACCACCACGATGGCGATGTCAGTGACCTTCGCCCCTCGGGCGCGCATCGCGGTGAAGGCCTCGTGGCCAGGTGTGTCGAGGAAGACGATGTGGCGGCCGTCCTTGACGACCTCGCTCGCGCCGATGTGCTGGGTGATGCCGCCGCGCTCGCCGGCCGCGACCTTGGTGGTGCGGATTGCGTCGAGCAGCGACGTCTTGCCGTGGTCGACGTGGCCCATGACGGTCACGATCGGCGCGCGCGGCAGCAGGAGCGACTCTTCGTCCTCCTCGTACAGCTGCTCCTTGGTCGCGGCGCTGACCGGGGCCGCTTCCGGCTGGGAGCCGTCGGCACTGACCGGGGCTCCAGGCGCCGCCGTTTCGGCGACCTCGTAGCCAAGCTCCTCAGCAACGAGGGACGCAGTCTCGCGATCGATGCCCTGGTTGATGTTGGCGAAGATGCCGCTCTTGATCAGCTCGCGGATCACGTCGGCGGGGTTGACGCCGAGGAGGTCGGCGAGGTCCTTCACGGTGATGCTCGACGGAAGCTCGATTGCGCCGCGCTCATCGCGCTTCGGCAACAGCTGCCGCGCCGCCCGGGAGTCCACAGCGTCGCGGCGCACCGGCTTGCGAGGTCCACGACGGCCGCGCGTGCCGCTCCTACTCTTGGCCACGACTACCTCCTGATTCGATCCTGCTCGCCTCCCCTGTCAGCTCGGCCAGGAGTTCGGCCGGGATCGGCACTTCCAGCGCTCGCTGGAGCGATCCTTTGTCGAGCGCCGCGGACCGGCACTCCTGTTTGTCGCAAATGTACGCTCCCCGGCCGGGCATCTTGCCGGTCGGGTCGACCGCTATTCGGCCGTCAGGCGTCCGGACGATCCGGAGCAGCTCACGCTTCTGCCGCGCCGTCCGACAGACGACGCATGACCTGGTCGGATACCGCCGCGCCGGCGCGCCCCGGACTACGGGGTCACCTCGCCATTATCTTCGGCTTCGGCTGCGGCTGCGACTGCCTTGGCGGTCTTGCGCCGCTTCGGCTTGGCCGGGGCCTCGTCGGTAACAGTGGCCGCGGCCTCGACTGCCTCCGACTCGGGCGAACCCGACTCGGCTCCGGAAGCCACGGCAACAACCGCCTCGTCGACCACTGGTTCAGATTCGGCGACCGCCGAGACGAGAGGCGTCTCTTCGGCCCGTCCTTCGGCTTCGGCTTCGGCTTCGGCTTCGGCCTTGGCGGCCTCGGCGACGGACACATCGCTGCGGATGTCGATTCGCCAGCCGGTCAGCTTGGCCGCCAGCCGGGCATTCTGGCCCTCGCGGCCGATCGCCAGCGACAGCATCCGCTCGGGCACCACGACGTTGGCGATGCGATGCTCTTCGTCGATCCGGACCTCGATCACCTGGGCCGGGCTCAGGGCCTTGGCCACGAAACTGGAGGCCTCTTCGGACCATTCGATCACGTCGATCTTCTCGCCGCCCAGCTCAGCCACGACCGCCTGGACTCGCGCACCGCGTTGCCCGACGGTTGCGCCCACAGGATCGAGGCCCTGCTGGCGCGAAGCCACGGCCACCTTCGATCGGCTGCCGGCCTCGCGCGCAATCGCCTTGATCTCCACTGTCCCGGCATGGACCTCTGGGACCTCGAGCTCGAAGAGCCTGCGCAGGAAGCCCTTGTGGGTCCGGCTGACATAGATCTGAGGGCCCTTGGCGCTTCGCCGAACCTCCAGGACGTATGCCTTCACGTTCTGGCCGATGCGGTAGTGCTCCAGCGGCGACTGCTCGGTGGTAGCCAGGATGGCCTCGGCCTTGCCGACATCGAGCACGATGGCTCGGGGCTCGACACGAGAGACCGTGCCGGTGATCAGCTCGCCCTCGCGACTGGCGTACTGGTCGAAGACGACGTTGCGCTCGGCCTCGTGCAGCCGCTGCAGAACCACCTGTTTCGCCGTCTGGGCGTGGATCCGACCGAAGGCCTCCTGGTCGAGCTGCTCGGTCTCGACGAGGTCCCCGATCTGGGCATCCGCCTGAAAGGCCTGGGCCTCCGCGACGCTCAGCTGGATTGTCGGATCTTCGACTTCCTCGACAACCTCGCGGGCACGGAAGACGCGAACCTTGCCGGAGTCGGCGTCGATACGGACCTGGATGTCCTCGTCGCCCGGAGTCCGGCGATAAGCCGACTGGATCGCTTCCTCGACGGTGCGAATGAGCTGCTCTCGCGAGACGCCCTTCTCGGCGTTGAGTTGCAGGAGGGCGCCGACGAAATCTCGACTCATTCGCGCCTCCTGTTCGATGTGCGGTTCACCGCCTGCGGCGTCCGTTTCGACCACGCGTCCGGTCCTCCCGGACGGTTGTTCGCCGTCAGCCACTCAAAGAAAGACGTGGGGGTCACCCACGTCACGAGCGGCCGGTAGATTGCAGGGAGTATACACGGCGCCCCAGGACCATCCAAGGGGCGCCGTGCTGGAGGCGCATTCCAAGAGCCGCCCCGATCAGGAACAGGGGGAGTTGTTTCGTCCGCACACGATTGGGACGCGCAGCGAGTCTCACCGGCTCCTACCGGCCAGTCAACGGCGAAGCCTGCTAATACGCTCGGGCGAACAGCACGCGCCGCTCCGACGAATCGCCACATACCAGGCACTTGCCCGTCTCGGCGGGCGAGTCGAACGGGATGCATCGGATCGTGGCGCCGGTATCGGCGTTGACCTGGCGCTCGCACTTCGCGTCGCCGCACCACGGCGCCATGAAGAACCCGCCCTCGGCGTCGAGCCCATCCTTGAACTGCTGATAGGTGTCGACGGCGTGCGTGTTGGCGGCGCGGAAGTCGACCGCCCGCTTGAACAGCTCGACCTGGTAGGCGCGCAGTCGATCCGGCAGCTCGGCCGCCAGTCGATCCAGCGGAACAGCTTCTTTCGAGCGATCGACACGCTTGACCAGCATGCCCTGGCCGGCGGCCACATCACGAGGCCCGATCTCGAGCCGGAACGGTACGCCGCGCAGCTCCCAGTGGTTGTACTTGAAGCCCGGAGAGTCGTCGCGCCAGTCGACCTTGACCCGAACGGCCTTGCCCTCGGGTGTTCCGGCGAGCATGGCGCAGAAGCGATCGATCGCCTCGGCAACCGCGGCTTGCTCTTCGTCCTTGCGGAAGATCGGCACGATCACGACCTGGATCGGCGCGACGTTGGGCGGCAGGACCAGCCCGGAGTCGTCGCCGTGAACCATGGCCGTCGCGCCGACCATTCGGGTCGTGAAGCCCCAAGACGTCCCATACGGATTCTTGCGAATGTTGTCGCGGTCGAGGAACTCGATGCCGGCGGCCCGCGCGAAGTTCTGGCCAAGCATGTGGCTGGTGCCGCCCTGGAGGGCCTTGCGATCGCGCATCATCGTTTCGATCGTCCAGGTGTACTCGGCGCCCGGGAACTTCTCGCTGTCGGTCTTGCGGCCCTTGATGACGGGGATGCCGAGCCAATCCTCGGCCACCGTCCGGTAGCACTCGAGACCGGTCGCGACCTCGTCGGCCGCCTCCTCCTCGGTGGCGTGGAAGGTGTGGGCTTCCTGCCACAGGAATTCCGTCGTCCGCAGGAAGAGCCGCGTGCGCAGCTCCCAGCGGACGACGTTGTTCCAGAGGTTCATGAGCAGCGGCAGGTCGCGATAGGACTGGATCCAGTCCTTCACGCTGTCGGCGATGATCGCCTCGCTCGTGGGCCGAATCGCGAGCCACTCGTCCAACGCTTTGCCGCCGGCGTGGGTTACCCAGGCCACCTGAGGGTTGAAGCCCTCGACGTGCTCGGCTTCCTTCTCGAGAAGCGATTTCGGAACGAACAGCGGAAAGTAGACGTTGCTGTGACCGGTCGCCTTGATGAGCCGGTCCAGCTCGGCCTGCATCGATTCCCAGATCGCGTACCCGTACGGCCGGATGATCATGCAGCCGCGGACCGGGGAGTAGTCAGCCAGCTCAGCCTTCAGGACCACGTCGTTGTACCACTCCGGGAAGTTCTCGGACTGGTGCGTGATGCTGGTGACGAAACCCTCCTTGGGCACGCTGTTCCTCCTCCGGCGATCGAATCAGTGGGTTCGCGCAATCGTACCGCCTGCGCCGGCCGGGCGGACGAGGCCAGCTGAACGTTGTCCTGACAGTGGGTCGCGGCAGCCGCAACTCACTACCGCGCCCGGACGGCTGCAACGGCTACTGACGCTACCGCGCCGCCCCAACCGCCGGAAACCGCCGCTCCACGTAGCCGTCGAGGATCGCCTTGAACTCGTCGGCGATGTGGTCGCCGCGGAGGGTGCGGTCCAGGGCGCCGTCGATGAACACCGGCGCCACAGGGTCTTCGAACGTGCCCGGCAGACTTATGCCGATGTCGGCATGCTTCGACTCGCCTGGACCATTGACGACGCAACCCATGACGGCCACCCGCAGCTCTTCCACGCCGGGGTGATCCTCGCGCCACAACGGCATCTGGTCGCGCAGGTAGGCTTGGATGTCGCGGGCCAGCTCCTGGAAATAGATGCTGGTCGTCCGGCCGCAGCCCGGGCAGGACGAGACCTGCGGCACAAACGCTCTCAACCCGAGCGACTGCAGCACCTGCTGTGCGACCGCAACCTCCTCGGTCCGGTCGCCGCCCGGTTCGGGAGTGATGGAGACGCGGATCGTGTCGCCGATGCCCTCGGCCAGCAGCAGCGACAGGCCCGCGGCCGAAGCCACGGTCCCCTTCATGCCCATGCCGGCCTCGGTCAGGCCGAGATGGAGCGCGTAGTCGCCCCGCGCCGCAAGGCGCCGATACACGGCCGCCAGGTCGCGCACGCCTGAGACCTTGGCCGACAGGATGATCCGATCGTGTCCCAGGCCGGTAGCCTCAGCCAGTTCTGCCGACCGGACCGCGCTCTCGACCATTGCCTCGATCATCACCGCTCGGGCGTCGAGCGGCTCCGCCAGGCGGGCGTTCGAGTCCATCAGCTCGGCCAGGACGGCCTGATCGAGCGATCCCCAATTCACGCCGATCCGGACTGGCTTGCCGTTGTCGATCGCGACACGGACGATGGCCGTGAAGTGGTCGTCATGGTGCCGTCCTGGGCCCACGTTGCCGGGATTGATGCGGTACTTGTCGAGGGCACGGGCCGCATCCGGGTACTCGGACAGGAGCTTGTGGCCGTTGTAGTGGAAGTCGCCGACGATTGGCACCGCGGCGCCAAGGCCTCGAACCTTGCGCACGATCTCCGGCACGGCGGCCGCGGCTGCCTCGCTGTTGACGGTGACCCGGACGAGCTCCGAGCCGGCATGCGCCAGCCGAACGACCTGGATCGCCGTGGCGTCGGCGTCGGCCGTGTCCGTGTTCGTCATCGACTGAACGACGATCGGCCGGCCGCCGCCGACGACTACCCCGCCGACCTCGACCGGGGTCGAGCGCCGCCGAGGAGCGAAACCGGACTCGTCCATGTCTACGGAGCGCCGCCCCGTATCACGTCGAAGTAGGTCAGCCAGCTGATGAAGGCCAGCAACAGGGCGAAGCTGGCGACGTATGCGAAGGCCTCGACGGCGCTCACGCCCTTCGCTCCGAAGAGCCGCTTGACCACCATGATGACCACCTTGCCCCCGTCCAGCACCGGCAGCGGCAGGAAGTTAACGAGAGCCAGGTTGGCCGACAACACCCCGGCCAACAGCAGAAAGACCATCAGCGCGTTCGGCTGAGAGGCAACGCGGCCGACGTCGGAGATGATGCCAACCGGCCCCTGAACGCCGGCCGGAGCCTGGCCGGGATTGGCTGCGAATTGCCTGGCTATGTCGCCCAGGGCGCCGAGGATCAGGTCCATTGCCCGACCGGTGCCGGACACCGCGAGTCCGGCCGCCGAGACCGGGTCGCCACTCGATGTGACCATGGAACCGAGCGCCACGCCGAGGGCGCCGGCGTGCGTCGCGTCGGGAACCCGCAGCGCGACATCAACCGTGCGCTGTCCGCCATTGGTGTTGGCCACCACGAGCTGGACCGTCTGACCCGCGTGGCTGAGAAGCTGCTGGCGCCACGGCGCCGCAACGTCACTATTGCTGAACTCGAGAACCGATGGAGCCCGAAACGGCACGCCGTCGATCGAGATCAGTGTCTCGCCGTCCTGCAGACCGGCAACCCTGGCGGGCGTGTTCAAGTCGTTCGGGTCGTTGCTCAACGTGATGGTCGGCTGCACGACCGGATTGAAGACCCAGGCCACGATGAAGAACAGGACGGCCGCGCTCAGGAGGTTCATGACCACCCCGGCTGCGAGCACGATCACCTGCTTGATCAGCGGCGCGTTCGTGAAGGCTCGAGGATCGTCCGAGTTGGTCTCTTCCCCCTCGAGCCTGACGAAACCACCTATGGGCAGGTAGTTGAGCGTGTACTCGGTCTCGTGGTCACGGCCGAGCACCTTCGCTCGAGGCGGGAAGCCCAGCCCAAACTCGAGAACCCTGATGCCGGAGAGCCGGGCCATCAGGAAGTGACCGAACTCGTGAACGAGAACGAGCGGTATGAGGATCAGCAGAAAGAGGGGGATGGCTCCTGCCCAGAAGAGCACGCCGCCAAAGTTCATCGGTACGTCTCCGCGAATTGCCGAACCTCGGCGTCCAGACTGACCAGTTGTTCGAGCGAGGGTTCGACGGGCTTTCCCGTTCCGAACCGCTCGACCGCCGCGCCGAGCAGGCGCGGAATGCCGTTGAAGTCGAGGCTGCCACCCAGGAACCGGGCCACGGCGACCTCATCTGCCGAGATCAGCGCGGTGCTGGCCCGAGGACCCGCCTGACCGGCCTCGCGGGCGATCCGCAATGCCGGAAAGCGTGCCTCGTCGGGAGCACTGAACTCGAGCCGGCCGGCCGCGATCAGGTCCACCGGAGCTGCGGCGGACGCCATCCGCTCCGGGTAGGTGAGGGCGTACTGGATCGGAAGCCGCATGTCGGGAGTCCCAAGCTGTGCCTTGACGGAGCCGTCCACGAATTGCACAGCCGAATGGACGACGCTCTGAGGATGTATGACCACTGAGATTGCCGGGAGCGGCACATCGTACAGCCACCGAGCTTCGATGATCTCCAGGCCCTTGTTGGCAAGGGTCGCGGAGTCCACCGTGATCTTCGCGCCCATCGTCCAGGTGGGGTGGCGGAGAGCCTGTTCGGGTGTGACCGTCGCGAGGTCCGCAACAGTGGCGCTCAGGAAGGGCCCACCCGAGGCGGTCAGCAGGAGCCGATCGATTGCGGCGTGGTCCTCGCCGACGAGGCATTGCCAGATCGCGGAGTGCTCGGAGTCGATCGGCCGGAGCCAGCCCAGAGGACTTGCGAGCGGATGGTGCGGATCGCCGGTCGCGCCGACCGCCCCGGCAGCCAGGCGACGAACGAGCGGCATGACCAGATGGCCGCCCGCCACCAGCGTCTCCTTGTTGGCCGTGGCCACGATCTTGCCCGCCTCGAGAGCCGCCAGGACGGAACGTAGAGCCACCAGCCCGCCCGTGGCCACGACCACCAGGTCGACGTCCGGGCGAGTGGCGAGGGCTTCCAGCGCGTCGGAGCCACCGATGAATTCCGTGGCCGCCGGGAGGTCGAGCCGGGTCGAGCGCCCCTGCGCCAGCGAAACGACCGACGGCTTCAGCAGCCTGGCCTGCTCCTCGAGTATGTCGCCCTGCGATCCAGTGGCCAGCGCCACCACCCGAAACAGACCCGGGTTTCGGGCGAGCACATCGACGGTCTGCCGTCCGATGGAGCCGGCCGAGCCGAGCAACGCAACCCTGGTCGGCTGACCCGCCCTGCCGGCGCTTCCCTGCCCTGGCCAGGTCACCACTCAGCGCACCAGCGCCGCAATGAAGAGCGCCGCGATGGGTGCCGCGAAGATGAACGAGTCCACGCGATCCAGTATGCCGCCGTGGCCCGGGATCAGCCCGCCCGAGTCCTTCGTTCCGGCGGCTCGCTTGAGCATCGACTCGGCAAGGTCGCCTGCCTGCGCGACTGCGCCGATCAGCGGTCCGAGCACCAGCCCGATGACGACCGGCTGGCCCATAGCCCAAAGCCCGCCAACCGCCACAACCGTCGACGCGGCGAGGCCGCCGACGAGCCCCCAATAGCTCTTGGACGGGGAGATGTGAGAGAGGAACCTACGCTTGCCCAGGGCGATGCCGACGCAGTAGGCGCCGGTGTCGAACGACCAGACGAGCAGGATCACGAGCAGGATCCAGGCCCGCTCGGCCCCGAGCTGGGCGACCGGCGCAGAGGCGGGCAGCGGCGGCGCGACCTGGCCGACTCGAACGAGACCGCCGAGCAGGCCGGCGTAGACGGCGACGAACGCGGTCCCCATCCACGCAGAGAACCCGACCCTGGTGTCCTTCGCGGCGAAGGCGACGACGCCACTCACTATCACCACGGCGGCCACGATCAGGCCGGCATACGGACGGAGCTGCTCGATCGAAGCCGCGTCGGCGGCCACGGCGAGGGCTCCGGCCACGGCCGCCACCGGCGCCGCCGGATAGCCCGCCCCACGGAGGAGCCGAACAGCCTCCCAGGCCGCCACGGCAACGAAGACGCCGATCAACCCACCGAACCACGGCTCGCCCAGGGCAAGCACGATGAGCAGCGGCGGAACGAAGATCGCCGCGCTGAGGGCTCGCTGGCGCACCAGGATCCCCTACCGGCCGAACCGGCGCTGCCGGCTCGCGTATTCGACGAGGGCCGCATCGAAGGCGGCGGGCCCAAAGTCGGGCCAGAGGATCGGGCTGAAACAGAACTCCGCGTAGGCAGACTGCCAGATCAGGAAGTTGGACAACCGCTCATCGCCGCCCGTGCGAATGACCATGTCCGGGTCCGGCAGGCCGGCCGTGTAGAGCGCGCCGGACAGCGTGTCCTCGTCGATCTGATCGGGCCGCAGACCGGCCGCAACGAGTCTGCGGGTAGCGTCGACCAGTTCGGTCCGGCCGGAGTAGTTGAAGGCGATGTTGAGTTGCAGCCGCTTCCCGCCGGCGGTGGCATCGAGCGCGTCCTGGATGGACGCGCGCGTCTCTGGCAGCAGCTCATCGATTCGACCGAGCAGCCGGACCCGGGCGCCCTGCTTCTTGAGCTCGTCGGTCTCGTTGCGGATGACCTGCTCGAGCAACGAGAAGATACCGCCGACTTCGGCGTCGGAGCGGGCCCAGTTCTCGCGGCTGAAGGCATAGAGCGACAGGACTTCGATGCCTCGCCGCACGGAGTGGCGGATTATCTCGCGGACCGCATCGACGCCGGCTGCGTGGCCCTCCATCTCGCCCAGGCCGCGGGCCTTTGCCCAGCGCCGGTTGCCGTCCATGATGATCGCCACGTGGCAGGGCAGCTCTTCCGGCGGAACCTCGAAGGCTTCGGTGGGCGCCGCGTCTGGAGAACTGGGCTTCTCCACACCCTGGCCGACTGCCTCGTTCGAGTCGCGGTGAACCCGCGCCGGGGAATCGGTGGGGCGGGAGATCCGGCGGGCCACTAAACCTCCAGGATCTCCTGCTCCTTGGTCGCGCCGACATGGTCCACGTCTGCCACGTGCTTGTCGGTGATCTTCTGCAACTGCTCGAGCTCTCGGCGAGCCTGGTCTGAACCGAGCGTGCCTTCGTGCTCTTCCTTCTTGAGCGCATCCGCGGCCTCGCGGCGGAGATTCCGGATCTCGACGCGGGCCTCCTCCATGCGCTTGTGAATCTGCTTCACGAGGTCCTTGCGTCGCTCCTCGGTGAGGGGCGGAATGTTCAGCCTGACGACGGCGCCGTCGACATTGGGCACGAGGCCGATGTCGCTCTTGATGATGGCCTTCTCGATCGCGCCCAGGACGCCGCGGTCCCACGGTTGGATGACGATCTGGTGGGCCTCGGGCACGTTGATGCCGGCCAGCTGGTTAAGGGCCGTCGGCGTTCCGTAATAGTCGACCATCAGCCGCTCGACCAGCGAGGTCGAGGCGCGACCCGTTCGAACGCTTTGCAGGTCGCGCTCGAGGATCTCCACCGCCCGGAGCATCTTGTGCTCGGTAGCCGACAACATCTCGCTGCTCATGCGGGGCTGCCTCCGGTAATCAGGGTGCCGACCGATTCGCCGGCGGCGACCCGGGTGATGTTCTCGGGCTTGTTCAGGTCGAAGACGACGATCGGCGTGTCATTCTCCATGCACAGCGACACCGCCGTGGCATCGATCACGCGAAGCCGCTGCGCCAGAACCTGAGAGTACGTGAGCCGCTCGTAGCGGACCGCACCGGGATTGGTGAGCGGATCCGAGTCGTAGACGCCATCGACCTTGGTGGCTTTGAGGATGATCTCGGCCCCGATCTCGACGGCGCGCAAAGCTGCGGCCGTATCGGTCGTGAAGTACGGGTTGCCGGTGCCGGCGGCCAGGATGATCACGCGGCCCTTCTCGAGATGACGGACGGCACGGCGTCTGATGTAGGGCTCGGCGATCTCGTTCATGGCTATCGCGCTCATGACGCGCGTCGGGACCCCGGCCTTCTCGAGGGCGTCCTGAAGCGCGAGGGCGTTCATGACCGTGGCGAGCATGCCGATGTAGTCGCCGGTGGCCCGGTCCATGCCCTTTGCCGCCGCCGCCAGCCCGCGGAAGATGTTCCCGCCTCCGACGACGATGCCAATCTGCATTCCGGTGCGATGGACATCCGCGACCTGGGCGGCGATGAACGCGCAGAAGTCCGGATCGACGCCGTACTGCCGGCTGCCGAGGAGTGCCTCCCCGGACAGCTTCAGCAGGATGCGCCGATAACGCGGACGTTGCGCGGCGTCGGCGGCCGGCACGGGTTCAATCGCACCGGCTGCCTCGCCTTTGGCCGCGGTGGCCTCGCTCATTTACTCCCCCAGCTCGAACCGGACGAAGCGTCTGACCTTTATATTCTCGCCTGTCTTGGCAATCGCTTCAGTGACCAATTGACCGACCGTGCGGTCCTGATCGCGGAAGGGCTGCTCCAGGAGCACGACCTCGGCGAGCCACTTCTTGAGCTGCCCCTCGACGATCTGGGGGCGAATGGCCTCGGGCTTCTTCATCGTCGCCTCGTCGGCTAGCAGTGCGGCCTTTTTGGCTTCGATGTCGGCCTCTGGGATCGAGTCTACTGTCGTGTACAGCGGGCGAAGACCTGCGACCTGGATGGCCAAATCGCGGACGAGCCTCTGGAACTCGTCGGTCCGCGCCACGAAGTCGGTCTCGCAGTTGACCTCGATCAGGACACCGATCTTGCTACCGGTGTGAATGTAGTGGCCGATCTGACCCTCGTTGGCTTCGCGTCCGGCTCGCTTTGCCGCAGCCGCCTGGCCGCGCTCCTTGAGGATGGCCGCGGCCTTCTCGATGTCGCCGCCCGTTTCCTCGAGGGCGCGCTTGCACTCCATGACACCCGCGCCACTCTGTTCGCGGAGGGTCTTGACGGTCTCCGCAGTGATCGTCGCCATAGTCGTCTCATGTCTCCTGTTGGTCGGCGCCTGCCGCATTCCCGGGACTTTCGAGGCGGGCGGCGGGGGCGAGTGGTTACTGGATCAGTGAGCTCGTGGAGTCGCTTCGCCTTCGGCGTCGCGCGGATGGGACGGAACGTGCGCGCCGGGCAGCAGGACTTCCTCTTCGTCGACATCGGGCTCGAAGGTCAGAGCCGCGCCGCCGGCCAGGGCCGCGACGAGCTCCGAGGAAGCAGCTTCCTCGACCTCGGCCTCGGCCTCTACACGAAGCTCGGGGACCTCGACCTCGCCGCCGGCGCGGGCGCCGCGGTCCCGCTGGCCTTCGATGCAGGCGTCGGCCACGAGCTGGCAGAGCAGCCTAATGGCGCGGATGGCGTCGTCGTTGGCCGGAATGATGTAGTCGAGCTCATCGGGATCGACGTTCGTGTCGCCGGTACCGATGATCGGGAGCTCGAGCTTGCGAGCCTCTGTCACGGCAATCCGCTCACGATGCGGGTCGACGATGAAGACCATGCCGGGCAGGCGCTTCATCTTGCGGATGCCGCCGAAGTGGTCGCGAAGATGCTCCATCTCCTCGACGAGCTTGGCCGTCTCCTTCTTCGTCAGCCGTTCGAAGTCGCCGCTCGCCTGACGTGCCTCGAGCTGGTCGAGGAGGGCGATGCGCTTCTTGATGGTGATGAAGTTCGTGAGCATGCCGCCAAGCCAGCGGCGGTTGACGTAGGGCTGGCCGGCGCGGATTGCTTCCTGCGAGATCGGCTCCTGGGCCTGCTTCTTGGTGCCGATGAAGAGGACGCTGTCGCCACGAGCGATCGTGTCTCGGGCCGCCTCGAGGGCAAGATCCAGCCGCTTGACGGTCTGGGCGAGGTCGATGATGTGGATCCCGTTGCGCTCCGCGAAGATGAATGGCTTCATCTTGGGATTCCAGCGACGAGTCTGGTGGCCGAAGTGGATCCCGGCCTCCAGGAGCTGTCGCATCGAGACGGACGGCATGAACTAACCTCCTGCGGTTGCTTCCTCCGCAGTGCTCCNNCCGGCACCGCTCTCGACACGGCTGCTCTGCGTGTGATCTCCGCGTCCGCCCGTCTTGCGGCGAAGCGGCGCGGGAGCCGTCGCGACGCGACGACCAGCGGGGAGTCTAGCACAGGGGCTTGCCACGGCTGCCCGTGGTCGGGGCTCGAAATGCACAGTGCCGACGAGCCGGGGCCAGCCGGCCAACCTCTCACATCGTGGTCGGCAACCGGCCGAGGGCGATTATCCGAGCGCATTCTTGTACAGCCGAGCAGTCGGCCGTCCCCCGGCGCCGGGCTCTACAACGGCGAAGTCAACCGCGATGGGCAGGCGTGGAAGTGGCGACCCGTCCGGCAGGCAACCGCTCTCGAGTAGCCGGGCGACGCCGGATCGGATCTGGGCCCGCTTTCGGCGATCGAAGGTCTCCTCTGGTCCACCGAAGTCGCGCGAGCGGCGCCACCGAACCTCCACGACGACCAGTCGCGCCGGCGGACCGGGGTCGGTGGCGATGATATCCAGCTCACTCCGACCGACGTGGACGTTCCGGGCCACGACGCTCCAGCCCCGGGACGTCAGGAGCCCGGCCACCAGGCTCTCGGCGGCATCGCCGGCCTGCTGCTTCGGGGTCCGGGTGGCCCCCACAGCCCTGGAGCCCATCTCGCCCAATCGACTCCACCTCGTGAGCGGGCGCTACTCGATCGCTTCGCCGGCATCGGTTCTCGCGTCCGTCCCGACATCCTGCCATAGCATCATTTGCTCCCGGTTACGGCACGGGGCGAACGAGAGCCGGTGGATCGGGCTCAGGCCGAGCGCGGCCAGCCCGGCCCGATGCTCCGGCGCGGCGTAGCCCTTGTTGCGGGCCAGGTCGTAGCCGGGATAGACCGCGTCGTACTCCTCCATGAGTCGATCGCGCGCAACCTTGGCGATGACCGACGCCGCGGCCACCGACGCGCACAGCCGATCGGCCGAGACCAGGACGCGCTGGTGAACGCGGACCTCCGGCAGCGACACGGCGTCGAGCAGCAGGGCGTCGGGTCGGATCGGCAGGCGCGCCGCGGCGAGAGTGCTGGCCAAAAGCGTGGCCTGGAGGATGTTGATCCGATCAATCAGCTCCGGCCCCACGAAGGCGATCGACCAGGCCAGAGCATGGGCCCTGATCTCGAGGTCGATGCGCCGCCGGTCCACGGGCTTGACCAGCTTCGAGTCGCGCAGGCCGACGGGCTTCCAACCGGGCGGGAGGATGACCGCCGCCGCGGCAACGGGTCCCGCCAGGCAGCCGCGACCGACCTCATCGATGCCGGCGATGTGGCGGTAGCCACGCGACCAGAGGATCCGTTCCTCGGCGAAGTCCGGGTCGAGTCGCGCCCTGTGCCAGGCTGCGACTTCGATACGCCCGCGGGCCGACGCGGGGGCGGACACAGTGGGACCCCGCCGTGCCTCCGAGGGCGACCGATCGGGGTCCTCTACCGAACCTGGGGAGCGACGGGCGCCTCGCATGTCGCTCCAGCTCGCTAGCTGTTGACGCGGCGCTCGCGCAGCGTGGCGGCCTTGCCAATCCGCTTGCGCAGGAAGTAGAGCTGAGCGCGGCGAGCCTGGCCGTGGCGAACGACCTCGATCTTCTCGATGCGAGGGCTGTTGACCTTGAAAGTGCGCTCGACGCCGACGCCGCTGGCGATGCGACGCACGGTGATCGACCGCTGGATGCCACCGGCCCGCATGCGCATGACCGTGCCTTCAAAGACCTGGATGCGTTCGCGAGTGCCCTCGACGACTCGGGCCGAGACGCGCACGGTGTCGCCCGCTGCGAGCGTCGGAAGATCCGTCCGGATCTGGTCCTGGGTGATCTCTTCGAGCACGTTCACGATCGATCCCTACTCTTCTTGCGGCGGCGCGACGGCGCTGCGATGGCTATGTGGCCCGCAGCATAGCTGCGATGAAGGCACATCTGAAGAGGCCACCGGGGCGGCCGACGGCGAAGCTTAGCACAAGCGGGCTTTCGCGCGGCCGCCTTGTCTCGGCACATTGCCCCGGATGTCGGGCGACCCCGGCGTCGCCCGATGCTACCAACCTGGCCCGGCGTCCAGGCCGAGGTGGTCGGTGCCCGGCGCCGCGTTCTGGTCCAACTTGTCTGGAGTGGGAACTGGGCGAGCAGTCACAGGGCATCTATGCCGTGTGAAGCGCTCCGAGGCATCATCTGGCTCGCAGCCACGCTCCGACACCGGGCCCGAACCCCGCGGCCGGGCCCTTCCAACTGGCACTCGACGTGTGGATCGATCCCAATTCCCATGTGAGGCAAGTCTGACAGGATGACGGCGCGACTCGGCCTCAGTCGGCTGTCTCGCTGCTCCGCGTAGTCTCGTCCGTGGCCCTGACGTTCTCCTCGTGGCTGACTTCAGCGAGGAGCTTCGACTCTTCGCGGCTGAGCTGGCGCCCCTCCAGGAGCTCCGGGCGGCGGCGCCAGGTACGTCTCAGTGCTTCCTTCAGGCGCCACTTGCGAACCTCTTCGTGGTGGCCGCTGGTCAGAGTGGCCGGCACCGCCACGCCTTCGAACTCCGGCGGGCGGGTGTACTGCGGATACTCGAGCAGGCCGGCCGTGAACGATTCCTCGGCCGTGGATTCGGCGTCTATCGCGCCCGGAAGCAGGCGCAGGATCGTGTCGACCATGACCATGGCCGGGATCTCGCCGCCGGAGAGGACGTAGTCGCCGATCGATAGTTCCAGGTCGATCATCGCGCGGATTCGCTCGTCGACGCCTTCGTAGCGCGGGCAGAGGATGACCAGGTGGGAACGCTTCGAGAGGTCGAGGGCTCGCGCCTGGCCGAATACCTCACCGCCCGGGTCGGGCAGGATGACGGTGCTGTCCGGACGACGTAGCACCGCCAGTGCCGCGGCCGCCGGCTCCGGGCGGAGGACCATGCCCGCTCCCCCGCCGTAGGTGTAGTCGTCGACGGTCTTGTGCCGGCCCAGGCCCCACTGGCGCAGGTCGTGGACTCGAACCGTGGCCAAACCGCGCGACTGGACGCGACCCGGGATGCTCTCGGCGAGAGGTCCGGCGAACATGCCCGGGAACAGCGTCAGTATCTCGATCTCGATCGGTGCGCGAGGCGGCTCGGGCCCGGAGGGCTCGTCGGCTGACGGCCCCGTCTGCCCGTCATCGCTCATGAGTCTGCGACCGCGGCGCCGGCCTCAGGCTCCTCCGGACTCACTGTGGCCGGCCCAGAGGCCGCCTCGTCGCCGCGCAGACCGAGCGCGTCCCCGTCGACCACGATCTCGCCTCGGGCGGGCGCGAAGATCCGGACCACAGAGCGCACAAGCGGGATGTCCAGCTCCCCGGCCGGTCCGCGGACAACCATGACCTCGGCGCCGCCGGCTCGGTAGATGTCGGCGACTTCACCGAGAGCCGTCCCATCCACGTCGGCCACGGCCGTGCCGATGATCTCGTGCCAGTAGAACTCGCCCCGTGGCAGCTCCTCGCCGGGTGCCACCACGGCTTCGAGATAGACGTCGCGAAGCGCCTCGGCGGCGGTCCTGTCTGCAACCTCGGCGAAGCGCAGACGCCAGCCGACCGTGTCCGCATCCGCTTCCACGATCGTCAACTCGGCATCCCCGCCCTCTCGGTACAGGGTCCGGCCCACGGCGAATCGCTCGTCGGCCCGGTCGGTCAAGGGCTCGACACGAACGGTTCCACGCAACCCGTGAAAGCCACGAATCTGGCCGACCACGAGCCGCTCTCCGGCGGTCACGGCCGGAGACTCAGCTGATTTCCAGAGAGACCGACTCGCCGTCGCGAGCGGACATCACCTTGAGCAGCGTTCGGAGCGCCTTGGCGACACTCCCATTCCGACCGATGACCTTGCCCATGTCCTCTTCGGCGACGTGGAGCTCGATGACCGTGCCTTCGGGGCCGGTGTGGACCTGGACGGAGACTGCATCGGGATCGTCGACCAGATTGCGGGCGACGTATTCGACGAGATCCTGGGCTGCCATTGGCCTCCTCATGTCTCTTGTTCGGGCCGCGCTTCGCTCGCAGCGGCCGGCGAATTACTTGGCGGTTGGAGCGGCCTTGCGCGCGACCTTGGGGATGATGCCGGCGTTCTGCAGGAGCCGGGCAACCGTGTCGGACGGCAGCGCGCCCTGGGCGAGCCACTTCTTAACTTTCTCGGCGTCGACCACGAACTCGACGGGGTCCATCCTGGGGTTGTAGTGGCCGAGCGTTTCGATTGCGCGGCTGTCGCGAGCGCTGCGGCCGTCCATGACGACGACTCGGTATGACGGCTGCTTGGTAGCCCCGACCCGGCTGAGGCGAATTCGAACTGCCATGTGCGAGCTCTTTCCTCCAGAGGTATGGCGGTGATCGTCCGGCTGGCTATTTGGCCGTGACGACGAACCGCAGGATAACGGTATTCCCGTCAATCACCGAGTAGCCGATGCCGCCCAGGTGATCGAAATAGGGCTTGTAGTCGAGCGTCCACCTCGTCGGTGAGCTCGCCAGCACTGCCTGACCGATCTGGTCCTCCAGCGCCGGGATGTTGAGATAGAACGAAGTCTCGTTGCTCGAGCCCGCGGCGGCCATGACGGCCGAGTAGTCCGGCTGCGAGGCGAGCGACGTGGCGGGCGTGGTGTCGATGACCGCCTTGACGAACTGATCCGTGTACCCGGCCAGGAGCAAGTTGCCACTCGATGCCACTGCGACCTCGAGCGGCATGCCGGCCGAGCCGCCCGGGGCGGTGATGACCGTGATGTCGACGCCCTTGTAAGTCTCGCTGCGACTCGTGAGGTTCAGGCTACCGCCCGCCAGCGCGACCAGATTGGTGATCAGCGTGGCCTTGGTGCTGGCAGTCAAGGCATCCGGAGCCTCAACGACCAAGCCGCCGCCGTAGGTCGAGCCATCACTGGTTACGACGGCAACGCCATCGCCGAGCCAATCAATGCCCCCGACCCGGGTCAGTACGTCCTTGATGCTCTGGACTTCCGTCGTGGAACCTGCCGGCATCTTCGCCTCGAGGGCGGCCAGCTGGTCCGTTACCAGTTTGCCGATCGAGTGAACCTCGACTATGCCGACCGTGCTCGCCGGCAGGAGAGGGGCCAATCGGCTCACGTGGTTGCCTGCATCGGTCGTGATCGAGCGCGGGTAGGCCATGTCGACCGCCATGTGGTCCGACTCCGCCCGGACCGAACCGGCCACCCAGGCCGGGAGATCCTGCGTGGATATCGCCAGCGTGGGCATGGGCGAAACGCCGGGCATATTGCCGAAGCCCTCCATCATCTGGTTGTAGCTGTCCAGGTACATGCCCGCGAGCGAACGCGAGTCCAGGTAGAAGCGGGCTAGGCTGTCGCCGCTGAGGGACTTCATCGCCGCCTGATAGTTGGCGTTGTCCGCCAGCGACCCGTTGGTCTTGCTGTCGAGTGCGGCCTCGACGCCCTTGATCGTACCTAGCAGGAGATCCTGGTCGGTGAAGGCGTAGGCTCCCATTCCGGCCCCGGATCCGATCTCGTAGAGCGTGGTCCCGGCATAGCTCTGGGCCGTGGCCGTGACGTTGTTCCGTACAAGCTCGCCGCTGACCCATGTCTGAGCTGCGGCGCGGTCCTTCAGGGCGAAGATGGCGACGGCACTGGGCGGCGTGTAGTTCGAGGGCAAGACAGGCTCGAACGAGGGCAGATCCATCTGCATCCCTGTCGTGTTGTCACCCGCCGGGGATGCGACCATCGCCGGCACCGTCATCGACATCGTCGACGTCCCACTACCCATGTCCATGATCGCGACCGAGACCTCGCCCTCCATCCACGGCTTGAAGGCCGAGGAATAGGTCAGCTCGGGCGAGACGGAGCCCGTCAGCTTGTTGAGCAGCTCGTCCAGGGCGTTGTCGAACTGGGCCCGATCCTTGAACCCCGGGAAGTGGCTCATGAAGTCGGCCAGCTTGGCGTGCTGGTCACCCGGCAAATCGGCCCGGACCTCCAGGAAGGCGATCGCGTTCTTGGGGGCCGCGCTCGCGGTCAGGGATTTGGCACCTGCTCCGCCCGAGAGGACGAACGCGCCGGCGACCGTGGCCGTGACAACGCTAACCACGATGGCGCCGGCGATGCCCCAGCGCAGCCGCCTCGAACGGGGCGACACGGGGACACGGCTGACGCCCTCGGCCCAGGTCTCGCCCATCGGCACAACCGTTCCGACCGACACGTGCTCCATGGGTGTCGCTGAGTTGAGTTCGTTCTGGTTCAGGTTCTGGTCCATCTGAGTCGCCTCCCCTACTTGATCATTCCGGGGAGCCGGCGCCCAAGTCGACCCCCGGTCATCTGCTTCATCATCTTCTGCAACTCGCCGAACTGCTTGATGAGCTGGTTGACGTCCTGCAATCGCGTTCCGGACCCTTGGGCGATCCGCCGCCGCCTGGCTCCGTTGAGGATGTTAGGCTCCCGCCGCTCTACCGGCGTCATCGATCGGATGATGGCCTCGACCCGCCGCAGATCGCCTCGATCGACCGACTCCTGGGCCTGCTTGGCCATGCCGCCCATGCCCGGGATCATCTCGAGGATCTGGCCCATCGGCCCCATCTTGCGGACCTGCTCCATCTGGTCGAGCATGTCTTCGAGGGTGAAGCTGTTCTTCTTCAGCTTCTCGGCCATCTTGGCCGCGGCCTTCTCGTCGTAGTTCTCCTGGGCCCGCTCGATGAGCGTCATGACGTCGCCCATGCCCAGGATGCGGCCGGCGAGTCGGTCGGGGTGGAAGGGTTCGAGGGCGTCGGTCTTCTCGCCCGTGCCGAGGAACTTCACGGGCAGCCCCGTAACGGCGCTGATCGAAAGCGCGGCGCCGCCGCGGGCATCGCCGTCGATCTTGGTCAGGACGAGGCCCGTGACCGGGACGGCGGCGTGGAACGCCTCGGCCACGTTCACGGCTTCCTGGCCGGTCATCGCATCGACTACCAGCAGCGTCTCGGATGCCTTGACCGCGGCTGATAGATCGGCGATCTCCTTCATCAGCACCGTGTCGACGGTCAGGCGGCCGGCGGTGTCGAGGATGATCGTGTCGCGGACCTGCTTGCGGGCGGCGTCGAACCCGCCTTTGGCGATGGCCAGAACGTCGGTGCCGGTCGGGGCTCTGTAGACCGGGATGTCGAGCGACTTGCCGAGCGTCTCGAGCTGGTCGGCCGCGGCCGGGCGGTACGGGTCGGCGGCGACGAGCAGCGGCCGGCGGCCCTGCTTGTGGAGATGGCGGGCGAGCTTGGCGGCGGTGGTGGTCTTGCCCGAGCCCTGCAGACCGACGAGGACGATGACCGCCGGGTTGCCCGTCAGATGGAAGGTTCGGTCGCCGGCCGACAGCAGCGCGACGAGCTCTTCGTTGACGATCTTCACGACCTGCTGGCCGGCGCTAAGGCTCTCCAGGATCTCGGCGCCCGTAGCTCGCTCCCGAACCCGCGCGACGAAGTCCTTGACGACCTTGAAGTTGACGTCGGCCTCGAGGAGGGCGAGCCGGACCTCGCGCATGGCGGCGTCGACATCGGCCTCGCTAACTCGACCGTGGCCGGTCAGGGCGCCGAGTGTCTTGCGCAGACGGTCGCTCAGAGCGTCGAACATGGGTGGTCGGGACTCTCCTGATCCGTCCCGCCGCTCCGCAGCAGGGGCGACGTTGGGCCGCGGATTCTG
>PMYK01000050.1 GCA_003171255.1 Chloroflexota bacterium
CCGACTCCGACCCCGACCCCGACCCCGACGCCGACACCGACGCCCACGCCCATGCCGACCCCGACGCCCACGCCGACTCCGACCCCGACTCCGACCCAGACCCCGACGCCCACGCCGACCCCGACGCCGACGCCCGTTCCCCCGGTTCCGCAGCCGCAGATAGATTGCACCCCGAACGAAACGAACGTGTCCTGCTCATTGCTCGACCCCGAAGATTTCCTTCCCGGCGATTCGTACCATTGGCTCTTCGACGGGGTAGACAAAGATGCGACGAGCTCTTGGGACTTCGGCGATAGCAACACGGGACACACGGTCGTACTGGAGGTTGACCGAACCGGAGTGTCCCCCAACTGGTCGTTACCTATCCTGCCATTCGGATGACGCCCGCGAAGGCGGAACTTCAACAGCCGCTCAGCCTCCGGGCGGACCGTAGACCGTGAGACAGACCCCGATCGCGCAGCGGACCTCGAGCGGGCGGTAGCCCGCCGGTAGGCCGGGCGGCGCGGTGCCCGGGTCGGCGACCCAGAAGACCAGGCCACCGTTCGGCGCTACCGCGCCTGGAACGTCATGGATCACGGCGTCCGGCGGGTAGGCCGCCGTGCCGAAGTACCAGGGCGGGTCGGCCTCGGCGAGCAAGTGCAGCCGGGCGCGCAACTGAGCGTCGCCTTCACCCAACACCGCCAGGTAGTGGCTGGCGTCCGCGGCGACTAGGTCGTGCCGGCCCAGCCGCGACTCGATCTCTGGCAGCAGCGACGCCGTCTCTGGGTGGGTAATGGTGGCGCCGAGCGCCAGGGCGGCCACGGCAACGGCCACGACCAGCGCGGCTGCGAGTCGGCGCGGCATCGAGGCCAGCCCGACGCCGGCGAGGGCGAAGAGCGGCAGCCACATGACCCCGGCGTAGCGCGCCTCGAGCAGCGGTCGCCAGATGCTGACGATCGCCAGCCCAACGACCCCGCTGCAGGCGATCAGCAGGAACTCGATCCGAGGGCGGGACTCGGGCCGGCGGAGCCACACGGCAGCGAGGGCAGCGAGTGCCGACGCACCCGCGACGACCGCGACGATCTGCAGCCCGATGAGGACCTCGCGACCCTGGATGCCGGAATCGACGGGCGGACCCGCGAACAACTGACCCACAGTTCCCGCCACTGAGTCGAGACCAAGTGGCGGGATCCAGAAACCGGCGCCCGCATGCGCGAACTGAGCTCCGGCGACGATCAGCCATGGCGCCAGGCTCGCAAAGGCGACGGCGGTGACGGCTACGGCAAGGACGGACGACCGGCGGGTCGGTCTGAGCCAGGCCACGGCGACGAGGACTCCCGTGAGCGCTACCGCGGCGAAGTAGTCAACCCAGACGGCGGCGGCAGCGGCCGCGCCGTACCCAACCCAGCGCCGGGCGGTCGCCCAGTCGGTCGGCCGCTCGGTGGTCCGCTCGGTCGCCCGCCAGAGCAGCAGCGTCGCGGCCACGACCAGCGCTCCGGCCAGCGAGTACATCCGGGCATTCTCCGAGGAGAGCAGCGTCACCGGCAGGAAGGCCGCAAGCGCCCCGGCCCACACGCCCGCCGCATTGCCGGCAGCGCGCCGTGCCAGGACCGCAAGCGACGGGATCAGGGCGATGCCCGCGATCGCCGGGACGAGCCTGAGACTCGCCGGGCCCTGCCAGAAGTGAGTCACGAGCCACTCGATCACGTAGAAGAGCGGCGGTGCGCTGTCGCGGCCGACGGCGGCAAGCATCTCGCCGAACGGCTTTGCCACGACCACGGCGGTGAAATCCTCGTCGTAGCCGAGGGGCTGACGGGCAAGGAGGGCCAACCGCAGCACGGCGCCCGCGGCCGTCACGGCCACCAACCCCGCCTCGAACGGCAATCCTCCCGCCGTCAACCGGTTGTGGCGGGCCGTCACGGCGCCACTGCCCAGACGGTCGGCGCTCCGGACGGGTCCCAGGCCACGGCGACCGCGTGGCCGCCGACCTCAGGTCCGAGCGCGTCCGCCAGATCTTGTGGCCTCAAGGCGATGATCGTCGAGTAGGCTCGCGGATTCTCGATCCGGGTACCGGGCCCGACCATGGCCGGCGGGTCGTCCCAGTAGACGAACTGGATGTCGGTGCCCGAGTAGTAGTCGATGATCACGACCGAGCCGGGGTGGTCGGCCGCGTACCGGCCTGCGGCGGCGACTTGGTAGCTATAGGTCGTGTAGAGGTCGGCGGTCGGCCTGGTGAGGTACGCCAAGCCGCTCCAGACGGCGACTGCGGTCAGGGTCAACGCCACGGTAGCGATTGCCAGGCTCATCGCCCCTCGCCCCCAGCGTCGGCGAACCCGGCCGGCGAACTCGACCGCTCCCAGGCCGACCGCCACTCCCAGCGGCGCCGCCAACCCAAGAGCCCGCAGGAAGTGGGGCGAGTAGCCCTCCGTCGCGATGAGCGGCGAGATCATGAAGACGGGCAGGCTCAGCAAGATCAGCGAGTGGCTCGGGTCGCGACGGTTCCGCCACAGCAGCCACACGCCGAGCGCCGCCAGGGCCACGAGCGGCAGTGGCAGGAGAGGCAGCGAGGCCACGTCATGGCGGCCGTTGCCGTCACCCGTGTAGCCGAACATGCCGATCGTGCGGAGGATGTGGATGAGCGGGTTGCTATCCGCCTCGACGGCCGGATTGAACACACTCGTCGCTGCCGCCCGGCCGAAGTAGTTGGCCGGCTCCGTAACCGCCACCGCGATCATCGGCGCCGCCACCACGACGAAGGCCGCAGCGAACGCGATCAGGCCACTGCGCAGCCGCAGATATGTCTCGCGATCGGTCCGTCGCAGCCACCACAGCCACACGAGCACGAGGACCGGCAGCAGCTTGAGTGGCTGGTACGTGTACAGGGCCGCCAGCGACGTCACCGCTCCGGCGGCCGCGGCCGACCATCGTCCGGGCCGGTTCAGCCACCACAGCAGCGCGATCAGTGCCACCGCGCCAAAGAGCGGAACGATCGTGTTGCGCATGCCATCGCGGCTGACGCAAACGAGCCACAACGAACCCGCCGCCCAGGCCGCGGCCACCACACCGGTCCACGTCCCGAAGCGCCGACCCAGCGCGCCAATTCCGAGCACGCCGGCCACTCCAATAGCTGCGGCCGTCGCTCGCAGTACCAGCACAGACTGCCCGAAGAGTTGAAACGCTCCGGCAACTACATACGCGAAGAGGGCCTCGCGTCCGCCATCGCTCTGGAACCAGACCAGGAAGTCGGGATGGAAGCCGGGCTGGTGCAGGAGCCGCGCCGCATCGAGCCCTTCGGCTGCCTCGTCGCCATATAGGCCACCCGGGTTGGCCGCGAGATCGGCGAAGCGAAGCAGAACCGCGGCCGCGACGATCGCCGCCATCGCCCCGATGGCCAGCCAGCGGCTACGACTCCTCACCGTCCTACTGAACGCGAGCGTCGTGCCCCTTCCAGAACGGCTCGCGCAGCTCGGTCTTCAGGACCTTGCCGGTGCCGCCCTTGGGCAGGGCGTCGCGGAAGTGGATGTCGCGCGGAACCTTGAAGCGGGCAAGTCGCGCCTTGCAGTGGTCGCGCAGCTCCTTGACAGTCGTCGACTCGCCCGGCTTGAGAACGACGATCGCCACGGGCGCTTCGCCGAGGGCCTTGTCGGGCGCGGAGACAACGGCGCATTCAAGCACGGCGGGATGCGCCAGGATGGCGTTCTCGACCTCGACCGAGGAGATGTTCTCGCCGCCCCGGATGATGATGTCCTTGGAGCGGTCCTTGATGAGGACGTAGCCCTGCTCGTCGATGACGGCCATGTCGCCGGTGTGGAGCCAGCCGTCGCGGATCGTCTCGGCGGTCGCTTCGGGGTCCTTGTAGTAGCCATCCATGACCGTGTTCGATCGGACCACGATCTCGCCGATCTGCTCGCCGTCGGATCGAACGTCTCGGCCGTCGGAGCGGACCACACGCAGGCCCACGCCGACGAGAGGCCAGCCCGTCCATGACTGTCGGAGCTGGCGCTTCTGCGGGGTGTCGGTCGCGGTCAGAAAGCTGCGAGGCGTGGCCAGCGTCAGGATCGGCGACGTCTCGGTCAGGCCATAGCCGACGATGGCCTGGCAGTGGAGGGCCTCTTCCAAACCGGCGATCAAGGTGGGCGAAGAGGGCGAGCCGCCGATGATCACCTGCTTGAGGCTCGACAGATCGTGCTTCGTCCGTTCGGGGTGATGGAGCATGGCGTTGAAGATCGCCGGGACGGCCAGGACGCGGGTCACCTTGTGGCGCTCGATGGCCTGGATCAGGGCCAGTGGCTCGAACTTGCGGAGCATGACGTGCTGGCCGCCGATCATCGTCAGGAAGTGGGGCGTGCCCCAGCCGTTGACGTGGAACAGCGGTACCACGTGCAGGGCGACGTCATCCTCGGTGAACTGCAGGCCGACCTCCGCATAGAGGCTGTGCAGGTACAGCTCGCGGTGGGTCATGACCACGCCCTTGGGGAAGCCCGTCGTGCCGCTGGTGTAGAACAGCTCCGCCATCGAGTTCTCATCGATGTCGGGCGTCAGGCGGTCCGGTGAGCCGCCCGACAGGAGGGCCTCGTATTCGTCCGAGGCGATTCCGTCTACTTGTCCTTCCATGATCACGAACCGCGGCTTGGTCGGCAGCTCCGGGATCAGGGCTTCTACCAGCGGCTTGAAGTCCTTGTGGAAGAAGACGACCTTCGAGCCGGCATGGCCCAGGATGTAGGCGATCTCCTTCGGATTCAGCCGAATGTTGATCGGGTTGAGCACCGCGCCGGCTTCGAGCACGCCGTAGTAGGCCTCGAGCAGCTGGTGGGTGTTGTAGGTGATGAAGCTGACCCGATCGCCGGCCTCGACGCCAAGCTCCGTCAGAGCGTTGGCCAGCCGGTGGGTCCGCTCACCGAATTGGCGGTAAGTGAAGCGATGCTCGCCATCGACTACTCCGACCTTCTCGCCAAAGTAGGTTTCAGCCCGGTCGCGGAACTCGAGAACCGAGAGGGGAACGAACATCGAAGACCTCCTCCGCCATTCTCCCAGGGCGGGCGATGCGCCCTTGTGTCGCGTTGGAACGCCCCCGTGACCGGCACACGATAGCGTCACCGGCGTCGCCGCGAGCGCCGCCTGCGTGACGGCGCCGGTCAGACCACGGGTGCGGCGGCGGCCTCGCGGGCGGCGCGGACGAAGGCCTCCCACAGGCCCTCGAACTCGTCGGGCGTGGACTCGGTCCGTTCCGGGTGACACTGGACCGCGACGATCCAGCGGCCATCGCGACTCTCGAGCCCCTCGACCAGGCGGCCGGCCTCGCTGGCCGCCCAACCCACGGCCCGAAGGCCCGGCGCCAGATGGCTGTGGTCGACGGCCTGGTGGTGGTATGTGTTGACCGTCAGCTCGATCGTTGCGTCGTCCTCGTCGGTCGTGGCGAGGCCCTCCGGAGAACCTTCGGCCAGGGCCCGACCGAGGCGACTGTTCGGGTCGATCTCCATGTTGTGGGTGTGAGCCGAGCCCTCGCCGTAGGGCGTCCCCGCGTGGCTCGGCACGTTCTGCAGCAGGCTTCCGCCCGCGAAGACGTTGATCACCTGAAGCCCGCGGCAGATGCCGAGGACGGGGACGGATCGTCGCTCGGCCTCACGCCACGCGGCCTGTTCGAGCTCGTCGCGCGCCGGGTCGAGGTCCTTCGCTCCCGCTACCGCCTCGTGGTAGAGGACGGGGTCGACGTCTGCGCCGCCGGTCAGCATCAGGCCGGCCATCTCGCCCAGCAGGCGGTCGCGCTCCGCCGCTGGAGTGGCGACGGAGACCAGAGTGGCGGCTCCGCCATGGCGTCGGATCCCATCCGCATACAGGCCGCTCTTGCGGAGCGTGAGGGCCGGGTCGGCGGAGCCGGCGGGATCGGCGACGATCAGGACGATGAGCGGTTGCGTGGCAGGCGCGGGTCGGGCTGGCATGTCGGGAGCATAGCGCCTGAGCCGAGGGGGAGGGGATGGCAGGGCCGCTTGGGGGGAAGCGGCCCTGCCATGGTGCGTCAGGCCGAGTCGGCCTGACGTGTTGCTGTAGTCTGCCAGTCCGTCGCCCGACGGCGCTACTAAGAAGTCAGTAAGCAGCGCGGAACTTTGTGGCCGGCAGGCGTATGCGGTGCAGCGAGCGCCCTAGTGGACGGCCGTCCCCAGCAGCGATCCGATGCCGAACGTCACGGCTGCGGCGAGCCCGCCAAGGGCGACCTGCCGGACCCCCGTCCAGATGGCACGGCGGTGCGTCAGCCTGCTGACCGCCAGCCCGATGCCGAAGAGCGCCACGCCAGATGCGCCGATGCTCACGGCAAAAGCGCCGGTGCCCGCCAGGATGAGGAAAGGCAGAAGCGGCACGAAGGCACCGACCGCAAAGGCCGACAGCGACCCCAGGCCGGCAGCCACCGGCGAACCCATCGTCGCGGCCGAGAGCCCGATCTCCTCGCGTACGAACGTGTCGATCGCCCGTTCAGGGTCATTCATGATCCGCTTGACGATCAACTCGGCCTCGGGGCCCGAGAGGCCTTTGGCTTCGTAGATCTCGCGCAGGATGTCCCACTCCTGCTCGGGCGTGTGGTGGAGCTGGTGGCGCTGGAGTTCGATCTGGTAGTCGAGCAGCTCGCGCTGTGACCTGACCGAGACGTACTCGCCGACGGCCATCGAGAAGCCGCCTGCGAGCAGACCGGCCACGCCGGCGACCACGATCGAATGAGGGTCCTGGCCTCCGGCTCCGGCCACGCCCATGATCAGCGACAGGTTGCACACGAGACCGTCTGTCGCCCCGAAGACGATCGGCCGAACCACGCTTGCGCCACGTGTTTCGTGGGGGCTGGCCGGCGGTTGTCGGAATTCGCTGATGCGGTTCATGATCGTGGCGGGCGCGCCGATCTTCGGGGTCATGTGTTCCCTTTGGCGAGCGATGTCCCCCGACGCGGCCATTGTCCAGCGGCGGGCGGCCCCGCGGCGGGCGACCCTGCGGCGAGGACCCCCATTCTGAGCGATCGGCCGCGTGCGTGCCGGGCGCCCAACGGGCGCGTATCTTTTGCGACTGAGAGCTTGTGGCAGCTGGAGGAACCATGACCGACTCGAACGGTGGCGCGATCGTGGGTGGCACCGAGGGCGCGCTCAGGCTGGAGCGAGTGCCGGTCGCCCAGAACGTGGACCTGTCGGTCCGGGTATGGGGGTCGGAGGCCGGCCCCAATCGGGCTCCGTTCGTGCTGCTGCACGGGGTCGCGTCGACGGCCGTCGCCTGGGACGGCGTCGCGCGGCGGTTGGCTGCGGCCGACCGATTGGCGTATGCCATCGACTTTCGAGGCCACGGGCTGTCGGACCGGCCCGACGACGGCTACGACCTGGCGACATTGGGCTCCGACCTCGCGGCTGCCGTGTCTGCCTTGCATCTCGAGCGGCCCATCCTGGTCGGTCACTCGTTGGGCGCCTGGGTCATCCTTGAATCGATGGCGAACCGGCGGGTGGCGGCCGGCGGCGCGGGCTTCGTTGAGGGTGGCCTGGTGGACGCGAGCGCCCAGTTCGCCACGCTCGAGGAGTCTCTGGCGAAGCTGGCGCTTCCGTCCGTTGCGGGCATGCCGCTGGCCCGACTGCAAGGGTTCCTGCGCCATACGAATCCCGCGTGGTCCGACGCGAGGCTCGAGGCCGCCGTCGCCGCCTTCGACATCAACGCCGACAGCACGGTTGCGTGGCGACTGACGCCGCCCCGGCACGAAGCCCTTCTCCGATCCATGTGGGCTGCCCGGCTGTCTGACTGGTGGCCGGCCGTCAAGGTACCGGCCGTCGTGGCCGTTGCCGACAGTGGCGACGCGCCGTGGACCGCGGCCAAGCGTGCAGCCGAGAGCGAGATCCGGCGGGCTATCCCCGCCGTCCGCGTCGAGTGGCTGACTGCCGACCACGAGATTCACACCGATCGTCCCGATTGGGTTGCCGACCAGCTGCTCGGGGCCTTCGCCGACTTCTAGCCTGCCTCGGTCGGTGGCTCGACCGCGCTCACCGTCACGATCGTAGGAATCGACCGCCGGGACGGCCTGGCTGCCAGCCGGTTAGGCCAGGGTCCGTCGGTGCCCGCGAGTGGGTGGAGTTCGGTCGATGGAAGCCGCCGGGCCGCGATGACCGCGAGCCATGCCCCGCCGAAGAGCAGCCACATGTTTGGCCCGAAGGCGCCGGCACCGAGCAGCAGCCACACTGCCGGGCCGCTCTCGAGCATGAACAGCGCCGGCAGGGCGAAGACGAACCCGTGCGGCCAGAGAGCGGGCGAGGCGAAGATGGATGCCAGACCCAGAGCGGCCAGACCGGCTCGACCGCGGTACAGCAGCGCCAGGCCGACGAACAGGACCGAGACGGCCGTGAAGAGTTCGGCCGGCAGCACGCCGGCATAGGAGTAGCCGTACAAGGCGGGCACGGATGACTGCGAAGCGGCGCGGTAACCAAGGCCGCCCCACCAGGCCCGCCACGAGTCGATGCCGACGAGCGGCAGGGTCACGACGACAATCGCCGCAACCACTGCGGTCCCGGCCAGGATCCCTCGCCAGCGACGCTGTCGAAGCAGCCACAGCGCCGGCAATCCGGTTTGCACCTTGAACAGGCCGTCGACGATGAGCGTGCCCCCCGAACGAACCGAGGCGACGAATAGAAGGAAGGTCAGACTGGCCACATTGCCCGATTCGAGCCCGATCGTGACCGGCGGAAAGGCCAGCAGCGCGACGCTCCAGATCCGGGGCAGGCCAAGGATCCGGAACGACTTGTAGGCGCAGGCAACGAGGAAGGCGACCCAGCCGGCGTCTGCCAGCCACTCCGGCACTCTCGACAGCACTGCGAAGAAGGGCAGAAGTGGCGGCGGGTAGAGGAAGAAGTCGGCCCTGGGGCTGGCGGGCCACGCCGTCACGGGCGCCGTCATGTAGGGCTGACCGCCGTCGAGCCAGCGCGCGGACGCGCCGAGGTAGACGTGCAGGTCGTAGAGCTGGGCTGTCTGTTGCCAGAACAGGATGTCGTAGAGGATCCACGCGACAACGATCCCGACCGCGAGGATCAGGCCGAAAGTGGAAATGCGGGTCGAGCGGCCGACGTGGTGGACACGGCCGGGCGTCTGGGCGAGGCTGCTGGCTGGGGCTGCGGCCGGAGCCGAGGCGAAGGCCGAGTCTGCTGGACGGGGGTCATGGGCGAGCAGCCGCACTGCCGCAACAACGACGGCGGTGCCTGCGACCCAGGCCATCCAGAACGGAACGCCAGCCAGATCGCGGCCGAGTTGCGGAACAGCGGTCCAGACCACGACTGCGATCGCAGCCGGCACCGCCAGATCCAGGCCGCCGGCCTGGGCCCATCGCAAACTCGCGATGCGCGCCAGCCCACCGCGCGCCGACGCCAACAACAGGAGGAATCCGGCCACCACGCCGCAATTCTAGGAGGTCGTTGGGCCGCCACCTGGCCCATTGCCCGCTCTAGCGGCACCACCACCCCGCCCGCCACCCGGCCCATTGCCCGCTCTAGCGGCACGACCACCCCGCCCGGCAGCCGGCCATGGCCGGCTGCGCCCTGTCTATGCCCAACTTGCCTCAGGTGGGAGTTGGGCGAGCGCGCAAGGCGCCCGAACCCTCGCAGGACAGAATTGCAGCGGTCCCGCAACCGTCTTGCTCGGAATCCAGCGCAAGAGCCCGCAGATTACGGCAAGAACGAGCGGAAGCCCGCAAGAATCGGCCGCGAGGTGCTTTGTCTCCCGCGCCGGGCACCCAGCTCCCGCCCAATTCCCGTGTCAGGCAAGTTGGGCGAGTTGGGCGAGTTGGCGCCCCGCGCCGCCGTCGTCTCACGCCGCGGCCGGCGAGTTGGCGCCCGCGCCGCGGCCGGCGCCCCGCGCCCGCGCCGCCCCTCGCCCCGCGCCCGCGCCGCGGCCGGCGAGTTGGCGCCCGCGCCCGCGCCGCCCCTCGCCCCTCGCCCGCGCCGCGGCCGGCGCCCACTCCGTCCCCAGCCCCTCGCCGCGGAGTAGCGGTCGGCCTACCATTGGCGCGTGTCCGCACGATCGCACCTCGTTCTGGCCCGACCCCACCGCCCGTCGGTGGCTGGAGTCGCGGTGGCCTCCGCGAGCCTGGCGCTTGCCACCGCCCTGGCCGCCCTCGTCAGCGGCCAGCTCGGCGTGTCGGACGCCGCCATTGTGTACCTGCTGGCGGTCGTCGCCGTGGGCATGGGCTATGGCGGCTGGCTGGCCGTGGCGACCTCCGTTGCCTCGTTTCTGCTGTACGACTTCTTCTTCGTCCAGCCCGTCTACACATTCGCGATCGCGTCGCCCGACGAGTGGCTCGACCTGCTGCTCTTCCTCGTCGTGGCCATCGCCATCGGTCGGCTCAGCGCGCTGCAGTTCCAGCGCCGGCGCGAGGCTGAGTTGCGCAGCGCCGAGGCCCGGGCGCTGTTCGCCATGAGTCGAGACATCGTCACGGCAGCGACCGCGCTCGAGGCCGCCCCGCTTCTGGCAGCTCGCCTGGCCCGCGAAGCCGAGATGGCCCGCGTCTGGATTGGCCTGGGCCCTTCGATCCCGGAGGAGCGAACCGTTGCCGACACCCAGCCGGGCGACCCGCGGCCGTCCGTCGCCTCGCGCTGGACGCTCCACTCCACCTCCGCCGACGGCCAGCCGAGCTGGGCCAACGTTCGAGAAGTGACCGTGGCCCGACGCGACGCTGAAGCGGCGCGCGACGCCCGTCTGCGTCAACCCCACGACGACGCGCCGCTCATGACCCTGCGCGTGCCGATATCGCTCGGGGGCGAGACCGTGGGCTCGCTGTGGGCGACTCGGCTGAGCGGCGCGCCATTTCCCGGCAGGTCCCACTCCCGGTTGATCGCCGCGGCAGCCGACCAGCTCGGCCAATCCGTTGTTCGCGATCGCCTCGCGGCGGAGGCCACTACCGTCGAGGTGACCCGCCAGAGCGACGCGCTCAAGTCGGCGTTGCTCGACTCGGTCTCGCACGACCTCCGAACGCCGCTCGCCGCCATCCGGGCCGCGGCCGGGAACCTCGAGGACCCTGATGTGACGTGGGAGCCGGGCCAGGCCCGCGCCGTCGCGCATTCGATCGACCTCGAAGCTCAGCGGCTCAGCCGGCTTGTCCGCAACATGCTCGACCTCGGCCGGATCGAAGGCGGAGCGCTCCACCCATCGCTCGAGCTGTACGACCTGGGCGATCTGATCGACCCCGTGGTCGAGCGCCTGACCCCGTCGCTGGCCCCATCGGAGGTCGAGGTGGAGGCGTCGGTCGATCTGCCGGCGGTCAAGATCGACGCCATATTCGTCGACCAGATCCTGACCAACTTGCTCGAGAACGCGGCGCGCTATGCGGCCGGCAAGAGGATCCGGGTCTCTGCGAAGGCGGTCGCGGGCCAGGTCTGGCTGATGGTCGACGACGCCGGCCCGGGCGTCCCGGCGACCGCGCTGCCGCATCTCTTTGAGCGGTTCTATCGGGTGCCGCGCCGCCAGGGGTCCAGGTTGGAGGGCGGTTCGGGCATCGGGCTGGCCGTCGTCCGGGGCCTCGCCGAGGCGATGGGCGGCGCCGCCATCGCCCGTGCCAGCGAGCTTGGCGGCCTCTCCGTCGTCGTCAGGCTGCCGGTGGAAGACGAACCCGAGCCGGCGGCCGAGCCGGCGCCTGAACCACCGACCGAATCGGCAGCCGAGCCGGCGCCTGAACCACCGACCGAATCGGCGACCGGAACGATCGTCGAACCGGCGGTCGATCGGCCCGACGCGGCAGCCCAGATCGAACCCCGATGAGCGACGGCGCGGCCGTCGTCCTGATCGTCGAAGACGACGAGTCGGCGCGGGCCGCCATCGCGAGCAACCTCCGGGCCCGCGGCCACGAGGTGGACGAGGCGGGCGACGTCCGCGGCGCGCTTCGGCTGTGGGCCAACCGCCGTCCGGATCTGATCCTGCTCGACCTTGGATTGCCCGACCTCGACGGCCAGGCTGTGATCCGCCGTGTCCGGCGCGAGGCCACCACGCCCATCATCGTGGTCTCGGCACGTGGCCGCGAGGAAGACCGAGTGGCGGCCCTGGACGCCGGCGCCGATGACTACCTGACCAAGCCGTTCGGGCTGTCGGAGCTGCATGCCCGGATGCGGGCCGTCCTGCGGCGCGCCGCCGGTCCCGAGGCCGACACCGAAGGACGGCTCATCCTCGGCCCGGTCGTGCTCGACGTGCCCCGCCACGAGGTCAGAGTGGGGGAGACGCCCGTGGAGCTTACCCCGCGCGAATTCGAGCTGCTCAAGGTGCTGATGTCGCAACCGGGCCGGGTCGTGACGGCGGGCCGGCTGCTGCGCGCGGTCTGGGGCACGGCCTACTCCGACGAGGGCCACTACCTCCACGTCTACATCAGCCGCTTGCGCCGCAAGCTCGCCGCCGCCGACCCGTCGGGCGCCGCTGCAAAGCTCATCGTCGCCGAGCCCGGGGTGGGCTACCGCGTCGTCGCGGAGTAGCTCTCAGTGGGTTGGTGACGGCATCACGCTATGTCCTACCGGGCGTGAAGTGGCGGCGCCGGCGGCCCGGCTGGGGCATAGTTGCGGGAACGAAACTTCGGTCAGAGTCCCTACTTGCGGAGAGCACTGAATGGTCAAGACGAGCAGAGTGGAGTTCCACGGCTACTCCGATTGCATCCGGCTGGAGAACGAGGACACTCGGATCACCCTGGGCCACCAGTGCGGCGGCCGGGTGCTGGAGTATTCGTGGCGGGGTGAGAACGTCCTGCGGCTCGACCCGAATCAGGCGGGCTGGCTGCCGGAGCCCGGCAAGCCGGAGATCGATCCCTGGGGTGGTCGGTTCGACATCGGCCCCGAGAAGGTGATCGCCCCTCATCCGACGCTGTGGTTCGGGGCATGGTCGGCCGAAGTCGATGCCGCCGGTGTCGCCCGACTGACCAGCCGGGTCGATCCCGCGACGGGTGCGCGGCTCGTTCGGTCATTCGAGCTCGACGACGCCTCGTCCCACCTCAGGTCGACGCAGACCATCATGAACGCCTCCTCGCAGGACCGGGCCTGGTATCACTGGAGCAGGACGCTTGCCGCCGGCGGTGGGATAGCCATCGTCCCGATGACGCCGCCGAGCCGGTTCCCCAGCGGCTACGTGATGTACGGCCCCGAATGGAACGCCAACTTCCGGCCCGCGGATCCACATATCCGGATTCGGGACGGGTTTCTCGAGGTCTTCGACACACCCGAGTACCCCAAGCTGTGCATGGACTCGCAAGCCGGCTGGCTGGCCTATCTGACGCCGGCCGATCGGCTCTTCGTCAAGCGTTTCCCCGTATATCCGGGCCGCATGTACAGCGACATCGTGGCCGCGACCGTATCGGTCTGGTACTTCGAAGACAAGCTGTGTGAGCTGGAGCCGATCGGGCCCGAGGAGCGGCTCGCGCCGGGCGAATCGGCCTCGTTCACCGAAGACTGGTGGATCCTTCCGTACAAGTTCCCGGAACGAAGAGACGCGCTCGACCTCGCGGCGGTCGCCGACCTGGTCCAGCGCGAAACGTCATCGAACCACTGACGAGGAGACTCGATGGATCAGACGAAATCCAACTCACAGATTGAGGACTTCATCGCCGCGGTCGAAAGGCTGCTGCCCGAGTTCCTCGCAGATCCGATCGACATGTTGATTACCGGCGGCAATGTGTCGGTCATGGTCATCGAGGAGAACGGACGGTTCTACGGCCGAATGTTCGGCTCGGATCGTCTGAAGCAGCGGGGCACCAGCCACACCGCCTGGCAGAAGAGCACGCAGGTCCTGATCACGAACATCGCGACCCGCCGGTTCGAGGAGCTCGTCTACAGCAAGCAGCTGGACCCGTCGCCCTTCGGCCTCATGGATCCGGACTTCGTCGGTTGGCCCGGCGGGCTGCCGGCGACCCTGGCCGACGGCACCAAGCTGGCCCTGGCGGTCAGTGGCATGCGGGGCTTCAACGACGCCGAGATTCTCCGTCGGGCCGCGGCCCAGGTTCCCGGGATGAAGATCGTCGACAAGCCCTAGGCGCGGGCGGCCGCACAAGGGCAGGCGGCCTATCAATCCGGCACCAACCGCGAGGCCCAGATCGGCCGCATCGATTAGGGTTGACGCAATGGAACGCAAGTGGCTGATTCTGACGAGCGTGTCGCTCGGGTCGCTCATGGCGACTCTGGACGGCAGCATCGTCAACATCGCCCTGCCGGCGATCCAGACCGACTTCCGTGTCGATCTGACCACGATCGAATGGGTCGTCGTCGCCTACCTGCTGGTCGTCGGTAGCCTGCTGCTGCCCTTCGGCCGGCTCGGCGAGGTTTTGACCTTCAAGCGCGTCTACCTGGTCGGCTTCGCGGTCTTCACGCTGGCGAGCGTGTGCTGCGGCGTCTCGCCAAACACCGCAGCGCTCGTGGCCTTCCGCGTAGTCCAGGGGATCGGCGCGGCGATGCTCATGGCCATGGGCCCGGCGATAGTCGCTCACACGTTCCACGACCGTGAGCGTGGACGTGCCCTGGGCCTCAACGGCATCAGCGTCGCGATAGGCCTCAGCCTCGGCCCGGCGCTCGGCGGAGTACTCACCCAAGTCGCCAGCTGGCGTGCCATCTTCCTCATCAACGCGCCCATCGGGGTGCTGGCGATTCTCTGGGCTGCCCGTATCCTCCCAGCCGAGGAGCCGGGCAAGGACCAGTCGTTCGATGTCAGGGGAGCGGCTCTTTCGGGCGTCGCCCTGTTCGCCCTTTTGCTTGCCCTCAGCGACGGGCAGGAATGGGGCTGGACCAGTCCGGCAATCGTCGGTTTGCTGATGGCTTTCATCGTCCTTGGCGCGGCCTTCATTTTCACAGAGCGCCGAGCGATCCAGCCGATGGTGGACCTGGCCCTCTTCCGAATCAGACCCTTCACCGCCGGCCTGGCCAGCGTGGTTGTCGCCTTTGCCGGCCTCTTCACCGCGACTTTCCTGCTGCCATTCCTGCTCGAGCAGGGACGCGGCTTCTCACCGATAGAGGCGGGGTTGCTGCTGACGCCGGTGCCGCTCACGATGGCCATCGTCGCGCCGCTGAGCGGGATGGCCTCGGACCGCTTCGGACCGCGTGTCCTGGCCAGCGCGGGCATGGCGATCATGGCGCTCGGCCTTATGAGCCTCACCCAGCTCTCGGTAGACTTCACCCTGCCGGACCTCGTCTGGCGGCTTGTCCTTCTGGGCGTGGGCCAGGGCATGTTCATGAGCCCGAACAGCAGCGCCGTCCTTGGCTCCGTGCCGAGGCCGCGAATCGGGATCGCGTCGGGGACGCTGGCCCAGATGCGGGTCAACGGTCAGGCCCTGGGGATCGCCTTGAGCGGCGCGATCGTGGCGACGCGGCTGCCGGTCCATCTTGCCGAGCTCGGACGGGGCACACCGACGGCGGCCGCGCACAGTGCCGCGCTCGCGGGTTCGATCCACGATGCTTTCGTCGTGGCCGCGCTCGTCTGCTGCGTGGGGATCGTAACGAGCTTGATTCGTGGCTCGAGCCGGCCGGGACAGCGAGCAATGGTCGGGTCGCCGGCCGCTGGCGCCACGCCGGCCGCGCCGGCCGCGCCGCCAATGTCCGCCACGCCAGCCCGCCGGTAGACTCGAGGACAACATGAGCCTGTCGAAACTTCACGGCATCGATCCGGGGCGGATCGGCGTGTTCGCCGGGCCGCTCAACGGCCAGCCAAACGCGGTCCAGCGGGAGTTCGCTCGCGAGACGGAGCGGCTCGGCTACGGGACGCTCTGGTACGGCGAAGCGCTCGGTCGAGAGGCGTTCGCGCAGGGCGCGATCTACCTCGGCGCGACCGAGCGGCTCGTGATAGCCAGCGGCATCGCCAACATCTGGGCCCGCGACGCGGCCGCGATGGCCAACGGCGGTCGGACCCTCGCCGAAGCGTGGCCCGGGCGGTTCATCCTGGGTCTGGGCGTGAGCCACGCCCCGCTTGTCAAGATGCGCGGCCACGACTACGACAAGCCACTGACGGCCATGCGCGAGTATCTCGACGCGATGGACTCGGCGCCGTGGCGTGGCCCGGAGGCCGAGGTTCCGCCAATCATCCTTGCCGCCCTCGGACCAAAGATGGTCGGCCTCGCCGGCGAGCGCACGGCCGGGGCGTACCCGTACTTCTCGACCGCTGCCCACATCAGCGAGGTCAGGATAATCCTCGGCCCGGAGCCGTTTCTGGCCGCGGACCTGCCCGTCGTCATCGCCGCCGATCTGGCCGCCGCGCGGGCGATCGGCAACCGCCACCTCGACTTCTATCTCGGGTCGACTAACTACCGCAACAACCTGCTGCGGATCGGCTGGTCCGAGTCGGATCTCGAGAAGCCTGGCTCGGGCGCCCTATTCGAAGCCATCGTCGCCTGGGGCGACCTCGATCGTGTCGCCGGCAAGGCCCGAGAGCGCTTCGAGGCCGGGGCGGACCAGGTCGTTCTGAATCTGGTCGCCACCGACGCCTCCGTCCCGCCGTTCGACGAGCTTCGGCTGCTTGCGCCGCTGTCGAACCGATCCTAGCGAGCGACGTCGACCTACCGGCCGTGCGCCGAGAAGAACTCCCAGATGACGGTGGCCCCGTCGAACGTATGGCTCGTCCGGCCGAACAGGAAGGCTGGAAGCGCGAAGCGGCTGCCGGGCCAGGTGTGGCCGCCGCCGTCGATTCGGTAGAAGCTGACGTCCGAGGCCGGCGTCGGGCCGTGCCAGGTTCGGATGGTCGTGTCGGGCGGGAGTTGGGTGACCGACGGACCGGCGAACGCGCCGTTTGCGGCAACCCAGAACTCGGCCCAGGCATCGACACTCACGCTGGTCACAAGGCCGCGTCGAAGCATCAGGCGTCCGGCCAGGCCGCGGCGGGAGCCGCCCTCGTACGGAGCGATTCGGTCGGCCGAGCCGTGGATGTCGAGCATCGCGACCGGGCGTGCCGGGCGGCAGCCGGCCAGGACATCCGCGCCGGCCGTGCCCGCCACCTGGGCCGCAGCGGCGATGCGGTCGGCCAGCTGGCACGCCAGGCGACCCGCCATCGCGGCGCCGTTGGACATGCCGACGACGAAGATTCGTGCCGGATCGATCGGGCACCGAGCGGCTGCGTCGTCGATGACGGCGCCGAGGTAGGCCACGTCGTCAGGCGGCACCGCCCACGCCGCCTGGATGCGGCCGTCGTTCCAGATTTCACCGATGGCGCTCGGCATGGCCAGGACGAAGCCGGCTTCGTCGGCGAGGGCGCCGAACCCGGTCAGCTGACCGAACCGTTTCGCGTCGATGCCGCGCCCGTGGAGTTCCACGACGAGCGGCAGTGGCCACGCCGCCACGCCAGGCGGAACCTGCAGCGCGTAGGCCCGATCCAGTCCGCCGTGAGTCAGCGGGATGTTGTGGCGACCTGCCGGCAACGGTGACTTCATCGGTACATTCTGCAGCGGCGGAGCCCGGCGCCGGCAGGGACGCCGCTTTGGCGCCATCCTGTATCCGTGCCTGACCTATCGCCTGCCCGAATCCTCATCGTCGACGACGAGCCCCCGATTGTCGAGCTGATCCGAGGCTACCTGAATCGCGAGGGCTGGGCGGTCGAAGTGGCCGCCGACGGATCTACCGCCATCGATCTAGCCCGGTTGACCGCTCCCGACGTGATAGTGCTCGATCTGATGTTGCCGGGCATCGACGGTATCGAGGTCTGCCGCCAGGTGCGGACATTCTCGGACGCCTATGTCCTGATGTTGACGGCGCGATCGGAAGAGGTTGACCGCATCGTCGGTCTGTCGATCGGAGCGGACGACTATCTGGTCAAGCCCTTCAGCCCGCGCGAGCTGGTGGCACGTATCAAGGCCATGCTCCGCCGACCTCGAGCCGCCGTGCGCCTCTCGGCGCCAGCCGGACTCGAGATCGACGAGCCGCGCCATCGGGTGCGAGTCGACGGTGCGGAGGTCGAGTTGACCGCGACCGAGTTCGGCATCCTGACCGCTCTCGCTCGCGACCCGGGCCTGGTGCTCAGCCGGGCCGTGCTCCTCGATCGAGTCTGGGGACCGGAGTTCGCCGCCGACGATCATCTCGTCGATGTCCACGTCGCGAACCTGCGCCGCAAGCTTGATGACGACCCTCTGGCGCCGCGCTTCATCGAGACCGTTCGAGCGGTCGGCTACCGGCTAATCGATCGATGAACCGCCGACTTCGTTCGCTCCGCGCCCGACTCCTGCTGGCCAACTTCGTCGTGGTCGGCGCGGCGCTCGGCACGGTCGTGGTCGCGACCAGTCTCGTGGGCCCCGGCTACTTCGCACAGGCGATGGGGCATAAGCCCGGCGACCCGATGGGCGCGGTCATGGACATGGCCACCCGGCTCGCATTCGACGACGCGGTTCGCAACGCCCTGCTCGCCGCGGGGGTAATCGCCGTCGCGGCCTCGCTGGTGGTCAGCTTCGCTGTCTCGGGTGCGATCGCCCGGCCGGTCACCCGGCTCGTGAGGGCTGCCCGGCGGATCGCCCAGGGCCATTACACCGAGCGTGTCCCCGAAGGTGGAACGGGTGAGATCGGTGAGCTGGCGGCGACGTTCAACGCAATGAGCGGTTCGCTGGAGGCGACGGAGGCGCGCCGAGTCCAACTCGTCGGCGACGTGGCCCACGAGCTCCGGACACCGCTATCGACGCTGGACGGATACCTCGAGGGTCTCCAGGATGGCGTCGTGACGCCCGGCGACGAGACCTGGCGCCTCCTCCGGACCGAGACGGCCCGCCTGACTCGCCTGGTCGACGATCTCCAGGAGCTGTGGCGAGCCGAGGCTCGGCAGCTGCCCCTCAAGATCGAGACGGTGGAGGCGTCGGCGGTTGCCGGCGAGGTCTTGGAGCGGTTCGCGCAGCAGGCGGCGACGCGCCGGATCGCGCTCGAAGCCAACGTTCCACCCGGTCTGACTCTGCGTGCCGATCGCGACCGGCTGGTTCAGATCCTCGGCAACTACCTCGCCAACGCGATCCGCTACAGCCCCGACGGGGCAGCGGTGGATGTGCGGGCTCGCCGGGTTGGTAACGCCGTCGAGATGGCCGTCGTAGACCGCGGCGCGGGTCTCTCGCGTGAGCAGCAGGACAGGGTGTTCGAGCGCTTCTATCGCGTCGATCCATCCAGGTCCAGGGCGCTCGGCGGGTCGGGCATCGGGCTGGCGATCGCGCGGGCTTTGGCGAGCGCGATGGACGGGAGCGTCGGAGTGGAGTCGAGCGGGCCGGGCAAGGGTTCGAGCTTTTCGGTGACGCTGCCGGGCGCGTGACGGGAGCCGCTTGACCGAATCTTGATGGAGCGCTGAGCCGGGCTCCATGGAACCCTGACCCTGGGCGACTAGCCTCTGGACATGCCGATGCTCGTCGGCCGGAGTTCGCAGAGGCGGTTCGAGATGATGTCCTGGGGTTTCGACGGTTGGATCTGGATGGCCGTCTGGATCGCCGCGCTGCTGGTGATGATCTGGCTGATCGTGCGAGGCCCAGGCCGCGCCGTCGAGCCCGACGCGGTCGAGATCCTGCGGATCCGCTTTGCTCGTGGCGAGATCGGCAAGGAGGAGTTCGAGCAGGCCCGCGCGGTCCTTGAATAGCGGCCCGGGTCGGCCAGCCAGTCGCACCCAGATAGGAGCAAGGCGTGACCACACAGAACGACCAGACGCCGCCGGCGGCAGATTCGCCGGGCACCAAGTCAATGAGCAGGGTCGGGCCGACGGCCCCGCGCCCGACGCTCCTCCGCGGGATCGCCTTCGGCGTCGTCGCGGTGATGATCCTGGGCGCCGGCATCTATCTCGCGGGTGGCGTCTTCCTGAGTCAGCGCGACCGGACGAGCCAGGCGGGTGCGATCTCCATGCGCATCAGCATGGCCGGCTACGACCCCAGCGTCCTCGAAGCCAAGCCGGGACAGACGCTGACGATCGATTGGTGGAACACCGACGGGATGATGCATCTCCAGGGTGGCGTCCACACTATGGTCTCCGACTCTCTAGGCCTGCGCTTCGAGTTGCCGGCCAATTCGCGCAAGACGATCAGCCTGACCGCGCCCATGACGCCCGGCGACTACGACTTCTGGTGCGACTCGTGCTGCGGCGGCAAGGCCTCGGCTGCCATGCACGGCACGCTCAGAGTGAGGCCGTAGTCGATGGCCGAATGCTGTGAGCTGCCGACTCGAGACGCTCCGGCGGTGGCCCTGGCGGAGCGCGGCAGCCCGCCGCGTGCCGCGATCGCCCTGATCGCCGGCCTGGGCATGGTCGCGGTGGCGGCCCTGGCGGTCGTTGCCGTTGTCCCGTTCGAGGCGGCCCGCTTCGGTGGGCTCACTGCCCCGATCGTCATCGGTTCGGGCTTCGCCGACGGCTTCAACCCGTGCGCGTTCGCACTGCTGGTCCTGTTCGCGACCTACACCCTCACCCTGGTGAATTCGGTCACGGCCGATGGCCGCCCGACGCTGGCCGCCCGGAGCACGCTTCTCCACGCGGGTTCGCTCTACGTGGGGGCCGTCTTCGTCACCTACTTCCTCATCGGCCTGGGCTTGTTCGGCTTCCTGGCCTGGCTCGGCGAGGATCACCTTGTCGCCCGCGTGGCCGCGGTGGTGGCTCTGCTCATGGCCCTGTGGATGCTCAAGGATGTCTTCCTGCCGGGCTGGGGCCCCACCATGGCGGCCCCGTCGGGGACTCACGGCTGGATGAATCGGGCCATCGAACGCGGCGGCCTGGCGGGCATGCTGCTTGCCGGGGTCCTCGTCGGAATCTGCACCGTTCCGTGCTCCGGAGCCATCTACCTCGACATCATCGCCGTGTTGCGCAGCTCCGGAGGAGGTCCGGTTGGGCTGGCCCTGCTGGCCCTGTACAACGTCGCCTTCATCGTGCCGCTGCTTCTCGTTCTGCTCTTCGTTTCGAACCGGCGGGTACTCGGGGCGGTGGGCCGCTGGAATCGGGCGAACGGCGCGGTCGTGAAGTCGGTGCTTGCCACGGGCGTAGTGGCGATGAGCTTCGGCTTGCTGCTATCCATGTAGCCACTGCCGGGCTTGGGCCGCGGTCGGCGCCGGGGCCGTCAGAAGGTCGTCTCGGTCTCGTGAGATCGGCCGTCCGCGATCGACTCGTAGGCCTTGAGGATCACGTCCAGGACGTGGCGGGCATGCTCGGCCGTCAGGATCGGCTTCTCTTCGCCGCGCAGACAGGCCACGAAATGGAGGGCCCCGGTCTCGATGACCTCGAACTGATCCGACGGCGGGGGAGGGAAGACGCCGTGGATCCAGCCCTCGAGGCCGAGCTGGCTCTCATCGTCGATGAACACGCTCGCCGGAACGTCCTTGTCGTCCGAGCTGCCCGGGAAACTGATCGTGGCGGTCTCGAAGTGCAGCTCCAACCACGGGGTCTGGCTGGCCGGGATGCCGAAGCTGGCCAGCAGCTGGCCGAGCGCCCCGTTCGCGAACTCCAGGTTGATCACGACCTGGTCCGGCGCGGTCACGTCGAACGTCCTGCCGGTCAGTGGACCGGCTCGCACCACGCGGTGGGGAATGCCGATCGCGCCCATCGCCTGGACCCGGCGCACCGGCCCGAGCAGCGTCGTCATGGCGTGCAGCCGGTAGACCCCGAGATCGTGTACCGGGCCGACACCCGGACCGTAGAACACGGTGGGATCGCCGGTGTACTCGCGCCACGTCGCGGGACCCAATCGAGCGAATTGACCGACGGCGAGGGTCAGCCGGCCGAACCGCCCGGAGGCGACGATGTCGGATAGCCAGCGGAAGCGCCGGGTCACGGCCACGCCGGGGGCGCACAGCAGGAGAAGCTGGTTGCGGGCTGCGGTCTCGATAAGCCGGTCCGCCTCGGCGATCGAGCCGGCGAGCGGCTTCTCCGAGTAGACGTGGACGCCAGCGTCCAGGCAGGCCTGGTTGATGGGCGTGTGGAGCGGCGCCGGAGTCAGGTTGAACGCGGCGTCGAGCCTGGCTTCGGCCAGCATCCGGCCAGGGTCCGTGTAGGCCGTGGCGTCTGGGGACCAGTGCCGTACATGGGCCGCCGCGCGCTTCGCTGAAGCCTCGCTGGCGCTGCAGCAGCCGACAATCTCGACGCGGTCCGCGACCGCGGCCAATGCCGGGAAGTAGCGGCGGTAGGCCACGTCGCCGCAGCCGATTACGCCGATGCGCAGCTTCCTCTCGCTCACGTGAGCAGAGTAGCCTGCCGTGCCCCTTTTCGTTCGGATCGCCGGTGCCCGGTCGGCCGCGATGGAGCGCTGGCCGACGGCCGATCGGACCGACTTCGCGTTGGAGTCAGCATCCTGGTGGTCGATGGCGCGATCGCCTGGTCAGGACGCGGCCGGCACTCCCAGCCACAGCTCCGAGCCGTCGTCGTTGAGCATCACGACACCGCTCGGCCCGATCGCGCAATTGGCTATGGGCAGAAAGCCCGGTCTGGGGACGTCGCCGGCCTGACCCAGCGTCGATACCGATAGGTCGTCGCCGACCATTGCGATCACCGGCAATGCAGCTTCGTCGGTTGTTGGATTGACGGCGATGAGGCCTCGCTTGCCATCCGTGATCACGTCAGCTCCGAGCAGGTTGGAGGGCGCCTCGACGAGGTTCCAGGACTGGCCGTCGGTGGAGAACCAGACCTTCTCCGAGGAGGTTTGGCTGGTCTGATCCCATTCGTTCGCGATCGCCATCAGGGAGCGGTCGCTGATCCGGGTCAGGGTCATCCACGAGTCGCTTGCCGGCACTGCGCCGTTCAGCTTGCTTCGAGTCCAGGCCTGACCGTCGGCCGACCACCACAGCGATGGAGTTACGTATCGGTACCCGCCGCAGCCCTCGTCCCCCCGGATGGCGCCCGATAGCACGTAGCCGCCCGAGAAGTCGGTGGCGCCCTGCAGGATGACCTCGCCGATCGCCGCCTTCGGCAATGCGGCCCGGCTCCACGACCGGCCATCCTTCGACAGCCAGACGGCCTGGGTGTTCCCGTCCTTCAGCGTGCCTTCGGCGATGTAGCCGGTCGACCCGGCGTCGACCCTGTAGACGCTGGCCGAGACGAAGTCGTCCGGCAGCTGGACGCGCGTCCAGGTCAGCCCGTCGGGCGAGATCCAAAGGGCATCGATTGAGGCCGGGCCACCGCACGCCCCCGGCATGTACATGCTCGCCGCGAGCAGGCCGGCCGGCCCCTCGACAACGGTCGTCATGTGATCCGTCACTCCGAGGCCGCTGACGTCCATCGGGCGGGTCGCAGTCCAATGGAGCCCGTCCGGCGACGACGTAGCCACGATCCCGGCGCTCGAGCCGTCGGGCCCGGCCGTGTCCACGAGCGACCTGAAGCCCACGTAGCCGCGACTCCAGCCAAAGACGCTGGCAAGCACGGACAGGTCGCCGGAGCCGGCGGTCGGTGTCTGCGGGAAGGCCTTGCCGGCCGCGATCCAATCGAGGCACGTCCACGCGCCGGCGGGGGCGGGAACGACGCTCGGGGCGGCAGAGGCAGTAGCCGTCTGCGCCGAGTTGCCCGGGCACCTGGCGAGCGGCGAGGGAAGCGCACTCATGGTCGCCACCGCGGTCGATGTCTCTTCCGCCGACGCGCTGGCCGAGGCGGAGGCAGTCGCTTCGATCGATGCCGAAGGCGAGAGCCCCGACACCGAACAGCCGCCGAGCAGGCCGACCGCAACCAGTCCGAGTGCCATTCGCCAGAGTCGACCGGCGCGCGGTCGGTGGTTGTGAGCCGCGATCGTCCTCATGCGTTCGTCCCCCGTTCTCTGTTCCGTCGTGGGCCTCCGGCCAGGGTTGACCGGACTGGCTTCTGGGACGGATGTGGCGTGCGAGTTGCTTCCCGTCACGCCCACGTTGCGCCCATCTGACCATCTTGCGCCCGCGGGCGCCGGCCTCGATCCTTTCGCCATGGACGAGTTCCACGGCATCGACTCCGAGATGGTCCTCTACTACGCGGCCCGAGCCGAAGAGTACGACGATTGGTACCTGCGCCGGGGCCGCTACTCCCACGGCCCGGCGGCCGACGCCGACTGGCGAGCGGACCTTGAATCGGCCGCCGCGTGGCTCGCCGCGCGACCGTTCCGCGGCCGAATCGTCGAGCTCGCGGCGGGCACGGGCTGGTGGTCGCCCGGTCTCGCGAGGCTGGGCCAACCGACCCTCTATGACGCCGCGCCGGAGCCGCTCGAGAAGGCCCGAGCTCGTCTCGCTGCCGCCGGTCTGACCGCGGAGTTCGGAATCCGCGACGCCTGGTCCGAACCCGACCGATCGGTGGACGGCGTCTTCACCGGCTTCTGGATCAGCCACATCGACCGCGGCCGCCTGGACGAGTTCTTCCGTTTGGCTGCCCGATGGCTCGTTCCCGGCGGCCTGTTCGCCTTCATCGACTCGCGCCCGGACCCCGAGTCGGGCGCGCTCGACCATCGACCGCCCGCCGCCGACGTCCAGGTCCGCCGCCTCGATGACGGCACCACATATCGCGTCCGCAAGGTCTTCTACGAGCCGGCCGAGCTCGAGTCCGCCCTCGGCCACGCCGACTTCGACGAGATCGAGATCTCCACCACCGACCGCTTCTTCGTCCTGGGCTCCGCTCGCCGCCGCTAGTGGACCCCACGGGCCCCTGCCGGCCCACCCTGTTGAGCAGTTGTTGAGCGCGGTCGGGCCACATCCGTGTGTTTCCCTCGTGGGCCGGTGAATAGGGTGTGGAGGTGACATTCGCCGACAGCGTTCTGCATCTGGTTCGGGCGGGCGCTCGGATCGACCCCTGGGGTGGTCCGGATGACGCCGATTCGCCGCCGGTCCTATCGGCCGTCCCGGCCGAAGACACCGAGGAGGCCGAACGCCTGGCGGCCGAGCTGGCTGCCCGGGCCTCCTCCGCATTGCGTGAGTTCGAGCCTGGATTGGGCGATCTCGAAGCGGCCGTGGGCCTCGTGTCCGCCGGACTGGCGACGCGGGTTATCCTCTCTGGGTTCCCGTCCTGGCCCGGCCTGCTGTGGCGGGCCTACCAGTTGGCCGATGCCACCGATGTCCTGATTCTGCCTACCGTTGTCCGTCCCGGCGGTAAGGTAGACATCGTGATTACGAGGGACATCTCTAAACATGGCTGAACAACGGCCCCTTCAGGGCCGAAAGCTCGGCGATCGCCGCGTAGTCGTCGATCGGCCACATGCCCGGTACTTCCGCTACCTCGGCCCCGGCGTGCTCGAGGCCAAGCTCGAGGCCCAGGCTCCGCGCACCGCCCAACAGCGCCGCATGGCCACTCTCCGAGGCGTGCTCTTTGGCCGCCCGCTGTCTTCCGCGGCGGACCTGAGCGAGCGGCTGCCGAAGTGGAAGGCGCTGCCGGTCTTCTCCTCGGACGTGATGTCGTCAGTGGCCTACGCGACCGGGGCAATGATGCTCATCCTGGTCGGCGCCGGACAGGCGCAGTTCCAGTACGTCCTCGGCCTGTCGGTCGTGGTCGTGGCGCTGCTGGTCATCGTGACCTTCAGCTACCGCCAGACGATCCGGGCCTACCCAAACGGCGGCGGCAGCTACATCGTCGCTCACGCCAACCTGGGCGTGCTGGCCGGCCTCGTCGCCGCGGGCTCGCTGCTCACCGATTACGTCCTCACAGTTTCGGTCAGCGTGTCGTCCGGCGTGCAGGCGCTCTATTCCGCCTTTCCCTTACTCGAACCTATCAAAGTGCCGCTGATCGCGTTTTCGATCCTGCTGGTCATGGTCATCAACCTGCGCGGGCTGCGCGACAGCGGCACGCTGTTCGCCAGCCCCACGTACATCTTCATCGCCTCGATGCTGCTGCTCATCACGGTCGGAATACTCCAGTCGATGACCGGCCAGCTGCACCTGGTCCAGCACGAGGCGCTCACCGGTGTGGCCACCGAGAACATGGGCATCTTCCTGCTGTGCAAGGCCTTCGCGGACGGATGCTCGGCCATGACGGGCACCGAGGCCGTAGCCAACGGCGTCCCTGCCTTCAAGCCGGTCGAATGGAAGAACGCCCAGGAGACCATGATCATCATGGCCACGCTGCTGGGTGTGATGTTCCTCGGAACGAGCTACCTGGCCATCCAGGCGGGGGCGGGTCCGGCGGGGCTCCAGGGCGGTGGAGAGAGCGTTCTGTCGCAGGTGGGCCGGACGGTCTTCGGGCCCGGGCTGATGTACTACATCCTGCAGTTCTCGACGATGGGCATCCTGATCCTCGCCGCCAACACGAGCTTCGCCGACTTCCCGCGACTGTCATCGATCCTCGCCCGCGACGGGTTCTTCCCACGCCAGTTCGCCCTGCGCGGCGAGCGGCTCGCGTTCAACTCCGGGATAGTCGCGTTGTCCCTCGTCTCGATCGCTCTTTGTGTCGCCTTCAATGGCTCGACCGATCGCCTGATCGGCCTGTACGCCATCGGCGTCTTCACCTCGTTCACGCTGTCGCAGTCGGGCATGGTTCGCCACTGGTTCACCGAGCGTGGGTCGGGTTGGCGTCGCAGTGCCCTGATCAACGGCTTCGGCGCGGTCGTGACCGGCATCGTGGTCGTGGTCATCGCCTTCTCGAAGTTCGACCAGGGCGTCTGGATGATCATCATCGTCGTCCCGATCCTCGTGGCCCTGATGCTCTTCATCAAACACGAGTACGACCAGGAGGGCGTGGGCCTGGAGGTTCAGCCCGACGTGGTCTTCGGGCCGCCCCATCGCCGCCAGAGAGTGGTAGTNNCAGGCGGTCAAGGTCGGCGAGACGATGGGCGAGGAGGTCCAGCTGGTTCACGTCACGCTGGACCCCGGCGAGGGTGAGCGCTTCCGCGAGCGCGTCGAGCGGCAGCTGCCGGGGGTGCGGGTCGTTCTTGTGGAGTCGCCGTATCGGGCCCTGGTGAGGCCGTTCGTCCGCTATCTCGAGGTCTCGCAGGCGGAGGACCCGGACCGGCTTACGATCGTGCTGCTGCCCGAGCACCTGCCCCGCCACTGGTGGGACCGGATCCTGTACAACCAGAACGTCCACCGCATCCGGGCCGCCCTCGTCGGCCGCAAGGACTTCGTCGTGCTCGATACGCCATACAGGCGCGAGACGTAGCGAACACGTCATGTCGGAGGCTTGACTCCGAAGATGGCTCCGATCCCATGCGAGCTAGACCCAGGTTAGGCGTGAACGAGCTGCTCGACGAGCATCACCCGAAGGTCTGCCGCTGGCCATTGTTGGGTTCGCCGACGCGACGCGACACACCCGAGAAGCCGCCGCGGCGGCGGCTCCCCATCATGAGGTTCGTCCCCATCAAGACTCGCATGGGAGGAAACCTGCAATGAAGGACCCGCCTAAGGCAGCCAAGAGCACCACCGTGATCGACAAGACGATCGAAGGATTCTCGGACGTGGAACGAGCTGCGATGAAGGAGCGCGCCCAGGAGCAGAAGGCGGCCGCGCGCCGCGGCCCGCGCGCGGACAAGGCGGACGGTGAAAGCGACGTGCTCGCGAAGATCGCCGGGATACCGGGCCCGGATCGTGTCATGGCCGAACAGCTCCATGCGATCATCAAGGCGACGGCGCCGGACCTCTCGCCGAGAACCTGGTAATGCCCGCGTATGCCAAGGATGGCAACATCGTCTGCTTCTTCCAGGATGCGGCCAAGTTCAAGGCGAGGTACGCGACGCTCGGCTTCAGCGACAAGGCGCACCTGGACGACGGCGCGATGTGGCCCAGCTCCTACGCCCTGACGGAGTTGACCGCCGCCGATGAGGCGAGGATCGTCGAACTCGTGAAGAGAGCGTTGAGCTGAGGACTGAGATCGCGAATGCGCCCGCCCTGGGCGGGACGGCCTGACTGCCGAGGGTGTTAGGCCGTCGCTCTCTGCCCCTCGGCCGTTGCCATTCCGCTCCGGACCTTCACCCGCATTGTGTCGGCCTGACTCCGCCGCACTGACGCCTCCGCCGCTGCGGGGTCAGACCTCCAGCATCGTTCCGGGCTTGGCGACCTCGATCGCGCCGTTGAAGGTCGAGGCCGCCCGCTCGATCGCATCTTCGTCGCTGAGGCCCTGGGCTAGATGCGTCAGAACCAGTCGCGAGACCCCGGCCTGGGCGCCGACGAGGCCGGCATCTTCGGGCGAGAGGTGCACCGACGGGATCTCGATGACGCTGGCGAAGCACTCGGCCACCAGGACTCGAGCGCCCTTGGCCAGGGTGACCAGGTTGTCGCACGGGCCGCTGTCCCCCGTGTAGGCCAGCCGCCGATCGCCGTATCGAGCCGTCAGGCCGAACGCCGTCACGGCGTGCTCGACAGTCCGGGCCTGGATCCGCAGGTCGCCGATCTCGGCGATGCCGCGGTCCTTGAGCTCGACCACCTGGAAGTAGTCGCTCATGTGGTGGTCGACTGAACTCTTGACGAAATCCTCGACCCGCTTGGCCCAACCGACCGGCCCCAGGATCGGAATCTTGCGCATCGGCTTCTCGGCGAAGGCGAAGGCGTAATAGAGAAGCGGCATGTCGGCGAAGTGGTCGGCATGGAGATGGCTGATCCAAACGGCGTGGAGATCCTCGAGGCGGATGTAGTGCTGCAGCGCACCCAGGACCCCACCGCCAATGTCGACGAGCACATTGGCGCCGCCCGCCTGGAGCAGAAACCCGGTGCATGGCTCGTCGGCCTTGGGGTAAGGCGCGTTGCCCAGCGTCGTCCACCTGATGGGCCCTTCAGGCTTCCCCCGCTTGATCAAACCGCCCTCCTATGAATGCCGTCACGTGAAAGGTACCAGCGACTCGCGAGAGCTGTCCATCGGAACCGCCCCGCGGCAGCCCGAGGACCTCCGAACCGCTCGTCATTCCATCGCACTATACGGGCCTCATTCATTCGGGTGACGCAGAGCTATTCGCTATGCCTTAGACTATTCGTATATGAGCGAAGTATCTGCCCGACAGCTCGAGATCGAGGCCGTCCTCGATGAGCTCGGCGGCCTGTGGGACATGCATGGCCCCGACGTCCCGGAATGGGTGGCGCAGGAACTTACATTCGGCCAGATGCGCCTTCTGTTCCTGCTCGGCAAACACGGTCCATCGCCGATGAGCCGCATCGCGGAGTGGCTCGGGGCCGGCCTGCCTACGGCCAGCGGGACGGTCGAGCGCGTCGAGCGACACGGGCTCGTGGAGCGCCGGCATCGGCTCGATGACCGCCGCGTCGTCGAATGCCACCTGACCGACGCCGGTCGGCGTCTCATCGACGAGATCTCGGGCATGCGCCTCGAGGTGATGCGCCGCTTCCTCGGCGTCCTGAAGGAGGACGAGCTGGCCGACATGGCGCGCCTGATCGCCATCGTCCTCGAACGAGCGAAATCTATGTCGGCCTGAACGCCGAGCCCTCTGCGAGGGTCCTAGTCACCGAATGCATTTCTTGAGCCAAATGGAATCGAGGAGCAACTTGTGATCCGTCTGACGCAGCTAGCCGTCGCCAAACGCAGCGTGACCGTTCTCATCACGATCGGGCTGCTGCTGGGCGGCATCTTCTCGTGGTCGATGCTCAAGCAGGAGCTTCTGCCCGACATCCAGTTGCCGTTCGCGGTCGTCATCACCCCGATGCCGGGTGCGAGCGCACAGGATGTCTCGACGCAGGTCACCGAGCCGATCGAGCGCTCGATCGGCAGCGTCGCCCACCTCAAGAGCGTTGACTCCAGCTCGGTCAACAGCCTGTCGATCGTGGTTGCCTCGTTCGCCTACGGCACCAACATCAAGGACACGATCGCGACTATCGACTCGAGCGTGAAGGCGCTGGGGCTCAGCTCCACGTCAACGATCCAATCGTTCGACATAAATGCGTTCCCGTCGCTGATCGTGGCAATCCGGGCGACAGGATCGACCACTCCGGATCAGCTGAATACCCTGGCCGAGGCGAACATCGTACCGTCGCTTGAGAGCCTCGACGGCGTCAGCAAGGTCGACCTGACGGGCGCGGCCCAGTACCGGCTCGTGGTCAGCCTCGATCCCGCCAAGTTGGCTTCCAACAGCGTTTCGATAAGCCAGATCCAGGGAGTGCTGGCCGCCAACAACCTGATCCTGCCCGCAGGGTCGATGCCGATCACGAGCGGCGGATCCACGATCTCGATCCCGGTCTCTGCGCAGCACCAGCTGGTGCTGCAGACCAAGGACGAGTTGCTCGCACTGGCCGTCGGCGTCAAGATGCCGGCCGCCGGTTCGACCGCGACGCAGCCGACGGCCATCACTCTTGGCGACCTCGGCAGCGTCTCGCTGAACACCGTCAACCCGACGGGCTACGCGGAGTTGAACACTGATCCGCAGCACAGCGACGCCGGGTCATCGCTCGTCCTGTCCATCACGAAGACCTCTGACGCCAACACGGTCGACGTGGTCCAGGCCGTCCAGGCCAAGCTCGATCAGCTCAGGTCGGCCAACAGCGGCACCTTCGAGATCGACGTCGTGTCCGACTCCTCGACATTCATCATCGAGTCGCGCGACAGCCTCGTCCGTGAGGGCGGCCTCGGGGCTCTCTTCGCGATCATCACGATCTTCGTCTTCTTGCTGAGCCTGCGGTCGACGCTCGTGGCCGCGATCAGCATCCCCGTCTCGATCATGACCGCCCTGGTCCTCATGATGGTGGCGGGCATAACGATCAACATCATGACGTTGGGCGGATTGGCGATAGCCGTCGGCCGGGTTGTGGACGACGCCATCGTCGTCCTCGAGAACATCTACCGCCACCGCAGTCGGGGCGACCCGATGCGCGAGGCCGTGATCTCCGGCACGCGTGAAGTCGCCAGCGCAATCACCAGTTCCACTCTCACCACGGTTGCCGTGTTCCTGCCGCTCGGCTTCGTCGGCGGTCTCGTCAGCCAGTTCTTCCTCCCCTTCGCCCTGACGGTCACCTTCGCCCTGCTGGCGTCGCTGATCTGCGCGCTGACGGTCGTGCCGGTCATGGCCAGCCTCTTCATCGACCGCATCAAGCTCAATCCCGACGAGGGAGTCGAGCACCACGACTCCCTCGTTCAGAAGATCTACACGCCGCTTCTCCGGGCCGCCCTCCACAACCGCCGCAGCCGCTGGAGTGTCATCGGCATCGCCGCGCTCCTCGTCTTTGGGGCCGGCCTGCTCGTGCCGCACATTCCCACGCAGTTCCTCAACGCCGGGTCGCAGAAGCAGCTCTCGGTCACCGTGGCGCCTCCGTCTGGTACCCCATCGTCGGCAGTCCTTACCCAGGCCCGAGTCGTCCAGACCAAGCTCAAGACATACCCCGAAGTCAAGCTCATCGAGACTACGGTCCCCAGCGAAGCCGATACCGGTCTGTCGGCCCTCGCGGCCGCCTTCACCGGCGGAGCGTCCAACGGCGCGACGATCGTCGTCGGTCTTGACCCGAGCACCAACCTCGATGCCGAACAGAACAAGCTGACCGCGGATCTCGCCACGCTCCAACTCGACGGCTGGCAGATACAGGTCGCCCAGCAGAGCATGACCGGCAGCAGCTCGATCAGCGTCGTGGTCAGCGGGGCGAAGCCCAGCGACGTCGCGGCCGCCACGACAGCCGTTCAGGCCGAGCTCAGGACCATGCCCGACCTGCTCAACGTCAAGAGCGACCTCTCAACGACGACCACCCAGTACAACATCGACGTCGATCCCAACAAGGCCATCATGGACGGGACCACCACGGTCGGCGTCCAGGCCGAGGTCCACAACGCCCTGGTCGGGACAATGGCCGGGACGGTCATGCTTGGCCTGTCACCGACCGACGTCTACCTCCAGGTCGATGCCAAGCTCAGCTCGATCGAGACTCTCGCTCAGTTGCCGGTCGGGGCCGGGAAGATGCCGCTCGGTTCGATCGCCACGGTCAAGCCTATGGACACCCAGGCTCGGATCAGCCACGTCGGCGGGTTTCTGGCCTCGACTGTCTCGGCCGACACCACCAGCAAGGACACCGGCGGCGTCTCCGGCGAGATCCAGAAGGCGCTCGACAAGCTGCAGGCCGACGGCAAGCTCGGCGGCGTGACCGTCACGCTCGGCGGCGTGACCGCGGAGATGAGCGACGCCTTCGGCGGCCTCTTCCTCTCGATGGCGGTTGCCATTCTGCTCGTCTACCTCGTCATGGTCCTGGTCTTCAACTCGCTGATCGACCCGCTGGTCATCATGTTCAGCCTGCCGCTGGCCACGATCGGCGCCTTCCCGGCGCTGTTCCTCACCCAGCGACCAATCGGCATCAGCGCCTTGATAGGGTTCCTGATGCTGATCGGCATCGTCGTCACTAACGCCATCGTCTTGCTCGACCTGGTGGAGCAACACCGGCGGCGTGGCATGCCGATGTACGACGCCCTGATGCAGGGCGGACGGACGAGAGTCCGGCCCATCCTGATGACGGCCATCGCCACCATTCTCGCCCTGGTGCCGCTCGGCCTGGGCCTCTCGGAAGGCGAGATCATCGCCTCGGAGCTGGCCACGGTCGTGATCGGCGGTCTCTTCACCTCGACCTTCCTGACCCTCATCGTCGTGCCCGTCGTGTACTCGCTGGTCGAGGACGGCAAGGTGCGAGTCAGGCACGCGGCCGGTCTCGCGGCCGAGCACGAGGCGCCGACCGCGGAACCCGCCGCATAGCCGATGGGGCGATGGGCCTCAGTTAGTGGAAACGCAGAAGAGGTCGGGCATCGAGCCCGGCCTCTTCTCTTTACCGATCGCTGCGCGGGATCAGGATGTAGCCGAGGAGGGCGCCGAGGGCGTTGGCCGCGACGCCGAAGATGATCGCCACCTCGACCGGCCACACCGACAGCATGATGCCGGTGACGGCCGCGCCGATCGGGAACCCGGAGAAGTTGAGGTTCATCGAAACGGTGAAGGCTCGACCCATCCAGGCCGGATCGGTGCAGCGCTGGCGCAGCGTGAACATGGCGATGTCGAGCGGGCCGTTGAGCAGGCCGGACACGGCCATCGAGACGGCGATGGGCACGATGCTGCCGGGCCAGATGATGATGGCGCTCGTGAATACGAAGCCGGTGGCCGGAATAAGGATCATGCGACGCTCGCGTCCCTCGGTCCTGATACGGCCGGAAATGAAGGCCGAACCGACGCCGAAGAGGCCGCTCAACCCGAACATGTAGCCGACCATATCCTGGCCCATTCCCAGGTGCTTGAGGATCAGGACCGGCACGACGATCTGGATCACACCGCCGCCCAGATTCATCGTCGAGAGCGAGATGGCCAGGCTGCGAAGGGTGCGGTTGTGCCACGTGTAGACGAGCCCGAGCCAGGCGTCGCGCAGCAGATTGCCGGTGGAGGCCACGTCCGTTCGCGGGTCGGGCGAGCCGAATATGACCAGCGCGGCGATCGCGTAGGCCACGGCGATCCCGACCATCGCCACCTCGAAGCCCACGATCTGGGCCACGACCGCGCCGATCGGCGCGCCCACGACCGTGGCCAGGACCCAACCATTCGAGTCCACGGCGTTGACCCTCTCCCAGAGTGGCTCCGGCACGAGCAGCGGGAAGAGGCTGCGCAGCCCGCTGCTGCTGAGCGGCCCCGTTAGCGAGGAGACGGCCACGATTGCCACGAGCCGCCACGCGGTCAGGTGGCCGGTGAGCGACAGCGTGGCGATCAGCACCAGCGCCGCCAGGACGACGATGTAGTCGAGGATGATCAGCCGGACTCGGCCGTGGCGATCGAGGAGGGCGCCGGCGATCGGGCTGATGAGCAGGCCCGGGAAGATGCTGGCGAAGGCCACGAGCCCGGCCAGCGACGGGTCGTTGTAGCGCTGCAGCGCGAACAGGATCATGACGATCCCGATCATCGATTGGGCGATGCGCGCGATCTGCATGCCGAGAAGTACCCGGCCGATGGCGGGCACGGCGAAGAGGGCGCGGTATGAGGGTGTCGGGGTGACGGTTTCGGACACGCGACTTGACCTGCTCGGGATGAGGCCCCGAGCGTGCCACAGTTTCACGCAACACGCCCGCGATACCGGACGGGTAGGGCGGATCGACGGCTCAGGTTGAGCGGCCCCACAGCGGATCGACGGCTCAGGCTGAGCGGCCCCATAGCGGATCGACGGCGATGCCGGCGCTCGAGAGGGCATTCCACTCGGCGCGTTCAGCTCGTCGGCGGCTCCGTGTCCCTGCCCGGCTCCGTGTCCCTGCCCGGGTCCGTGTCCCGGCCCGAGTCCGGGCCCGAGATGGGCTGCCACGATCCGGCGGGCGGCCGATACGTGGCCGGGTCTTGCGGCGTCTGCCACGGGCTCTGGCCGGCGTCGAACGGACCGGGCGGAAGCAGCAGCGCGGGACCGATCTGGGTGCCCGGACCGATCACGACCACGGCCGGCCGCCGGCGTCGGATCAGGATGATCAGGGCGAAGACCAGCAGCAGCAGCACGGCCAAGGCGCCCACGACCCCGCCGCTGCGCAACAGCCCCTGATCGCTCGAACCGCTCACTCGATCGATGACCGACTGGGCCGCTGCGCTGGCCTGGTCGGGCTTCACGTTCTGAAGGTCGATTCGGGCCTGCTTCAGCGGAGCGCTCAGGTCGGTCCCGAGCAGCCCGATCGCCTGGAGCACGCTGTGGTTGCCGTCCCGCAGTCGCGTTGCCTGATCGAGCTTGTCGGCCGCGTCGGCCTCCTTCGTGATCAGGACCAGGAGGTTGGCGAGATCGGCCTGAGAGCCCGCGGCCTCGAACTGCTTTTGGAGGTCGGTGCCGTCGAGGCTGAGCCCGGCCACCTTCTTCTGGATCGCGTCGCGGACGCCGATGATCTGGCCGGCCGTCGCCATCGCCGCCTGGGCGTTGTCGAATTGCCAGCTCGACATCGGGTCGCGGATGGCATCCGGGAGCTTCCAGGCCTGCGCCGCGACCGCCAGAGAGTGGTAGGCGGCTCGAGCGCTCGATCGCGCGTCCAGTGTCGTCGGATCGAAGAGGCCGTACCGGGCCAGGAGGTTCTGCGCTCCGTCGAGATCGCTTGACCCGGCCGGCACCATGCCTCGTTCATCGATCAGGTCGAGGAGCTCTCTCGCAGAAAGCGGCAAGCCGCTGGCGACACGCTTCTCGCCCGGAGTGGCGCCGACGTAGGCCATCTCGCCGGCCGCGGCTGCCTCCAGGACGCGCCTGAAGTTGTCGGTGCCCATCGAGTCGGCCAGGGCTGTGAACAGGTAGCAGGATGCGGCGTACTGCCAATCGAGAAGGCCCTGCTGCGCAGTCGTGGAGTTGTTGGTAAGCAGCTGCCACGTCTTGACGTCTGGCGGCCCCGACCCGGGATAGGCGCCCGGCTCGGAGCACGGCGTGTAGTTGCCCGGTCCGGCGGCCTGCTCGCTGTAGCCGGCCAGGCCCTCCATCATCCATTTGTCCTGGAGCAGGGACGGGTTGAACCAGATGTGGGCCAGCTCGTGGGCCACCGTGTCGGCGCGGACGGTCTCGGGAATGCTGGCCGTCTTGGTCTCGATGTTGTAGAGGCCGCTGTACTCACCGAGCTGCTGATCCCCGGCCTCGAGAATGGTCACGGTGCCGCCGGGCATCTTGAGGCCGGTGAGGGTTTCGAGACTCTGGACATCGCTCGCCACGTCGCCGCGGATCGCGCTGCTCCAGGACGCGTCTTCCGGCCAGCTCTCGAGGTCGAAGGCCTGACCGGCTGCAGTCAGCGGGGTATGCGTCAGGTTCGCCGCATTCTCGGCGTCGACGCAGGTCCAGAACTTGTACGGGCTGGACTCGGTGCCGCTCGAGTAGACCTGCTTGTCGCCCGAGGCGCCGCTCCTCGTTATGTCGCCGCCGTCGTCGACGAAGAGCTCGAACCCGGCGGGTAGGACCACCGATACGGTGCCGGTGTCCCAGCCGTTGCCCACGGCGCACAAGCTGGCGTAGGCCTGCCCGGCGCGAAAACCGCCGGCGGCGTGCGGTGCGGCCGGGATCGTATACGTGGCCGTGACCACGCGAGTCTGGCCGTAGTACACGTTGGGGTAGTTGAGCTGAATGTAGCGGTAGTACTCGTCGGTGCTGACGGTGGATTGCGACACGCCGCCGGCGTCGGAGGTGACCGATACGGGGCCGGCTTCTTGCTCGACCGTGATCTGGGTCGCGTTCCAGAAGTAGTACTCGATGCCGGAGCTGTTCACGGTGTTGGGTTTGGCGTTGTAGATCGAGATCTGGACCGTGACCTGGATGAGGTTCTTGCCCGGGACCACTTCGTATGTCGACGTGCCGGTCTCGATCATGCCGTCGCCGGCTCGAACTCCGGCTGGGGCGACAACGAGCATCGTCGCTGCGAGGACGACCTCAGCCATGAGCTGCAATGGCCGAATGCGCACCTGGCCAACCCTTCGGTTCGAGTGGAACTGCCGGACATCGGTCGCGCCTTGGGCCGCGACCTCGACGGCTGGTTGAAGCGCCCTGCCCAGTCAACATGAACCTGAGCCCTGAGGTCAAGGTCCAATTGCAGGAACTTGCCCGCGCCCGCACCCGCGCGCCGCCGTTCGCCGCGCCGGTCGGTGCGCACTCCGCGTGACACGTGAGATGGCACAGCCAGCGGTTATTGTGAGCGGCGATGCAGCTCATCGACGGCAAGCCCATTCTCGCGGCGACCGACCTGGTCGGCTTTCTCGCGTGCGAGCACCTCGTCGGGCTGGAGCTGGCGGCCATGGCCGGCCTGGTCGACCGGCCGATCAGGCTCGATCCGGAGCTCGACCTGATCGCGAAGCGAGGCCTCGAGCACGAGGCGCGCTATCTGGCGGCGCTGGAACGCGACGGCCGGCGGGTGACGCGCATCGAAACAGGCGACCACGACGCTCCCGGCGCGAACCGAATCAAGCAGTTGCGGGACGCGGCAAGAGCCACCGAGGAGGCCATTCGGCGGGGCGACGACGTCATCTACCAGGCCACCTTCTTCGACGGCCGGTGGCTCGGGCTGGCCGACTTCGTCTTGAGGGTGGAACGACCGAGCGTGCTGGGGCCGTGGAGCTACGAGATCGCCGACACCAAGCTGGCCCGCCACGTCAAGGCGTCGGCACTGCTCCAGATCTGCTCATACGTGGAGCGGCTGACCGTCATCCAGATGCTCGAGCCGCAATGGATGCACGTCGCCCTGGGCGGCAGCGCCCGGACGGTCGAGCGGCATCGGGTCGCGGACTACATGGCCTACTACCGGACCGTGAAGGCGGCCTTCGAGGCGCGGATCGAGTCCGACGGCGGGGCGGCCGGAGGTATTGCCGCCGCTGCGTACCCGCCGGCGGGTACGTACCCGGAACCGGTCGAGCACTGCGACGTTTGCCGCTGGCGGTTGGTGTGCGAGGCCCGGCGACGTGCCGACGACGACCTCTCGCTCGTGGCCGGCGCCCCCTCGCGGCTGCGCCGGGCGTTGAAGGGCGCCGGAGTGGCCACGCGCCGCCGGCTCGCGGCCCTGGAGCTGCCGCTGCCGGAGCCACTCGACGGCGTGGGCGGCGCGGCGCTGGTCACGGCCCGGGACCAGGCGGCGATCCAGGTTCGCGGCCAGGATGCCGGCCGGATCCTGTACGAGCTGCTTCCGCCGGCGCGGCGGCCGGACGGAGTCCTGGAGCCAAACCGCGGACTCACGAGCCTGCCCGAGCCGCGCCCGGGGGACCTCTTCTTCGACATCGAGGGCGACCCGTTCGCGCTCGACGACGGGGTCGACTACCTCTTCGGCATCCTCGAGCCTGGGCTCGTCGGTCCGGACGGTGAGCCGACCTTCCACGCCATTTGGGCGGTCGATGATGCCGGCGAGGTAACGCCCGAGGCGGAGAAGCGAGCCTTCGAGGAAACGATCGATCTGATGATGGATCGGCTGGCCGCCGATCCCGCGATCCACATCTACCACTACGCCCCCTACGAGCCCACGGCGGTCGGGCGGCTGATGGGCCGTCATGCCACCCGCGAGGAGGAAGTGGACCGGCTGCTGCGCGGCGACGTCTTCGTCGACCTCTATCGGACGGTCAAGCAGGGGCTGCGCGCCTCGGTCGAGAGCTACTCGATCAAGAAGCTCGAGCCGCTCTACGGGCTGACGCGCGACGAGAACCTGCGCGATGCCGGGTCGAGCATCGTCGCCTTCGAGGGCTGGCTGGCGGATGTCGATACGGGTTCGGCCGCGCCGCGTTCGCCGGATACGGACGAGACGCTGCAGAGCATCTTGAGATACAACCGCGACGACTGCGTCTCGAACTGGCGGCTGCGCGACTGGCTCGAAGAGCGGCGCCTGGAGCTTGCGGCGCGGTTGGGCGAGACCTTGCCCCGGCCGGCTACGGCCGAGCCGGCGGCGCCCGAGTCGCTGTCGGCAAAGCTGGCTCACGTCGCCGAGGTCGCGGATCGGCTGTGCGCCGGCGTGCCCGACGAGGCGGTCGACCGCACGCCCGAGGAGCATGCCCGCTGGCTCCTGGCCCAGTTGCTCAGCTGGCATCGGCGCGAGGAGAAGTCGTTCTGGTGGCGCTTCTTCTACCTCATGCACGACCTGACCGATGAGGAGCGGATCGGCGAGCGAGAACCGATCGGAGGTCTCGAGCTCATCGACAGGGTGGGGGAGACCGCTCGATCGACCGTTTACCGCTACCGCTTCCCCGAGCAGGAGCACGCGATCGAGGTCGGGACGGACGTTCGAGACCCGGCCACGAACCGATCGCCGGGGAGCGTCGTGGCGATAGACGAGGCCGCGGGCACGCTCGACCTCAAGCGCGGGCCGAAGACCGACGGGCCACACCCCACTTCTCTCGTGCCGTGTGACTACGTCGACTCGGGGCCGCTTGCAGACAGCCTGTTGCGGATCGGCGAGTGGGTCGCCGACCACGGGATCGAAGGGCCGGGCGAGTATGCGGCGGCCCGCGAGCTGCTGATGCGACGTCCGCCGCGTATCGGCGGCGGCCGGCCACTCTGCCGTGACAAAGAGACGACCCTCGCGGCGGCCGAACGCCTGGCGCCCGAGCTGGATGGCGGGTGGCTGGCGGTCCAGGGTCCGCCGGGATCGGGCAAGACCTATCTCGGGGCGAGGGTGGCGGTCGAATTGGTGCGCCTTGGCCTGAAGGTCGGTGTCACGGCCAACAGCCATCGGGTCATCGGCCACCTGCTCGACTCGGTGGCCGCCAGGGCCATTGAGGCCGGGCTCGAGGTCCGGATCGGGCAGAAGACGGACGGCTCGGGCGAGTGCACGTCGGACGCGGCCCAGCCGTATTCGGGGTATGGCGATCTACTGGACGCGCTTGGGGCCGGCGAGCTGGACGTGGTTGGAGCCACGGGCTGGCTGTGGTCGCGGCCGGAGTTCACCGGAGCCGTGGACGTACTGGTGATCGACGAGGCCGGTCAGCTGTCGCTCGCCAACGCAGTTGCCGTTTCGGGAGCCGCCCGCAACCTCGTCCTCCTCGGCGACCCGCAGCAGCTCGACCAGCCTCTCCAGGGAACGCATCCGCCGGGCGCGGCAGCGTCGGCCCTGGGCCACGTGCTGGCTGGTGAATCGACGATGCCGCCGGAGCTCGGCCTCTTCCAGGAACGGACGCGGCGGCTGCATCCGGACCTGTGCCGCTTCACGTCGGAGGCGTTCTACCAGGGTCGCCTGACGTCGGAGGAGTGGCTGGAGCGGCAAGGGCTTGCCGGGCCGGGCCGGCTGACGGGCACGGGCGTGCGGTTCGTGTCGGTCGCGCACGAAGGCAACCGCAACGAGTCGCCGGAGGAGGCGACGGTCGTGGCGGAGCTCATCCGCGAGCTCGTCGATGGCGGCGCCACCTGGACCGATAGTGGCGGCCAGCGCCACGACATGACGTGGGACGATGTGCTGATCGTCGCGCCATACAACGCCCAGGTCGCCGAGATCGCCCGGGTCCTGCCCGCCGCTCGCGTCGGTACGGTCGATAAGTTCCAGGGCCAGGAGGCGCCGGTGTCCATCTACTCGATGGCGACGTCGAGCCCCGAGGATGCGCCGCGAGGCATGGAGTTCCTGTACAGCCTGAACCGCCTGAACGTGGCCACATCGCGGGCCCGCTGTCTGGCCGCCGTCGTCGCCAGTCCGGCGCTCGTCCGCGTCCGCGCCCGAACTCCCCGTCAGATGCAGCTCGCCAACGCCCTCTGCCGCTTCCTCGAGCTGGCGGGCCCAATGAGCCACGGCCGCCAGCTCTAACACTTCCCGACCCCAACGGGATTCGAACGTCCTTAGCCGTCGTGCGCGTCATTCAGGAACGGTTAAGGTAGTTAAGAACTACTATTGGTACGCTCTCCGAACCCCGCAGCCTCGCTGCGCGCTGGCGGAGTGGATAGATCCGTCACGCTATTCTCGCGAACCGCCATCGCGACACCGGACCGCATGGGAGTTGCGCCAATGAGGGCTCGGATCGAAGAGCTTCCGGCCAAGCCGGTACGGCCGGCGCGGTCGCACCGTGGACCGAAGGCGTCCGTACGGGAGGCGCGTTGGGGCTTCTTCCTCATCAGCCCCTGGATGGTCGGTCTGCTGGTGTTCACGGCGATCCCGATCCTCGCCTCTCTGGTGCTGTCGTTCACGAACTACGACCTTCTGCATCCGGAAAAGATCCGTTTGGTTGGACTGGACAACTACGCCTGGGCCGCGTCTGACGCGATCACGTTGAGCTCGGCGTTGCTCACGATCAAGTTCGCGGCGCTGAGCGTGCCGTTGACGATCGTCACGGCGCTGGGGATCGCACTGCTCATCAATAATCGGCTCCTCGTCGGGAAGAGAGCGTTCCGTACGCTCTTCTTTCTGCCCGTCCAGATCCCGGTCACGGCGAGCGTCTTCATCTGGCTCGGCTTCGTCACGGGCGCCAACCGCATGCCCATGGCCTGGCTGCAGTCCACCTCGACGAGCATCGCCCAGACGCTCAGCAGCCTACCGGTGTTCAGCTACCTGGCCACCGTCTATCCGACAGGCTGGTTTACCGACAAGACCTGGACGCTGCCCTGGCTGATCCTGATGAGCGTGTGGAGCGTCGGCAACATGACGCTGATCTTCCTCGCCGGGCTGCAAGCCGTTCCCACCGGGCTATACGAGGCCGCGCGGGTCGACGGCGCCGGCGCCTGGCGGACCTTCCGCCACGTGACCTTGCCGATGATCTCGCCGATGGTCTTCTACAACCTCATCCTGAGCATCATCGGGGTTGCGGGGTACTTCACCCAGGCCTTCCTGTGGAGCTCGAACTCGCGGGGACGCGGGCAAACCAACGTGTGGAACCTCAACCTCTACAACATCGGTTGGGGCAATGACTCCATGGGTAAGGCCTGCGCCCTGGCCTGGGTCCTGTTCGTGGTGGTGATCGCCATCTCGGTGGTTCTGTTTTGGACCGCCAGGCACTGGGTCTACTACGCCGGAGCCGATGCGACGAGTTCAAAGGCGAGCTCGAAGGCGACCGCAATCGAGTCCGAGCCTGCGGCGCCGACCGCAACCGAGCCTGCCGTGCCTGCCGCGGTGCCTTCCGCAATCCAGCAAGCGACCGCGCTCGAGTCCGAGCCTGCGGTGCCTTCCGCAATCCAACTAGCGACCGCCATCGAAACCGAGCCTGCGCTTGCCGAGCCCGAGCCTGCGGCCGCGATGACGGCACTCCGGCGGAGACCGGCCAGGCGCCGCTCCAAACTGAACCGGTTCATGCGCAAGCTGACATCCCGAACCGCGTTCACGGTAGTGACCGCAGTGCTGTGCGTGATCTTCCTGCTGCCATTCCTGTACGCGCTTTCCGCGGCGTTCACCGCCCCGAGTGGCGGGTCGATACCGGGGGCACCCCCGCCGCGTGGGGCACCCCCATACCCGGCCATCGCACGAACGTACCAATGCACCGATTCGCAGCTATGCACCTACCAGCCCCTCTCCCGCGACCGAGTCGCCGGGACGTTCGTTCCAGATGGCTCGCCGATCGACGCCTCGCAGCAGGGGGCAACGCTTCCGGTATACGTGGTGCCGGGGTATGGCAACCTCGCCTTGTTGGAGGACCTCGCGCCGTATACGGGTCAGCCGAGTATCTTCATCGACCCGGCCGCGAACAAGCAGGTCGACCTCGTCATCGATACGAGCAAGCTGAGCCGAGTGTGGGACTTCCACATCGTGCTAGACAACTTCGCGACGGCGGTCAACTGGGCCGGAGTGTTCACCCCCACCGGGCTCGGAGGTATGGCCACCTGGCTGTTCAACTCCGCGATCATCGCCGTCTTCTCCACCATTGGAGCGGTTCTATCGTGCGTGCTGGTCGCGTACGGGTTCGCGCGGTTCAGGTTCCCGGGCCGTGACGTACTGTTCCTGATCCTTATCGGTTCGGTCCTCATCCCGTATCAGGTGACGCTGATTCCTCAGTTCATCCTGTACCGAGCGCTGGGCTTGACCTCGAGCTTCCTGCCGCTCATCTTGCCGAACTTCTTCGGCTACGCGCTGTACATCTTCCTGCTGCGGCAGTTCTTCATGGCCCTTCCACGAGACCTCGACGAGGCGGCGATGGTCGACGGGGCCGGTCCGCTGCGCGTACTGAGGTCGGTCATCGTTCCGCAGGCGCTTCCGGCGATCGTCGCGGTCGCGCTGTTCCAGTTCTTCTTCTCGTGGAACGACTTCATGGGTCCTTTGATCTACCTGGCCGGCAATTCAGCCCAATACACCTTATCGCTTGGCGTGGGCTACTTCATGTTCACTCTGCCGCAGGGCGGCACAAACGGGCCCGGGATCCTGGAGGCGGGTTCGTTCATCGTCATGATCGTGCCGTTGGCGATCTTCTTCGTTACGCAACGATTCTTCCTGCGCGGCATCGTGTTCTCGGGTGTCGAGAAGTAGCCGAGGGGCATAGAGACTGGATCGACCTTGAGCGCGGGCGAGACCACCGCCTTCACGCTCGACTTCCTGCGGCGCCGGCTCTCCCAAGTCCGTCACGCTATTCTTGCGAACCGACATCACGACACAGGATGGCATGGGAGTTGCGCCAATGACGGCTCGGATCGAAGAGCTTTCGGCGAATACGTTACGGCCGAGACGGTCGCACCGTGGACCGCGAGCGTCCGTACGCGAGGCGGGTTGGGGCTTCTTCCTCATCAGCCCGTGGCTGGTCGGTTTGCTGGTGCTCACGGCGATCCCGATCATCGCCTCTCTGGTGCTGTCGTTCACGAACTACGACATTCTTAATCCGGAAAAGATCCGTTGGGTTGGACTGAACAACTACGCCTGGGCCGCGTCTGACCCGACCACGTTGAGCTCGGCGTTTCTCACGATCAAGTTCGCGGCGGTGAGCCTGCCGTTGTCGATCGTCACGGCGCTCGGGATCGCCATGCTCGTCAATCACCGGCTCCTCGTCGGCAAGAGAGTGTTCCGGACACTCTTCTTCCTGCCAGTCCAGATCCCGATCACGGCGAGCGTCTTCATCTGGCTCGGCTTCGTCTCGGGCGCCCAAGGCATGCCCATAGCCTGGCTGCGGTCCACCTCGACGAGCATCGCCCAGGCACTCAGCCACCTTCCGGTGTTCAGCTACCTGGCCACCGTCTATCCGACAGGCTGGTTCACCGACAGGTCCTGGACGTTGCCCTGGCTGATCCTGATGAGCGCCTGGAGCATCGGCAACATGACGCTGATCTTCCTCGCCGGGCTGCAGGCCGTTCCCACCCGGCTGTACGAGGCCGCGCGGGTCGACGGCGCAGGCGCCTGGCGGACCTTCCGCCACGTGACCTTGCCGATGATCTCGCCGATGGTCTTCTACAGCCTCATCCTGAGCCTCATCGGGGTGGCGGGGTACTTCACCCAGGCCTTCTTGTGGAGCTCAAACGGGCGGGGAGGCGATCAGGCCAACGTCTGGGACCTCAACCTCTACAACATCGGTTGGGGCTATGAGAACGCCATGGGTAAGGCCTGCGCCCTGGCCTGGATCCTGTTCGTGGTGGTCATCGCCATCTCCGTGGTCTTGTTCTGGACCGCCAGGCGCTGGGTGTACTACGCCGGAGCCGATGCGACGAGCTCAAAGGCGACCACGGGCGAGGACGAGCCTGCGCCTGGGGAGACCGAGCCTGCGCCTTCCGCGGTGCCATCCGCAATCCAACTAGCGACCACTTTCGAGTCCGAGCCTGCGGTGCCTTCCGCAATCCAACTAGCGACCGCCATCGAAACCGAGCCTGCCCCTGCCGAGCCCGAGCCTGCGGCCGCGATGACGGCACTCCGGCGGAGACCGGCCAGGCGCCGCTCCAAACTGAACCGGTTCATGCGCAAGCTGACATCCCGAACGGCGTTCACGGTGGTGGCCGCAGTGCTGTGCGTGATGTTCCTGCTGCCCTTCCTGTACGCGCTTTCCGGGGCGTTCGGCGCCCCGGGTGCCGGCTCGGCGCGTGGGGCACCCGTATACCCGGCCGTCGCCCGCACGTACCAATGCACCGATTCGCAGGTATGCACCTACCGGCCCATCACGCGCGATCGAGCCACCGGGAAGTTCACTCCGAGTGGCGATCCGGTCGACGCCTCACAGGTGGACCCAACGCTTCCTGTGTACGTGGTGCCGGGCTACGGCAACCTCGCCCTGCTGGATGACCTTTCTGTGTACGGCCAGCCCAGCGTCTTCATCGACCCGGCTGCGAACAAGCAGGTCGACGTCCTGATCGAGACGCGCAGGCTGAGCCGAGTCTGGGACCCCCGGGTCACGCTCGACAACTTCGCGACCGCGATCGACTGGGCCGGAAACATCACCAAGACCGGGCCCGGAGGTATGGCCACCTGGCTGCTCAACTCCTTGATCATCGCCGGCTTCTCCACCATCGGAGCGGTTCTATCGTGCGTGGTGGTCGCGTACGGGTTCGCGCGGTTCAGGTTCCCGGGCCGCGACGTACTGTTCCTGGTCCTGATCGGATCGGTCCTCATCCCGTATCAGGTGACGCTTATTCCTCAGTTCATCCTGTACCGAGCGCTGGGCTTGACACAGGGCTTCCTGCCGCTCATCTTGCCGAACTTCTTCGGCTACGCGCTCTACATCTTCCTGCTGCGGCAGTTCTTCATGGCCCTTCCGCGAGACCTCGACGAGGCGGCGATGGTCGACGGGGCCGGCCCGCTGCGCATATTGAGGTCGGTCGTCATTCCGCAGGCGCTGCCGGCGATCGTCGCGGTCGGGCTGTTCCAGTTCTTCTTCTCGTGGAACGACTTCATGGGGCCTTTGATCTACCTGGCCGGCAATGCCGACCGATACCCCGTGTCGCTGGGCGTGAACTACTTCACCTTCACTCTCCAGCAGGGCGGGACGAACGGGCCCGGGATCCTGGAGGCGGGTTCGTTCATCGCCCTGATCGTGCCGGTGGCGGTCTTCTTCGTAGCGCAGCGATTCTTCATGCGCGGCATCGTGTTCTCGGGTGTCGAGAAGTAGCCGAGGCTCGGTGATCAGCTTGGCCTAGCCCTTGCCCGCTACGTCGAGGCTCTCCACGAGCGCTATCCCAACGGGCCCGAGCAGATGCGCAGGAACGATCGTGGCGCCTTCCTGATACAGCCCGTCAGTCTCCCGGGGCATCGGTCTCGGCGACCACCGGAGCATCCAACGTCACACGTACGGCTTCGAGCAAAGCAGTCACGCTGAACGGCTTAGGCAGCAATCTGGCCTTCGTTGGGAACGCGGGCGCGCCAGCGCCGCCCGGTATGTGACCCGAGATGAAAAGGATCCGTGGGGGTTGTGCGCTTGCCTCGATCTCTGCCGCGAAAGCCAGGCCGGACAGCCCGGGCATCGTGACATCGGACACAAGCAGGTCAATGTGGCCTTCGTTCATCAACCAGAGTTCGCGCGCTTCGACGGCGTTCGCCGCGCTCAGTACCCGATACCCTTGGCCGGTCAGGACCCGCTCTGCCAGTTTGCGGATCGCCTGCTCATCCTCCACGACCAGCACCAACTCGGTGTCATGGGTGGGAGCCTCAGCCTCCGGCGCAGCGACCTCCGGGGCATTCTGGCTGGAGGGGAACATGAGCCAGAACCGGCTCCCGTGGCCCGGCTCGGACTCAACCGTGACCTCGCCATCCGCGTTACGAACGATCCCGTAGACGATCGGCAAACCCAGCCCAGTTCCCTTTCCGACCTCCTTGGTCGTAAAGAAGGGCTCGAAGATCCGGTCCTTGATCTCGGGGGCGATCCCAGCGCCCGTGTCGCTGACAGAAACGAATGCCATCGTCTTGTCCACGCTCCGCGGCTGAGCGAAGCGGTCCCGCTTGGAAGCGGCCGGACTCGACGAGCTCGCCCTAGTTGACCGCCGACCCGTTTCGATCGTGATCGATCCCCCCTCCGGCATGGCGTCGCGGCCGTTCAGGCACAGGTTCAGGATCGCCTGCTCGAGCTGAGCCGGGTCGATCAGGATGTTGCCAGCATCCGGCCGCAGGACGGTAGAAAGGCGGATCGTGGGGCCGAGCAGGTGCCTCAACATTGGGACCGCCTGGTTGACGCACCAATTGATCTCCACGACGCGGGCGTTGGCGTGCGTAGGTTGGCTGAATGTCAGCAATTGCTTTGTCAGCTCGGAAGCACGGTCGGCCGCGCGAATGATCTCTTCGACGTCGCCGCTCAGCTCTGCGTTGCCCGGATCGCTGGCTGCCGCAAGCTCGGCATAGCCATGTATGGCCTGGAGCAGGTTGTTGAAGTCGTGGGCTATCGCACCCGAGAGCTGACCCAGGGTCTCCATCTTCTGAGCCTGGCGCAGCTGGTTCGCGCGCAAACGAAGTTCCTGGTTGAGCATGACGATCTTGAGGGCGGCGCTGATCCGGACCCGCAAGGCGTCATAGATGAAGCTGTCGACCGGCCCGATCTCGAGGAGCGCGTAGCCCAGGGGATCGTCCTTGAAGAACAGAGGCTCCACGACCATGGCGAACCTTCGATCGAAGGGCAGAAGCCCGGCCGGCAGGTAGCCTCTCTCCGTGATGACGTCGCAGAGTCCCTGCAACACCGTGTCGTTGCGCCGAGGATCGTAGGCGAAGACCACGCGCGCACCGGCTGGAGTGGCGTCCTCATCCAGGACGAGGTAGGCGCTCGGCACGGCAAGTCGGGGCAGGCACTCGCGCAGAGCTTCGGCGAGTGACTCCAGATCGAACGCGGCGCTCAGTGCCTCGGCCGCCTCCGCGAGGGACCGCGTGCGGCGCTCGATTATCGCCCGATGATGCGCCTGGGTGTCGACTGCCTGACCGACGAGGACCTGTGCCTGGACCATCAAGTCCTCTGCCTGCGAACCCAGGATTGAGCCGGGAGCGAGGTATGGCGTCAGTTCCCGATGCAGCGCCGACAGCGCTGACTGCCAGGGATCTGCCATTGCGCCGTGGTGGATCGTCTCCTGGAGCAGCGCGCTGAGCCGTTCGATGAAGACGGCTGGGTTGCCGCGCAGGTCCTCGATCAGGGCGTCGAGCAGTTGTTGCGCCCATTCTGTTGGAACGACATCGGTCAGGCCGCCAAGCGGACCCTGCATCGCTTCGAGGATCTGGGGCCGCCGCAGCCTGAGCGCGTCTTCGACGCTGAGTTCGGCTTCCGGACCGGGCGCCGATGCCCGTCCCTCGAGCGCCGTCGGGACTCGGTCCGTGTCCGAGCTGCAACCGCAGCTTCGCCTTAAGACGAGCTCGCCGGTCAGGGTGACGGTGTCGTCCACGGGCTCGCCGCGGATTCGACGAAGAAGGATCTCAAGACCAAGCCTCCCCATCTGCCGGAGGGGTTGGCGAATCGTCGAAAGAGGCGGCGCGGAGTGGCGGGCCTCACTGATGTCGTCGAATCCGATGATCGCCACGTCTTCGGGCACCCGTATGTTTCGGGATCGAAGCGCGTCCATGGCCCCGAGCGCCATCTGGTCGTTGCCGGCGACGATCGCGTCGAAGTCCGCTCTCCGCTCATCGAGCAGGACCCGGACGGCTTCCACCCCGCCGTCGTATTGGTGGTTACCAGTGAAAGTGGACCGATGGGGCGTCACGAGCCCATGCGCAGCCATGACTTCGCCGAACGTCTGCAGGCGATTGCGGGCATCGAGATTGGCCTCCGGCCCGCTGATGAAGGCGATTCGCCGGTAGTGGTGGTCTTCAATCAGGTGCCGGATCCCTGCCCGGAAGGGCCCGTCAGCGTCGACGAGGATCGTTGTGACTCCGTCGAGCCGGACGCCGATGCTAACCATCGGCCTCGGCAGGAAACGCCCGCAATAGCGCGAGAGATCGCCCACGTCGACATAGGTGAGAAGCGTGTCCGCCTGAATCAGGAGGCCGTCGATGCCCTCCGAACGAGCGAGGTCGTACACGACGTTGTACTTGTCGCTGAAGCGGAACGGCGCACGCGCCATGAAGCCGTCGATGACGACCAGATTCACGCCGAGTTCGCGCGAGGCCTCCACGGCGCCCGCGGCGATTACGCTCTGGTACTCCCCTGACAACGCGTCGGCCAGCATGGCCAACGTAGGGACACGGCTCAACGGCTGCGACACGCTTGCGGCCACCATTCGCTCAGACCCTCCACCACTCGTTCCGTGAGGTCGTAGCTGAGCCCCCGCTAACTACAGCTGATGCTATACCCCCACTACGCCCGTGATCGCCGGATTCGAGCGCGGTGGCTCGCCGCGATTCCTACCCAAGGTCATGAATCGGGGAACTAGCTGTCGGCAATGGCGTCATCATTGACGCCCAACGTTCGGACTGGCGGCGGCTTTGAGTCCGTGCTCCGGGTCGGGATTCCTTCCCGCCGCCACCGCTGAGAAGAGGCTGTTATCAGAACCAAACTCGCCTCGGCCTGGACCGCGCTGCGGCGGCGGCAGAAGACTCGCCGCTCGAGCATGCTGGCTGTGGCCTTCCTCGGGCTGGTGATCCTGGCCTTCGCCGGCACGACGACGGCCCTTCAGCCGGGTGCGACTCCGAGTCCAACGAGTATGCCGACGGCCGTGGTCGCCGCAGCTACGCCGACGCCAACTGCTACGCCGACTGCCACGGCTTCGCCCTCCGCGTCTCCAACCACCTCACCGTCACCCAGCCTCGTGTCGGTTCCGCCCAGCGGCATTCCCACGGCGAAGCCGACTCGTGTGAAGTGCACGCCCACGATCGCATCGCCGCCCGATTCCCCGAGCCCGTCTATCTCGCCGTCGCCCTCGGCTGGATCGCCGGACCCTTCGACGTCGCCCGAACCGTCGCCGACGGACGTGGCACCGAGTTCCGAGCCGACCCCGGAGCCGGCCACGCCGAGTCCGGACTCGGCCGCGCCTTCCGCTTCGACGGCCCTTCCGGTCGTCGTCGAGCACGACGTCAGCCTCACGACGAGCGCCGAGCCGACTGTCAGGGACCAGGTGGCGAAGACATTCGCCTTGTGTGTGCCCGTCCTCGAATACCACAGGATCGTTCCTTCGGCAGAGGCCGGCAACTCCTTGCCAGGACTGGTCATCTCGCCGGCCCTCTTCTCGGCGCAGATGGATGCGCTCAAGGCGGCAGGCTGGCACACGATCACTCTTGCCACGCTCGGCGATGACCTGCTGGCCGGACGCGCGCCGTCGGCCAAGAGCTTCGTCGTCAGCATCGACGATGGCTGGTACGACGGCTACACGTACGCCTTCCCGATTCTGCGGGCGCACGGTTTCGTGGCCACCTTCTTCGTGATCTCCAGCCGGATCGGCAACGGTGACTTCCTGTCTGCCTCGAATCTAACGTCGCTGATCGCGGCCGGCAACGAGATCGGCAACCACACCGTGGACCACGTTTCACTGCCCTATCTGACCACGGCCAACATGACGAGCGAGGTCAACCTTGCTTCCGATCAGATCGCCCAGGTCACGGGCGAGAGACCGAAGTCATTCGCCTATCCGATGGGTGGCATCACCAACGCGTCAATGTCCGTCGTTGCTGCCTGTCCAGGAATGGAGATCGCCGTGACGGAGTGGAAGGCCATCGGGGAGACCAACGTCGGCCGATTCGACGTGCCGCGTCTGGAGATCGGGCCCGGCGTCAGCGCTCAGTCGCTCCTGGCAATGCTGGCCGGGTGATCACCTTCTAGCGCCCCCGCCGACCGGACCCTATGGCCGAATATGGTCTCTCGCGGCCGATAGAGGTCAGGCGGTGCCCACCGCTCGGGAACCGGCGTCGACTAGTCTCGGTCCGCCGTCGTGGCCCTTCCGGCCGACTCATCGACTGTGCCCTTCGGTCGCNNGAACGCGACCTTGAGGGGCTCGGCCGCGCGCGGGTCACCGATCCGGCCCAGAGCTTCGGCAGCAGCTCGACGGACACTCCAGCTCGCGTCAATGAGGCAGGCGACGAGTGGGTCCAGGGCGCGCGAGTCACCGATCTGGCCTAGAGATTCGGCCGCAGCCTTGCGGATTTCAACCGCCCGGCTTCCCAGTGCGTCTATTAGTGGCTCGACCGCGCCTGGGGCACCGATCTTCCCGAGAGCTTCTGCGGCTGCCAGACGCACGCTCGCATGGTCGTCTCCAAGCGTGGCGATCAGGGGCTCGACAGCGTCCGTACCGCCCATCGCACCAAGGGCCAGGGCAGCGTCCCGGCGCACGCGCCAAGGCACCGGGTATGCCAGGGCATCGATCAGCCCTGAGACATCTCCCTTCGCAACGAGCTTATCGACGTTTGGCGGGCCGAAGAGGGGCACAGTCAATCCTCCTGCGTTCAAGTTTGACACGGACCGGATGCGCCTGGAGCGCGATACGCGGCGGCGCCCTCAGGTCGGCAACTGCGAGCTCAACGTTTGCCGCGAGAGACGCCTCGTCTCCCGACGCTATGGCTGCATCGTGACCGCGTGCCCGGGCCCTAGGGCGCGCCCAGGGCAGGCGGCCGACCTGTAGACCGAAGCCGAGGGAGCGATGGCGCCCCCAAGACGAGTGAGTGCAGGGCGAACGGCGTGAGCGTCTGTTTGGTGGACGTCCGAGCCTGACTATTGCGCTGGGCGCAGAACCGACCGATGAGTACCCAAGCGAGAACAGCGTGGCTATGGTCAGCCCGCACCGGCCGCTCTCAGCGACGCACCAACGCCGTCGTTCCGGCGCGAGAGGGTCAGATGCGACTTGGAGACGGCTAAATGGGCGACCGGTGATAATTCCACTAACTTGCCCGGGCGTAGACTGGCGCGGGCACACGGCTCGCGTTTGCTCTGACGTAGCCTTCCCTCTCTTACAGGGAGTACCGATGGAAGACCCGTTCGGCAGCGCGTATCGCAAGACCAGGCCAACACCAGGATTGCGTTGATGAGCGACCGCGGTGAGCAGTCCGCTGCCGACCTGTTGCTCCCGGCCTGGAACAAAGTGCCGGTGGTCGTGGCGGATCGGACGGGCAGAGTGCTCACGGCTTCGTTGGTCATCCTGTCCATGTTCGGCTGGGATCGGGAAGAGGAGCTGATCGGCCGCCCTGTCACGGATTTCGTCGCGCCGGAGGAACGGGCCCGCGCTGCCGAGAACATCGCCCGCGTGCTTGCCGGCGAGCTCAAGAGCCCGGTTCTATACCGTGCCCTGCGCAAGAACGGCGCCATCTTTGCCATTGAGGTAAGCGCCGCTCTCATTCGCGACGACGACGGGTCGCCGACTGGCCTGTCTCTCCTCGTTCTCGAGATGGCTGAAGACCAGCGGGCGGAGGCGGATCTGGCCCAGGAACGGTCCTTGCTGAAGGCCCTCATGGACAACATCCCGGACCACGTCTACTTCAAAGATGCCCACGGGCGCTTCACCATGATCAGCAAGTCCACCGCGGAGTCTTTTGGGCTGAGCGATCCCTCGCAGGCAGTGGGCAAGACGGACTTCGACTTCTTCACGGATGAACATGCTCGGCCCGCTTTCGAGGATGAGCAGGAGATCATGAGAACCGGCCTGCCGATCGTGGACCTGGAGGAGAAGGAGACGCGGCTGAACGGCGCCGAGACCTGGGCCTCAACCACCAAGCTGGCCAGAATCGACGCCAACGGAAATACCCTCGGAACAATGGGCATCTCGAGAGACATCACCGAGCGCAAGCAAACCGAACAGAAGCTGCGCGAAAGCGAGGAGAAGTACCGCACCCTGGTCGAGAAGGCAAACGAAGCTATCTACATAGTCCAGGACGGCGTCTTTGTGTTCACCAACCCCAGGATGGCCGACCTCCTGGGCATTCCAGCTGCCGAGCTCGAAGGCAAGCCATTCCTCGATTTCATCTTCTCCGAAGACAGGGAACTGGTGGGTGCGAGGTACGCGAAGCGCGTCGCCGGCGAGCCTGTAGCCGACAGGTACGATTTCCGGATGATTGGCGCGGGCGGCCAGACCATATGGGTCTTCCTGTCCGCGGCGGCAATCCAGTGGAATGGGAGATCGGCGTCGCTCCACATGTTGAGCGACGTGACCGCGCGCAAGCAGGCCGAGGCTGAGCTCGACCAGACCAACCGTGCGCTGGCAGAGGCAACTACGCGTGCCGAGTCGGCCAACCAGGCCAAGAGCGAGTTCCTGGCCAACATGAGCCACGAAATCCGCACCCCGATGAACGGGGTGATCGGAATGACCGGCCTCCTGCTCGACACGGAACTCGACCAGGACCAGCGCCGCTACGCGGAGACTGTGCGCACGAGCGGTGAGTCCTTGCTGACATTGCTCAACGACATCCTCGACTTCTCGAAGATCGAGGCCGGCAAGCTCAAGCTCGAGACGCTGGACTTCGACGTTCGCGCCTTGCTCGACGATTTCGCCGGTCTTATGGCGCTGCGAGCCCAGGACAAGGGCCTGGAATTCATCTGCGCCGCGGCACCTGAGGTACCGGCGAACCTTTCCGGCGACCCGGGGCGCCTCCGTCAGGTGCTCCTGAACCTCGCCGGCAACGCAGTCAAGTTCACCGACCGAGGGGAGATCGCGGTACGAGCGAGCGTCGCGTCGGAGACTGACACTGCGGTCGTACTGAGATTCTCGGTCAAGGACACGGGCATCGGCGTCCCGGCCGACAAGCAGGAACTCATGTTCCAGAAGTTCACCCAAGCGGACGCCTCGACGACTCGCAAGTACGGCGGCAGCGGACTCGGGCTCGCCATCTCGAAGCAACTAGCGGAGCTGATGGGCGGCGAGATCGGTCTCGTTAGCGAAGAAGGGCGCGGATCGGAGTTCTGGTTCACTGCGCTCTTCGGCAAGCCAGTTGGGATGGCACGAAACGTCCCACCGCCGGCACAGATTCGGGGGGTCCACATCCTGATAGTGGACGACAGCCCCACCAATCGCGAGATCCTGATGGCCCAGCTGAACTCCTGGGGTATGCGCTCCGAGGAGACCTCAAGCGGCCCTGAGGCGCTGCTGGCGTTGGCTCGCGCCAAGGACGCAGCCGACCCCTTCGTGGCCGTGATCCTCGACATGCAAATGCCGGGCATGGACGGGGAGGATCTCGCCCGGGCCATCAAGTCCGACGAAGCCCTGACCCACACCATCCTCGTGCTGATGACTTCTATCGGCCAAAGGGGCGACGCACGGCACATGGAGGAGCTTGGGTTTGCCGGCTACCTGGCAAAACCCGCGCGACAGTCCGACCTCTTCGACTGCCTCGCTGCCGTCTTAGCCGGTGCGGCCGCAGCCCAGCCCGTGAGGACAATCGTGACGCGCCACACGATCCGCGAGATGCGTCGGGGCGCGCTTCGCATCCTGCTTGCGGAGGACAACATCACCAACCAGCAGGTGGCGCTCGGAATCCTGCGGAAGTTGGGGCTGCAGGCCGATGCCGTGGCCAACGGCGCCGAGGCCATCGCGGCACTCGAGTCGATCCGCTACGACCTTGTGCTCATGGACGTGCAGATGCCGAAGATGGACGGCCTCGAGGCCACTGCCCACATACGGGATCCGCAGTCGGCGGTCCGGAACCACAGTATCCCGGTCGTCGCCATGACGGCCCATGCCATGCAGGGCGACCGGGAGAGGTGCCTGGAAGCGGGAATGAACGACTACGTCACCAAGCCGGTCTCGCCGCAGGCATTGGCCGACGCGCTGGCGAGATGGCTACCGGGCGACGATGCCGCGAGACCGACGAATGCATCCGCTGAACCCGCCCCGGCAGTATCGGGGACGGCTGAGCCCGCGGCTGAACCGGAGCCCGAGACGCCTGTGTTCGACCGGCCCGGGATGCTGGCTCGCTTGATGGACGACGAGGATCTCGCGCGGGCGGTGGCCGTCGGCTTCCTCGAGGATATGCCCAGGCAGATCGAGGCGCTGCGGAGCTACCTCCAAGCTGGCGACGCCGAGGGTGCGGTCCGCCAGGCCCATACCATAAAGGGCGCGTCGGCCAACGTTGGCGGCGAGTCGCTGCGCGCAGTGGCCTTCGCGATGGAGAAGGCCGCCAGGGCCGGCGACCTCGCGGACGTCGTCGCCCGTCTGTCCGACCTCGAGTCCCGATTCGCCAGGCTCAAGGAGGCGATGCAAGCCTTCGTCGACGAGAAGAGTTTAGGTCCGAGCGACCAGTCGTGAGGAGCACGGCGGACGGGGCTTATCGCGCGATCTGGATGCTGCCCTCGTGAAGATCCTCATTGCCGACGACGACGTCACGTCGCGCCTGGTCCTCTCGGGAGTGTTGAGGAAGCACGGCCACGAGGTCGTGGAGACTGTCAACGGTGTCGAGGCCTGGGATGCCATGCGGCGACCCGATGCGCCGAAACTGGCCATCCTCGACTGGGTGATGCCCGGGCTCGCCGGGGTGGACGTGTGCCGCCGTGTCCGCACCATCGAGTCGAACCAGCCACCCTACATGATTCTCCTGACCTCTCGCGACCAGAAGACCGACATCGTGATCGGACTGGAGGCCGGAGCAGACGACTACCTGGCCAAGCCCTTTGACCCCGGAGAACTCCTGGCCCGGGTTGACGTGGGCCGACGCTTGGTCGAGCTGCAGGCCAGACTGAACGAGGCGCGCGATGCGCTCGCCCACGAGGCCATGCACGACCCACTGACAGGCGTTCTGAATCGCCGGGCGTTCGCCAGCGTCCTGTCCCGCGAGCTTTCGCGGAAGGGGCGGCACCAGAACGTCCTGGCCATTGCAATCTGCGACGTCGATCATTTCAAGCAGATCAACGACACGCACGGTCACCAGGCCGGAGACGAGGTGCTGTGCGGGCTTGTCCGTCTCATTGGGAGCAACCTCCGCGGGCACGACGTCCTGGGTCGCTATGGCGGCGATGAGTTCGTGGTACTCACCGAGCACACCCGCGAGGACGGCGCGGGCATCCTTTACGAGCGTTTGCGGGCCGCGGTCGCGGGCAGCCCGATACCCACCGGAGCGGGGGACATTCCCATCACGATCAGCTTCGGGGTCAAGCTCGCGGCCGCCGGCGACACGGAGGCCGAATTGCTAGCTGCGGCCGACAGAGCCCTGTATCAGGCCAAGGTCAGTGGGCGGAATCAAGTCCGGCTAGCGAGTGCGGCTTCAAGTCCTGGGACTTGACCCAGGCGGACCACCCACCAGTACCACACTCAGGTCATAGAGTTTTGCCGTCCGAGCGTTGCCGGAGTGAGGCCGGCGTTACTTGGCCCACCGTGTCTCAAGAGGCGTGTGACGGTTCCTGACGGGCGGTACAGTTTGGAGCGGAGGCGTGTGACCGCTGTGTGGGGTTTGCGCCATCGCGCGCCCGCATGAGGCGCAGAGGGAGGGCGATGCGAAAGCCGTTCATGTCTGACGCATCGATCCTCGTGGGATCCGTGGCTGCCGCCATGATCGTGATCGAGCTGGCCGTCGGGTTCGGGCAACTCGGCTGGGGCCGCAATGTCGGTGTCGACTACCGGATCTACATGGATGCGACGACCCGATGGCTCAGCGGCGGCTCGTATTTCCTGCCGCGCCAACTGGCCGGGCCATACCAGCTCCAGATGGGTGATGTCTTTTATCCGCCGGTCGCGCTCTGGCTCTTCGTGCCGTTCACTCTCCTACCGGCCGTGCTCTGGTGGGCTGTCCCGATCGCCATCACGGCGGCAGCGCTTGAGCGTCTTCGTCCCCCGTCCTGGACGATCGCGGTCTCACTAGTCGTGTTCCTTTGCCCGAAGTACTTGGAGTTCGTTTTCGACGGCAACCCGGGGATGTATCTCATCGCAGCATTGGCGGCTGCTGCAGCCTGGGGCACGCCAGCATCGCTCGTGCTGTTCAAGCCGTCGCTCTTCCCGCTCGCCCTTTTTGGCATGAGGAGCCGGGGATGGTGGTACGGCCTAGCCGCGCTTGCTTTGCTGAGCCTGCCCGTTCTGCCGCTGACCCTGACCTGGGTGCCGGTTGTGCTCGATGTGCAGCCCGGCGGCTTGACATACTCGCTGCTCGACCTTCCCGTCTGCGCACTTCCGCTGCTGTGGTGGGCCGGGTCAACGCGCCCGGGGCCAATCGCTGGTCGTCAGCCGGTTGCAGAATGGTCCTTCTCGCCAGGGAGAGGGGCTTCTCAACAACCCAACGTTCGGGAGATTCCTACCGAGCGGTGACGATGCCGCGATGGTGTGGCTTCCGGCGGCGGCTGGGTGATCTGGGCGACCATCTCGTGGCCCAGATGGCGCTCTAGCCCGACCCGCGGACAGTCCTTGGCGCCCCGGCAGACAGCAGAATGTGATCTGAATGTGATCTGGGCGCCTCCCGGAGACGACGAAACCCGGTCCTTCGACCGGGTTTCACGCTCAGAATGTGGTTGCGGGGGACGGATTCGAACCGCCGACCTTCGGGTTATGAGCCCGACGAGCTGCCGCTGCTCCACCCCGCTCGGGAAGTGTAGGGATGGGCGGAGGGCCCGTCAAACAAGAGTAGACCGCTCAGTGGCCCGGGAGGAGAAGCGAGGGGCAGCCGCGCGGGCCTGAAGCGACGGCGGCCTCCACTCAACTCTAGACGGCGGCCTCCGCCTGCTCGACAGTCTGCGCGGCTCGGGCGCGGTGCTGGAGGGCCGACCGCCAGGTCTCGAGCGCGACCGGCCACCACGCGTCGACGGCGTCGTCGCTGCCGTACCAGGAAACGCCGGCGCTGGGGCCGTGGATCGGGTGGTCGAGGACCAGCTGACGCGCGCCGCTCAAGCCTGTGGCGACAACCGGCACGAAACCATCGCCCTCCGTTCCGGGCACGGCCGCCCGACCGATGACCGATCGGTAAAGGAGGTGGGCGACGCGCTCACGGCCGCTGCCGGAAGGGTCGCTGTGGATGACCCGCGAGGCCACGGACAGATAGCCGATCTCCGGCGCGAAGCACGCACCCGGAACGTGGGCGTCGGCGATCGACGCCGCCACCTGGTTGATACGCCGGCCGATCCCCTCCCCGGCCGAGAGTCGGTGGGGAGTGCCGAGGGTGACGATGGCGCCGATCCAGCGCGCCGCCCCAAACCTGCGACCCGGCAGCGGTTCGGTTGCGGTCAGGAGCCGGCCCGTGATTCCGCCGGCGGAGTGGCCGACGAGCAGCACGGGCGCGCCATCGGATACCTCTCGCGAAAGGCGGATGGCGTCTCGCAGCGCCCGCCCGGAGCGGGTGCAAATCGGTCCGATGTCGCGCACGCCGGCAAGCAGCCAGTCGGGCGTCCACACGCCAGCGACGATCGCTCCCGCGGCTCCTCGATCCATCAGCCGGCGAACCATTCGGCCGTACACCGGCGGCGTCGTCAGGAATCCGCCCAGGACGAGCACCGTCGGCGCGATCGAATCCGGACGGCTCAGCCAGCCCGGTGAACCATATCCAGAGTGTTCGTCGGCAGTCATCGACACGTCTCCCACCCAAATCGTACGACGGCTCGCCGGGAACGCGGCTCGATTCAGAATGCTCGCCCGCTCAGGTGCGCCATCATGTGGGCTGCAGCGAATGTTGGAGGCCTGGAATGACACGAGACGACGAGAAGAATCAGGGGAATCTGGGGTCACCGCCCGAGGAAGGGGCGGGCTGGAGCCCGGCTCCCAACGAACCGGTAGCGGGCTGGAGCCCGGCCGACGGACCGCTGGCCGAGGCCGCGGCTTCCGAGCCGGCGGCAAACGGGCCGGTCGACGCCGGCTCTGTCGGGTCGGCCTATGCACCCGCCCAGGCGCCAACCCAGGCACCCCCACCAAGCCAACAGGGTTGGTGGCCGCAGCAACAACCGCCCGCGCCGCCGGCCTGGCAGACGGGCCCCGGTTGGCAGCCCCAATCGAGCTGGCCTCCGCAGTCGCCTCAGCCGGGCTGGCCTCCGCAGTCGCCTCCGCCGGGCTGGCAGCCGCAAGGCCCTCAGGCGCAATGGCCGCCCCAACCGCCTCAGCCGAGCTGGCCGCC
>PMYK01000012.1 GCA_003171255.1 Chloroflexota bacterium
GCCGCCAGGGCGCGGCCCATCGGACCGGAAGCCGCCAGGGCGCGGCCCTCCAGGACGTGGTCCTCCGGCACGGGGCCCGCCGAAGCCGGATCCACCGGAGTAGCCGGCTGGACGAGGCCCGTATGACTTTGGGCCTGCCGGCCCGCCGAACGACCTGGGACCCTGGAAGCGGGGGGCCCCGGCATTGGGACTGCCGGCGCGCGGAGCTTCGAAGCGCTGCCCGCCGCGTCCCTCGAACCCGGCTTGTCCGCCCTGCCCGCCCGACTGCCCGGCGTTGTCGAACCGTGGCCCATCGGACCTTGGCCCGCTGGACCGCTGCCAGTCCGGACGTGGCCTCTTGCCGCCGGGCTTGCGCCCGCCGGAATGCTCGTCCCCTGGCTTGTGTCGGTGTTCAGGCAAGTGTCTGTCCGTCCGTGTGATTCGGCCGCCGGAGAGGGCGGCGCATGCTCGGCCGCGCTGAAGCGCGGCAGCTACTCGGCGCGGCGCCAGCGTTGGCCGTCGCGTGTGTCTTCTACGAGGATGCCTCGCTCGCCGAGGGCAACTCGCAGGCGGTCCGAGGCCGCCCAATCCTTGCCTGCACGGGCGGATGCCCGCTCATCAAGGAGCTTCTGAAGTTCGGGCTGCAACCCATCGTCGGCAGTCGGGGCAATCGCCAGAACCCGATCGAGGTCACGCATGAAGGCGATTGCCCGGCCGGCGTCCGCCGTGGAGAGAACTCTGGCATCAATTCGGCGATTGAGCTCGCGAATGAGATCGAAGATAGCCGCCAGGGCGGGCGAAATGTTGAGATCGTCGTCGAGGGCCGTCTCGAAGGCCGACCGCGCAGCGTCGAGGAGCGCCGGCAGGGAGCCATCATCCGGGCAGTCGGAGCGGTATGCCGTCAGGGCCGACATCAGGGCGTCCAGCCTGTCGATGGCCGAGCCGGCCGCAGTCAGCGAGTCGTCACCGAAGGAGAGCGGGGTGCGGTAGTGGGCCGACATGAGGGCCAGTCGCAGCGCCCTCGAGGAGATGCCGCGGTTCATCAACTCGCCGACGCTGGCGATGTTGCCCAGCGACTTGGCCATCTTCTGGCCGCCCATCTGGAGGAACCCGCAGTGGAACCAGTTTGCCACGAAGGTCTTGCCGGTTGCGGCCTCGCTCTGGGCAATCTCGTCCTCATGGTGCGGGAAGATCAAGTCGACCCCGCCCGTGTGGATGTCGAACGGCTGACCCAGGTAGTGGGTGCTCATGGCAGAGCACTCGATGTGCCAGCCGGGCCGGCCTGGTCCAATCGCAGTCTCCCAGCTCGGCTCACCCTCAACCGGCCCCTTCCAGAGGGCAAAGTCACGCACGTCGTCCTTGCCGTATTCATCGGCCTCGACGCGCCCGGTGACTCGCAACCCCTCCGGATCCAGGCGGGCCAATCGCCCGTACGCCGGCCACGAGGCAATACTGAAGAAGATCGAGCCATCCTCGGTCCTGTAGGCGTGGCCGCCGGCCAGCAGCTTCGAGATCTGCTCAACCATCTGTGGAATGTGCTGGGTGGCCCGGGGCATGACATCTGGACGAGCGATCCCCAGCCTGTCGAGGTCGGCCAGAAACTGACCCTCGTACCGGGCAGCCAGCTCCACAACCGAGATGCCTTCCTCGCGGGCTCGCTTAATGATCTTGTCGTCGATGTCGGTCACGTTCATGACCCAGGTCACGCGGTAGCCGCGATAGCGCAGGTAGCGGACCAGCAGATCGCTCGAGATGATCGTCCGGAAGTTGCCAATGTGCGCCGCGCCGTACACGGTCGGGCCGCAGGTGTAGACGCGGACGTGGCCCGGCTCGAGCGGGACGAAGTCACGCACGGTTCCGGCCATTGTGTCGTGCAGCCGGACGGTCATGCCCGGTCTCCTCGAGCGGCCCCGACTGGCTCGCCCGGAACTTCTTCTGGCTCGGCCGGCATCAGCCAGACGATCGCGCTTGCGGAGATGGTCCGCCCTGCGCCTTCGGGTCCACCAAGGTTGCCCGTGGAGGCCTTGACGTTCACGGCGGAGGGATCAACGCCCAGGGCGGCAGCTATGGCGTCCTCCATCGCCGGAAGGAGCGCCGCGAGCCTTGGCCGAGCGGCGACGATGGTCAGATCGACGTTGGCGGGGACCCAGCCGGCCTGGCGCACGTGCTCGGCTACGGACGAGAGAAGGATCCGGCTGTCGATGCCGGCGGGAGTTCGACTGTCGGCCGGGAAGAGCCGCCCGAGATCACCCAGCCCAGCCGCCCCGAGTAGCGCGTCGGCAACGGCGTGGAGTGCCACGTCCCCGTCCGAATGTCCCGCCAGCCGAGGGGCGCCATCGATCGTCACGCCGCCAAGAACCAGCGGCTCGCCCGGGCCAAATGGATGGCTGTCGGTGCCCAGGCCGACTCGCCCGGCGGCCATCGACCCTCGCGTCAGGCCGGGTCGCAACCGCGAAGACGGACGGCCTGGAACCAGCCCGGCTTCGAGCAGGGCTGTCGCGCGTTCGAGGTCCTGGGGTACTGTCACTTTGAGGTTGGTCGCTTCGCCGCTGATTGCATGGACCGGGATTCTACAAGCCTCGAGCAGTGATGCCTCATCGGTCCAGATCTGGGGGCCGTCAGGAGGGAATTCGGCATACGCTCGCTCGAGCAGACTGCGCCGCAGACCTTGAGGAGTCTGCGCCGCAACGACGTCCGTTCGGTCGACCGTGGCCCCGATCCGTTCGCCGTCCAGCCGCTTCAGGGTCTCCGTGACGGGCACGACCGGGATGGCCGCCCCGTATGTTGCCGCGGCCACGGCTATGGCACGAACTAGATCCGGGCTGACCAAGGGCCGGGCGGCATCGTGGACGAGGATTACCGGGTCGGTCAAGCGGGCTCGGCGCGCGGTGGCCGGGGTGCCGCTCTTCGCCGCCGCCTCGTGGCCGACACCCGGTTCAGCCGGGGCGGGTGCCGCCGCGGCCAGGGCCGCCACCCCGGCAGCCACCGAATCCTGACGCCTCTCGCCGCCGGCAACCACCGCCACCACGGAGTCCGGTAGCCACGGAGACGCAGCGACCTCGGCGACCCGTGCCCAAGACGTGGCGATCACGATCCGCCGCACCCCCGCCGCAGCCACGGTCTCGACCGACCAGCGCAGGACGGACCGTCCCTGGAGCTCTGCCGTCAGCTTGTCCTCACCGCCCATCCTGCGGCTGGATCCAGCGGCCACCACGACTGCCCAGACGTGATCGGTCGGTGCTTCGACTGTCGGGTCCGTCCGATGGCTCACTCCGGGTGAGCCTGCGCGAACACCATCCGACCCATAACCGTCTGCAGGACCCGCGTGACCAGGACGTCGAGCTCGTGGTCGACCAGACGCGAGCCTCCCTCGACGACGACCATCGTGCCGTCGTCCAGGTAGCCCACGCCCTGGCCCGGCTCCTTGCCCTCCGTGATGACCTTGATCCGGAGCGTGTCGCCGGGCAGCAAGGCGGGCTTGAGGGCATTGGCCAGTGAATTGACGTTGAGGACTCGGATCGACTGGAGATCAGCCACGCGGTTCAGATTGAAGTCGTTGGTCAGGATGGCAGCGCCGCGGGCTCTCGCGAGGGCGACCAGCTTGCCATCGACGTCGCCGGCTTCCGCCGGGTCGTCGTCGACGATCTCGACCGGGGTCGGACCATCCTTCTGCAGCCTGGTCAGAATCTCGAGGCCGCGCCGGCCGCGGCCGCGCCGCTGCGTGTCGGAGCTGTCGGCGATCCGCTGAAGCTCGTCGAGGACGAAATGGGGCACGACCAGGCGGTGATAGAGAAAGCCCGAGTCCACGATGTCGGCTATCCGGCCGTCGATGATGGCGCTGGTATCGACCACGACCTGGGTCTCGTTGCCATGGCCGGACTGAGCCTGCCCGTCGCCCTTGCGGACGAGCCCTGCGGCCTCTGCGGCCGCCACGAGATCCTCGCGCTTGGCGACCGTCAGGCCGAGCATTCCGAGCCCGAAGCAGATCGAGACGCCGATCGGCAAGAACCGACCGTATGGGTCGGGCAGAACCGAGAGCGGCAGTCCGAGCAAGAGCGCGATCAGGAGGCCTATGAGAAGGCCCGCGACTGCGGCGACGAACTCGGCCGTCGACATCGACTGGACGCCGCGGATCAACTGCCGTGTGGGGACGACGGTGAGATAGGGCAGCAGGAGGGCGCCGACGGTGACCCACGCAGCCACCCAGATCAGGATCAGCAGGGCCGGAGCTCCGGTCTTGTCGAAGAGGGTCTCTTCAGCCAGGACGAATCCTGCGCCGATCAGGGCGCCGGTGGCGCCTCCAAGCAGCCGAATGATGCGGATCACGATTGCACGCCTTGCGACGAAGCGGGTTGATGAATGCAGGATAGAAGTCGCCTCGCCGGAAGCAGCCTAGCATCGAGCCCCTTACCTCGCCATACCCCGAGGCCAAGTTTCTCCAACCACCGCCGGCGGCGTGCTAAGCGTCGCCGCGCGAACCCCGGCCTTCGGGCGACCCGGCGATGCCGCCCTGGTCACTGGCGAGAACCTGTTGCAGGCCGGCGGCCTGATCGTGATCGCCCGACGGTCCGTGGCCCGACCCGACTGCCTTGCCAATCGCCTCGCGAAGGTTTGCCACGGCGATCACTTCGATGCCGGCTACGCTTGGCGGGGCGCTCCTGCTCGACCCCGGCACGATCGCCGCCCGGAACCCGAGACGGGCGGCTTCGCGAAGACGCCGCTCCAGGCCGGGCACGGGGCGAAGCTCGCCCAGGAGCCCCACTTCGCCTACGGCCACTAGATCCCTCGGCACTGGCTTGTCACGCAGCGAAGAGGCCAGGGCCAGGCAGAGCGGCAGGTCCAGGGCCGGATCGTCCAGTTCGAGGCCTCCCGCCAGGTTGGCGTAGACGTCATGGCTGCCCAGGCCGATGCCCGCTCGGCGCCCGAGGACGGCCACGAGCAAGGCCAAACGGTTGGTGTCGATGCCCGAAGCGGTTCGCCGCGGACTGCCGTAGCCGCCCGGAGCAACCAGCGCTTGGACCTCCACCAGAAGCGGCCGCGTGCCCTCGAGGGTGGCTCCGGCCACGCTGCCCGGAGCGTGCTCGTCGGTCGTCGCGAGAAAGGCCCGGCCGGGATCTGCTATCTCGGTCAGCCCGCGCTCCGCCATCTCGAAGACACCGACTTCCTCGGTCGAGCCGAAACGATTCTTTGTGGCCCGAAGCAACCGCAACGTTGCGGTCCGCTCGCCTTCGAGGCTCAGCACCGCGTCCACGAGATGCTCGAGCGTCTTTGGACCAGCCAGCGTGCCGTCCTTGGTGACGTGGCCGACGAGGATTACCGCCGTGCCGTCCTGTTTGGCCATCTCCATGAGTCGCAGGGCGCACTCGCGTACCTGGCCGACGCTGCCGGCCGGCCCGTCCAGCTCGTCGACGGTGACCGTCTGGATCGAGTCCACGATCAGCGCGATCGGCCGCGCCTCGCGTGTCAGCTCGATGATCCGCCCGACCTCGCTCTCCGCCACCACTGAGATGCGGTCGGCGGCCGAACCCTCGAGCAGACCCAGGCGGGTCGCGCGGAGCCGAACCTGCCCGGCCGACTCCTCGCCGGTCGCGTACAGGACTTCGCCACCGGAATCCCCAGTGCCAACCGCCAGGCCCAACGCCAGCCCGGCCGCGGCCTGAAGAAGCAGAGTGGATTTGCCGATGCCTGGTTCGCCGCCGAGCAACACCGCCGACCCGGGCACCAGCCCGCCGCCGAGGACCCGATCCACCTCGCCGATGCCTGTGGGAATCCGGACCGGCTCCACCTCGCGCAGGCCCCTCAGGGACTGCGGCACGCGCGTCCGATCAGCGGGGCCGGCGCGCGGGCCGGTCGAACGGGGCTTGTCGGTTTCGCGGACGACGGTTTCAACGAGGGTGTTCCAGGCTCCGCAGGTCCGGCACTGCCCCTCCCAGCGGAGGTGGGCAGCGCCGCACGTCTGACAGATGTACCGGCTTTGCTGGCGGGCCACCCCTCGGCCTGCCTCAGCGAGCGGCTTCGACGGGTTGTTTCTCCTCGACCGGGTGAATGTCCAGACCCGCCTCGGAGGAGCTCTTGTCGACGATCACGGTCGTGCCGTGGGGGTACTTGCCCAGCAGCAGATGCTCGGCCAGGACATCCTCGACCATGTTCTGGATGACGCGGCGGAGCGGACGCGCGCCATAGGCTACGTCGTAGCCGATCTTGATGATGTGGTCCTTGGCCGCCTGGGTGACTTCCAGCGACATGCCCTGAGCCTTCAACCGGTCGCGGACGCGGGCCAGCATCAGGTCCACGATCAGCCTGATTTCGTCGACCGTGAGCGAACGGAAGACGACGGTGGCGTCGATACGGTTGAGGAACTCCGGCCGGAAGGTCTGCTTGAGCTCCTTGTCGACCTTCTCGCGCATCAGCTCATAGGAAGCGGTGGCGCGCGATTCCTCCGTGTCGCCCTGCTGGCGGAAGCCGAGCGACGAGTTGGTCTGCAGCTGCCTGGCGCCCAGGTTACTGGTCATGATGATGATGCAGTTGCGGAAGTCGACCCGGCGGCCCTTGGCGTCCGAGAGGTGCCCGTCTTCGAGGATCTGCAACAGCATGTTGAAGACTTCGGGATGGGCCTTCTCGATCTCGTCGAGCAGCACTACCGCGTAGCTCTTGCGGCGGACGGCCTCGGTCAGCTGACCGCCTTCCTCGAAGCCGACGTAGCCGGGAGGCGCGCCGACGAGCCGGCTCACGTTGTGGCGTTCCATGAACTCGCTCATGTCGATCTTGATGAGCGCGTCCTCCGAGCCGAACATGAACTCGGCCAATGCCTTGGCAAGCTCGGTCTTGCCGACGCCGGTGGGTCCGAGGAACATGAACGAGCCGATGGGCCGCTTGGGATCTTTGAGACCGGCGCGAGCGCGTCGAACGGCCTTCGAGACGATCTCGATGGCTTCCTGCTGGCCGATGACCCGCTTGTGGAGGTCGTCCTCCATGTGAAGCAGCCGCTCCGACTCTTCCTGGGCGATACGGGTGACAGGGATGCCGGTCCACATCGCCACGACCTGAGCGATCTCTTCCTCACCCACCTGGGGCTGCTCGCTCGAGATCGACGCCTGCCACTCGGCACGCAGGTCGTCGGCTTTCTGGCGAGCCGTGGCTTCGGCTTCGCGGAGGGTTGCCGCCTCCTCGTATTCCTGGGAGTTGATGGCGCTGTCCTTTTCCCGCGTAATCCGATCGAGGTCCTTCTGGGCTTCGCGCAGGGCCGGCGGGGCGGACGCGTAGCGCAGTCGCACCCGGCTGGCCGCCTCGTCGATCAAATCGATCGCTTTGTCGGGCAGGTGGCGGTCCGTGATGTAGCGGGTGGACAGGTCCACCGCGGCCTTTACGGCCTCGTCGGTGATCGTGACCTTGTGGTGCTGCTCGTAGCGCTCGCGGATCCCCATCAGGATCTCGACCGTCTGTTCGAGAGTGGGCTCCTCGACCATGACCGGCTGGAAACGCCTCTCGAGGGCGGCGTCGCGTTCGATGTACTTGCGGTACTCGTCCAGCGTGGTGGCGCCGATGCACTGCAACTCGCCCCGCGCCAGCGGCGGTTTGAGGAGATTGGCGGCGTCGATCGCGCCCTCCGCTGCGCCAGCCCCGACGAGGGTGTGCAGCTCATCGATGAACAGGACCGCGTCGTTGGTGCTGCGCAACTCTTCGATTATCTTCTTGAGGCGTTCCTCAAACTCGCCGCGGTACTTGGTACCGGCGACGAGCGAGCCGATGTCCAGGGTCAGGACGCGCTTGTTCAGAAGCGTCTCCGGCACATCGCCGCTGACGATGCGGTGCGCCAAGCCCTCGGCGATGGCCGTCTTGCCGACGCCGGGCTCGCCGATCAGGGCCGGGTTGTTCTTGGTTCGGCGGGACAGGATCTGGATGACCCGCTCGATCTCCTTCTCGCGGCCGATCACCGGATCGAGCTTGCCGAGCCGGGCGGCCTCGGTCAGGTTGATGCCGAGCTGGTCGACTGTCGGCGTCTTGCTGGCGCGCTTGGTTTCCTGAGCCGGTCCGGCCGAGGACGACTGCGACAGGACCCGAATGACCTCGTGACGCACCTTGTCCAGGCTCACCCCGAGCGACTCGAGGACGCCGGCGGCGATCCCCTCCCCTTCTCGGACCAGGCCGAGCAGCAGATGCTCAGTACCGATGTAGTTATGGCCAAGGCGACGGGCCTCGTCGATGGCCAGCTCGATGACGCGCTTGGCGCGCGGTGTCAGCCCCACCTCACCGACGACCGGCCGGTCGCCGCGCCCGATGATGAACTCAACAGCCGTCCGAACCTTGGGCAGCTCGACGTTCATGTTCTCGAGCACACGGGCAGCCACGCCCTCGCCCTCCCGGACCAGACCGAGGAGCAAGTGCTCCGTTCCGATGTAGTTGTGGTTGAACCGCTGGGCTTCATCCTGAGCGAGCGTCAGGACCTTGCGGGCGCGGTCCGTGAACTTGTCGAAACGATCCATTGAACTGAACGCCTGTTCTACCTTGGCCGCGGGCTGGCGCCCTACGGGCCATGCTAGCACGCTCCGCCAGCCATGTAACTCGCCCCTTCCGGGGAGGTCCTATCGGCCCGGGACGCGGTCCGAGCGGGCCAGCGTGATGTCCATTCCGTGCTTGCGCCGCCCCAACGGGGCGGTACCGCGTCCTGTGCGGGCTGGACCCGACAATCACCCCGCCGAGCCGAGGGCCGGAGTCTTCCGTAGCGTCGGTACAGGTTGTACGCACCGGAGCGGGCCGCGGATGACACCGACCGCCCGCCCTCCGCGCCGCAGACCAAGCGGGAGGCCCAGGCGGAGGCCGCGCGCGGCCCGCACGGAAGCGCCGGACTCGAGGTCAGCGGGTTCTGGTGACCTTCTCGATGTTGCGCGGCCTGTCGGTGTCCAGGCGCTTGGCCAGTGCCAGGTGGTAGGCGAACAGCTGGCCGGGAATGATCGCCGACAGCGGCGACAGCCACTCCGGAGCCGCGGGCAGCCGGAGAGGAACGTCTGCGAAGGCGAGGGCCTCGTCCGAGTTCGAGGCAACCACCAGTCGGGCGCCGGCTTCGCGCAGCCGTCCCAGGACTGTCTTGACCTCGGCCAGCGTCGGACCCTCGGCGGCGATGGCGTGGACGACGAATCCGGGATCGATCATCGCGATCGGCCCATGCTCGAAGTCGGCGGTTGAGTAGGCGTCCGCCACGACGTACGTCATCTCCTTCAGCTTGAGTGACCACTCCAGGGCCGTGGCGTAGTTGAAGCCGCGCCCCAATACGACGGCGCGGCGCATGCCGGCCTGCTCGCGAGCGGCCGAGGCGACGATTTCCTCGAGGCCGAGGGCGGCTGCGATCGCGTCCGGGACTTCGCGCAGCTGGCCCCGGGCGACGCCGTCGTCGTCGAGGGCAGTCGAGAGCATGGCCAGGGCAGTCAGCTCGGCCACATAGGTCTTGGTCGCTGCAACGGCGCGCTCGGACCCGGCATGGATGTCGATCCGGAATTCGGCGGCCCGGCCCAATGGCGACTTGACGTCGTTGGTGACCGCGATCGTGAGGCAGTTCTGGCTACGGGCCTCCTCGACCACGCCCACCACATCGGGCGACTGGCCGGACTGTGAGACGCCAATGACCAGGGCGTTGCGGAGTCGCGGCGCCACACCGTACAGCGAGTGGATTGACGGCGCGGCTAGAGCGACTGGGAGTTTGTTGTAGACCCCGAAGATGTACTGGGCATAGATGGCCGCGTGGTCGGAGGTGCCTCGAGCGGCCATCAGCACCATGTCCACGGGACGGGCCTGGATCGCCTCGGCGACGGCGTCGATGACCCCGCGCTGCTTCTCGATCAACGACCGAACGACCTCGGGCGTCTCGCCGAGCTCTGATCGCATGCTCACCAAGCCACCTCCGGAGTTGCCCATGCCACGGCCGGCGCGGCGCCGCAATTCGCGCCGCCTGGTCGATCCAAGGCGCCAAGTGTAGCGGCGCAACCCGACCACTGGGATACTTTGTCCAGTTGTTGGACAATGTCACTGCGCGGCGCCATCATCGCGCTAGACTTGCGCCAAAACAACAAACGGAGAGCGAGACCTCCGTCCACCCAGATCCAGAATCGCACGCCGGAGAGGAACCATGCCAGCCCCGACGACAGTTGCCAGACGCCCTCGCAAGGCCATCATCCTGGCTGCCGGCAAGGACGAGTCCGACGCCCGTCCGCTCCTTCTCGAGCGCCTGGGCGACCAGACGATCCTCGACCAGGTCGTCGCCAACGTGCTCCAGGTCGTCGCCCCGGAGGACATCTACGTCGTTGTCGGCCGCCAGCAGGAAGCGATTCGCCGCCATCTGGGCGACCGCTACACGTATGTAGTTCAAGACAAGCCTGCCGGCACCGGTCATGCCGTCCTGCAGGTCCGGCCGCTGCTTGCCGGCTTCGAGGGCGATCTGCTGATTCTCTACGGCGACACGCCGCTGTTCCGGCCGGCCTCGATACGCGGCCTGCTGAACCGCCATCAGCTGAAGGGCGCGCAGCTCACCCTCCTCACCGCGGTCATCGATCAGCCCCTGCCATATGGGCGGATCCAGCGCGACGCGGAGGGCAGGATCCGCAGCATAGTGGAGGCCGCCGACGCCACGCCCGACGAGCAGGCGATCCACGAGCTCAACGTGGGCGCCTACGTCGGCCAGGCCGAGGCCCTCTTCACGACACTGGAAAGCATGTCGGCCAACGGTGAGAACCGCATCACCGACGCGGTCGATTGCCTGTGCAGCTCCGGCAAGGTCGTCGAGAACTATCAGATCTACGACGAGGACGAGGTCCAGGGCATCAATTCCGAGGCGGACCTGCGCCAGGCCGAGTTCATCCTCCAGAAGCGCCTCTTCCGGCCACGTCGCAACGAGGAGCAGAACCAGGTCGCGTTCGGCACCGGCGGCTGGCGGGCGATCATTGGCGAGGGCTTCACGCTGCACAACGTCCGGCGTCTGTCGCAGGCCATTGCCAACGAGATCACCCGCCGGGGCGTGGAGAAGCAGGGGGCCTTGATCGGCTTCGACCGGCGGTTCCTGTCTCGGCAGGCCGCGGAAGCATCGGCCGAGGTCTTTGCCGGGAACAACATTCCGGTGACCCTCATCCCCGAGGACGTCCCGACGCCGCTGGTGACTTTCGCCACACCGTATGTCGGTGCGGCCTACGGAATGATCTTCACCGCCAGCCACAACCCGCCCGAATGGAATGGGCTCAAGGTCTTCAAGGCCGACGGCTCGCTGCCGATGGAGGACGAGACTCGGCGCTACGAGGAGGAAACTGCCTCGCTCTCTGAGTCGGAGGTCATCAAGCTAGAGCTGGACCTCGCCCGCCGGGTCGGCATCGTGGTTGAGCGCGACTTCAGCAACGCCTACATCGACAACATCGAGAAGTTCGTCGACGTCGAGTCGATCCGGTCGGCCGGCCTCAAGGTCATCGTCGACCCGATGTACGGCACGTCCCAGCTGACCCTCGGCACGATCCTCTCGGACGCCCGCTGCCGGGTCACCTTTATCCACGAGCGCCACAACCCGCTCTTCGGCGGCCGCTCCCCAGCCCCGGATCTCAAGGCGCTCCAGGTCCTCATCACCAGCATCCGCGACGAAGGCGACTACGACCTGGGCATGGCCACGGACGGCGACGCAGACCGTATCGCCATCGTCGACGAGCGCGGCGAATACATATCGAGCAACGACCTGCTGCTGCTCCTCTACTGGTACCTCCACGAAGTGCGCGGCTGGAAGGGCGGGGTCGTCCGCAACCTGTCGACGACCCACCTGCTGGATCGCCTCGCGAGAGCGCTGGGCGAGGAGTGCTACGAGGTCCCCGTCGGGTTCAAGCACGTCACGGCCGCCATGCTCGCCCACGACGCCATGCTGGGCGGTGAGTCGTCGGGCGGTCTGACCGTGCGCGGCTACATCCTGGGCAAGGACGGCATCTTCGCCTGCTCACTCGTGGTGGAGATGTTGGCGCGAACAGGCAAGCGCATCTCCGAGCTTCTCGAGACGGTGCAGCAGTTGACCGGTCGGCTCTACCAGGACGACGCGGCCATTCCGTCGACGCCCGAGATGCGGATCGAGGTGCCCAGGCGCCTTGCGGAAGCCCCTCTCGAGGCCGTCGGCAAGTACAAGGTTCAAAAGATCACCCACTACGACGGCACGAAGATCTTCCTCGAAAACGACAACTGGGCGCTGCTGCGCTTCTCCGGCACGGAGCCGGTGCTCCGACTAGTGGTCGAGGCCGACAGCCCGGAGAAGGCAACCGAGCTGATGGACTGGCTCAAGGGGTTCGTCACCGCGCGATCCTGAGCCAGGCCGCCGGCCGACACCCGGTTCGCGGTCCATCCGGCGGCGCGCCAGACACCATTTCGAGATAGCGCGGGAGTCAGGAGTCTCGATGCAGTACGGACATTTCGACGCCGAGCACGACGAGTACGTAGTCGACCGCCCGGACGTTCCGGTCTCCTGGACCAACTACATCGGCGTCAAGGACATGTGCGTCGTGCTCGGCCACAACGCCGGCGGCTACTCCTTCTATAAGTCCGCCCAGAATGGCCGCATCACCCGCTTCCGCCAGAATGGCGTGCCCCTCGATCGACCGGGTCACTACGTATACCTGCGCGACGAGGAGTCGGGCGACTACTGGTCCTGCAGCTGGCAGCCCGTCGGCAAGCCGCTCGACCAGGCCCGCTACGAGACCCGCCACGGTCTCTCCTACTCGAAGTTCAAGGCCGAGTACGCCGGCATCGAGGCCGAACAGACGGTCTTTATACCGATCGATGACGACGTCGAGCTGTGGGACGTCCGGGTCCGCAATACCGGCCCGACGCCGCGCTGGCTGTCGGCCTTCTCTTTCGTGGAGTTCTCCTACCACCACATCGACATCGACAACCAGAACCTGCAGATGAGCCTGTACGCAGCAGGGTCGAACTACAAAGACGGCATCATCGAATACGACTTCTATTACGAGCCCTGGACGTACCACTTCTTCGCCGGCAGCTTCGAGCCCGACAGCTACGACTGCCTGCGCGACAAGTTCCTGGGCGTCTACAACACCGAGACCAACCCGGCGGCGGTCCAGCGCGGAGAGTGCTCAGGCAGCACCGAACTCGGCGGCAACCACTGCGGCTCGCTCCAGCACCGCTTCACCCTGGCCCCGGGCGAGGAGACGCGCTTCGTGTTCATGCTCGGCGTAGGGCCGCGCGACGCCGCCGGCTATGCGATGCAGAAGAAGTACTCGAACCTGGCAAACGTAGACGCGGCCTTCGCCGAGCTGGCTGAGTACTGGAAGCGCAAGAAGGCGGTCCTGGCGGTGAAGACGCCGTCAGAGGGGATGAACACGATGCTCAACACCTGGACCCTCTTCCAGGCCGAGACGTGCGTCGTCTGGTCGCGCTTCGCCTCGTTCATCGAGGTCGGCGGCCGAACGGGCCTGGGCTATCGCGACACCGCTCAGGACGTTATGTCGGTCGTGCACAGCAACCCGACCAAGACCAGGCAGCGGATCGTGGAGCTGCTCCGTGGCCAGGTCAGTGCCGGTTACGGGCTCCATCTCTTCGATCCGGAAATCCTTGACCCGACACCCAAGCCGTACAAGGAAGGGGCAAAGCTGCCGACCGTGCTGCCGACGCCGAAGGTGGCCGACATCATCCACGGCCTGGCCGACGCCTGCTCCGACGACCATCTCTGGCTCGTGCCGAGCATCGTGGCCTGGGTCAAGGAGACCGGCGACATCGCTTTTCTCGACCTGGAGATCCCTTTCGCCGACGGCGAGGTCGCCACGGTCTACGAGCACATGAAGCGGGCGCTCGACTTCTCGGCCGAGCAAGTAGGAGCCAACGGCGTCTGCAAGGGCCTGCGGGCCGACTGGAACGATTGCCTCAATCTGGGCGGCGGCGAGACGGCCCTGGTCACGTTCCTGCACGTCTGGGCCATCAACTCGTTCCTCGAGGCGGCGCGGCATCTGGGCCGCACCGTGGACGTTGAGAAGTACTCCGCCATGGCCGTGCGAGTGGCGGCCCAGGCCAACGAGGCCCTCTGGGACGGCGAGTGGTACCTGCGCGGCTTCACCCGCAAGGGCGTCAAGATCGGCTCGCACGAGAACGAAGAGGGCAAGATCTTTCTCGAGCACATGCCCTGGGCGGTCATCTCGGGCGCCGCTCCCCGAGATCGCGGCATCGCGGCCATGGACTCCGTGGACAAATACCTCTATTCACCCTACGGCCTCCATCTCAACTGGCCCGCCTACAGCAAGCCCGATGACGACATCGGCTACGTGACCCGGGTCTACAAGGGCATCAAGGAGAACGCCGCGATCTTCAGCCACCCCAACGGTTGGCCGATCATCGCCGAGTGCATCCTCGGCCGTGGCGAGCGGGCCATGAAGTTCTACGACGCCATCCTGCCGTACAACCAGAACGACATGATCGAGATCCGCGAAGCCGAGCCCTACTCCTACTGCCAGTTCATCATGGGTCGCGACCACACGGCCTTCGGCCGGGCCCGCCACCCCTGGCTGACGGGTACCGCCGGCTGGATGTACACGGCGGCAACCCGCTACATCCTGGGCATTCAAATCGAGTTCTCGGGGCTGGTCGTCGATCCCTGCATACCGAGCAGCTGGAACGGCTTCCAGGTCTCGCGCCAGTGGCGTGGCGCGACGTACCAGATCGACGTCCAGAACCCGAATGGCGTCGAGAAGGGCGTGAAGTCGGTGACGCTGAACGGGCAGCCGATCGAGGGTCCGATCCCGCCGCAGCCTTCCGGGTCGACGAATGCGGTCGCGGTGGTGATGGGCTGATTGGCGGTATCCGGCGCGGGCATCACGCGCGTTGCCTGCGACGCCGGATATGACCGTATATGAGAAGACCCCGTCGGCGAAGCCGACGGGGTCTTCTGGAAGTGCGACTGGTATCGGCTAGGCGTCGGGGACCGGCTCATCAGCCGGTGCGGCGGCTTCTGGGGCCGCTTCGGCTTCTGACGGTGCGGGCGCCGGCTCGACGACGGCAACCTCGGCCTCTATCGACACGGGCGCCTCAGTTGCGGCTTCGGCCTCCACCGGCTCGGTCTTCGCTGCGGCGGCCTTTGGCGCCTTTGCAGCTCGGGCTCGGGCAGGCTTGGCGGGGGGAGCCTCTTCCTCGGCGGGCGCGACTACCTCGGCGGTCGGCTCGCTCTCGTCTGGCTTCGATTCCGACTGTTCCATCTGAGCGCGGACCTGGGCAAATGCCGAGGCTAGGGTATTGTCGATTCCACCTTCGGGTTCCTGGACGGCGTCGGCCATCGAGTATCCCCGCTCCGGCCGCGGTCGGCGCTCGGGGCGCGGGGCGGACGGTGCTGCGGCGGACTGGACCGGGGCTTCGGGCATGGCAGGCCGAGCCGGCGGCTCCTCGGCCTGCTTGAGGCTGAGGCCCAAGCGATGTCGCTCGGAGTCCAGGCTGATGATCTTGAGCTTGAGCGTCTGACCCTCGTGGACGACGTCGCCCGGATGAGCAACACGCTGATGGGACAACTCGCTGATGTGGATCAGGCCCTCGAGACCGTCGCGGACGCGCACGAAGGCGCCGAAGTTGACGAGCTTGGTGACCGTGCCATCGATGACGTCGCCAACCTTGAAGTCGGCCACCGTGGAATGCCACGGGTCCGGCTGGAGCTTGCGGATCGACAGACTGATCCGGCCGCGCTCGTGGTTGATATCGATGACCTCGGCCTCGACCTGGTCGCCGACCTTGTAGCCGGCCTCCGGGTTGTTGACCTTGTTCCACGAGAGTTCGCTCTTGTGGACGAGGCCGTCGATCCCGCCGAGGTCGATGAAGACGCCGAACGGGGCGATCGAGCGGACGGTGCCGTTGACCTTCTGGCCAACCTGCAGGCTGCTGAAGAGCTCGTCCCGCTTCTCTCGGCGCTCCTCGTACAGGGCAACCTTCTCCGAGAGGATCAGGCGGTTGGCCTTGCGATTGACCTCGAGGATCTTGAGGCGAAGCTTCCGGCCGACGTACGGCTGCAGCTTCTCGGCGATCTCCTGAGCTGCGTCACGCGGCTGGTCGTTCTGCGGTCGGCGGGGGAAATCCACGATCTGGCTGATCGGGACGAAGCCGCGGATGCCGCAGTCGACGATGAGGCCACCCTTGTTGTGGTCGATGACCGGGGCATCGATGATCGCCCCCGCCTCGAACTGCTCCTGCATCGCCCGCCACTTGCGCTCGAGTCCTGCTCGGCGAAGTGACAGGACGGCGTGGCCTTCCTGCGATTCTGGCTGGAGCACGTAGACGAGGACCACGTCCCCGACGAGCAGTGCTGGCGCCGACTCGGCGTGTCGACCGTAGAGCTCACGGTTCGAAACCACACCCTCGCTCTTCGCGCCGATGTCGACGAGGATCTCGTCGCGGTCGATTCGAACGACGGTGCCTTCGACGACGTCACCGTGCTTGAAGCTGCGGATATCGGCATCCTGCTCTGCCAGGAGCTCTTCCATGGTCGTTGGCTCGGCACGCCGGATTACCGGCACGGGTGCCTCTTCGACTTCGGGCTCCTCGGCTGCCGGCGCGTCGGCGACCTCGGCTTCGGTAACCTCGACGATTTCGGGGGCGGCCGGGGCGGGCGGCTCGCTTGTCTCGAAGGTCGGGGTCTCGGTGGTCTCGGTGGTCTCGGTGGTCTCGGCGGGCTCGTCGGCGATTGCTACGCCGGCGGCTTGCTCGGACGCCTGGTCATCGACAGGGGCCGTTGCCTCGGTCTCCGGCGTGGTCCCGCCCATCTGCTCTTCGGTCAAGATTTGTCTCCTATGGTTGGTGGTTGCCCGGGAAAGCAAAACGGCTCGAGCCGCGCCCAAGCCGTCAGTCGAACCAGCAGTCCGGGGCTTCGTGCGCTCGGTCCACTCCTTCGATCAGGCTATGGGTCGGCTTTGTAGCTATCGTGCCCAAGGGCCGGGTGAATCTAGCACACGCACCTGTGGTCAACAATGCAAATGAGAACGCGCCCACGCTCGCGCGCGAGGCGCCGGCCGTTCGATTGGCCCTTGCCACCCTTGCCGGCTTCCCCAGGTCCAGATCCGAACGGCATCCATGCAGCTCGCAACGATCCTGGAGTCGTCCGGCAAGATCGCCACGTTGCCACGGCAGGACCTCCGACATCGAGCACATACGCAAGATGGCCCGAGGCGAGATCCCAGCCAAAAACTCCTTCCTTGTTGGGTTCAGAGTCGGTGGACGAAATGATCCAGGCGCCGTCTCGCGCGTGGAGGTGAGCTTGTGCTCGACCGAATGTCGGATGGGACCATCTACCTTCAACCTCGACGATCGCACTCGACCAGGGGCGCCGCGGGGAGCGTCGCTCTGAGCGACCCTAGCCTCCTGGGCGCTCAGAGCGTATCTACAATCCAGCGGTGCCCGAACTGCCCGATCTAGCCATCCTCGCCGACGCCTTCCATGCCGGGCTGACCGGTCGTCCGGTGCTGGCCATCCAGGCTCCGGGGCCGCTCACGGTGCGGGGCACGCCACACGAGATAGACGGGTTCGTGGGCCAATGCCTGCTGCGGTTCTATCGTCGCGGCAAGTTCTTGTGGCTCGAATTCGAGCGCGATCGGATCGCCGTCAACGCCATGCTCACCGGCCGGCTTCAGCTGGCAGCGACTCCTGCTGTCAAGAAGCCGCAGATGACGACCTTCGTGATGCGCTTTGGGCCTCGCGCAGGCGGACCGCCGGCCGATGCCGGGGCATGGACAGCGGAAGCCGCCTGGATCCCCTCCCCCGAAGCCACTCCTGAACTCCGATACCGCGATCCAACCCAGATGGGCAAGATCTACCTCCTGCCCCATAACGTGGAGCGTCAGGTGCCCGGAGCCGGACCCGACGAAATGGGCCCCGACGCCGACGATCCGGAGCTGAGCCTGGCAGTCTGGCGGACACGCATCCGCCGCCATCCCGGAGAGTTGAAGAACCTGCTGCGGAATCAGGAATTCGTCGCTGGAGTGGGAAATGCCTACTCCGACGAAATCCTCCACGCCGCTCGGCTCCAGCCGTTTCGCAAGCGCGGGACCCTCGCCGCTGAGGAAATAGACGAGATGTACGCGGCCACGCGCTCTGTCCTGGCCAATGCCGTCGCCGTGCTGAGGGAGCGCGTCCCACCAGCCTTCGAGAAGGAGGTACGCGACTTCCTGGCAGTGCACAACCGGGGCGGTGAGGCCTGCCCCAGGTGCGGACATCCGATCACGCAAGTTGAGGCCGGCGGGTTCGTAACGAGCTACTGTCGCAACTGCCAGCGCTGACTGGCTGGGCACGGTCACCGCAGATAGCCCGTTAACGCAGAAATCCTGGCGACGACCTATTTTCCCGAAAGGCTGCCCTCTCAGTATCTTCGGCGCTGGAGAGCTTAACTACCGTGTTCGGGATGGGAACGGGTGTGGCCTCTCCGCTAGTGTCACCAGGATCTCTTGCGTCTGGACGTGTTTCGGCAGGACGGGCGCACCACAAGGCGCAGCGGCCGTCACCGCAGATCTTCAACTTCGCGCTGTGTGCAGTTTGCTCCCCGACCACAGCCACCAAACCCTTGGTAAGGTGCTGTAGCGGTCAAGCCCTCGACCATTAGTACCGCTCAGCTTCATCCGTCACCGGACTTCCACATGCGGCCTATCAAGCAGGTAGTCTCCCTGCGGTCTTACCCGGTTAACCCGGTGGGGAACCTCATCTCGAG
>PMYK01000010.1:0-417 GCA_003171255.1 Chloroflexota bacterium
GCGGGCGGCGGGGCTGCGCGGCCAGCCTGTGCCGACGTTCGGCTTCGTAAACAGGCGTCCGACGAGTGCAATCGAACCTAAAGACCGGCCGATCTCTCGAATAGGCGTGGGCCGACTGCTATGCATTAGGGGCCCGGCTTGCCGCCTCGGGATCGAAATCCACGGTCTCGAATCCAGCAGGGCCATGCTTGATTCGGAGGTCGGCGGTCACCGATCGATGGGGCGACGGGCCGCGAGCCGATCGCGTCGGGGTCGCGAAAGGAACTACGACCCTGCCAGACGGGAGTGGTCCGGCTACCCTTGACCCGTGCAGCCCGACAAGACGCAGCCGATCGGTCAATCCTCGGATACCCCTGACGTTGATCGCGGGGTCCATCCGCAGCTGTGGGCCCTGAACCTGATCAGCGACCCGATCCA
>PMYK01000010.1:454-12776 GCA_003171255.1 Chloroflexota bacterium
CTCCAGAGCGCCCGCTGGGTCTTCCCCACGGCCGAGCACAGCCGCTTCACCCACAGCCTGGGGGTCATGCACGAAGCCGGTTTGTGGGCCCGCCATCTATATCCGAGCCTCCGGGCATCACTGGCGGCCGCCGAACCCGCCACGCCTCCGCCCACCGAGGGGCTGGTCGTCGAGACGATGCGGCTGGCCGGGCTACTCCACGACGTCGGCCACGGGCCCTTCGCGCACTTCTTCGACGAGCACGTGCTGTGCCACTTCCCAGCGCCCGCGGACCCGCGCCGGACGCACAAGAGCCTTACCCACGAGGACCTCTCGCAGCTCATCATCGAGCGCGAGTTGGGCCAGCTGATCGGGGCCATCCGGCGGGCGCCGGGCGCCGTACCCGAGCGCGACGCCCTCGCCCCGAATGAGGCGATCGACCCGGCCTGGCTGTCTTTCCTGATCTCGAAGCCGGCCCTGGCCGACCAATCGATGCCGCGCTGGCTGCGCTGGCTCCAGCCGTTGCTGTCGGGCGTCTTCACGGTCGACAACCTAGACTATGTGCGCCGCGACGCGTACCTGATCGGTGTCTCGACCGGGCCCGTGGACGTCGAGCGTCTGCGCCGCTACAGCTTCGTCGGGCCCGGTGGGCTGTCGCTCTACGAACCCGGCCTCGGGGCGCTCGAGATGTTCCTGACCGCGCGCCTGTTCATGTACCAGCAGATCTACTACCACCGGTCCGTGCGCGCGATCGACCTGGATCTGGCGGAGGTCTTCCGACCGAGCATCCAGGCGATCTTCGGCGATGGATCGCCGGCCGACGACCTTGGCCACTACGCAGACCTCGACGAATACGCCCTGCTGCATCAAGCGGCCCTGTGGGCAAGGGGCGAGGCCCTCGCCAACCGACCCACGGCAGGTGATGGAACGGTTACTCCCGAAGTCGGCCGGGGCTGGGCGGCGATCCTGCTGCGCCGGCCGCGCTGGCGCGCGGAGGCGGAACAGCGACGGGCCTACGAGGCCGGAGAACGCGCCGCGGAGCAGGCGGCGGCGAGAGCCGAGCTGGGGCCGCCGGACCCGGGTCGGGTGGCCGTGGACCTGGCCGAGATCGATGCCCGCCCGGCCGAAGCCACCGCGACGGATTCGCTGCTGGCGGTTGTTGGTCGCGACGGCGAGCCGGCGGGGCCGCTCAGCGCCGCCCTGGCGCGATTGCCCGCCTACTCGCTCGTGGCTCGTCGGTACGGTCGCGTGGAGTAGGCAGCGACCGTCAGAGGCTGGGCGTCGGGTCCGCAGAAGCAGAAGCAGACGCAGGCGCAGGCGCAGAGGCGGATGGCTGCTCGGTCGGCGCGCTCGTCTGGGTAGCCTCGGCCGGCGGCGTCGGAGTCGCGAGCGGCGGGCACCCGACCGCTTCGGCCGGACGCAATACCCTCATCTCCTCGACCTCGCAGCGGAAGGGCAGTACCAGGAGCGGATCGATTCGGGCGATCTCGGCGGCGGGCACCAGGTCCTTCTTGACGATGGTCGGATCCATTTCGAAGGTCGCCTTCTCGGTCGGGCTGAAGAGGCCGAAGTGGACGTGGCAGCCGGTGGCGTTGCCCGTGGCTCCCTCGTAGCCGATTACCTGGCCGGCCGCGACATGCTGACCGGGCGTGACGATGACCTTGGATTCGTGGGCGTAGATGCTCCGGTAGCCGTCTCCGTCATCGATAACGACGGTGATCGGTAGGCTGTTCCACCAGTGCTTTGTGTCGAGCAGGTTGTGATACGGCGTCAGGTCGCCGACCCAACCGATGAATTCGTCGTACTGGCGACTGGCGGCCAGGACGACACCGGCATGGGCTGCTAGAACGTAGTCGCCACAGAACGTCGCCATGTCCAGTCCGTCGTGGAATAGCTGGCCATTGACGATGAACTCGCCCCAGCTGGTTGGTCCGAACGGAAGCGTGATCATGGCCTGGTCCAGCGGCCAGACATAGCCGGTCAGGGTGGACACGTTCGGGGCCGAACTTGGGCCCGACGGTAGCGCGGCGGCCGGAGATCCGGTGCCGGGCGGCGAGGTCGAGTAGGCCAGGCTCGCCGATGGTGAGGCAACCGAGTCCGCAAGCGAGCTGCCTGCCGTCGTAGCCGGAACACCCGCCGGCGCCCTCAAAGTGCTGGCCGGCACGCCAGAAGCGCTCCCCGCCACCACCGAGCGCAGCAGTAGCCCGCCCATCACGGCGGCCATCATGACGACCCCCACGATGAATACGGGCGGAACCGGGGCGGCCCCGCCCAGCCGGCGAGAGAGCCACTGGATATGGTGCCGGCGGCCGATGCTGCTCACGCCGAGGTTGTAGCACGTTCCCAAGGGGCGCGAGCGGCCACGGCGCCTAATCCCGTGTCCGCCGCCGTGCACATCCACGTGCCAGAGGCCACGGCGCACATCGTCGTCGACGTCACGGGCTACTTCACGCCCTGACCCGGGTCGCGCCGTCCCGAACCGCGCCACATCGCCGCCGCAGGTCCCTGCCTGACGTAATGTGAAGTACAACACTGCTATATAACCGCCGGCACCGATACGGTGGCCATCTTCATCGGCCGATGTCGTCGACCGGTCGCGGCTGCTCCGGCAGCCCTGTCCGTTGTGCAAGGAGACAGCCTGTGGACGTCGTTGAGCTCGATCGCCTGCAGTTCGCGCTGACCATCAGCTTCCATTTCGTGTTCCCGGCCGTCACGATCGGCCTGGCCGGGTTGATCGCCATAGTCGAGACACTCCGCTGGTGGACCAGGCGCGATGTCTACGACCGCCTGTCGGTGTTCCTGACGAAGCTGTTCGCCGTCACGTTTGTCATCGGCGTGGTGAGCGGCATCGTCATGGAGTTCCAGTTCGGGACGAACTGGTCGCGCTTCTCCGGCTTCGTCGGCGACATCCTGGGCGTCCCGCTGGCGGCCGAGGGCATCTCCGCGTTCTTCCTTGAGTCGGCCTTCGTCGGCATCGTGCTATTCGGTCGAGACCGGGTCAGCTCGACCGTGCGATGGATCGCCGGTCTGCTCGTGTTCGCCGGCACCACTCTGTCGGCCTTCTGGATCCTGGTCGCCAACTCGTGGATGCAGACTCCCGACGGCTTCAAGCTCGTGACCGGCGCCAACGGTGTACAGAAGGTCCAACTGGTCGACTTCTTCACGGCGGTCTTCAATCCTTCGACCCTGCCGCGCTTCTTCCACACGGTGACGGCCTGCTGGGTCGTTGGGGCGTTCTTCCTGATGGGCATCTCGGCCTGGTACGTGCTGCGCGGCCGCGGCTCCGACGTCACGTCGTTTGCGCTGCGCCTGAGCGTGGTAGTTGCCTTCCTCGGCGCGGCCGGCATGTTCGCCACTGGAGATCTGCAGACGCGCGAGGTCCAGGCCAATCAGCCGCTCAAGTTCGCGGCGATGGAGGGCGTCTGCAACACCTCGAAGGGCGTAGGGCTGGCGCTGATCGGCATGCCGCCCAGTCAGAACTGCTCGTCCACGGGTACATCTGTCGAGATTCCGTACGGCCTAAGCCTGATGTCCGACCTCGATCCCAACGGCACGATCAAGGGGCTCGATCAGCAGCCCGATCAGTCGCTCTGGCCGCCGGTGGCCGAGACGTTCATGAGCTTCCATCTGATGGTCGGGCTCGGCGTGGTGATGATGCTGCTGATGCTCGTGGGGGTTTTCTTCTTGTGGCGCCGATCCATCGAGAAGCATCGCTGGTGGCTGTGGCTGGCAGTCATCGCCATACCGGCGCCGATCATCGCCACCGAACTGGGCTGGATGACGGCCGAAGTCGGGCGCCAGCCATGGATCGTCCAGGGCTTGATGATGGTTTCGGCGGGCACGTCGCCGGCTGTTTCGGCGACCGACGTTTCGGTCTCGCTCGTTGCCATCCTGTTGCTCTACGCCCTTCTCTTCTTCCTGTGGATCTACGCCCTGACGAAGGAGATACGTCGCGGTCCCGAAACCGGGGTGGAGGTCGCTTCGCCGCCTTCGCCGCTGGTACCGGTCGCCGCTCCTCCGGCCGCAGACGCCGCGAGCAAGGGAGGACGCTGACGTGCAGCTTTCGACCGCCTGGTTTCTGCTGATCGGCATCCTGTTCGCCGGCTACGCGATCCTCGACGGTTTCGACCTCGGGGCCGGCGCGCTGCATCTGATCGTCGCCCGAAACGAAAGCGAACGGCGCCAGGTTCTGAATTCGATCGGTCCCGTCTGGGACGGCAATGAGGTCTGGCTGATCACCGGCGCCGGGGCGTTGTTCGCGGCGTTCCCACTTGTCTACGGGACCGTCTTCTCCGGGTTCTACCTGGCCATGGTGCTGCTGCTCGGGTCCCTGATCCTGCGAGCGATCTCGATCGAGTTCCGCAGCAAGGAGACCGCCCGGCTGTGGCGACTCGGCTGGGACGTAGGCTTCTCGCTCGGATCGACGCTGGCGGCGTTCCTGTTCGGCGTCGTCCTGGGCAACCTGCTCCGCGGCATCCCGATCGATGCCGACGGTGTCTACCGCGGCGGGCTCGTCGGGCTCCTCAACCCGTTCTCGCTGGCGACCGGTTTCCTGACCCTGAGCCTGGCGGTCATGCAGGGCTCGGCCTGGCTCGCGCTCAAGACCGAAGGCGCGCTCCAGGTTCGGGCGCGGTGGACCGTCCTGGCGGCCGTGCTGGTTGTCGCCGTGTTGTGGATCGGAGTGGCATGGGTGGCGCGGACGGATGCCGGGCGCGTCTTCGACAACTTCGCCAACCCAATCGCCTGGGTCGGTCCGCTGCTGACCGCCAACGTTCTGTTCTATGTCCTCCTGGCCGTGCGGTTCAACCAGAACGGCCGGGCCTTCCTCTTCACCAGCCTCGTAGTCGCCGGTATGGCCGTCACGGCCGGAACGGCGCTCTATCCGAACCTGGTCCCGGCCGTCGACGCGGCTCGGAGCCTGACCGTCGACAACGCCCACTCGTCCGACACGAACCTGACGATCCTGCTGATGGTGGCGCTGATCGGCATGCCCATCGTGGTGGCCTACACGAGCTTCATCTACTGGAAGTTCAAGGGCAAAGTCCGCATCGACGAGGCCGGCTACTGAGTTCTGGCCGGCCGCGCTACCAGTCCGGGTTCAGCTGGCGATCGAGCAACTCCACCGGCATGATTCTGGGCCGGATGAGTTGGGCTCGACCGTTGTGGACGGCCACTTCCGCAGCCGTCGGGTGCGACAGGAAGAACGGCATCGACTCGGTGAAGCCGTACGCGCCGGTGTCCAGCGCGGCGATGAGATCGCCCACCCTCGGCCGCGGCAGCATCGCCTCGGTCGTGAAGACGTCGAGTCCGGTGCACAACGGGCCGGCCACCGTGGTGGGGACCATCGCCCGCAGACCTTCGGGCGCCAGCACTGCCAGACGGTGCTCGCTCTGGATCAGCGCCGGCCGGAGCAGGTGGTTGATGCCGCCGTCGAGGATTGCCACGGGAGTCGAGTCCGGGCCCTTGACGTCGACTACTCTCGCCACGTACGCGCCGGCCGGCCCGACCAGGAACCGGCCGGGCTCCAGGACGACTTCCATCTGGCGCAGGTCGACGTCCGAATCCCAGCGCGCCCTCAACTCGCCCAGGCGCCGGCCCAGGCGGGCGAGATCGAGCGGCCGTTCACCGTCGGAATAGGGGATGCCCAGACCGCCGCCCGCATCCACCAGGCGCAATGGCGTGCCCGTCTCGGCGGCCACCCGCCGGCCGATCTCCACGAGCTCGGAGACGTGAGCCGCCAGCTGCTCGGCATCACGCAGGTTGGACGCGCCGAAGGCGTGGATGCCCAGCAGCTCCAAGTGCTGCGATCCGGCAGCGGCACGCGCCGTCTCGGTCAGTGTCTGGAGCGGCATGCCGAACTTGCCTTCGACGCCACCGATGATCCGGACGGTCTCCAGGCGGGCGTCCTCGGACACCGCCAGGCGGAGGAGGACCGGTTGGCGCCGGCCGGCCTTTGCGGCGATCGCCTCGAGACGTCGGAGCTCGCCCGGCGACTCGACGGTGATGAAGCCGATCTCGGCGTCGACGGCCGCGGCCAGTTCCTGCTCGCGCTTGCCCGGCCCGGTCATGGCGATTGCCGCGGGTTCGAAGCCCGCCCGAAGGACGGTCTCCAGCTCGCCGCCGGACGCCACGTCGGCCCCGACGCCGCAGCGACGCAGGTGCGCCACGACGGCCAGAGAGGGATTGGCCTTGACCGCGAAGGCGACCCGGAAGCCGCGCGGCAGGACCGCCCGCAGGGCCTCGACGCGCGCCCCGATGACGTCGAGGTCGTAGACGAAGAAGGGCGTGCCGAATTCCTCGGCCAGGCTCGCCGGCGAAAGGCCGGCCAGCAGGCCCGCGTTCAGGATGCCGTCGATCCGCGGCCCCGAGGCCCTGCCGGCACCGGAGCCGGTTCCGGTGCCACTTGTAGACGCCCCGGTCACCGCAGCGCCTCTTCGAGGGCTACCCGGGCGTCGGTGCGCTCGTCGCGGTATTTGACCACGATCGCGGCCGACAGACCCAGGCCGTGCGCGGCCGCAAACTCGCCGGCCACCCGGCGAACGCCGGGCGCGACGACGGCTCCGGCCGGGACCACCAGCGGCTCGTCCAGCGTACCGACGATGACCCGGTCACGGGTCAGGTCGTAGAGGCGGCTGGTGCCGGTCAGGATGACGCCGGCGGCGATGACCGCGCCGCGTTGCACCAGAACGCCCTCCAGCAGGGCCGCTTGGGCGCCGACGAAGGCCTCGTCCTCGACGATCACGGGCCGCCGGCCGGCCGGCTCGAGCACGCCGCCGATCTGGACGCCCGCGGACAGATGAACCCGCGATCCAATTTGGGCGCACGACCCAATGAGCACGTGCGAGTCCACCATCGTGCCCTCGCCGACCCAGGCCCCGATGTTTATGTAGGAGGGCGGCATGATGGTCACGCCGGCCGCCAGATAGACGCCGCCGCGAACCGACGTGCCGCCCGGGACGACGCGCCACGGCTTGCCGGCCGCGAGTGCAGCCAGGGCCTCGGGCGAATCGATGAGCCCTTTGGTCGGCAGTCCGGCTCGATCGCGGAACTGGAGCGCGCCGTCGAGGTCCCAGGTTCGGGTTTCACCATTGGCGAATAGACCCAGGATCGCGGCCTGGACGGTGGCGTCGACTCGCCAGCCGCCGGGGGCGTCGGAGTCGGGATGCGCTGCCCTGATTCGCCCCGCGTCGAGGTCGGCCAGGATGGTCGAAGCGGTCTCAGTCCCGCTCACGCGTGGGCCTCCGTGGCGGTCCGGCGGGTCGTTCCCGCCCCGATCGAGCGCAAGGTCGAGCCGCCGGTCGCGCCGGTCGCCGCGGCCACGCCTGAGCCGGATTCGATCAGGCCCGCGGTCTCGAGGACCATGCGCAGCCGAGCCCGGGACTGCTCTTCGAGCGGCATTAGCGGCATTCGAAGCGTGTCCGAACATAGCCCCATCATCGACATGGCCGCCTTCACCGGAACTGGGTTCGGGCCACCCACGAAATTCGCCTTCATGAGTGGTAGCCAGCGCTCGTGGATTCGAAGCGCCTCCTCCCAATCGCAGGCGAACGCCGCATCGCACAGTTCGGCCATCTCGGCCGGAATCTCATTCGAGCACGTGCAGATGACTCCATCGCCACCGAGAGCGAGCATCGGCATCGTCCACGTGTCGTCGCCTGCGAGGACGGAGAAGTCCGTCGGTCGATCGCGCAGTATCGTCGCGATCTGGTCCATGTTCGCCGATGCTTCCTTCACCGCCACGATCCGCGGATGTTCGGCGAGACGAAGCAGAGTCGCCGCCTCGACGTTCACGCCGGTGCGGCCGGGGACGTTGTAGACGATGATCGGAAGGCCGCCCTCATCCGCGACGGCGCGGAAGTGCGCCTCGAGCATTCGCTGATCCGGCTTGTTGTAGTACGGCGCGACGACGAGGGCGGCATCCACGCCGAGCTCAGCGGCGCGGCGAGTGGAGCGGACCGCGGTCGCGGTGCTGTTCGAGCCGGTTCCGGCGATGACGCGGACACGGGCTCGACTCGGCCGCTCGGAAGCGACCTCCAGGGTCGTGGCGATCACCCATTCGTCCTCTTCATGGCTCAACGTCGGGGTCTCGCCCGTCGTGCCACAGGCGACGAGGCCGTGGATGCCGGCGTCGATCTGGCGGCGGACGAGCGCCCGGAAGGCCGACTCATCGATTGCGCCGGCGGGCGTGAATGGTGTCACGAGGGCAGTGAAGGCCCCCCGGAACTGGCGGTTTGGTGGCATCTGCGTTGCTCCTCGGGCGTTCGAATTCGGGCGGTGGCTTAGCGGTTGGGGGCGACCGAGGCCCGGGTCGCGGCCGACGAGCGGCCGTTCGATCCGGATCCGATCGATTGGTTGGCAACGATCGAGTCGACTACGTCATCGAAGCTGTGGAAGCCGGGCGATCGAGACTCGGCCAGCAGCCATTCGGCAGCGGTTATGGCGCCGGCGGCATAGGCCGATCGATCGCGGGCGGTCAGACGCATCTCCAGGCTCTCGCCCGGGGCGTCGAAGCCGACCAGATGCATGCCCGGTGCCGAGCCGGCCCGGATGACCGAAACGTCGAGCTCCTCCGGGGCAGGCGCGCCATGCGCCATTGGCTGGGCGACGCGCGTCTTGCGGGGGTGGGCGGCGATGAGCCGCCGCGACAGGTCGAGGGCGGTTCCGGACGGGCGGTCGGCCTTGGTGCGGCGATGCCATTCGACGAGATACGGATCGTATTCGGCGAACGGGCCGAAGAGCCGCGCCGCGTCCTCGACGAGACGGGCGAACAGCGCCACGCCCAGGCTGAAGCTGGCCGAGGCCACGGCCGCGGCGTTGTGCTCGGTCAGCAGCGCCTCGACGCGCCCTCGATCACCCGCCCAACTCGTCGTCCCGATGACCATGCAGCGAACGCCGCCGGCCAGGGCGGCCTTGACGTTCTGGAGCACGGCATCGCCGACGGTGAACTCGAAGAGGACCTCGGCGCCGTGGAAGTCTTTGGGGGCGTGGCCGTCGGGCGAGCCGGGCATGCCCAGAATCGCCAGAGGCGGCGTCCCACGACCGGCGAGCGCGGCGGCTACAGCCCGGCCCATGGCCCCGTCTCCCGCAACGATGCTGAGCATTGTGTTGACCTCCGTAGTTGTGAGTGGATAGAGAAGGGCCGCGGCACCCACCCTCGGTGTCGCGGCCCTGGGAGCCTCCTGCCCCTCGGCTCCGCGGTGTTGCCACACTCCGCCGAGCCCTAGGGCCGTGCCTCCCGGCAGGGCCGCCAGCGCTTCGACTTGGGCTTGGCGAGCAGTTGGACGAACATGGTCCGCGGATTATGCACTACTTCCGGTACCTGGCGCAACTGTTGCGCAGAATATGCATGGTGTATAGGGGGTGGTGCATAGATGCCATGCAAGGTGGATTCGTGGGCGCGCCGGCGACCCGGAGCGGCGTCCCGTGACGGCGTGAGCGCGTTGCGGGATTTCACGCCGTTTCAGGCCCCAAACGCGGTGCTACCTTTCGAGCCATGAGGTCGTTTCTTCGCACTCTTGCCCGAGTCGCGATACCCGTCGGAGTTGCCGCGGTCGCGCTGTCCGCAGCGGTGGCCGCGCTCTCGTTGCCCCCGGGTCGAGGTCTGCATCTCGCCTATCAGGACGGCCAGGTCGTCATCGGGTCGGTCGACTACGCCTCGGCGGCGCAGATGTCGGGGCTCCAACCCGGCGACGTGGTCACGCGCCTGGAATCATCGGACGGGTCCAACTCAGTTGATGTCCTGACTGCTTCGGACCAGGTCAAGCGAGACATCGCGGCGTCCAACAGAGCCTGGATTCAAGTTCAGACCGTCCCTCCGTACATGGTCGACAGCGAGAGGGCGGAGTGGCTCAAGCAGTCGGCGAGCGATGTCATAGACCAGTTCCTGGCGCCTTTTTACGCAATCGGCCAGTCCGACACGTGCTACGGCGGTGGGCAGTGCGGCCCGCCGCCGCCACCGTTCTTCAGCTACACGAGCTATGCCCAGTTCTATTACCTCGGCGTGGATCAGACCTCGTCGATGCCCGTCTTCGTCGGCCTGGCCATCTTGTTGCTAGGCTGGTGGCTGGTGAGGAGCGGCCGAGCCGGCGACACCTTGCGGTCATACGCGCTGACGCTGCCGGTGGCGACGGCGGTTCCGCTGCTCGTCGTGCCAATCGATCGCTACCCCTCGCTGCTGGCGACGGTGACTGCGTCGGTGCTGGTGCCGCTGGCCATGCTGCCGCTCGCGATCGATTTCCTGCAACGTGTCGAAGGCAAGCGCCGCCGCTGGTTAGTCGGCTTGGTCGTCGTGGGATTGGCCGTCGGATCGGCGGTCGCGGGCCTCCTCATTCCGGACCACCCGTTCAATCAGAGCCTTCGGCTGTGGCGGGCCTGCCTGGCCGGAGGAGTGGCATTCGTGCCCGGGCTCCTGGCCGCTCGACCGTCCATGCGAGGGATCCTCGCCCTCGTGTCCGGCCGCCTGAAGTCCGCTTCGGTCGAAGCGCGGCGCACGCCTCGAGCGATGGTCGAATCGGTCGATGTACTGCTTGCCGCGGTCACCCCGGGGATAGCGGCGATCACCCTCACGTCTGCCTATTCGGTCGATGTCTGGCCGATCCTGCTCTGGCTGGCCATTCTCCTGGTCGCGACGCGGTTCACCCTGCGGCCGCTGATGCGGCTGGCGTTGTCGGCCACGCGCCAGCGAGACCTGGTGGTTGCCGCGACGGAGGCCGAGCGGGCGCGAATAGCCGCCGACATCCACGACGATGCGCTGCAGGACCTCACGATGCTGGTCCGCAGGTTGGACGCCGCGGGTGACCTCGAGAACGCGGAGGCGGCGCGCGAGATCGCCCAGCGGTTGCGCGACATCTGCGGCGACCTGCGATTGCCGGTTCTCGACGATCTCGGCGTCGGTCCCGCGCTCGAATGGCTGTGCAGTCGACTTGGCTCGTCTGCAGGTCGGATCACGCTCGACCGTCTCGCCGATGAGAGCAGGCTCCCTGCGGATGTCGAGCTGGCCGCTTTCCGCGTTGCCCAGGAGGGTCTTTCGAACGCGATACGGCACGGGGCGCCGCCGATCGTGGTCCGCTACAGAAGCGGCGAGGGTTGGATCGAGCTCGACGTAGACGATTCGGGCTCCGGCCTGGCGAGCGACGCGGCGGAGAAGGCCGAGCTGACCGGCCACCTAGGACTGCTCAACATGGCACAACGAGCCGAGGCGATCGGAGGCACGCTCAAGATCGGGCGGCGGCCCGGCGGTGGAACGCGTGTCTCGCTGGTCTGGGAACGGGCGGCCGGTCCAGCCGAGGCGCCTGCGGGCCCGGCCACGCCCGCGACGGCTCCCGCGGCACCGGCGACGGCTCCCGCATGACCGATCCTTCGACCTCGATCCGGGTAGCGATCGTCGACGACCATCCGGTCGTCCGCGAAGGCACGGCTGCTCTGCTCCACGCTCAACCTGGACTTCGAATGGTGGGAGCGGCGGCGTCCCTTGAGGAGGCGGCGCCGCTCCTGGATCCCGATGCGGTCGACGTATTGCTGCTCGACATCCGGCTCGGCACCGACAGCGGGCTCACGCTGCTCGGTGGTGGTGGACGGAGGCCCGCGATCGTGGTCCTGTCCGCCTACGACTATCCGCAATACGTGGCCGCGTCGCGGCGGCTGGGCGCCTCCGGGTTTGTCGTCAAGACCGCGCCCGTGGCGGAGCTCGTCGACGCCATTCGTCGAGTGGCCGCGGGCGAGCTGGCGTTCGACCACCAGTGCGACGTCGCCCCAAAGCTCACCGGTCGCGAGCTCCAGGTCGTTCGCCTGGTAGTCGACGGTCGCAGCAACGACGAGATCGGCGCGGCCCTCGCCATCACCACGAAGACGGTCGAGGGGCACCTGCGCCGCCTCTTTGACCGTCTCGCCGTGCAATCCCGAACGGAACTCGCCACCCGAGCGCTGCGCGAGGGCTGGCTCGACGTCCCGTAGCGAGGCCGGGTCGAGGGCGCGTTCGACGGTCGCCGCGAGCTGTGTCGATGTCCCGTTGACGAGTCGATCGATCCGCGGTTGCGCAGGTTGATGTTGCGCAGTACCACCGGGGGCAATGCTAAGCGAGCGACCGTGGTCGGCGGTGCCTGAATGGTGGCGATTGTTGACTCCCGCTAGCCGTTGATGGCTAACTCGGGACCAATCGGGCGAGTTCCACCTGCTGCGGGTCACTTTGCATTACTGGGGTCGATATTGAGTAGAAACCTGCCGCCGTTCGAGTCTCGAGCTGGAAGCTGACCCACTGTTGAACAGCAGTCGCGGGGCGGGAACGGCCTCCGCCTCCGGCCTCCGTCCTGGCCTCCGCCCCTGGCCGCCCCGCCCAGCACGGCCC
>PMYK01000015.1 GCA_003171255.1 Chloroflexota bacterium
GGGCGTGGCAGTCGCCGAGGCGATCGGGCTCGGTGTGCCCGTCGGCTTGGGCGTGGCGGTCGCCGAGGCTATCGGGCTCGGTGTGCCCGTCGGCTTGGGCGTGGCGGTCGCCGAGGCTATCGGGCTCGGTTCGGGGGTGGTGGTCAGTTCGGGCGTGGTGGTCGGAACTGAAGTTGGCGCCGTCTCTTGCGAGTCGGTCGAAGGCGTCGCCGAAGGGCCGGGCACCGGCCTGGAGGCGAGCGATTGTGGGATGGGGCTCGGCTGGATGAACCAATCGACGAGATTGTTGTTCGTGTCCTGGGTGTTGCCGCCGGATCCGCCCGGTCGGCGCTCGATGCTCGACTTCGCCGGCGGAGCCGGAGCGACGGATCCTTCGACGTACCCGTTCGTGGCGGTTCCCCACCCGACCGCATCGATGACGGCTCCGTCGACCTGGCGCAGCGCCACCGCTCCCCCATCGGCCGCAAGCCCGCCGGCATAAGTGGCATCGGCCAGCGGTCCGTAGATGCCCGCGGCATTGGCCACGAGCAGGTGTTGGCCTGGCGCGAGGAGCAGCGGCCCCACGAAACTCGCCTTGCGCGTGGTGGTCGCCCCGGACGCCGTCACGTAGACGAGCTCGCACCCGCCCAGGTCCGCATCCGCGGCGCCCGCATTTGCAATTTCCACGTACTCATCCGAGGCGGAGGCGCCCCCGGTCATCACCTCGGCCAGAACGAGTCCGGTCGATGACAGCCACATCGGGTACATGGCCGGCCGCCCCGGCGGCAAGGTGGCGGCAACTGTCGCAAACCCGACGATGAATGAGACGAGCAGGGCTAAGACCCCGCGCGGAGCAGGCATTCGGCACCTCAGACGGCCTCTCCGGCGGGTTCAGCCGGCACGTTATACGCCCCGCAGCTTGGCTTCCGCTTATCTCCCGCTTATTCGAAGCCACCCCGGCCCTGTGGCCGAGCACGCCATCGACTACCATTCCGACCGCGAAGGTCCCGCCTGGGATCGCGTGTTCACCAACGCAGAACGACCTAGGAGACGACGTGGCCCGCGCCAAGAGCACCGAACGAGCTGAGGCCCGCCGTAAGTACCGCGCCTACCTGGCTCAGCAGGAAGCGGAGGCCGCACAGGCCGCCGACTCAGCCGACGCGGCCGACTCCGCGGGCTCCGCCGGCACGCCGGCCGTGGCGAGCGCGGCACGAACGCGAGCCAGCGATCTGAAGCCACTGCCGGTGGCACCCGGCGCTCGCATGGGCCTCGGCGCCGCGGCTCGCGCCGCGTATCGGAAGCCCCACTACCTCGACGACCTGCGCAACATCCGGCCGCTGGTTCTGCGTTCGAACACCCTCTGGCCAATCCTCATCATGTGCGCCGTTGCGGGCCTGTACAGCACGATTCGAATCAATAGCGGGGAATACGCCGGCGACCCGATCCTGTCCATCATCTTCTCGTTCCTCTTCTTCCCGGTCCCGCTGGTGCCGCCGATGCTGGCCGGCTTCCTGGCCCCTCGCTCGACATGGCTGGCGGGCGCTCTCGCGTCGTTCATCGCCACGATGACGGTGGTCGCCGTGTTCGCCGTGACCGGCGCCAAACTCGATGCTGCTGGAGGGATCGCGGGCGCCAGCGCGTCTCCGAGCACGCCTGCCACTTCGGTCGCGACCGAGTCTGCGAGCCCCGGATCGATTGCCCTGGCGTCTTTGACGCTGGCACCGATCAGCTCGGTCAATCCAAGCCCGTCCGCGCCGAGCGCCAGCCCGTCGGGGTCGAGTTCGACCTCGGACGCGAGCTCGAAGAGCACTTCGGACCCGCTCACGGCGACGCTCGTCTTGCTGCCGGAGTCGGTGGCCTTCGGCTTCCTGATGGGCGCTCTGTCCGGCTGGTACAAGCGCTTCCTGGCGCTCACTTCCGGACCGCGCAAGGCGCCGAGTCGATCTGCGAGCAAGAGCTCGGCGCAGCGTCGTCGCCCGACCAAGCGAACCTAGCGCGGCCGTTGTGCCTCGTCGTCGCCCGACCAGGCACCTCTAGAGCGGCCGCTCTGCCTCAACCGCGGCGCATGCCGCTGTAGCCGAGCGCCCGCACGCCGTCTGGTTTGGCCGGTCCACCGACCGTTTCCGCCACCGCGGGGAGTGGCTTGATGTCGCGCGCAACGACGTTCACGACGTTTGCCTCGCGCTGCAGCATGCCGTCCACGTAGAGCAACGCGTGGCGTCGGACGATGGCCCGAAGCCGCGCCCACGCATCCGGCCAGAGGGTGACATTGACCATGCCCGTCTCGTCTTCGAGGGCCAGGAAAACCGTGCCGCGAGCGGTCATGGGGTGCTGGCGGGTTACGACCAGCCCGCCAAGACGGACCGGCCCCGGGCCCCGGTCTGCCAGCGAGGCGTTGGTCACGGCGCCGAGCCGCTCCAGCGCGGGGCGGAAGAGCGAGACCACTTGCCGGCGGGCGTCGAGCGATAGCACCGCGTATGAGTCGCCCAGCCGTTCGCGCTCGGTCAGCGGGGGGAGTTCCGGGGCCGGTGTCGGCGGCAGACGCAGGTCCAGTGGCCTCGCGCCGGCGACACCGCCGGCGCGCCCGATCCGTCCCCCGGTCGTGCTCCCTGGCCCAGGCGCCGCGCTCCGTCCCCCGGCCTGGCTCCGTCCGTCCTTTCGTCCGCGTTCGCTCGTTCGACCGGCAGTTCGACCCCGTGTCGCACCCATGACCTCGCGAAGCTGCCACAGCAACTCACGCCGAGGCCGACCAAGTGAGTCGAGCGCGCCGGCCCTTATGAGTCGCTCGACAACCTCTTCGGGCAGTTCGGTTCGCGCCACGACGTCCGCCAGAGAGTGGTAGGGGCCGCGCTCCAGCTCCTTGTCCAGGCGCGCCGATTGCTCATCGCCGATCCCCTTCACCAGCGCCAGGCCGAGGCGTATGCCGTAGCCGCTCGCCGTCTCGGGCGTCCAGCGACTCCGCGACGCGGCGGAAGGCACGATGCAGCCGGACGATCGAACCGCGACCGGTCGCCGATCGATGCCCGCCCCCTCGGGGAGTGGCTCGGCTCCGCGCCCTGACTCGCCCTCACCGAGCCCTGACTCAGCGTCCCGCCCAACCCACTCCGTCGCCGTCTTGTATGTGGAGGCGTTGACGTCGACCGGCAGGACCGCGACACCGTGGCGCTTGGCGTCGTTGATCAGGACTTCGACAGGATAGAAGCCCATCGGCTGGGCGTTGATCAACCCGACCGTGAACTGGGCCGGGTAGAAGAGCTTGAGGAACGCCGACTCGTATGCGGTCCGGGCGAAGGCAGCGGCGTGGCTCTTGGCGAAGCCGAAGCTCGCAAAAGCGGCGACCCGGCGAAAGAGCTCCTCGGCCTGCTCTTCGGTCAGGCCGTTGGTGGCGCGGCAGCCGTCGACAAATCGCCCGTGGAGCTTTTCCATCTCTTTGGTGGAGCGCCACGTTCCCATCGCCCGGCGGAATCCGTCCGACTCGCCCGCGCTGAAGCCGGCGACCGTGATTGCGATCTGCATGACCTGTTCCTGGTAAAGGATCACGCCGAGGGTCTCGCGAAGGACCGGCGCCAGGCTGGGATGGAGGTATTCGACCGGCTCCAGGCCCTGGCGGCGGCGCAGGTACGGATGAACCGCGTTGCCCTGTATCGGGCCCGGCCGGATGATCGCGACCTCCACCACCAGGTCGTCCAGGTTGGCCGGCTTCGACTTGGGCAGCGTCTGCATCTGGGCCCGACTCTCGACCTGGAAGACCCCGACCGTGTCCGCGGCCTGGAGCATCTCGAAGACCTCGGGCACGTCCTCGGGCAGTCGATCGAGGTCGACGCTGGCCGCGCAGTCGCGCTCGATCAGCTGAAGGGTTTCGTCGATCGCGGCCAGCATGCCCAGACCGAGCAGGTCGAGCTTGATCAGCTTGAGGGTCTCGACGTCGCGCTTGTCGAACTGGACGACTACGCGATCCGGCATCGTGGCCCGCTCGAGGGGCGCGATGTCGATCAGTGGCGCGGCGGTCACGAGCATGCCGCCGGAGTGGATGCTGAGGTGGCGCGGGAAGCCGTCGA
>PMYK01000018.1 GCA_003171255.1 Chloroflexota bacterium
TCGAGGTCGACGAAGACTCGAACATCCACCGGCCGAGCAGTCCGCATCGGGCAGCGTCGACCAAGCGCGGGCCCCGCGGCGGCTGAATGGACGGCGACTGATCCCGGCCGCGCGGACTCCACTGGATGTAGTCCCCACACACGTTGTTGACAAACGAGAGTCTCCGCGCAGGGTTCGGGTTGTTGAAGCTCGAAACCGAAGGAGACTCTCGTGGCGCATCGTACGGGCCGCCTCAACCTCTTTGACCGTGAACTGCTAGTCGGCCGGTTCTAGTCGAGGGCTGGACCGTCACGACAGCAGCGCGGGCACAAGGGATAAGCCGGGCGACCGGCTACAAATGGGTGGACGGTTGAGAGACGAAGGTCGAGCAGGTTTGATCGAAGAGGTTGACGACCTCCGCTGAGAGGAGAAATGGCTCTGGTTCGAGATCGTCAGCGCCGCGTCGTATCCCCGCACGTGCGCAATGTCCAGGTATGCGTTGACCTGGTCCGCTACGAGCGGGACCCCGCCGGTCTTGACTTCCAGTAGAGCGATCCAGCGCTTCTTGCCCCACTCGACGATCACCGCGCCGTCTGGCCGGGGAACCTTGCCTATATCGTCGGGAACCTGGACCTCGATGTAGGTTCGAATCCGCCCAGCCGGGGCACCGGCCTGAGACAGCAACGCACGCCCGAATTCAGGTACTCCGCGAAGAACCGCCAGCAGCGCCGACGTAGCCCGTTGTTCCTGATCCGCCTGACCGCCGATGCTGGTGGTTGGGAGAAGGCGGGCCTCGTGCCAGAGGTCCTCTGGCTTCGCCGGCGACTTCGCGGCCGGCGACTTCGGTTTGACCTGGGCCATGCTGTCCCTCCTCGTCAGCGCGGCCCTGCGGACGGTTCGGCGAACCGCCCGTCGCCGTGTCGCGAGTATCGGCGTGAATTGCACTGACGGCAACCGATTCCCGTCTCGATTTGCCGGGCCGGCCGCTGTTGGCCTGGGTCCACACGGTCACCCGATCGTGGGTCCGGCCGAGAGGGTCGGCGCCGGGGCCGTGGCTACTCGTCGATGTCGGCGCGGCGCAGGACTACGAACCAGAGCCCCAGCAGACCGAGCAGCCAGACGGCGACGATGGCCGCGCCCAGTAGGGGCGGCAGCGCCACCCAGCCGGGCGAACTGCTTTGGCCGCCTCCAGCCGTGGTCAGGCCGGCGGCCACCTGAGCATCCCCGAGGAGCGCCGACAGTCGTATCGTCAGCCCCATCTGGGGCACATACCGCAGATCTCCGGCTGCCTGGGACATCCAGAGCGAGGCCAAGATCCCCTCGGCGATGGCGTAGATCCCCGCGACGAGAATGCCCGAAGCCGTGGAGCGGAACTTCAGGGCGGCAAGCCCGGCGAGGGCCATTCCGGCAAGGGCCATGCAGAACAGGGACCCGGCGACGAGGAGCGCGCCGCCCAGGCTCACGGGGCCGGTTGGCCCCGGCGGGAACATGCCCCTGATGGAGGGGTCTCCCGTGAGCGCCGCCGGATTGCCAGGATCGACCCGGACGAGTGCCGGCACGATCGCTCCGAGAGCCACAGTCGCCACGAAGGTCACGAGAATCAGACCGACGAGCCACGCCAGCCGCGCGCCTAGGTAGCGGAGCCGATCAGGGCGGAAGAGAGCCACGTTTCGGATCGTGCCCCATGAGAACTCGTTACCCAGCATCGACGCGGCCAAGAACGCGGCACCGAGGATGAGCCACAGAGTGGCTCCCTCCACCATCGTCGCGATGCTCCGCGGGAACTGATAGGGCAAGGCGCTGAAGGCCCGGAGTGCCGCTTCCTCGGCGGCGATCTGGGCCTGGAGTTCAGGGGGAACGTCCCCGGAGGAGAAGACATGTACGTTGCCCGCCGACATCGCGCCGGCGACGTAGGCCAGCAGTGTCAGGACCGGGATGCCCAGGACGATGATCCAGACGTCCCAGCGACGCCGGATACGCAGCCAATCTGCCCGCAGGAGTGAGCCCATCACACCCCCTCCGTCAGCTCGAGGAAGACCGACTCCAGCGATGCCCGTCTGACAACCAGCTCGGCCGGATAGAGATCGTGGCCGGCCAGTAGTCGATTCACGGCACTCGAGCCGAGCCGGTCGCGGGCGACGAGCAAGGTGTTCTCCCTATCGTCGGCCGCCTCCGCCTCGAGACCGGCATCGGCGAGCACGCGAGCGGCTCGCTCTGCCTCGTCGCCCGTGTCGAACGCAATCGCCAACCGCTGGCCTCGCTCCAGAAGCTCTCGGGTCAGGCCCTCGGCCACGAGCCGGCCGCGCTGCAGGACGGCCACTCGGTCGCACAGCTGCTCGACCTCAGTCAGGACATGGGTGGACAGGAAGACCGTTCGACCGCTCCGCGCCAGCTCTCCGATCAGGCCGCGGACCTCCACCACGCCGCCGGGGTCGAGCCCATTCGTCGGCTCGTCGAGGATGACGAGCGTCGGGTCCCGCAAGAGCGCAAGAGCCACGGCGAGCCGCTGCTTCATGCCGGTCGAGAAGCCGCCGACCTTGCGCCCCGCGACGGTCGTCAGCCCCACGACGCCGAGCGCTCGATCCGCCGCGGCCGAGCCCACGGCAGACGGCATCTCGGCGAGCGTGGCAAAGAGGCGGAGGTTCTCGTGCGCCGAGAGGTACGGATAGAAGGCCGGTCGCTCGACGACTGCGCCGACCTGCGCCAGGCAGGAGGCATCGTGCGGAGAGCCTCCCAGCAGGCTGATCGACCCGCGGTCGGGGCGCAGCAGCCCGAGCAGCAGCCGGATCGTCGTGGTCTTGCCCGAGCCGTTCGGCCCCAGGAAGCCGTACACCGAGCCGCGCGGAACGTAGAGGTCGATCCCGTCTACGGCTGGTACGGGTCCAAAGTGCCGCACCAATCCGCGGGCTTCGATCGCGGCGTCCATGCCCCCTCCTGCCTGCGTAGCGCGGGTCGCACCTGAGTCTACACGAGGGCCGCGTCTCAGGCGGGCCTCAGGACAGTCCGATTCGGACGTGGGGATCAGCCTCGGCGGCTAGCAGGGGAGCCTAGAGAACCTGCATCGCACCATGGCTTGATCGTGCGGAGTCGTCGTGGCCACAGGGGACTTGATCGGGCGGTTCTAGAGATCCCGGGGCTGGCCAGCCCGACGGTTGATGGCCAGTGCCACGGCAGTTATCACAACCGTGACAGTCAGCGGTACCGCCAGGACCAAGACGAACGTTTGTAGGTGCGTGGTGGATAAGCCAGCGGCGGGCACGGCGACAAACAAGGACACGATGATTCCCGCCGTTGCACCCTGCCTGACGTTAAGCGGACGCGTGGGTTCATTCGCGCTTCCAGCGACGACGTTCCGGACGACGACCGTTCCTCCGATCTTGTCGTGCCAGCCTCGCTTGCGCGAGTCGAACGCGATCCAGATGACGCCGATGTAGATGCAGGCGAAAGCCACAGACAAGCCGACGAAGCGCAGAACGGCGTTGCCCAAGCTGATCTTGCCGCCGTCGACATCACGGACAACATGAAGACCGAGCAGCATCATTCCGATTGTCTGACCCGTCAGGCCCCACAGGCCAATGAAATAGGCGATGAAGATGAGCGCGCCCATCGCCTGCCCGGCCGCTCCGAGGGCTGAGGATAGGACTATCCCGACGATCCCAAGCAGGCTCACATCGATGAGGTAGGCCAACACGCGGAGCCAGAAGCCACCGAACTCCAGGCCCGGCGCCGGCCCGACCTGGGTCTGAGCCCGCTCGCTGCCGACCCCTCCAGCGGGCGCTCCAGCGGACAGTGGCGGCCACCCGTCATGAGCCGAGGTCTTCCTCATGCTCCAGGGCAGGTACTCGATTGCCAGGCCAAGAAACGCCGCGCCGGAGCAGGCAAACCCCGCCGCTGCCCTAAGCAACGGCCACTGCCACCCGAATGCGGGCATCACGATGATACCGGCGAGGCCGCCATAGAGGGCCAGGCCGCCCAGGGTGTCGAGCAGTCGATGGCGGCGCGCCCAATCGTCGCGCCAGTCGTTGACGCGGACTCCGGCACGTTCCATGGCCCCAACGAGCCGGCGAGCCTGCCACCCCCCGAGCGCGAGTCCGTTCGGCCGCACACGCCAAACAAGCCGGCTCTCGTGAACGATCTGGACTTGCGGGCCGAGCTCCATTACGAGGGAAGGCTCGCGGCCGGGCCGGGAGAGCCAGCCCCGACGGCGCAGCTCGTGGCCCGCGATGGTCCATTCTGTGGTTCCTGCCAGCATGAAGAGCAAGAGAACAAGGAAGGCGATGAGCCCGACGGCCAGCGCCCAGTCGGACGAACCCAACCCAAGGGCAAACTCAAGATCGAGCAGGCTGGCCGCGACAGCGATGAAGCCCAGTCGTGCCAGGACCCCTCGGCGAGTCCGCGCTGCCCATCTGACCGGTTGGTCCGTGGCGTCCGTTGAGCCGATCATGTCTCCCCTCCGCTGACTTCCGCGTCAGCCACAGCCTAGCATCGGCCTAAACGCTCGTAGGCCGGACAACTTGCTTATGGACCGGGTTCAGTCGGCTCCGGAATCGAACGCCAGCACGCCGTCGGTCGGGAACCGACGATATGACCACGTCGTGGTGGCTACGGCCAATCCTCAGGTGAGACCGTCGAGCCTTCGTGAGGCGTCGGGGGTGGGTAACTACGGCGCAACAGGAGCAAGACAGCCGCGCCAGGACGCCTATCCCCTGACAGCCTCCTGGAGCGCCTCGAAATGCCGGCACAGATGGCCGAGAAGTCCGTGCTCGATCTCGTCCTGTGTCGTGATCGGTCCCTCGATCGTGTCCGTTGCACGGTCGAGCTGCTCGTCCTTGAGGCTGGAGAGGAAGCGCGCGACGATGCCTCCGTTTCTGCGCAGCGAGCGAAGCCCGTCGCTAGGTGAGTGATCAGCGAAACGGGCAGCTTGACGCGCGTTGTACCGCGCTCCAGTGGCCTCGTTTCTTCGGGCGGCGATGGGGAGTGGACACCCGAGGGCCATGGCCTCGACGATCCCGCCGATGATCAGGTGGCCGGCGGCGATGTGCTCGATGACCTGGCCGACGCTCCGGCCCTCGCGCTCACACGGCGCGCGCCAGTCGTTGTCGGTCAGTCTCCCGACGAACGCGATGACGTCGTCGTTAGCCGTCGCGAAACGACGAGCGAACTGGACTGCTCGATCGCTCGGGGCGGCCGTCGGAAGTGGCCTCAACCGCTTCACCCGTAGCCCTCAGTGTGTCCTCGGTGTGCCCTCAGCCTCGGTCTGGATCCTGCGAGGTAGTGCTTTCCCCCGAAGCCTGCGCCTTGGTCGCAGCATAATCGTGCGGTGCCCGGGTCTTCAACCGCGGATGTCTCACATCCGCCAGAGAAGCCAGCATTACCGCTACGCGCGGTTAGTCGCCTTTGGGCCTCCGGCGAACTGGCTCGAGGACGGTCGCGTGTACACTGAGTCGTCGTAGTCGCGTAGGTGAAGACTGCCGTGAAGAGAGCGTTGCTATTGGGGCTCGGTTTGCTTATCGCCGGGACGATGGCGTCTTGCGTCACCCCGGGCGCATCGCCTGCTACTCCTTCGAGTTCTGCCTTTACCAGTATCCCGACGCCGACCCCCACGCCGTCCTCAACGACCACACCGACCGCGTCACCCTCACCAACGCCGCCGGCGATCTGTGGGAACTACTGCAACATCCCGAGTGGGAGTCCGGCCATTGGCGCCAACTTCGGCACACAGAACCTGGCCAGAGTGGCCACCGGCGGCTCAGTGGTCCCACCTACCCGCGACGACGATTAGCTAGTACTCGGCTGGCGCAGCAACCGGGTCGGCCGCCACGACGCACGCATGGTGTGCGGTGGGCAGCCTGTCGTCGGCCCTAGTTCGGGTCGTAGGAGACCGAATCTGACGGGCCTACACTGTCTGAGTTTCGACCCGCCGTTAGGAGACCGCATGGCTGACAAGAAGAAGGACAAGAAGGACAAGAAGGGCAAGTAGCCCACATCGCGCAGCGAGCAAGTGATGGCCCCTGGATGAACGCCGGGGCCGTCACTCATGTTGGCTTTCAGCCCCGATCTCCACGCCGTCGTCTGGCCGAGCGGAGCTCAAACGCCCAACTCCGTGGGCGGCTAACGAGTCTTTCCATCGAGTGCGCTGCTCGGCGCGCACCGCTATGGTGCTCGGGCCCAGGCTCTTCGGGAGGGGGCACCGACCTACCCGTAAGATGCTGGCATGATCGAACTCGACGCCTACGCCGCCGACTGCCGCGTCCACGGCCACGTCGAGTTCGGAGAGGGTCGCTTGTCCGACCAGCTCAATCGCACCCTGAAGCTGCACATCCGAGACGCCCGACTCGAGGACCTTGCGGACGGCCACGTAGTCGCGATGCCCGAACTCACCGTGGGGCATGAGGAGATCTTCTCGGTGGTCGCGAGCGGGCCGCGAGGCGACGCGGCACGTCGGCTGAACACCCGGACGGCCCGTGTCGAGGTCGAGGTCGGGCCGTACCGGATCGTGGGAAGGGTGCACGGCCCGCCGACGGCGGACCCGTTCGCCTCGGTTCTGCGTCGCGCGGCGTGGCTGCCACTGACCGAGGCGACCGTGACATATCGGCGTGGCCCGGACGACGTCACAGACAAGGTGACGACGCTCCTCGTCAATCGCCACCTCATACGCACCTTCCGAGTGGCCGAGGCCAGCTCCAACCCTCCCTGATGGGCTCGCCGCGTGGCAATCGCGCTGACATGGCGTGAGATCTCCTTCGAACGGCAGGTCGCGACTATGTTCGCGTAGTGGCCGGATCTCAACTTGACGGCCGCGGCCGTCAAGCCTTGCTCGGGTGCATACAGTAGGTTTCATTTTGAGGGATTGCCACGCTCGTCGCGTCCGACGCGGTTCATTGCCGATGGGCCACTTGACGAAGGGCCACGTGATCCGCTCGACGGTCGCGCGACCGGCCGGCCGGGCCCGGCGCCGGGGGCCGGTGCCCGTCCGCGCCGGAAATAGCGCGCGGCCGAACGATATCGGCGACCGGTCCTGCCGACAGGGCCGAACGGCCCTATTCATAGGTCAATGGTCCTAGTACTTTCGCCGGGCGCTACTACGTTCCATTGAGGAAGTGCAGGCGTGCGCTGCGGGTGAACCGGCGTACCGGGAGAAGCGCCGGACGGGAGCACCCGGACGCTGGTCGAGCCCCGGTCGCCAATGGACGCGGGTTGACCGAGGTGTACATCGGATCTGTGCGATCCGCTGTCGAAGCGTCCGTGCCGGCCACCCTGGGATTTGAGTGCCGGGAGCGGGGCTAGCCCGCGCAACCATCTGGAGGAGTCCCTTCTAGGGAGTCTTCATCATTCGAGTAGGAGAGAAGGAATCGAAGATGCGGAAACTCTTTGCGGCAATCATGAGCGTATCGGCCGTGGCGGTGCTGCTGGGCGGCGTCGCGTTGGCGTGGACCACGACGGCGTCGGGCAGCTACCAGGTGAGCGCTGGCGCGCTGAGCGTCAAGCTTGTCAACCCGACAGCTAGCGGCCTTCTGCTGTACCCGACGGGCAACCCGATCGTAGTCGCCTACGGGAACATCGAGAACGACACCCCAGCTAATCCTGGGATCGCTGTGGTGGCGACCGGTGGCAGCGTCACCGCCATCTCCGATGCTGGATATTGCGGAATCACTGACGGCGGCGTCGCCATCACCACTGGCGGCTGGGTCAATCCGGGCGGCGCGCAGGGCGACGTTTGGCAGGCCTCGCTCACGATGTCGACCGCGGCACCGAACAACTGCCAGAACGATTTGATTAGTTACACGGTCAACGTCAACGTGACGACACCGTAACCTGAACGGAGTTGTGGAGGGAGGCGGGCTCGTCTCCCTCCGCATCCCAACAGCCACCAGCGGTGAGCTTTGGACTTGACCACACCTGACAGCAGCGCCACCCCCAGGTCACGCCTCCGGACCCTCGTCGGCGTCCTCGCATCGATCGTCGCGGGACTCATCATCGGCGGCGCCCTGCTCGCCTTCGTCGCGACAACGCTGCTCGGCTTCCGCGTGCTCGACGTTGCCTCCAACAGCATGGCGCCGGCGCTCAACCGGGGCGACCTGATCCTCGCGCGCCCCGCGCCCATCGACCAGGTGAAACAGGGCGACGTGATCGTATTCCAGGAGGGTCAGCAGACCCCGGTCCTTGTGGCGCACCGGGTTGCCGCCATCGACAAGTACATCGTCAACGCCACCTCCAAGTCCACCGGCGAGACGACCTCCACGACCACGGTCGTCCTGCGCACGAAGGGCGACGCGAACCCACAACCGGACGCCCAAGCGGTCGATGCGGCGAGCTACCGAGGCATCGTCTGGCTGGTGATACCGGGAGTCGGGATGCCATTCCTCGACTACCCCGTGTCGCAGCTGTTCCTGGACATCGCCGTGATCACGGCCGTCGCGTGGGCGCTCTACGAACTGATCGGCCCGGTGCGGCGGAGACGCGCCCGCGGGCGGGTGGGCCCGGCATCAGGGGCGGACCCGAGCGGTGGCTGAGCAGCGGCGCAGTCGCTGGCACATCCGGGCCGCATTCGCCGTGGCGATCGTGGGCCTTGTCGCGCTAGGTTCGGTGCGGTTGGGCGGCGAGTCATACGCCTGGAGTACGCAGGCCACCGGCCACTACCAGGCAGGCGTCGGCACCTGGGCCACGCCGAGCGCGGCCACGCCGAGCGCAAGCGCGTATGAGGACCCCAGCACGAGCGCGGCCGAGTCGCCGAGCGCCCCCGCCAGCGCGTCCGAGTCTCCGGGCGCGAGCACGTCTGAGGAGCCGGGCAATGGCTGAGGATCGGCAGAGCCACTGGCGCATCCGGGCGGTATTCTCCGTGGCGATCGTGGGCCTTGTTGGGCTCAGTTCGGCGGGCCTGGGCAGCGACGCATACGCTTGGAACACGCAGGCCACCGGCCACTACGTGGCGAAAGTCGGCGTCTGGGCCACCCCGTCGCCCACGCCGACCCCGACGACCTGCCCCGTCACCCTGTTCAGCTACAACCAGGTCGGGGCAGAACCATATCCCATGATCGTCGTCAAAGTCTGGGCTAATGGCGCTCTGCCCGCGGGTTGCAGCCTGTCCTTCTCGCTGAACTCCTACACCACGCAGGGACCGGACTGGCCCACTACTGGAACCCAGGCCCTCTTCGACCACGAGAGCATCGCCCTCGATCTCAACCACACGTCGGGCATTCTCACGGTGAAGCAACCAATCTGCTTCGGCCAGACCGACTTCTATACCGGTACCACCCGTTTTGACGGTGTCGATGGCCCGCTGCCGCACTACCCGGACGCAGTTGTGCCTCAGCCGCTGCTGGCCTGGTCCAACGGCGGTAGCGCCTGCCCAGACCGGATCTCGGCTCCGAACCCCACGCCCACCCCGACGCCGACTCCGACGCCGACGCCGACGCCCACGCCGGCTCCGTAACCCGGTCAACGCCGGCTCCCTCCGCTGGTCCGGCCACCCGCCCCTCCGGTCGGGCCGTTCCACCTCGCGAGCCGCCGCGCCGGCATGCCGGTTACTGAGCCAGCCGCGGGTAGAGCCGGGCTGCGATGACGATCAGGATTACCGTCGAGAGCGTGAGCACGCCGAAGTCCAGCGCAATCGACGAAGCCGAGAGCGTGGAGCCCTGCAGCCCGAAGACCTCGCCGGGCTGGACATCCAACGTGAGCGAGTCGACGGCGGTAACCGTGTCGAACGGGCGCTCGGCATCGCCAATACCTGGGTGCAGACGAGGCTGGCGCCGGCGGCAGCCCGTGGATTCGGACCTGGCTGGTTGAGCACGAGGCCGCGCACGATGAGCAGATGGTGCAGTCTTTGGTTGACCCAGAGAGCCATTGCCACGTCACCTGTAGGGGACTAACGTGGAGGGCGCCCACCAAGGCCGGTGAACCTTTGGGATAAGGGGTACATGGGGATGCGCCGCGACGAGAGGACCTCACACGTCGCGCGGGAAGCTGGGCTCAAACCGCCCAATCCTGCCTCGGCAAATGCTCCGGCGCGTGCGACTTCGTCGGCTTCATCCACGGAGGCTAGACGCGCGCGGATAGACGCTGGCAGAGTGTCCCGAAGAGCGAGCGTCGGCTACTACGATCACGAGGGTCGCTTCCTGTACGCGACCCCGGCCCTCGCCGCGTATATGGGGATGACGCCAGACCAGCTCATTGGCCGAACCTGGTACGAGATAGGCGTTCCGCCCGAGGCGGTCCAGGCCTTGGAGGAGACCAGGCGGCGGGTCCTGGAGACTGGTCAGCCCGCGAACCAGAAGACTAGCCTCCAAGTTGGAGGCAAGCAGCGCGAGACAGAGTTCGTGATCAAGCCCGTGATCGGCCGGGACGGATCGATCGAGGGGACCGTTGTTGTCGCCTGGGACGCGAGCGAGGATGGGCGCTCTTCCCGTGGTAAGGCGAGGATCAACCGTAGCTACTTGATTCTGAGAGCCATCGACGAAGTCATCACCCGAGCTCGCAACGCCAGCGTGATCCTGAGCGAGGCGTGCCGCATAGCGGCGGCGGTCGGCCGCTTTGAGCTGGCCTGGGTCGGGCTCCTGGATCCGGCGGGCGGTGGTATTCGCGTGACATGCCAAGCCGGGCGTGATGAGGGCCTCCTCGCCGACATGGTTGTGTCGGCGAGGGACGAGCCTTCCGGTCACGGGGTAGTGGGAAGCGCCATCCGTGAGAACCGGAGCGTCGTTGTCCAGGACGTCCGCCGCGACGAGCGAATGGCCCCTTGGCGAGCCTTCTTCGAGCAACTTGGGTACCGGACTGCGGCGGCTTTCCCGATTCGAATGGCCGGCCGCACCATCGGTGCCCTCGTGTTGTACTCGGCCAAGGCCGGTCGTTTCGACTCAGCTGAAGCTAACCTGTACGAGAAGGTTGCCGAAGACGTCTCCGGCGCCCTGGACTCGATCGAGACCAAGAGAGCCAAGGCCGAGGCTCATTCCGCGCTGATCGAGTCCGAGCGGCGCTACCGCGACCTCTTCGAAGTGAACCCCCAGGCAATGTGGGTCTTCGATATCGAGACGCTGAGATTCCTCGCGGTGAACAATGCCGCCGTCCGCTACTACGGATACAGCCGCGACGAGTTCCTGGCCATGACCGTCAAGGACATTCGGCCGCCCGAGGATGTGCCGGCTCTGCTCGAGGACGTTGCGACCGCCATGCCCGACGAGGGCGGCTACCGGCCCCACGGTCAGCGGCGCCATCTTCGGAAGGATGGCTCGCTGGTTTACGTGGAAGTCTCTGCCAACGACATCGACTTTGAGGGCCGGCCGGCCCGACTGGTCATGGTGATCGACGTCACCGATCGCCGCCGTCTGGAGGCTCAGCTGGTCGAAGCCACTCGCCTCGAAGCCATGGGCCATCTCGCCGGTGGCGTCGCCCACGACTTCAATAACGTGCTCACCGCGGTGAACGGCTATGCCGACATCCTTATCCGCGAACTAGAGGGTGACGAGCGGGTCGAGAGCGCGCGCGAGATCAGGCGAGCAGGCGCTCGCGCGGCGGAGCTGACGAAGCAGGTCCTTGCCTTCGCGCGACGCCAGGTCCTTGTGCCGCGACCTGTCGACCTCAACGCTGTAGTGGCATCGGTCAGCCAGATGCTCCGTGCGCTCATCGGCGAGCAGATTCGCCTCGTCACCGACCTGGACAGCTCGCCCGCGGTCGTGCTAGCCGACCCGGGCCAGCTCGAACAGGTGCTCGTCAACCTGGCTGTGAACTCACGCGATGCCATGCTCGGCGGGGGCGTCTTGGAGATAGGGGTTCGTCGCGTGGAGGACGCGGTCGTGTTCGATCGTGAGATAACCGGACCGGCAGTGCTGCTCACGGTCTCCGACACCGGAGTCGGAATGGACAAAGCCATCCTGGCGCGAGCCTTTGAGCCGTTCTTCACGACGAAGGAGGCCGGTAAGGGGACCGGGCTCGGCCTCGCGACCGTCCACGGCATCGTCCGCCAGTCGGGCGGGCAAATCTGGGCCGAGTCCTCTGTCGGCAGCGGAACGAGGATGTCAGTGCTGTTGCCGAAGGTCGACGCCACGCCCGAGCCCACTGCGGCGCCGCAGGCTGTAGTGCCGGAGATAGGCGAGGGATTATGCATCCTCGCAGTCGAGGACGACGCCGCCGTTCGCGCCTTCGTCGTCGCCACGCTTGAGCGTGCCGGCTACCGCGTCCTGGTGGCCGCGTCGCCGGCCCAGGCGGCGGCCCTATCCGAGGGCCTGGCTGAGACAGTCGACCTGTTGCTAACAGACCTGGTCATGCCCGGGGAGAACGGGCGGGACCTGGCGGAGCGGTTACTTGTCAGCCGTCGGTCGCTGCGAGTGGTGCTCATGTCCGGCTACGATGTTGCACCTCCCGACGACCGCCACGACGACCGCTTCACCTTCCTTGCCAAGCCGTTCGGCGCCGACGAGCTCGTTGCCGCCGTCAGGCAGGCACTGGCGGAACCCGAGGCCTAGATCGCCCGCCTGGACTCTGCCCCGGCGCCATTCGATCGCCAGATCTGGGCAAGAAGAGATGTGACCATGCGCGATGGGCCAAGACACGATCCTGCGATCGTGACGACGTAAAGGGCGGGCCGTATGCGCAGCTTGATTGACGGCTGCTCAGATGCGTTCAGACGCCCTAGACCGGGAGGGGTCGACCCAGCAGGTAGCCCTGGCCCAGCTCGATGGTAAGGGCGCGCAAGACGGTGAGCTCGCTGTTGGTCTCGATGCCCTCGAC
>PMYK01000007.1 GCA_003171255.1 Chloroflexota bacterium
GGCGCGGCAGCGGGAGTGGCCGCCGCGGGCGCGGCAGCGGGAGTGGCCGCCGCGGGCGCGGCAGCGGGGCTGGATGGAGCAGCAACGGCCGGAGTCTCGGGAGCTGCCGCCTTCGCGGCAGCCGTGCCCGCTCCCCGCCCCGTGGCCCCTGCCACCTCCTCGATAACCGCGATCTCCGTGTTGTACGGGACCGCCTGCCCCTCCGCGACCAGGATCTCGCGTAGAACGCCCTCGAACGGCGACGGCACTTCGGCGTTGACCTTGTCGGTGATGATCTCGAGGAGTGGCTCATCCTTGGCCACGGCGTCGCCGGGCTGCTTGAGCCACTTGCCGATCGTTCCCTCGGCCGCGCTCTCACCGAGTTGCGGCATCGTCACCTTGGCCACGAAACGCTCCTCCTGCAGGCTCACCACCCGGGTGCCTTGAGGTAACGGCATGCCGGTCGGCCCGATACGGTAAGGGTAGTGTCGCCGATCTCGGCGGCGTTGGGCTATTTACACCCGCAACTGGCGCGCTCTGCGGGCTGCGGGCGCCCAGACAAACCGGCTAACCTGGCGCCGACGACCCGCGCACCGGGGGCGGGCAACGAGACCATGAGGTGGGAAATGGCGGAGCAACTACAGGCACCCCCGACCGGCGACGGTCCGATCTCCGAGTGGCATCCGAATCGGAGGACCCTGGCAGCCTGGTACATCCTGTCGATTCCAATATTCGTCGTCGCCCTCGCCGTATACGGGATGATCGCGGTGCGCGGCGAGATTCCAATGCAATGGACGATCGACAGCACCCAGATCATCGTGGTTCTGGCTCTGACATTCGGGCTGGCCTGGGTTCATGAGGGGGTGCACGGGCTCGCCATCCTTGCCTTCGGCGCAACTCCCAGTTTCGGGGTCCTGAAGATCGGCGTCACTCTCGCCGGGTTCTACACCACCGCGCCCGGACACCGCTTCGGCCGGACCCAGTACCTGATCATCTGCCTGGCGCCACTCGTGCTCCTCGCACCGCTCGGCGTCCCGGCCTGCATGCTGCCTTTCGGCGCCTATCTGATGGTGCCGTTCGCCATCCTGTTCACCGGCTGCATGGGCGATGTGACGATCGCCTGGCACGTCCTGAGGGGCCCGCACGACGTGCTCTGCGAGGACCTGCGCGACGGGCTGCGGCTGTGGCGTCGCGAGGCCTAGAACGGCGCGAAGTGCCTGGCCCATGTCTCGCCACGCCCGCGGTTCCGGCCCGGTATCCGTGAGCCAGATATGTGCGTCACGAAGTACATGTCGGACAAGCCATGCCCGGTGAGGCGACGCCAATCGACGATTCTGTTCGCCGCGGCACGGCCGGCCCGAGGCTTAGCTAGGAGTTGATCTGGCGGCCCGAAACCGCCATTGCCGCCTCGCCGACGACCTCCGCCAGAGTGGGGTGCGGATGCGTGGCTGCGCCGATCTCCCAGGCCGTTGCCTCGAGAGTCATGCCCAGAGCCGCCTCGGCGATCAGGTCCGTCACCGCCGGCCCGATCAGATGCACGCCCAGGACCTCGTCGGTGGCGGCCTCGGCGATGACCTTGGCGAAACCCTCGGTCTCGCCCACAATCACGGCCTTGGCGTCGGCGGCGAAGTTGAAGACGCCCTTCTTGATCGAGATGCCCCGCTCCTCGCATTGCTGCTCGGTCAGGCCGATCGAGGCTACCTGCGGGTGGGTGTACGTGGCGCGCGGCTGGTGGTCGTAGTCGATCGGCTCGGGCCCTTCACCGGCGATCTCGTGCACGGCCACGATCCCTTCATGAGCAGCGACATGGGCAAGCATCAGCCCACCGATCGCGTCGCCGATCGCGTACACGTGCTCCTGGGCCGTGTGCATCCAGCCGTCGACCTTGACGAACCCCCGCTCGAGTTCGACCTTCGTCGTCTCGAGACCCAGGTCCTCGGTGTTCGGCGCCCGGCCGGTCGCGACGAGCAGTTGCTCGACCTTGAGCTCCGCTCCCGGGCTGCCTTCGGGCCCAACCGTTAGCGTCACGCCGTCGTCGGCGACTTTGATTGCGGCGACATCGAAGCGGGCCCTGGTCATGACCTTGATGCCGCGGCGCGAGAAGCTCCGCTCGAGGGCCTGGCTCACGTCTCGGTCTTCCAGCGGCACGATCGCGGGCAGGTATTCGAGCAGCGTGACCGCGACGCCAAGGTCGTGATAGAAGGACGCGAACTCGCTCCCGACCGCGCCCGCGCCGACGATCGCGATCGATTTGGGCAGGTCGGCCTTCGTCGTCACATCATCGGAGGTGATGATCCGCCGGCCGTCGGGCACAAGGCCCGGCAGGCTCTTGACGCGGCTGCCGGTGGCGATGATCACGTCGCGGGCCGTGACGACCCGCTCCCCGCCCGCACCGGGCCCGCCTGCAGGCGCGCCGTCTGCGCCGTTGAGTGCGATGCGGATCGTGGTCGGACCCTCGAAGCGACCGCGACCGCCGATCCAGATCACCTTGTTCTTGTCGACCAGGCTCTTCAAGCCCGTCCACATCCGCTTCACGACCTGGTCGCGACGCTTTGCGATGGCTTCGAAGTCGAAGCCGGGCTGACCCTCAAGCACGATCCCGAAATCCTTGGCCTTCTTGAGCCGGGCGAAGAACTCGGCCGATTCGAGGAGGGCCTTCGTCGGGATGCAGCCGACGTGGAGACATGTGCCCCCGATCTTGCCCTGGTCGACGAGCGCGACGCGCATGCCGAGTTGGGCGGCACGGAACGCGGCCGTGTATCCGCCGGTGCCGGCGCCCAGGACGATCAGGTCGAAGTCGGTGCTGGAGCCTGCGGCCATTGGAGTGGCGGCCTCACGCTAACTGTCGATCGGGTTGGACCAGCCAAGCGTATGCGGCGGTTGAGGAACCGGCAACCGACCGGGTAGGTTCCGGCACGCCGCGCAACGACCTCGGTCGATCGCTATTCCGGCCAGTCGAGCTGGGCCTCCGGAACGGCCAGGTCACGCGCGTACGCTCGAGCCGCGGCGCGACCCGAGGCGTCGCCGCGCGCGTATCGAAAGACCCGCCCGGAGAACACCACGAACTGCTCGGTGTCGGTCTGAAAGTCGACGAACCAAGCCGGCTGGTCGAGCACCGCGGCAAACGCGTCGGCGAGCGCCCCGGCGTTCTCGTCTGGGCTCTCGAATTCGATCAAGGTCCAGCGCCGCGGCTGATCGGTGGAGGCGCTCGCGACCTCGACCCGCCTGACCATCACGAGGGTCAACCCCGAGATGCCCGATACCTGGGTCCCGACCCTCATGCTCTCCGACACCAATGTTCCCTTGATCATCGTCATCCTCACCTCGTCGATCGACGGCCAGGAACAAAACGACCCGGGCGATGAACCCGGGTCGTCTTCGCGAAGTATCTGGGCGTCAGTTGCCGCGGACCGAACGGAAACAGTCGCCGCAGTAGACGGGCTTGCCGTTTGTCGGCTGGAACGGAACCTCCGTGGACTTACCGCATCGGCTGCAGGTGGCGGCGAACATCTCCCTTGGACCCCGATCGTACCCGCCGCCGAACCCGCCATGGCTCGCGCCACCTTCGGGGCGGGCGGACTTGCGAGCGCTGCGGCAGGGTGCGCATCGCTTTGGCTCGGTGAAGCCGCGCTGGGCGTAGAAGTCCTGCTCGCTGGCGGTGAATACGAACTCCTGCGCGCAGTCGGAGCAGACCAGAATCTTGTCCGTGTACACGAGCTCCCAGAACTCCTCTCAGTAGCCGCTCCCTCCGTGTCCTCGCGGCTGTGCGTGAGAGGCCCGGCCGTCGTGCTACCTAGACGCGCCCGCGGCCAGCCCGTGGGCTATGCGGCCGGATTGTACGTCCGACTGGGTGGCGTGCATAGCATTCTCAGCCCCGACTAAGCCGCGACTCAGCCGCGATCGACCTCCTGAGGAATGCCGATCGGCGCGACCAGGACGCGCCCGGCCACGGCCGACCCGCGCCTGGCCAGAAGCCCTGTCTTCGGTCGGTGGAACGTGACCGTGACGTGCGCGCTGACCACCGGATCGGAGAGGTCGCCGCTGGTGAGGTCCACGGCGGTGGGCGTGTCCACTGCCAGGATGGGAATGCCCGCGCTGCGGGCCCGCCCGATCAGCTCCACGGCGCTCCGAATCGGGTCGCGCAGCGGCCCCTGGACCCCCGTGCCGAGGAGGGCGTCGACGACGACCGCCACCCGCTCGACGCCCTGGGCGAGGATTGCCACGTCGCGAGCGACGGGGGTATGGATCCGCTCGACGTGGTCCTCGGCTTCGAGACGGTCCCAGTTGCGGGCGGCGTCCTTGCCGACCGGCCGACCCTCGGTGCCGACCAATACGGCCACGACCCGGGCGCCCTGGCGGGACAGGTGTCGAGCGGCCACGAAGCCGTCACCGCCGTTGTTGCCCGGACCGCACAGGATGAGGATCGGACCCTTCTCCCAGCGTCCCGTCTTGACGGCCAGTGCCTTCACTGCCGCCGCTACCGCGCAGCCGGCGTTCTCCATCAATCGAATGCTCATGACGCCCATCGCCTGGGCCTTGCGATCGGCCCCGCGCATTGCCTCGGCGCCGATCGGCGGCAGTTCCATCGATCGCGCCCAGCGCTTCGCAAGCCCCTCGAGGGTCAGCCCGAAGAGAGCCGGGTCCTCGGACGGAAGAGGCGGGGCCGCGTGCGAGTCGAGGGCGACGGGAGCCTCCGCGGCCGTCGGGGCAGCCGGAGGTCGCGCGGGATTCCGTCGTGGCGTTGGCATCGCGTTACTCCTCGCCGGCTAGCCCGTGTTCTGGAGGCCGGCCGCCACGCCGTTGACGGTGAGCTGGACGAGGCGGCGGAAGCGCTCGCGGTCGGGGTCGTTTGCCGGCAGAGAGCGCAGCCTGGCCAGGAAGCGTACCTGGATATGCGATAGCGGATCTATGTATGGCCGTCGGAGTCTGATCGAACGGCTGACGAGCGGCTCGGCCGCGAGCAACTCGGTTCGACCGGTGACCCTCGCCAGCTGCCGAATCGATCGCTCGTACTCCTCGATGATGCGGCTCCAGAGTCGAACGCCGTCGCCGTCGCCGGCGAGCGCCGCGTACAGGCGGGCGATCTTCGGTTCGGAGCGGCCCAGGATCAGCTCGGCGTTGTCGAAGGCGCTGGCGAGGAACGGCCAGTCTCGATACAGCGCGGCGATCCGATCGAGCGAGCCCGGGCCGTGCGCCTTCTCGTACTCCTCGAGCGCAGAGCCGAGGCCGAACCACGCCGGCAGCCCGATGCGCGACTGCGACCACGAGAAGACCCACGGGATCGCCCGCAGCGACTCGATTCCGGACCTCACCTGACCTGTCCCGTCAGCGGCCGAGCCGTCGGCGGCCGCGCCTCGCCGGGCCGGCCTCGACCCGAGCGCCATGGTCGACAGCTCGGCCAGCGGCGTCACCGCCCGGAAGAATCGCTCGAAGCCGGGCTCCTCGTAGACCAGCGAGCGATAGGCCCGGCCGGCCATGCCCGCCAGCTCGTCCATCGCCGACTCGCCCCGCCCGTCGACCTCGTCGACGCATTCGTCGTGTTCCTGCGTGGAGGCGACGACGACGGCGCTGCCGACGAGTCCGAGGTGGTGCTCGGCGATGGCGAGGTTCGCGTAGTTGGCCGCCACGGTCTCACCCTGCTCGGTCATCTTGAATCGGCCGTCGATCGACCGCGGTGCCTGAGCCAGGATGGCGCGGTTGGTTGGACCTCCGCCGCGACCGATTGCCCCGCCGCGGCCGTGGAAGAGAGTCAGCTCCACACCGTGGCGTCGGGCGACCTCAGCCAGCCGGGCCTGGGCTCGATAGAGCATCCACACCGCCGCGAGGAAGCCAGACTCCTTGTTCGAGTCGGAGTAGCCGAGCATTACCTCCTGGCAGTCTCCTCGCGCGGCGAGATGACGCCGGTATCGCGGATTGGTCAGTAGCGTCTCGAGGATCCCCGCGGCGTCGGTCAGGGCATCGCTCGACTCGAAGAGGGGCACCACGTCGAGGGCCGGCGCGCCCGGGGCAAGCCCGCCCGTTGCGGCTGCCGGGATCGTCGGGTCGGCGGCGACCTCGGCCAGATCGAGGACCCGGGTGACGTCGTCGGCCGAGCGGGTGAAGCTGACGACGAAGCGGTGACACGCGTCTTCGCCGAAGCGGCGCTGGATGGCCGCAGCCGCCCGGAAGGTAGCCAGCACCTCCTCGGCCGTGACCCCCGGCACCAGCTCGATCGCGAGATCCGGGGCCGCCACCCGGCCGCGCAGTGCCGCCAGCGCCGCCTCGTGCACCTCGGCGTGCTGGCGAAGCTCGAGCGACGCCAGGTGAAACCCGAAGGTCTCGACCTGCCAGCGGAAGTCCTGGACCTCGCCGTAGGCCACCCTCGGAAGCCGGTCGGCCACCAGGCTGCGCTGCACCTCGTCGAGCTCGGCCACCAGCTGGTCGGGAGCCTCGTATCGGCCGGTGATGGGGCCGCCCTTCTCGGTGAGGTACGACCGCGTCCGGCGCAACCGCTCGGCGATCGCCCCGAACCGCCGCCGATACGGCTCGTCGGGGTAGCGACGGGTCAGGTCGCGCATGGTCTCAGGCAACTCTTCCGCGTCGCGGGCCAGGCGCGTCTCGAGGGCTGGCTGGACCTCTTCGCGGGGCACGGTGGCTGCGATCGTGGCCAGCAGCCGCGTCGCCACGGCCTCGTAGCCGTGGAGGAGGTGGTCGGCGTGGAGGCGAGGCACCTGCCGCGTCAGCTCGGCCGTGACTGTGGGATTGCCGTCGCGGTCGCCGCCGATCCACGAGCCCCAGCGCAGGAACGCGGCGATGCGCGCCGGCCGTGTGCCCGTTCGACCCCCGTCGCCGGCGAGCCCGTCCAGGGCTCGATCGAAGTCGCGGTAGACCCGGGGCACGACCCGGAACAGCGTCTCGTCGAAGAACGTCAGCGCCGTCCGGACCTCCTCCATCGGGCTCGGCGCCAGACGGCGGACCGCCGAGGAACGCCACAGGATGCTGATCTCCTCGCGCAGTCGCCGTCGGATCTCGGCATCGTCGATCGGCCCGATGCGGGGATCGTCGAGCTGCTCGAGGAGCCGGTAACAACGTCGCAGCGCCGTCAGCATGGTGCGACGCCGCGCTTCCGTCGGGTGCGCAGTGAGGACGGGCGAGATTCGCAGTCGAGCCAGGAGGGCAGCCACGCGATCGGCCGTCCAGCCACGCTCCAGAAGCCACGCGACGGCCGCCTCGGGCGTGCCCTCGGCGGGATTGCCGGTGGCCCGCTGGTCCCTCTTGAGGCGGCGGACCGTGTCGCGCTCCTCCGCCAGATTGACGAGCTGGAAGTACAGACTGAACGCGTTCGCCAGCGCCTCGGCCCCGGCGACGTCCAGCGAGTCGAGCTCGTTGGCAAGCGCACTCTCGGCCGCCTCGTCGCCGGTCTCGCGGAAGGCGATCGAGCGCAACCGGCACCGCTCGACGAGATCCAACAGCGCCGGGCCGCCCTGTTCGGCGATCACCTGGCCGAGCAGCGCGCCGAGCAGCTTCACCTCACGTGACAGCGGATCGCGCGCGCCGGCCGTGCCGATCGTCCGGGGTTCGGCTCGCGTCGCGGCGTTGCGCACGACACCACTGCCGGAGCGGTGATTAGGACTGGTGACGGCCATGCCGCGAGGATACAGCGGGCCCGCGGGTGGCACGGCGATCGCCATTCGAACGACGCGGAATGGAGCCGAATTGGCTGCCCTCAATGGTAGGACGCTCACGACGAGCCCGCGCCGCGGCTCTGTGCCGATACCCGCGCCTTAACTGCCGACCGTCTCCGACCGCGTTTCGCCCGCGACCAGGCTCCGTCACACACCGTCGCACGCCATTGGCGTAGTACGGCTAACATTCCCGGCCATGGCGACCGAACTGCTGCCGCGCCCGATGCCCCTCGACGCCGACCTCGCTCCCGCCAGGGGCCCGCTGACCGTGATCTACGACGAGGAGTGCGGCGTCTGCCGCGAGAGTGTCCGGCGCCTCAGCCGCTGGGACCACGAAGGCCGGCTCGAGTTCATGCCACTCCAGCTGGCCGCGGTCTGCGGGCGGCCGCAACTCGAACAACTCGCCGCCGAAGGGCGCCTCGCCGACGCCGTCCACGTCGTCGACGAGACAACCGGCCGGGTCGTCTCGGGCGGGCACGCGGCCCTCGCCATTCTCGATGCGCTGCCCGGTGGCTGGCTCCTCCGCCCCTGGGCCGCCCTGCCTCCGACCGGCGCCGCCGCCGACATGGTCTACCGAGTGGCCGCCCGACACCGCGACCGCCTGGCGTGGCTGGTCGGTCTGCGCGACGAGGTCAGCTGCCCCGTCCGTCCGATGGCGCCTCGCGCGCGAGAGGACCGACCTACCCGATAGCGGGGTCTTCCCGTAAGAGGCGCCGTAGATCCGACCCGTCGGGGTAGGCACGGTCGGGCCGTTGGTCACCCAACAGGCGGACCAAGTCCGATGCCGGATTGGAGTCAGAGGCCCTACGCTTGTGGCATGGCGAACGTCCCCCCTCACGTCACTCCCTTGCGGCTGGTCCAGCCCGTGGCCATCGATCTGGCACGCGCCCTGCCGGTGCTGGGCGGCGATTCGATCGCCTGGCTTGGCACGCCGATCCAGTCCGGGCGCCTGGGCGTCCGCCGCTTCCTTACCGACCTCAGCCTGCCGATTAGAAACCATGCCCCGAGCATCGTCTTTCGGAAGGCCGCCTTCGTCGACCTCGGAGAGGTGCGCCCAACGACCGACGGCTGCTTGATCGAGATCGGCTGGCAGTCGTCGTCACTGGCGCCGCTCTTCCCGGTGTTCGCCGGGCATCTCTGTCTCACGTCGACTGAGCTCCGCCTCGAGGGCTACTACGCCCCTCCCGGCGGCGAGTTTGGAGCGGCCCTCGACAGAGCCTTCCTGGGCATCGCCGCCCGGGGGACGGCCCGCTGGTTCCTGGAGCGGACCGCCGAAATGGTCAGCGCCGGCGATCCCGAAATCGAGCCTCCGGCCTAGCTGTCAACCGGACCCGGCGCCGCCCGGTTGGAATCTCGCGAGGACCGGGCGGCTAGGCAGGCAGAGCCCCGCCGTGCACCCCTCGATGGCTCAGTTTTGATCGACATTCGAATCACTTTCCCTATGGAAGCCCACTCCGGCACGGAGTATGGTGACCGAGTCCCGCAAACCGCTCGCATGAACCGCTGCCCAGTGGAAGGAGGATCAGGTGCCTGAGCCATCCAGCATCGAGGGGGTTCTGCGCGCACTGGTCGAGGCCATGGAGGCGCGTGAGGCCGCCGAGCCGGACCTGCCCGCATGGGAGGCCAACGCACGGCTCCGTGCCGCGGAGGCGAGCCTCCTCCAGCTCTATCGCACATCCGCTGGGTCCCACCACGACCGCGTGGCGATCGAGATCGAGATCGCGAACGCCCAGGTCGAACCGACTGCCGTAGAGGTCGCTTGACCGGACGCGCCAGCGCCGGCGCCACGGAACTGCGGCCGAAGCCGCATCGAGATCCACGTCCATCCCGGGCCCGCGGACGTAGTCCCAATCGATCAGCAGCGCGCTGCAAGCTAGGGCATCTGCCCCGACCACTCGGCCCCGCGCCGCCTCTCCGAGACAAGCTCCAATCGCAAGAGCCAGGCCCGAGCGGACCATGCCCGAGGGGTGGTACCGTCTGCGGTCATGAAAGAAGAGGCTTCCTGGCTGACCGAACTCAAATGGTGGCTGTCGGCGCTGACGACGCTGATGCCCCTGCTGCTCGTCTTTGGCGCGATCGCGACGCTGGGGATACTCGCGACCACTGAAGTGGGAGGCGCAAACGACCGTTACGGCATCGTCATCGACAGCGCCCTCTACTTCCCCATCTACGTGCCTGTCGTCCTGTTCCCGTTCGTAGGCTCCGCACTCCTTGGCGTCCGACTCCTCGTGCCCACCTTCGCGGGAATGCCGCCTCGCCCGGTCGCGATCGTGATGGCGACCTGGCCTCTCGTGCTGGGTGCCGCCCTGGTCTGGACAGACCCTCTCGGCGTCCTGTTCTTTGGGGCTCTTGGCGTCGTCTGGGCGCTGATGATGCCGTTGCCCAGGAAGTCCCTTCTGGCCGGCGACTCGATCAGGGACGCCGCAATCGTGGGCCTGGCATTCACCGCGCTGATTCCTGCGCAGGGAATTCTGATGGCGATCATGTGGTGCGCCTGGCGGCTCTACAAGAACAAGTCGGCCGAGGTCGCCGTGACCGCCGCATGCGCGGCCGTCATGCCGGTCCTGCTGATCGTGAGTGAGTTGCGAACCCCCTCACAGGGCGGCGTCACGTCCGGCTTCGTGGTCGAAGTGCTGATCCTCGCTGGCCTCGTCGTGGCGGGCTTGGTCTTCTGGAGGTTCCCACGCCCGGAGCGCGAGATCGAGGAAGACGAATACGACGATGACTACGAGGAAGAGGACGAGACCGACGAGGTCTGATCCCCTGCTCCCGGGTCAGCGGATTGGCAGCAACGCAGCCCCGATACCAATCGCGAGACCGATCGCCAGGCTGGCCGCGCCGATCTTGAGAGACTTCAGCCGATCTCGCGCCCGCGCAGCCGGATCGACCACCTTCTGAACGGTCCCCAGGGGCCCGAAGTTGTAGACGCCCGACGCGCCGAAACCGGCGCAGAAGTGGAACCGGGCCTGAAGGTAGCCCGAGGCCGATCCACCGGCCGTCAGGACGAGGGCCAGCCGCGTCCAGTGAGGCGCAGCAATGGCCAGCAGGAGAGCGAACACGGCGACTGACACTACCAACCCAATGTGACCGGACCGCCGCCGCCGCGCGATCTCTTCGGGCCCGATGTTGCATTCACCGGACTGGTAGCTCACGACATTGATGGGGCTCAGCCCCGGCGCGCTGGACATCGTTGCGACCTCAACCTTCTGGACGGATGGTAGGCCCGACCCTGCGCGAAGGGGCCGGCCTCATCGCTGGGACCGCCTGGCGCGCCCGCAAATCAGGTCGTCCGGTCAGGACACCTGGGCCATGATGCGGTCGAAGAGCCCCTTGAACGAGCCGCCGATGCGTCCGCGCGACAGGAGGCCCTGCCTCGTGCCGGCGTTGGGGTGGGTGACTTCGATGAGGCGGTCCGCGAGCCTGTCGATGTCGTCGACCACCTTGGCGGTTGGGAATCGCTCCACTGCCGACTTGCCCTCGTCGGCGGCGCGGACGAAGAGCATGCCGGCCGATCGGATTCGGGCCAGCGCCGGCAGCGAGACAACCCGTTCCACGTCCGACGCCGACACTCCGCTGTTGGCGCGATTGATCACGAGGGACAACCGATCGCGAAGATTCAACTCTTCCGCGATCTCGCGGAACTGGACCGCGGCCCGAATGCACGGGACGTCAGGAGTCACCGGGATTAGGATCCTGTCCGCCTGATTGAAGAGAGCCTGGTTGAGTGGGCCGTAGTCCGGGTGCATGTCGAGGATGACGTAGTCGTATGACGCACGGGCTTCGCCGATGGCGTCTGCCACCCGCTTTGGATCGAGTATCTCGGTGTGGAGTGGCGACTCGGCCATGACGAGCACTCCGACGCCGCTGCCGTGGACCGTGGCAATCTCGGCCACCGACTTCGCCGCGAACACGGTCCCCGACCCAGCGGCACCCAGAATCGCGCTTTCGCGCCAGGCGTCGGCGAGCGTCCTGGGCCGCTCCAGGCCGAGCGATTGGGCAATGTGGCCGGTGATCGTGTCGCAGTCGACCAGCAGGACGCGCTGGCCCTTGCGCATCTGGAGCATGGCCCCGACGCTGATCGAGATCGTCGTCTTGCCGACGCCGCCCTTGGGGTTGAAGACGATCACGATCTTGCCCCCCGTGCGGCTCGCCTCGGCCTGCCCCTGGCCACCGATCAAGGTCTGCTCTTCGATGATCGGCGACTCGGCGCTGCTCGCCAGAGCTGTCCGAGCCAAACCGTCGGCAGGCCAGTTCTCTACCCGGATCAGCATCGCCTCGACGCGCCAGCGGAGCGACTCCAGGGCATAGGGCCGCGTGAAATACTCGTCGCGGGCGGTGCCGGCGCTGCCGGCACCCATTCGACCGAGGGTTCGCGGCAGCACCAGCATGAGCGTGGCGATGTCGCGCCCCCCGTCGTGCAGCAAGGGGTACATCTCGAGCGCGCGATCGAGGTCTGTTTCGCCATCGATGATGGCGAGGTGGACGTCGTCGCGACTCCCGAGGAGGCGCGCCAGCTCGTCTGCGGACTCGACCGGGATGGCTTCGAAGCCGGCGTCCGCGAGATACCGGCACACGGTCACCGATTCGGGATGCGGCAGAACGACAGCTACGGCGGCCCGTGGCACGATTACTGAAGCCTCCCTGCGACACCGGAAGCGATGATCCGAGTCTAGCGGATCGCGCGCCTTTCGACGATCCGATCATTCCGCCGCCGGCCGTGCCGGCTCGTGGTTCCCGCGAGATCGGGTCCAGATGGCGAAACCGGAACGATGATCCGTCGAGGCTCGCGAGCCGTACAAATAGCAGCGGACGTTGGTTCCGACATCGCAAACCCGGATGCAAAGCGAGGTCGTGAACGTGCCGCGAAGGCCGGGCCTTGCCGGAGAGAGGGATCTTCCAAATGCGTCGTGCCCTGGTTTCGTGCGCCCTTTTGGGTCTCATCGTTGCCGGTTGCAGCAGTTCGTCCGCCACCTCGGGCCCATATGCGGCGGCCTCAAACAACTACAACCACCGTCCGACGGCCGCGGTGACCTTCGCGGTAGCCGGCACTCCCTACCCCTGGTCGACTCCGGCAGCCGCGGCGACGTACGCCGCCGTTCAGTTCCCCAGCCTCGGCATCAACCCGTATATCGACACCGCCGTCGATGCCGACTCCACCTTCGGCCTGGACGTCGACACCGCCTCGTACACCGTCGCCCGCAAGTTCATCTCCGACGGCAACCGTCCCGACAAGGCCAGCGTGCGTGTGGAGGAATGGGTCAACTACTTCGACCAGGCCTATGCGCCACCGGAGACCGGCGCCTTCGCCATCCACGTCGACGGTGGACCCACGCCATTCCTTTCGCAGAGCGAGACGCTTCTCCGGATCGGCGTCAAGGCTCACGAGACGAGCGCGAGTCGACGTCCGTCGGCGGCCCTGACCCTGGTCATCGACGTGTCCGGTTCCATGGGAGACAGCGGCAAGCTCGACATGGTCAAGTCCTCGCTTCGACTGCTCGTCGATCAGCTACGGAGCGACGACCGCATCGGGATCGTCGTCTTCACCACCGACGCCCGGGTTGTCCTCGAACCCACGACGGGCTCTAATCGCGAGGCGATCCTGTCGGCCATCGACAGCCTGCAGCCGGAGGCCAACACCAACGCCGAGGCCGGGCTCCGGCTCGGCTACCAGATGGCTCGCTCGCAGTTCCTCGAGGGCGGCATCAACCGCGTCGTGGTCGCCACCGACGGCGTCGCGAACACGGGCAACATCGATGCGGCCACGATCCTCGATGAGGTTGGCGCCGGTGCCACCTCGGGCATCCAGCTCGTCGCGGTCGGGGTCGGGATGGGCGATTACAACGACGCCCTCCTGGAGCAACTCGCAGACAAGGGCGATGGCTTCTACGCCTACGTCGATACCCTCGACGAAGCTCGCCGCATCTTCGTCGACGAGCTGACGACCACCCTCGACACCGTCGCCATCGACGCCAAGGCGCAGGTCCACTTCAACGCCGCCGCCGTGGCCGGCTATCGGCTCGTCGGCTACGAGGATCGGGGCCTGCCCGACAGCTCCTTCCGCAGCCCGACCTCTGAGGGCGGCGCGATCGGGGCCGGTCATTCGGTCACGGCCCTGTATGCAGTCGTCCTGCGCAGCGGGCTTCGGTCGGGTGACCTGCTCGCAACGGTGAACCTGCGCTGGACAGATCCCCAGTCGGCCCGAGCCAGCGAGATCGCCAAGGACCTGTACCTCGGTGACCTGACTTCGAGCTTCCAGGCGGCCGACTCCCACTTCAAGCTCGACTCGCTCGTTGCCGCCACGGCCGAGGTCCTGCGGGACAGCCCCTGGATCCCCGGCTACGGGATCGGCGATCTACGGCGGGAGGCCACCGCTCTCTCGGAGAAGCTGCCTCAGACGGCCGAAGCCCGCGACTTCTTGACGATGCTCGACCAGATGGCCCGCCTGGGATAGCCGGCGCGGTCACTTCAGGGCTGGCCGCCGACGCTCCGGACGGCGGCCAGCCCTTCGCTCCGCTACCGCGTGGGTAGCCACGAAGATTGGAGTCCTTCGATGAACGATCGCGACACCGCTACCGAGCTGCGTCGGGTCGGTTGTGCGCTGTCCGAGGCAGACGTGGCGCGGCTGCGGATTGTCGCCTTCGGGGACGCGACGGGCAGGCTGGAGCCGATCGGGACCGCCCTGCGAGCCCTCGAGGTCAACGCGAAGCTGCTGATGGTCCCCGCCATCGACACCAGCGGCATCGCCCCCGGCCGCTGGGCGCGGGCTCGGTTCACGTCGTACACGCGGGGACCGATGGACGAAAGCAAGCGCTGGCACGTGGTCCTCACGCCGGCGATCCCGACCCGCTTCGGAGCCACGGGTCGGGCCCAGATCGTCTACCTGTGCGGCCGCTCGGCCAACCTCGACCTGGTCAAGCCGAGCGATATCGCGGGCTGGTTCTGGATCGAGACGTTCGACGGCGACTGGCCGGTCGCTGGTCCGGGCTGCCGCCGCTGCCTGGCGAAAGCGGTGCAGCTCGGCTGGACCGGGTCCGACCCGTCGTAGACGCTGAGCTGGGCCTCAAGCCCGGGACGCGCGCTCCGAACAGAACGCTGCGAAGTCACACCAGCCGCAGGCGCGTGAGCTGGGGGTGGGCGCGAATCGGCTGTTGCGGATTTCGCGAGCGCGACGGCCGAGACCCTCACGAACGTCATCCAGCGCAGCGTCGCTGCGCTCAGCGCTGAAGCGGAGGCCGTGCTCGACGAAGTCCAACGTGACCCGCTCGGGCCGGCCCAGGCCGAGGGCATCGCGGCAGCCGAGGGCATAGATCGAGAGCTGCAGACTCGATTCGATGTCCTCCGGCGACCACGGGCTGCCGGTCTTGTAGTCGATCAATTCGACGGCGCCGGACCGCACACGATCGATCCGGTCGATGAACCCGGTGACGACAACGGACGTTTCCATATCGAGCTCGAGGCGCAGCCTGAAGCGCGTCTCCTCGCTCAGGGTCTGAGTCGACGCGACCGATTCGACCGCCCAGAAACGATCCAACATCGGCTCGGCGCGGGCTCGCCAGGTCTCGGCATCCGGCTCGGCCGCCAGCTGGCTCGTGGCCCACGCCACCTCGAAGAAGCGCACCAGATCCGCTCGATCGGGCGGCTCTTGGCCGCGGCCCAGCCTCTCGCGCCGCTCGCGGGTGAACATCTCGAAGGTCGCGTGCGCGGCCGACCCGAAGTCCGCCGCCGGCCGCGTCGGCTCGACCTGTAGCCGGCACAGATACCGGAGGGCGTACTGGCGCGGACAGCGATCGAACATGTCGATGCTGCTGAAGCTGAACCAGTCAGGCGGCGCGACGTAGTCGAACGGCGACCCGCCGGCCGCCACGTGCTCCGCCGTCTCCTGCATATGCGGCGACGCCGGCCGCGCCGTCCCGGCTCCCTCGGCAACTGCGAGAACGTTCGTCATGGAGCGAGTTTGCCCCGGCTCCGTGTCAGCTTGGCTGTCACGGCCGGCAGGCGGAATCGGCGGTCTGTGCGCCGGGGGGTGAGGTTTGGGCTACCTGGGCGACTTCGTCTGTCCGTCTTGCAGGAACTGTCCCCTACTCCATTGGTTCGAGGACGAACACCGGTATCTGGCGCTCAGTCTTCGCCTGGTAGTTCGCGTAGTCGGGCCAGGCTTCGACAGCGCGCTCCCACCAGATCGCCTTCTCGTCGCCGGTGACCTCGCGCGCCGTGTAGTCGCCTTTGGTCGCGCGGTCCTGCAACTCGACGTGTGGGTTCTGCTTGAGGTTGTAGTACCAGACGGGGTTCTTGGGGGCGCCGCCGAGCGACGCCACCACGGCGTAGACACCCTCGTGTTCGACGCGCATCAGAGCGGTCTTGCGGAGCTTGCCGGTCTTCGCCCCAACCGAGGTCAGCACGATCACGGGTTTGCCGCGAAGATCGCCGCCCTTCTCGCCGTTCGTCGCTTCGTACAGCTCGGCCTGATTCCGCGCCCAAGCGGATGTGCTTGGTTCGTAATCCCCGGTGAGCGGCATATAACTATTCCTAAGCTGTCAGGCGCGACGCAGAATGTCGCTCTTGAACTCGCGCGCCACGCCGTTCTGTCCGGCGACAGGGTCCTTGCTGGGCTTGTTGTCGTCGAAACGTACGAGCGCACCGTCGGTCAAGTCGTCGCCATAAACGCCCTCGTAGTTGTCCACGACGGTCGCCTTGCGCCCGGCGTCCGGGCCACTCACGACCACGACCTTGTCGTCAGAGTGATAGGTCTGCGCCATGCTGATTTCCCCGATTCTGTTGGGTGGTTGCGGAACATCTTGGGCTGTGGCGATCATAAGGCTCTCGGGGCCTGCACCGCTTGCCCTCGCCCGGCCGTTCAGTCGCCGCGGCACGTCTGAGGCTCGCCACCCAGCTGCCGCGCCACGTAGGTGTGCATGGTAGAAACAAGGCGTGGGCGCTTCAGGTGAAGCTCTCGGAAATCCGACTCGCAGGGTTCTCATCCTCGCGGTCGGCGCCAGATCCAGCCCAGACTCAAGAAGCCGTTCAACGACGCTAACCCGCTGACGATGGTCAGACCGCTGGTTCGTCTCTCCTCCCCTGGATTACGAGGCTAAGAAGGTCGGGGCGCGAGGCCGGCTGGAGGCGCAGCTTTGACCGGGCGGCGCGACGAAGGATCGGCCAAAGGAGATAGCTGTGGGAACTGCTTCGACTACCGTCAAGAAATCGTTCACGCGCGAAGAGGCGCTCGCCGTCGCGACTGAGCTCGGGATCGACTTCACGGCGCTGAAGTGCGACCTCGAGCAGTTCCGGATGGGGCTAGACGTCGAGCTCGAGCACGGGCTTCGAAGTTCGAAGACGAATGTCAGCGGGGACGACTGGAACATCACCGGAAAGATCGCGCTCGCCCACCTGAATGAGTTCCCGGACTACTACACCCGCCTAGCCGTCCTGGAGCGCGAAGCGGCCGCCCACAAGCAAGCGCGGAAGTAGCACACGAGTCCTCTCTAGCGGCCGCCAGCACGGCCGGTCAGCCAGCGACAGCCGCGGGACGCTGAACGGAAGCGCCCAACGGATTCGGGCGGCCGACAACGCGGGAGGGTTCTCATCCTCGCGGCCGTTGGCCGACCCAGCCCAGACTCAGACGAGGATTCATGGCTCGCGTGAGCCAAACACGGATAGAGGAGTTTTGACATGGCCGATCTGCGAACCAAGGGCGCCACCAACAAGGCCAAGGGCCAGGTCGAGGAAGGGCTTGGTAAGTTGACGGGCGACAGGCACGAGGAAGCCAAGGGCAAGGTCAAGCAGGCCGAGGGCAGCGTCCAGCAGAGCCTGGGCGACCTTCAGGACGCCGCCCGTCGTCCCTCGAGCCGCTGACGAAGAGCGCACGACGCGCACCGCATCCCAACTGGAGGAATTGCCGTTATGGGCATCATCGCGTGGATCGTTCTGGGAGCCATCGCCGGCTTCATCGCCAACTTGATCATGGGTACAAGCGAAGGACTGATCATGATGATCGTCCTCGGCATCGTCGGGGCAGTGGTCGGTGGGTTTCTTGCGAGCACCGTCCTGGGTCTTGCTGACGTGACCGGCATCAACGTCGAGAGCATCGTCGTGGCCGTGATCGGCGCGGTCATCGTGGTCGCCGTCGCCCAGACGTTTGGTGGCCGGCGCAACTCCCAGGTCTAGGAGTTCGATCCAAACCCTGGCACGCTGAGGCTCGGGTGTCATCGGCCACACATCAGGCCGAAGCATTTGAGCCTCGGCAAGTTCCCGATTTCATCGGGAGGAGCAAAACGATGAATGCTTCCGAAATCCGTCATGTGGGCAGCGACGTTTCCACGACCGTGATCGACGCCGCCACCGATCTAGCGTCCAGAGCGCAGGAGGGTGCGGTCGCGGCAGTTGCGGGTGCTCGGGTCGTCGCCGACGAGGTGGGGACGCGCCTGCCCGGCATCGCGTCGGCCGGCGCCGGAGGAGCTGCCGAGTCAGTGAGACTGCTGCAAGAGTTCTCCGATCCGAGGCTCAGGCTTCTGGTCGCTTTCTCCCTGGGTGCCGGGGCAGGCCTCTGGATGGCCGGTGCGCCGCGTCTTGTCACCTTCGCGGCGCTGTCTCCTGCGCTGGTGGCCGGCGTCGCGATCGCGTCGCGCAAGAACGGTCATCAGAGCCGCGGCCAGCGCCGGTAACACTCCGGCTCGTCGGCATGGGCGACTGGTGAAGGACCGAGCTGGTCACCGCGGTTCCAATCGCCAGCGCCTTGGCCGGAAGAGGTCCTGGCCGAAGCGGCCGACCAGGCTGAGGCTATCTACGCCACTCAGCGCGAAGAGAGAGTTACCCCATAGCGGCAAGGGGTGAAGTCGGCACGTACTTCTTCGTGCGGGCGGATTGGGGGAAGTAGGCTTGGTCCGCGGCAGGAGCGTCCGGGCCGCCGCCGAACCGACGTCCTACCCAATACGAGGCCTCACTCATGCCGGCTCCGCTCGGCAAGACGCCCACCAAGAAGATGCCCAAGATCGAGGTTCTCGGCATCGAGGACTCGCAGTCAACACGCTCGGCGGTGCGATTCTTCCGCGAGCGACGGATCGTGGTTCGATTCGTGGACCTTCGCAAGAAGCCGATCGACCCCGCGCAACTCCGCCACTTCGTGGATCGACTTGGTGTGGCGGCGCTCCTGGATACTGAGCGCGACGGGCCCACAGACGCCGGACCGGCGGATGTGCCCGGAGATCGGGGCAAACTCATCGCGCTGATCCACGCCGATGTGCGCCTGCTACGGCTCCCGCTGGTCCAATACGGTGACGATGTGACCGCCGGCCAGGACGAGACAACCTGGAGGGCCTGGCTGGATCGCCGGAGCGGTGCGGCCCGCTAGGGAGTCCGGCGGAATCGCGGTCGCGTGGTCTACCGACAAACGGCTCGGGCAAGCTCATTGGTGAGTTCTTGCTTCCGTTCCGGGGCAGCGAACGAACCCTCGATGGCGTTGGCCGCCAGCCGGTGCAGGTCGTCGGCCGTCAACCCGAGCGCCGCGGTGATCGCCCGGTAGTTGTCGCCGATATAGCCGCCGAAATAGGCCGGGTCGTCCGAGTTGATCGTGACCGCCACGCCGGCCGCCAGCAGCGTCCGGATGGTCGACCGGTCCATCGTGGGGAAGACCCGCAGCCGAACGTTCGAAATCGGGCAGGCCGTCAGCGTGATTCCGGAGTCGACCAGCCGCTGCATCACGGCCGGGTCGTCCGCCGCCCGCACGCCATGGTCGATCCGCGACACCCCCAACGCGTCGATCGTCCGCGGGACCAACGACGCGTCGCCCTCCTCGCCCGCGTGCGCTACAGCGCGCAAGCCCAGCGATCGAGCCCGAGCGAAAGTGCCCGCGAATGGCTCGGGCGGGAAGCCGATCTCGCTCGAGTCGAGCCCGACCGCCACGATCCGATCCAGCCACGGCTCGGCGGCAGCCAACGTCGCATTGGCCGAGTCGACCGGAAGGTGCCGCAGGAAAGATAGGATCAGGCCGCTCGTGATGCCGTAGAGGTGCTCACCCTCAGCGAGCCCATCGAGAATCCCGTCGATCACGTCCGCGATCGGAATGCCGCGGGTTGTGTGCGTCTGGGGATCGAAAAACGGCTCGACGTGGCGAACGCCGTCGGCGTGGGCGCGCGCCAGATACGCGAGGGTCAGGTCGCGGAAATCCTCGCGTGTGACGAGCACGGAACAGGCCGCGTAGTAGACGTCGAGAAACGACTGCAGATCGCTGAACTCGTAGGCGGCCCGGATCTCCTCGACCGAACCGAACGGCAGGGCGAGGCCATTCCGGCCGGCCAGCCGATAAGCCAGCTCCGGTTCGAGCGTGCCCTCCAGGTGGACATGCAGCTCGACCTTGGGCAGGCGGTTGATCAGCTCGGCGAGTTCCGCATCGAGTGCGCCCGGAGCATCCGAAAACACGTTGCTCACTAACTCCTCGGCAAGCCAGAGACGCGGCCGCCGGTTACCGCCAGTTTACGGTCAGCGTATGCCCGTGTCGTACTGAAGGTCGAGCTGGGTGGGCGGCCCATCCGAGACGGTCACCGGAGTGGGTGCGGGCTTCGACAGCAGGCCCTGAACGGCTTGTGGAACCAACTGGTAGGAGCCCGGAGGCAAGCCCAAGAAGTAGGCGCCCGCGGCGTCGCTGACCGCTCGGCCGACCTCGTGCCCGACCGGGTCCAGGGCGACGATGATCGCGCCGGAAACAGGGCGAACACACGGGCTCTGGCCGGCTCGTTCGACCGGGCAGGTCGGCCCTGCCAGAACGACGCCCCGCACTCCGGTCGTGAGCGAGGGCGCGACGGTTGCGGTGGGCGAAGAACTCACACCTGGATTGCACGCAGCCGCGAAGGCGAGGACGACCACGGCCACGATGAGGGCCCCCGCGCGCGGCCAGCGCGTTGCAAGTGACATTCAATACCTCAGCGCCCGGCGATCGCCGTCACCCAGCACGACGTAACGATCGGTCGGGCGGTTCCATTGTCGCGGGTCACGCTTGCCGTAGGCGTCGTTCCTGCGCGGTCGAGCCGGGGCGGGCGGCATGCGGGTACGGACCTGTCATGCTGAAGGCAGCTCTTGATCCGGTTAGGAGGCGGGGAATGCCCGCGTTGTTCTTCTTTCGCCGCCTTGCGTTTGGAACAGCCGTCGTTGTCCTCCTGGGGCTGGTTGCGGGTTGTGACACCGCCGGCACGTGGTCCACCCGCTTCCCGACGTCTCGGCCAGCCTCGGCCGCGCCTACAGCGACTCCCACGCCGACTCCCACGCCGACACCCACGCCGACACCCACGCCGACTCCAACTCCAACCCCGACGCCGATGTCGACGTTGGACAGTTTCAAGGCGATGGTCGCAAGAATCGACTTCCAGGCTCAGGGCTCCGTGGTCGGGTCGATCACGGCGGCCACGATCATCGGTTCGAGGTCAGGCACGGTCACGGGGACATTCGAGGTCAAAGGCGGAGACAGCGCCGTCTCGATCACCGCGAAGATCCTGGGCATCACCAGCACGAACGACAACATCGTCGTCGGTGGCTTGGCGTACTCGCGGAGCAACGGAGGCGGCTGGACCAAGGCGCCGGCGTCAGGCAGGACGCTTCAAGCCTTTGTGGGCAGCGGCATCGTCCTGACGGATGAAGGTCTGGAGTCCAAGTTCGGCAGAGGGCTTCACCGCCTCACCGTCGCCGACGTGGCGGGCGTAGACCTCTCTGCGTTTGGGATCTCAACCGGTTCCGGTCAGGAGAACCTCACCCTGAACAGTCTGTCCTTCTGGGCTGAGCGCGACGGGACTCCGGCCGGTCTGAGCATTGGGGCGTCTTTCGATCAGAAGATCCTCGGCACCGCTTCCCATGAGACGGTGACTCTGGATATCGGCATCGACACGTTGTCAGGCGTGACGATCACGGCGCCCGGTTCCTAGATGAGTGCCTACCGCTCTGCGACGGCGTGACCGCTCGTGGGCTCCTCGCCGGGACCCAAGATTCCGACCCGGCCTTCCGGAAAGACCGCCGCCAGTTCCAGCCGGCCGCCGAGCGCTTCGACGAAACCGCGCAAAGTGGACAGGTACAGATCGTCGCGCCGCTCGATCTTCGACACGCTGGCCTGACTCGTCCGAAGAACGCGCGCCACGTCCACCTGCGTCAGCCCTCGACGGGCCCGAATCTCCGCCAGAGCCAACGCGTCACCGATGGCGCTTCGATACGCTTGTGCCTCTGGGCTCGAGTCGTCTCCGCGCCTGACCTCGCGCCAGGCCTTATGACCAGCCATATCGATCACTCCCTCGGAAGCAAGACTTCCTCGCCGAGTTCGGCCAGGTAGCGGTCGTAGAGATCGTCGGCGGCAGCGATAGCCTTTGGATACCAGACACTCCACTCCCCTCTCTTGTCGCCGGCGAGCAGGAGAATCGCCGTCCGGCGTGGATCGAACCGGAACAGGATCCGGATCGTCTCGATGCGCAGCTCCTTGAGATGACCATGGCGTGAACCCGTGACTGCACCGACCAAGGGGCGGCCGAGACCAGGACCGCGGTCCTCGAGTGTGTCCACCGCAGCATTGACGGCCTCACGATCCGCATCTTCCAGGCGGGAATACCAGGCCTGGAAGGCAGCTGTGACCTCAACGGGCCACGCCATCGACCATAACCTCCCAGGCATATGCCGTCAAGGGCATATCAGGCCGGCACATGGGAATGCCGGCTTCGCGCTTGGGAGTCTCTCAGCGGAGGCTCAACCGCCGCTTATCCGGGCGGAGTTTAAGCCCATCGCCGCTTCTCGAAGTGGTCGACCAGGTCGGCGGCGAGCTGTGTATGGTCAGCCGCTGCCCTTCTGGCGTTCGCTGAGGAGCCGAAGGGGCTCATCCTTGATCGTGTCGTACACGCCCTTCACCACGTTGTAATACGTGTTCGTCTGGGCCATGGGCGCATCCGCGCCCTCGTATTTGACGCGATGCCGGTAAGTGCGAAGCAGCTCGAGCTGGCGTGCCCTGTTGGTGAGGGCCGGCACGCTCGACTGCAGATACAGGACCAGGAGACGGATCGCTTTCCAGTGATGCCCCTCGCCGGCAGGGATCTTGTAGCCGAGAGCGAACCCGACAGCCTCGCCCATCAGCATCGCAGCGTCCTCCACATCGCTGGCGGCCGTGCGGCTCCGATATGAGCCCACGTCGTCGGCAGCTGATGCCAGATCCTCCCGGACGCCGTCCATGCAACTTCGGATGCGCTCGAACGGATCCTCAGCGCCTTCGATGCAGTGCTCGCGCAGGTGGGCAAACAGGTCCGCCTGAGTGACCACGTTGGGCATCGTCAGGTCTCCCTCAAGACGATGAGCGGGCCGGTCAGGACTTCCTTTAGGAACCCCGACTCACGCTTGGCATCGAACTCCTGCTCGTCGTAGATCGTCGGGTTGATCTCGCGCCCAAGGCTGTGGGCGGCGGCGGCAAGATCGCCGACGATGTCCGCCACCGCGGGGTCGGAGGCGCTGCTGACGACAAGGAGGAGGTCGATATCGCTCGCAGAGCTTGCGGTCTTTCGGGCGAACGATCCGTAGATCGCGGCGTACCTGATGGACGACGAATCCACGATCCGCTGTGCCAGACGCTCAAATCCACCGAGCGTCTTGATGGCGATCGAGCGCATTTCGTCGAATAGGTAGTGCCGCGGGTTGGCTCGATACGTGGGAGGGTTCCCACCAGTCTTGAGGATGTAGTCCTGCTCCCCAAGGTCCTTCAGCGCGCGGATGATTGTGAGTCGGTTGATGTCCGGCAGAAGTCTGGTCAGCTCCCCCAGCGAGCGCGCGGACGACGGGTCCAGGTACAGGATGCCGGCTACCCGGAGCATTGTCGCGTCGCCGAGAAGGGAGCGCGGTGGACGAGGCATTCGGTCCAGGATCTCCATATCAGTATGTGATACCAGCAGTATCGCAAACTGTAACTCCCTCGTCTACCAGGGGCGGTCGAATCGTTCGCATGTCGGATCGGCGAAGCGCGGCCTCATGAAAGCAGATGCCGCTTACCTGCGGCTTATCTGGACAACGATCGAGCGCCACGCAAGCGCGACTCGTCCTCCACCACCCGGAGACATAGACGGTCCGGTAGAAGCGGCCTGAGAGGCGTCCGGGCAATCTGCCGACCCAACGGCCAGCGGCCCGAGGTAGGATGAGGATGTCCCGTCAGGGCGCCGCAGGGGGTTTCGCAATATGGCCGAGCAGTTCGCCGTTCCGGTATGCCCGACGTGTGGCGCCACGATGGTCGCCCGCAGGCGCCACAGCGACGGGGAGCCGTTTTGGGGCTGCTCCCGATTCCCGCAATGTCGCGGCATACGCGAGGTTGTCGGCGGCATGCCGGTCAGGGGGCAGGCTTCCGTGCCTGCAGCCTCCACCGAGGCAGGCCGACGCCGCAACTTCCATTTCGACCGGGTTGTCCTCAGCTTCGCGGCAGTTGGGTTGGTCGTGGCCTTCGGGCTCATCGTCTCGGCGATGACGATTGCGCCGAAGACCTACGGCCTGGTCGGCGCCACCTACATATTCCTTGTCGCCGTGACCGTCATTCCCTCCCCGCTTCTTCGGCCCGGATACGCACGATATGTGGAGCTGCGGATCATGGGCCTGATTCTCTTCATGACTTTCATGCTCGTCGGCTGGGAGCCCCTCACAAAGCTGGTCGCTCCATACTTCACCGACATGTTCATGAAGTCGATTCCGACGCCTCATTGACGACCGACCATGACTTCGACCGGCTCCGAACGACCGACTCAACGTCGTGCAGCAGGCGGGTCTGCGCGAGCCGAATATGCACGCAGGCGCGCTCGCGACAGTGAGCTTTTGCGGCAAGCCCGACCTACTATCGTCGCGACTGGACTTGCCGCGGCTGCAGTTGGCCTCGTCCTGACCGCCTTCGGCCCGACTCCGACGGGCGGCCCGGAGCTGATCTATCGGATCGCCTACTTCTCGATCGTCGTCGCCGCCTGTGCAGCAACAGCGACCGCGTTGATCGCCATACCAGCCAGCACGGACGCCTGGCGCATTGGCGCTGAGGGCGAGGAATGGATCGGCGAAGTCCTGCGGCCGCTGGAGTCTCAAGGCTTTTTCATCCTCCACGACCGATCTATGCCCCGCTCGAGGGCCAACATCGACCACATCGTGGTCGGGCCGCCCGGGGTCTTCGTCGTCGAAACCAAGCACTACACAGGCAAGCTCAGCGAGCGACGCAAGCGCGACTTCGTGGCTCAGGCCAAGCGCGAGGCGGCCGCCGTGGCGATCGTTGTGTCGCCGGTTCCCGTGACGCCCTTCGTGTGCATCCTGGAAGAGGTCGACCTGGGTTGGTTCACGCAAGAGGTCGATGGCGTGCGGATAGTGTGGCCGCACCAGCTCGCTACAGAGCTGCGCTATGCCCCGATCCGGCTCACGTCAGACCAGGTCCATTGGTTGGCCGACCGGATCGACCGGTCGATCTTGGGCCGTTCGGCCTCGGATAGCTCGAGCTTGGCCAGCCGGCCTTCGTAGTAGATCGGCACCGTGGCGCCGTCTTCGACCGCGCGAGCGATGTCGTAGATGCTGATGTAGTCGCCGAAGACCGCCCGCGTGTTCGTCCGCGATGACGACGATGTGGCGCCGGTCCGAAAGCACGGCGTTGCGATCGCCAATCTCGGCGGGCATGAACTTCTGGATCGTGGTGAAGACGACGCCACCGCCGGCTACGCGGAGCTTCTCGCGCAGGTCGGCCCGGTCGGCGGCCTGGACGGGATCCCGGCGCAAGAAAGCATCAGATAAGCGTCAGCGAAGGCAACGCGGGCAACATGCATTCGCCTGGAGCCATGCCGCATGGGAAGGGCGGCTTTGGCAAGTTGACGCGATCATCCCGCTCGCCACGCAGCTTGCCCGTAGCCGCTATCGACTTTGAGCACCGACAGACCAGGCGTTTGACAGGTTGTTTGTGTCGGACATAATCTGTCGCGAGGGACGCCGTGGATCGGCCAGATATCCGCCCGTCCGCACTAAGGCACGGGATCAGTGAAGAACGAATGCGCCATGTGGTCACGACCTGCCCGATGCCGCTCGATCATCCAGACGCAAGCGGCCAGGTGATCTACCTCGGGCCGGACCAACGCGGGGTCCCGCTTGAAGTGGCCGGGTTCCAGGACGACAACGGACACGTGACGATCATTCACGCGATGCGACTACGCCCAAGCTACAAGTCGGCGTACAAGGAGGTGATGAGATGGCTGTGAGAACCAAGAACGGTCGTTTCGTCACCGACGCCGATCTGGATCGGATGGCAGCTGATGCCGAGGCCGGCTATGACCTCTCGACGTGGAAGCGTCGAGCGGGTCGCCCCTCGCTGAGCACGACGAACACGGGTGCCCACTCCCCTCGCATCACAACTCGAGTGCCTGAGGAGCTCCGGGCCAAAGTGGCGTCTCGCGCGTCGTCAGAGGGCAAGAGCGTGAGCGCCGTAATGCGCAGCCTCCTCGAGGCGTACGCCGGAGAGGATTCAGTCGTTCGAAAGTCGTCTGCTCATCGCGCCTAGGTTGGCAATTCATGCGAGAAGGCTAGCGAGGGCGGCTTGTCCGCGGCTTATCGGACGTCCGCGACATGCTTCTGAGCCCTGTCTTCGCAGGACAGCGGAATGGCTACTCCGACTTTCGACACGCCCGAGTCCGGCACGGAACGGTCGAATGGCCGGCGACATCGACCTGGCGCCCGAGACTCTCATTTGGGACGGCCCCACACGGCACGATTCGTCCCAACTACCGCAGGCGGGACTGTCCTCCACCACCCGGAGACATCAACGTTCCAACTGGAGAGCCAACGCCCCAAGTAGGGCGTGAGCTACCCCCTATCGGATCCCGTGCAAGCTAAGGGCAACCAGGCCCCAGAAGATCAGCGTGATGATGGCGCCTGCGAGCGCGAAGCCGAGCCCCCAGCCTAATCCTTGAACCAGGTGGTACTGGAAACCTGGGAGCGGGCGGACGTAGTCGACTGGATCGACGCGCGGAAGTGCCCCTGCAAACGCGACGCCGCAACTCGAGCAGTAGCGATCGCCGGCCGAGACATTGTGCCCGCAGTCGGCGCAGATCCTTGCGTTGTTTGCCGGTACCGTTCCCGGCTCTGGGTGTGGCCTTCTGTACTGGCTCATCGCCCCTCCACTCGACTAGTTGGCGTGGTCTACGCCGCGGCCCAATGCTGGGATAGAACTTCGGCTTGTTCTAGGACAGTGATCGTGGCTTTGGCTTGTTTGTCTGGCGGGTAGCCGTGTTTGCGGAGGCAGCGCTTAACCAGGACTCGGAGGTGGGCCTGGACGTTCTCGCGGACCGTCCAGTCGATGGTTACGTTGGCTTTGACGGTGGCTACCAGTTCGCGGGCTATGTCGCGGAGGGTTTCGTCGCCTAGGACGGCTACGGCGGAGTCGTTGACGCCTAGCGCGTCGTAGAAGGCTAGCTCGTCCTCGGTCAGACCCAGCGCCTCGCCGCGGGCGTCGGCGGCGCGCATGTCTTTGGCGAGCGCGATAAGCGCCTCGATTACCTGGGCGGTTTCGACGGCACGGTTCTGGTAGCGGCGGACTGCTTCGTCGAGCATCTTCTCGAAGGAGCGGGCTTCGACCACGTTGCGGCGGGAGCGGGACTTGATCTCTCCTTTGAGCAGCTTCGCCAGCAGCTCCACGGCCAGGTTCTTCTGGGGCATGTCGTGGACTTCGGCGAGGAAGTCGTCGGACAGGATCGAGATGTCGGGCTTCTTGAGGCCGGCGGCGGCGAAGATGTCGATGATCTCGTCGGAGGCTACGGCGCGGGAGACTATCTGGCGGATGGCGAGGTCGAGGTCCTCGGACGGGCGGCGAACGCCGGTGGCTGACTTGGCGAGGACGGCGCGAACGGCCTGGAAGAAGGCGACGTCGTCGAGGATCGCCATCGCCTCGTCCGAAGGAACGGCCAGCGCGAACGCCCGGGACAGCGAATACACCGCGTCCTGCAACCGCTGCTTCCCGTCCTTGAGCGCCAGGATGTGCTCCTGCGCCGCCGGCAGCACACAAACCCGCTCCCCAGCCGAGCCGCGCGAGAACGCCGACCAATCGAACCCATGGAAGAGCCCGCAGCAGACTTCGTACTCGCGGCGCATCGCCATAACGGCCTCGGCCTGCGAATGCTCCACCTTGCCGCGGCCGCCGCTCTCCGTGTAGACGGCCAGCGCCTTGCGCAGTTCGTCGGCGAGGCCCAGATAGTCCACCACCAGACCGCCCGGCTTGTCCTTGAAGACACGGTTCACGCGCGCGATCGCCTGCATTAGCCCGTGGCCGTGCATCGGCTTGTCGATGTACATCGTGTGAAGGCTGGGCGCGTCGAAGCCGGTCAGCCACATGTCGCGGACGATGACGATGCGGAACGGGTCCGCCGGGTCGCGGAAACGGCGGGCAAGCGCCTCGCGCCGCGACTTGTTCCGGATGTGACCCTGCCAATCGAGCGGATCGGTCGCGTTGCCGGTCATGACCACCTTGATCGCGCCCGCGTCATCGCCCTCCCCTGCCCACTCCGGCCGCAGCGCCACGATCTCGCGGTACAGCTCCACGCAGATCCGGCGACTCATGCAGACCACCATGGCCTTGCCGTCCATGACTTCGAGCCGCTTCTCGAAATGGTTGACCAGGTCGGCCGCCACCAGGCGAAGCCGCTTCTCCGAACCGACGACGGCGGCAAGCTGCGCCCACTTCGACTTGAGGCCTTCCTTGCGTTCGACCTCCTCGCCTTCGGTGACCTCTTCGAAGTCGGGGTCGATCTTCGGTCGTTCGGCCTCGGAGAGCTCCAGCTTGGCCAGCCGGCCTTCGTAGTAGATCGGCACCGTGGCGCCGTCTTCGACCGCGCGCTGGATGTCGTAGATGCTGATGTAGTCGCCGAAGACGGCCCGCGTGTTCGCGTCCGCCTTCTCGATCGGCGTGCCGGTGAAGCCCACGAAGCTGGCCTGCGGCAGGGCGTCGCGCATGTGGCGGGCGAAGCCGTCGATGAAGTC
>PMYK01000034.1 GCA_003171255.1 Chloroflexota bacterium
CGATGAGGAAGGCCGACACGAGCTGCTTGCGGACCTCGGGTTTGGCATCGACCTCGTTGTGGATGAGTCCGGTCAACACCTCTGCGCCCTGCGAGTGGCCGATAAACACGATGCCGCGGCCGTGGTTGTAGTTGACCATGTAGTCGGCAAAGGCCGCCCGGACTCCCTCGTAGGCGATCTGGACACTGCCGGAGCCAGCCGCTTGTACCGTCAGCTGCGGATAGATCGGAGCGTAGACGCTACAAACTTGCGATAAGAGGGCGACCTGGTATCTCGCGACGCTCTGTTCCTCAGGATCGATCGACAGATCGGCGTTCGCTCTCATCTGCTGGCTGACGGTCGGGTAGACGTAGAAGCAGTCGATTGGCGGGTCCTTCGCTGGCTCCGTCGGCACTACCGTCTCATTGCCGTGAGCGTCGATCTGCGTGGTGCTCAGGTCGCCGGCGCAGGGGTTGTCGGCGAGGCCCGGCCTGCAGAGCCAGACGGTGCCGGCGGCATCGGCGTTGGCGAACGATCGCGCGGCCGTGGCCGACCGCGTGGGCGATGCCGCGGAGACCGACTGCTCGGGCGACCTGGCCGGCGTGTCGAGCGCTTGGGTCGGCGTCGAGCCCGAAGAACCGCACGCGGTTGCGACGACGGCAATCACTGCCAGGAGAAAGGGTTTCCGCATCCGGGCATGGTCGGTCCAGACGGGGTCACTTGTCCAACAGCCCAGGCCAAACCTGTTCTGCGTGGCCACCGCGGCGGGCGATTCGCTACCGTCGTGCCGATGTCGGTTCGCTCTGCGGCCCACGGGCCCGGGCAGCGGATCGGGGTTCCGCTGCGGCGTAGACTGACCGCATGAACTGGTTGGTCGACCCTCGCAAGCTGCGATTGCCCACGGCCGATGAAGTCCTGCCGGGTCGCGCGACCGAGATGCCCGTCCTTCTCCGCCACGCCGTCAACGGCGCGTCCATTCGACCGCCTTACCCCGCCGGAACGGAAATCGCCGAGTTCGGCATGGGTTGCTTCTGGGGCGCCGAGCGTCTCTTCTGGCGGACACCCGGCGTCGTCTCGACCGCTGTCGGCTATGCCGGCGGCGCGACGCCCAACCCGACCTACGAAGAGGTCTGTACCGGCCGGACCGGCCATATCGAGACCGTCCGCGTGATCTTCGATCCCAAGCTGGTCTCCTACGGCGAGCTGCTCAAGCTCTTCTGGGAAGAGCACGACCCGACCCAGGGCATGCGCCAGGGCAACGACCAGGGCACGCAATACCGCTCGGCGATCCTGGCCCACGGCGAGGCCCAGCAGCGCGAGGCCGAAGCGTCACGCGACGTGTTCCAGGAGCGGCTAAACGCGGCCGGCCTGGGCGCGATCTCGACCGAGATACGCCCCGCCCCCGAGTTCTACTTTGCCGAGGACTACCACCAGCAGTATCTCGAGAAGAATCCGAACGGCTACTGCGGCCTGGCGGGGACGGGTGTGTCGTGCCCCGTCGGCGCCTTCAAGGGCGACGCGACTGCGGCGAGCGGGTAGCCCACGTGGCGAGCAGGTCGGGCCCCGGCTCCATCGACGAGTACATCGCGGGATTCCCTTCCGATGCTCAGCACCGGCTGCGGGAGCTGCGTGCGCTCATCAGGGCAACGGCGCCCGAGGCGACAGAGACCATCAGCTACGCCATGCCCACGTTCGACTTGAACGGGCATCACCTGGTCCACTTCGCGGGCTACGCAAGGCACATCGGGTTCTATCCGGTGCCGAGCGGGGTCGAGGCGTTCAAAGAGGAACTGAAGCCCTATAAGGGTGGCAAGGGCTCGGTGCAGTTCCCGCTTGACCGGCCAATGCCCACGGACCTGATCCGCCGGATCGTCGAATTCAGGGTCGAAGAGAACGCAGGCAGGGCCCGGAAGTAGCCGCCCTCAGATCGTGAGGAGGCGGTCGAAGAACGACCGGTAACGCCGCAGGGCCATCCGCAGATCCTCGGTCGAGATGTCCTCGCCCTGAATCAACTGCGGTTCGAGCTTGGAACGCTTCTGGGCGAATGTCTTGGCGAGCTGCCCCATGACCTCGTCGTCTGGATGTCCAGCCAGCGAATCCGGAAGTCCTCGGCTGCGCCGTCCGCAAAGAGCGGCATGCTGCTTTTCCGAGTACGTCAATGTCGGCGGTGACTATTCTGCTGCCACCAGGATTGCGCTGTCGGTTTGAGTCTCGACCGCACGAGGCTCCTCGACCATCTCGTTGAAGAACACGTGCGAACTGATCACGGCCTGGCGCAGATCCTCTGTGTTTGCCTGACCCTGGGAGTTACGCAGCTCGATCTCGTGCGCGGCGCGGTAGTGCGCGAGGACCGCAGGATGGTCGACGGACACATCGGCGGAGCGCTGCTCGTAATCGCTCGCCGGGTAACCTCGGGCCACCATGACCCGCCCGACCAACGCGTCGGCATCGTGAACGGCAGCGGACGGATCGTCGACGAAGCTAGCCTGAACGGCCTGCCACTGGTCGTTGAAGCGCTGGCCCTCGTCGGCCGCGAGGGGCCTGATGTCGAACTGCGCCATGCGCTTCTGACGGGACGTCAGCTCGTCTTCCGCGCTGCGGGTGTCGCCCTTCTCGGTCACGGTCCGCGCGTATTCTGGCCCGAACTGCTCTTGGAGCTTCTCGCTTCTCGCTTGCGCATCGCTCCGCATTCGCCTCGAATGCGACCATGCGGCCACGATCAAGATCGCGACGATCACGATCGCGCCGATGATCAATGCTGCACTGAACATGGGTAGTTCCTCGTTCGGCGACGTCTGGAGCGATACCAGTTTGGTATCCCGACACCGCCGGATTGCTCACGCTAGGCTGGTTCCCGCGTCGGCGCGAGGATGAAAACCCGACTCATGGGGCGCGCGGCAGCCACCCTCGCGGAGGGGTTGGCGTCAGTTGCCTGGTGGGGCAAGTCCAGCCACCGATCGGCTGTGTTTCGAGAGAGCGCTACGAGGTCGGGCGTCGCCGCCGAGCCAGCAGGAACCCGAGCCCGATCCCACCGCCGAGCACCGCGGCCAGCGCCGCGATCCCGAGGACGATGATCAGGATCGGGGGATCGCCAGAGCCGCTCGAACCGCCCGACTGCGGGTTGGGCTGTGCAGTCGGCGTGGCACTTGCCATGGAAGCTGAGGGCACCGCCGTCAGATCGGTCGTGGCAGTGGCGGTCGGAATCGGCGTCTGGGTGGGTGTCGGCGCGGCCGTGGGCGCGGGAGTCGGCGCGGCAGTAGGCGCGGCAGTAGGCGCGGCAGTAGGCGCGACGGTGGGCGCGGCCGTAGGCGCGGGAGTCGGCGTCGGAACGGGTTGGGCCGTGGGAATGGCACCGTCTTCCATGTACGTCCTGAAGGCGAAGTCCAGGTTCGGATCCCCCTGTATTGGCGCCCAAGACCCCGAGTTGACCTCCAGCCCTTGGCCTCCAGTGTAGGTTGTGCCGGACCCGAACCCACAACCATGACTAGTCACGGGGAAGACAATCGCGAAACTCCAACCGGAGTTGAAGCTAACCTGAGGTGAGAACGCGACGTGGTACCAACGCTTCGTGGTGACCGAAACGGTCTTACTCGCCAGGGCCAGGCCGGTAGGCTTACCGGTGAAGTCGAGAAGGTAGATCGAGACTACGGTGTATTGCTTGATGATCTCCTCCAGGTACAAGTCGACGCTCGTCAGCTTGCCTGTCCGGCCGACCGTGACCGTCTGGGCGAAGGTCCCGGGGCCGCATAAATCGTAGTTGCTACCTTCGTTGCTCTGATCCACGGTTTCGGCCGCGAGGGCCGGTCCAGGCATCAGGCCCAGCAGCAGGATGCCGGCAAACAGCGCAAGCACTCGACGTCTCATGTCCAGCAGTCCTCCCCGACCGGTGGCGGTGGCACCCGATTGATGCTTCGGGCGCGCTATTCGCGGCTGGGACGCGGGAACCGCAGCGACTCAGGTTGGTTTCGCCGCCGCGGAGACCAAACTCATGCTACCTCGTCAAATGTTCCCGCGCGCAAGGAATGTGACCCGGGCCTCAGGCGCTAGCCTCGACTTCCGTCGAGCGTGGGGTTTTCATCCTCGTGCCTGGCGCCAGCTCCAGCCTAGAGTCGACGCAAAGCCGTGGCCGAAGAGTCCGCCGGCATCCTTGCCGGGCTCTGCGGACGGGCTCTGTGCCGCCACAGCGGCGGCGCCAGTTGCAGCAGTCGGAGGACCGGAGCTATGTCTGACACGAACCAGACCGGGCCAGAGGCGGAACCCGCGCCGGCTGTCGCAACAGAGGCGGCAGCCGAGCCAGTAGTCGTCCCGCCGTCGACCGCGCCGGTCAACGTCAATGCCCAGGCGTCGCAGGTGGTCATCGCCCCGCGGCAGGGGCCGGGCTTTCTTGCCCGGGCGGTCTGGTTCGTACTCATCGGGTGGTGGCTGACGGCCATCGTGATCGCAGTCGCGTACGTGTTGGCACTGTCGATCCTTGGATTGCCGTTTGCCTTCTATCTGTTCAACCGCATTCCGGCGTTCCTTACTCTCCGTGGCCGGAGCAAGACGTATCAGGTCGAAACCAACGCCGAAGGGACGAGGTACCTGACCGCCGTGAACGTCGAGCAGCGTCCGATGCTGATCCGGGCCATCTGGTTCATTCTTGTCGGCTTCTGGTTCGGTGCCATCTGGATGGCTGTTGCCTACGTGCTATGCGTGCTGATCGTGACGATGCCGTTCGGGCTCTCGATGTTCAATCGAGTGGGCGCGGTGATGACGCTCCTTCGCTACTAGAGACTCGCCTATCCGACTGGCGTCAGCAGTCAGAGTTGCCATAGGACAGTTTCTGGACCACAACCCGAAAGGCTAATGTGGTATGGCCGCCATGGGGCACGTCCAATGAGGCCACTCGACTGTCGGCTCGAAGCCCGTCCGGCGGTACAGCCCCAGGGCCAGCTCGTTCTCCGCCTCGACACTGAGTTGGATCCTGACGGCGCCGTGGGAGCGCATCTGCGCCACCCCCCAGCGCAACAGTTCGCGACCCAGGCCGCGCCCGCGCCATTGGGGTAGCACGCCGATGAGCCTCACCTGGCCGACGGGGGCGGGGTCGTCGCTCTCGGGCGGCGCGAGAAACGCCCGCACGAAAGCCACCGGCTCCTCCGGTCGGTCGGCGGGCGAGACGAGCAGGCTCGTCGTCGGGTCGAAGCCGGGTTGGGCCTGCGCGTGTTCGATCTCGTCGACTGTCCACGAAAGAGGGCTGGGATGATCGGCGAAAGCAGCGTTCATGAGGTCGACGTAGCGCTGCAGAGGGAGCCAATCACCGGGTGCGCGAGCCACGACTCCGGCCGGCAGCGCCGGCTCCGGGACGGCGATCCCGGGAGTCAGCTCAAGCAGCCACAGGCTCGATCGATACGACAGCCCCATCGCTTGCGCGAAGGGCCGCGCGGGGCCGCTCAACGGTACGAAGAGGTCGATTTCGTCGCTGCCGGCCTTAGCCGCCAGGTCCATGCCGGTGGCGAAGAGCCGCCGTCCGTGGCCGCGTCGTCTGTATTGCGGGTGGACGGTCAGGTTCTCGTGGCGCGGGCTGACAAACCCGCACACGACGCCATCTTCGACGGCCAGGGCTATGCCGTCGGGCGCGCCGACCATCGAAACGACCTCGTGATCGATCTCGTCGGCGGTGAAGCCGGGGAAGGCGTCGAATTCGAGCGAGGCCTCCATGACGCGTCGGAGTGCGGGTTCGTCGGCCGGGCGGAACGGCCGGATGTCGGTGCTCATGTGTGGCAGTATCCGTTTTCGCCGACGCGCCCGCGCTACCGAGTTGCATCGAAGGCGGGCTTGTCCGTTACGCAGCTGGCCGCCCGGGATCAAGACGATCCGGGCGACCCCCCGGCGAGGCCACCTGCCAGATAGCCGCCACGCGACTGCTATATGCCACCGACTCTCGTGCGCGGCCCGAAACCCGCGGTACCAGTCGCCTGCTGGCTAATCGAAACGTATGCGGCCCAAAACCAGCTATAGCAGTCGCCTGCCGACTATCCGAGACTCCGGGCTGCCGCGCCCGGCGGGTCGGCCGCTAGACGATGCCGAGCGGCCGCTCGATGGCTGCGTCGGAACGGAAGCGGCGATCGACGAGGACGCGGATCACGTACTCGATCTCAAGGCCGGCGCCATCGAACGACGGCGCGGAGTCCAGCGGCACGAGCAGCTGCGCCGCCGCGGCCCCGCTTACCAGGTCTGCCGGCGAGACGGGCACGGACGCGATGATGCCCTCGACACCGTTGGGGGCGTTGGTGCGGCGGTGGAGCTCGATACGGGCGCCCTGGCCCTGCGGCGCCGACGGCCAGCTGACTGTGACGGCTACCTCCTGGCCGGACTGAGCCGGCAGCGGCGACGTCACGCCGATCGTCCCGTCGCCCGCAGCAACGGCCGCCAGCAGGCTCGCGCCACCCTGCTTGCCGACGCCCGCCCGCAGCAGATCGGGATGCTGGGCCAGCGGTAGGTAGAAAGCGACGAAGTGGTCGCCTCCCATGGCGATATCCCAGCGGACCTCCAGGGCCCAGGCAATGATGGATTCGCCGAGATGGGCGGTTGGCGGACCGAGTTGCGGCGCGGGAACGGCGAACGCCGACTCCCATTTCTCACCGGTCTGGAAGCTCGTGGGGATCGGCGGCTCGAGAAAGGCGTCCGTAGAGAAGAGCTTGCCGCTGGTTTCCACCCAGCGCTCCGTGTAGGTGACCTCGCCCTTCGAGTTGTGGTGTTCCTCCTCGCGGCGGACCTCGTCGAGTCTCAGCCCGACCAGCCGAAGGTAGGCCTTCCGTGCCGTTATCGCGTGACCGGCCATCAGTCGGATCCGGCCGGTTATGCCATCGCCGACGCGTGCCGGACCGTCCAGGGCGATCTCGCCCATCACGGCGCCATCGGTCGGGCGCAGCAGCTCTTCGGCGGCTACTGAGTGGAGCGGGTGGCTGCCCTGGGACCCGGCCAGCCGCGGCCCGTTGAGGGCGTCGAACGGCGACGGGGACGACCCGGTGTGGCCCCCCAGGATTCCGAGGCCGAAGCTGGTCACCATCTCTGAACCTCCGGCGTGGCGGGCGGATCGACTGCTCGAAAGGTCACCTGCTGATCGAATAGTAGACCCGCGGTGGACCCGGATCTGCGACCGAGGGCCGCGCCAATCGGTGCGCACCGCGAAGTCCAGCTCGGTTAGCGCAGCGTCCGCTCGGCGTACGCCTCCAAGCGCTCGAGGGCCAGCGGCATGTTCGTTCGACCGAAGCCCACTCTGAAGTGGTTGCCGGTGTCGGAGAAGACTGAGCCCGGCAGGAGCAGAACTCCCGTCTCGCGAACCAGATCCTCGGCGAATCGATCGATCGGAACCTCGGCCAGCAGCCGCGGAAAGCCGACCGTGCCGCCGCGCGGCCGGACCCACTCGAACGTACCCGCCCAGCGGCTGAAGAACGTGTCGAGGAGCGGCAGGTTCGCCTCCACGATGGCCCGGTTCCGGGCCAGGACGCGGTCGCCGGCGCGCAACGCAATGAGAGCGAGCACCTCGGCCGGGGCGGAGGCGCAGATCGTGGTGTAGTCCTTGAACGCAGCCAGACGCTCTATCAGCTCGCGGTCGCGAGTTGCCACCCAGCCGATCCGCAGGCCGGCCAGCCCGAACGACTTCGACATGACGCCGATACTCACGCCGGTGGCCAGGGCGTCGGCGCCGGCCGGCAGTCGATCGGCCGTGTCGAACTCTAGGAAGCGGTAGACCTCGTCGACGATCAGGCGCGCTCCGGACTCGGCGGCCAGCTCGACCAGTCGATCGAATGTCGGTCGATCGATCAGCGCGCCGGTCGGGTTGTGGGGCTCGTTGATCAGGATCAGCCGGGTGTTGGGCCGGAGGGCGACCCGAACCTCGTCCGGGTCCAGCCGCCAGTCGTCGGCCTCGTGCAAGTCAACGCGCGCGACCTCGGCGCCTGAGGCCCGAGCCACCTCCGCGAGCGACTGGTAGGCGGGCCGAACCACGACGGCGTGGTCTCCCGGGCCGAGCAGGACGCTGTGCAGGGCGAAGATCGCTTCCTCGGCGCCGGCGAAGACGAGCACGTCATCCGGCGACACGTGCTCGTACAGTCCCGCTATCGCTGCCCGTAACTCGGGATCGCCGTGCGATTCCGTGTAGCCCAGTCGAAGGTCGCCCCACCGCCTGCGATCGTCTTCTCCGGCCAGCTCGAGCAGGTCGCTCATCGGCCAGCCCTCGATGTCGGAGGCGCACAAGAGCAGCTCGGCCTCGAATTCCCAGCGAGCGAAGAAGCGCTCGAGCGCGAAATCCTGCAGACGCATCGGACCTCCTATCCAGCTCGGCGCCTGCATGCGGCCGAGCCGTGGTCCTACGGTACCGAATTTCGCGCGAAGGGGGCCGCGATGGCCCTTGACCGGTTCCGGCTCTCGATCGGACGATCCTCCCCGGAACTCGCCGAAGTCAAGGGGTGGCCCTTTGGTCGCCCGTCCCACACAGGAGGTGCTATGACCGCCGACGTGTCTGCCCCCGCCATCCCCGCGATCCCACGGTCCGTAATGGGACTCGCCGGGCGTGTAGCGGTCGGGCTCCTGATGCTGCTGGGCGTCGGAGCGTTCGCCGGCGGCGCGGCGCTCGTCGCCAAACCGGACGGCAGCGTCATGCAGATGCCGCTGTCGCTGCTGGCCGGGAGTCCGTTCGCCGACTACTCGATTCCGGGGCTGATTCTCGGCGGGCTCTTTGGCCTAGGGTCATTCGCGGTCGCGTTCCTCGGGCTGCGTTCGTGGCGATTGGCGCCGTTCCTCGGTTTCGCCATCGGCTGCGGCCAGATGATCTGGATCGTGGTGGAGCTGGCCATCATCAAGGAGCTCTCGATACTGCATCCGATCTGCTTCGGGCTGGGCCTGGCCATCGCCGCCGCCTCGACTGCCTGGGGCGGGCCGACCCTCCAGGGTTGGCGAGCCACGCGTCGCTGACTCCGCGACTCAGCCCGCCCGCACTCCGGCCTCAACTGCTTCGGTCGGCTAACCGATTCCTCACCTGTACCCGCGCCGAGTGGGCCGAGTACCGTGCCTCCCAGCAACCGCGAGCCTAACGGCCGCGTCGTCTTGCGGTGGCTACTTGACCGTGAGGTCGCCCTTGGCCACGATCGATCCGCCGCTTGTCGCGGAGAAGCGGAACGTGCCCGGGCCCCAGCCGGGCAACTCACTCAGGTTGGTGATGTCCGAGAAGCAGTCCGTGCCCGCCGTGGCGGCTGGGAAGTCGATTTGCGTCAGACCGCCGACCTCGAAGGCCTGGGCGTCCTTGGTGATGGTGACAGTGACCGTCTCGCTTCCCAGCTTCGACGCCCAGATGTAGTTCGCGTATACGGGCGTGGCCGCGCTCACCGAACTCACCTGGTTCGAGACCGCACAGGTGGTACCGGCAACGGGAACATCAGTTGAGAAGACGATCTTGCCTCTCTGGCCGCCAACGAGGTTGTAGGCGTAGAAGCCGGCGATGGCTATGGCGACGACCACCACCACCGCAGCGATTATCCGAGGCAAGGGGATCCGCGGCGTCGAGGGCGTGGGCGTGCCCCACGAAGGCGGTGGTGCGCCGTACGGCGCACCACCGTAGGGCGGCTGGGTTGGATCGCCGTAGGACGGAGTGGGTGGAACCCCGTAGGGCGGAGCTGGCGGCGGGATCGGGTCGCCTGGGCCCTGGCCCGGGTAGTTGGGGTCCATTCGGTCACTCCTGGCCTTGGCGTCGCATGGCTCCAATCGCCTGACGCATAGCCGCGAATATACCGCCGAATTCCACCGAACAGCGTTCGTTGCGTTCGACAGGCCGCCCGGTTGGCCCGATCTCCGGTGTCAGGTGATGGCCCTTCGGACGCCCATTGGTCCGAACTTGGCCGGTAGTGCTAGCGTCATCAGGAGCACGTATCGGTCATCAACGCGCGATGCGAGCTCGATGCCAGGAGTTCAACCAAATGCGACCCTTCTTCGGTTACCACATGCCCAGTTTCACCTTCGCGCGTGGAACTGACTCGACCCTATTCGACCACGTCGTCGAACTCGCCCAGGCGGCCGAGAAAGCCGGGTTCGACCTGGTGACGGTCATGGACCACTTCTACCAGATCGGGGGAGTCGGTCGCGAAGACGAGCCGATGCTCGAGGCATATACCACCCTCGGGGCGCTGGCCATGGAGACTGACCGTGTTCTCCTCGGGACGATGGTCACCGGCGTGACATACCGCAACCCCGCCATGCTCGCCAAGATCGTCACCACGCTCGACGTCATCTCGAAGGGCCGCGCGGTGCTGGGTATCGGCGCTGCCTGGAACGAGTCGGAGCATGCGGGGTACGGGTTCGATTTCCCGCCAATCGGCGGTCGCGAAGATCGGCTCGAGGAAGCGCTGACGATCATCCGGGCGATGTTCAGCCAGGCTCGGCCGACCTTCGAGGGCACCTACTTTCGGATCGATCGGGCTCTGAACGTGCCCCGTCCGATCCAGCCCGCCGGCCCCAAGATCCTCGTCGGCGGCGGAGGCGAGAAGCGGACGCTCAAGCTCGCGGCCCGTTTCGCGGACATCACCAACTGGTTCGGCAGCCTCGAAGAGGCCTCGCCCAAGCTCGCGGTGCTCGATCGACACTGCGAGGCAGTGGGTCGGGATCTGGCGGAGATTCTCCGCACCGTGTCGGTTCCCCTCCTTCTCGCGGAGTCAGAGGGCGACAAGACTGCCGTCCTTGCCCAGATCCCCGAGGAGCGACGCGGCACGGTCGTTCCCGCGACAGTTCCGGAAGCTGCCGATGTCCTGCACCGCTACATGGCCGCGGGCTTCGGAGGCTTCATCTTCCGCAACGCCACGACCCGGACGCCCGAGGCAGTGGCGCGAGTCGGCGAGCTGATCAGGGTCATGCGCGCTGAGGGAGCTCCGGCATGAAGGTCGACGTCGATGTCGACGAGCTCCGCCGGCGCCTCACGCCACTTCAGTACGAGGTGACCCAGCAGGCCGCCACCGAGCGGCCCTTCACCGGCGCCTACTGGGACAACCACGACGCCGGGGCCTACCGCTGCGTCGTGTGCGGCGAAGTTCTCTTCGACTCGGGCGTGAAGTACGACTCGAGCTGCGGCTGGCCGAGCTTCTCCGACGTCGTCGATCGGTCGAAGGTGGTCACACGTGTGGACGGCAGCCTTGGCATGAAGAGGACAGAAGTCGTGTGTGCCAGCTGCGGCGCGCACCTCGGCCATCTCTTTGACGACGGCCCGCGCCCGACCGGACTGCGCTACTGCATCAATTCGGCCTCGCTCGACTTCCAGAAGCGAGCAGGGGAGTAGCGTCGGCGACTCGAACCGGACCGGCCTGTCAGACTCTCGACGCCAGGCCGTCGAGGAAGACCTTTACCGCCAGGCCGGCGAACAGCATGGCGGACGCGGCCGAAAATGCCCGTTGGGCCGATGGGCCGATCATGTGGCGGCCCTTGCCGGAGATGAGCGACAGCACCGCGGCCCAGGCGATGCCGCCGGAGAAGAAGCCCGCCAGGAAGAGCAACGGCGGCGATTGCGTACGTCCGTAGACGCCGGCGATGACCGCGCCGCCGGCTGTGGCGAACCAGATGATCAGCGAGGGCGACGACAGAGCGAGGGCGATGCCGCGGAAGAAGTCCCGATGGAGAGGTGTGCCGGCGCCGCCGCCGCCGCCCTGGATGTCGAGTGACCTGCCGCGCCGCGTGTCCCGGACCATCGTGGCGGCCAGGTAGAGGAGCACCACCGTCCCGCCCAGCCAGAACGCGGTGCGGACACGAGGGTCGGCCAGCACCAGCGCGAGCCCGAACATGCTCAGCAGGGCGTAGGTCATGTCGCCGAGGCAGGAGCCGACCTGCAGAACGAAGGCCGCTCGTGCGCCGCTGTCCAGGCCGCGCTTGATCGTGGCCACGTTGACGATTCCCAGATCCAGCGACGCCGAGAGGGACAGAGCAAAGCCCGCCAGGAACATCTCCATCGGCTAGCGGGCCGCGATAAGGAGCTTGCTGACGCCGCCAGAGACCTCGATCTCATACCGATCCGGCGACTCTGAGGCGCCGGGCGTCTGGATCGAAAGCCGTCCCGCCCCCTTGTGCGTCTCGCCGTCCACGACCGCTTCAGTGATGCCGCCCCGAACCTCCAGGCCGGCTGCGACGCCCAGCGGACGCTCGATCGAGACGCGGCTGATGCCTCCGTAGACCCGGATCTGGACCACGCCGACTGGACGGGGCAGGAGCAGTTCGATCTTGCTGGCTCCGCCGCGCAACTCGAACGACTCGAGCCGCAATGCCCGCAGGTCGGCGATCCACTCCGAGACCCCGCCGCGCAGCTCGATCGACCATGGGACCCTGGCATTGAGAGCGATCTCACCCGCGTCCTTGCGCCAGTGGGCCGACGCGACGACGGCCTGCCCGGCGACCTGGGCTCTCCAGTCGAACCAACCGAAATGCGGATAGGCGACGGTCACGACTCCGCCTCGCACCCTCATTCGGGGGACGGGGCCGGCGAACTCGGCTCGGTATAGCTCGGTCAGGGTGGCATCGCCCCGAACTTTCATCCGAGGCGCACCCGACAGGAAGATCAACCGGCCATTGGTGACGCCGCCGACGGGCGCGGCGTAGCTGCCACCCGCGTCCGCCTCCTCGCTCGGGGCGCGCATTCTCGCGGTCTCGACCCGCGCCACTTCGCTACTGCGGTCGAGGAAGTCGATCAACACCCGGAGCTGGTCATCGTCGTAGCGCTCGATGACCTCGGTCTGCGCCCTGGCAATCGGGGCATGGAGCGCGCCGAACCTGGCCGAGAGTCCGGTCGCAGGCTCGACGACAACACGCCGGCGGTCGGCCGGGTCGGCGACGCGCTTGACGTAGCCGGCCTGCTCGAGTCGGTCGACCATGCGCGTGGCCGAACCCGTCGTCAAGCCCGTCAGCTCGGCCAGCCGTCCGACCGTGCCCCGGCCTTCGTCCTGGAGCACCTCCAGGCACTCGATGTCCGTTCCGGCAAGACCGACTCGCTCCGCCACCGCCTGGCTGAAGAGCACGGCCTGGCCGCTCTCCTTGCGGACGGCGCGCAGAACCGCGGCCACCAGCTCGTCTCTCGGTCCATCGCTTGACATCGTTCGTCTGTCCTGGCTATTCTCTGCGCTGCGCAGAGATAGTATAGAGCAGCGATCGGCTAGCGCAACCGGCCGAGACACGAAGCGTTGGGGACAACGAACTTGAAGGACGATCGATGAACCTCACAACCCGGCAGTTTGACATCGCCGGAACGGGCGCGCGCGCCGCGGCGATGGACCTCGTTGGAGCGTCGCGATGAGCGCCCAGTCGAATACCCAACCGACCATCGAAACCGTCGGGTTGAGGCGAACGTTCAAGGGCCGCGGTGGGGCAGTAGAGGCAGTCGCGGGCGTCGATCTCCGCGTCAACGCGGGCGACATCTTTGGATTCCTGGGTCCAAACGGAGCAGGCAAGACGACGACACTGCGGATCCTGGCCACGCTCCTTCCCCCGACAGCCGGCACCGCCAGCGTGGCCGGCTTCGACGTAGCCCGCCATCCCCGCCAAGTGCGCGAGAGGATTGGCTATGTGGCTCAGTCGGGCGGCTCGTATCGCGAGGCGACCGGGCGCGAGGAGCTGATCATCCAGGGTCGGCTCTTCGGCATGAGCAAGGCCGAGGCCGGTCGCCGCGCCGTCGAGATCCTCGCGGCCCTCGACCTGACCGAGGCCGCGGACCGGACCTGCAAGACATACTCCGGTGGCATGCGCCGGCGGCTCAACATCGGCATCGGCATGGTCCATCGCCCGGCCGTCCTCTTCCTCGACGAGCCAACGACCGGCCTTGATCCCCAGGCTCGGGCCCGGCTGTGGGAGGAGATTCGCAAGCTTCGTGAGACGGGCACGACCGTCTTCCTGACGACCCACTACCTGGAGGAAGCCGACGCACTGTGCGACTGCCTGGCCATCATCGACCATGGCCGGATCGTGGCGGAAGGTTCACCTGACGACCTGAAGCGCGAGATCTCGGGTGACGTCCTGACGATCGGTGTCAACGGCAACGGCGATCAGGTCGTGAAGCTGTTGTCCGGCCAGCCGTTCGTCCGCGAGGCCGAACTCGATGACGGTCTGGTGCGCCTGTATGTGGATCGAGGCGAAGAGGCCGTTCCTCAGGTCTTGCGCCTGCTCGACGCCAAGGGCCTGGCGCCTTCAACCATGGATCTGCACCGGCCCAGCCTCGACGACGTATTCCTCAAGAAGACCGGCCGATCGCTGCGCGAAAGCGCCGCCTGACGGCCAGGAGAACAACCCGATGCGAATCTTCCGTGACACGTGGCTCATCTTCGAGCGATCGCTAACTTTGAGCCTGCGAAACCCCGTTTGGGTGATCCTCGGCGTCATGCAGCCGATCCTCTACCTGTTCCTCTTTGGCCCCCTTCTGAACAACATCGCGAAGATGCCGGGCTTCCCGCCCGGCGGCGCCTTCAACGTCTTCGTGCCCGGGATCCTGGTCATGACCGCGCTCTTCGGCTCGGCCTTCGTTGGCTTCGGCTTGTGCGACGAGATGCGCGAGGGCGTCGTCGAGCGAATGACCGTGACGCCGATGAGCCGCGTGGCCATGCTCGTTGGCCGCTCGCTGCGGGACGTCGTCCTGCTGCTGGCACAAGGCCTGATCCTGGTGGGGTTGGCCATCCCGTTCGGACTGGAAATCAACGTCGGTGGCGTTGCCGTGGCCTTCGCCCTGCTGGCCCTCATCGGGCTCATGATGTCGCCGGTTTCCTACACCCTCGCGCTCGTTCTCAAGAGCGAGGACTCGTTGGCCCCGGTCGTCAACGGCCTGACACTGCCGCTCCTGCTTCTCTCGGGTGTGATGCTGCCGATGTCGTTGGCGCCCGACTGGCTTCAGACGGTGGCGAAGTTCAACCCGCTCTATCACGCCGTGGCGGCAATCCGAGCACTCTTCAACGCCAGCTTCGCCGACCAGGAAATCCTGGTTGGAGTGGCCGTGCTCGTGGTATTGACCATCGTCACGATCACGATGGGGGCGCGCTCATTCGCTCGGGCCTCGGCGTAGCAGGTCGCGCGGTCCGGAGGTCGGCCTTGCGTCGGAGCCGCCCATTCGCGGCTCACGCGCTCATGGCCACCATCGCCCCAATGCCATCCCGGCCGAGAAGAGCAGCGAGAAGGCCAGGGTCATCCTGCCCGTCCCTCGCAGAACAGGGTTGAGCTGGCGCGGATCGTCGTCTGCGCGAACAACCCGCCACAGCGGCCTGGCCATGGGCAGAGCCAGGATCGGCAGAAGCGTCAGCGGCCCGGCTGCGACCGATGCGCCGAGCCAACGAGCGATTCCGAGGCCCACCGGAACCGCCCATGCGATGAGGAGGCAGGCAGCGTATTCCGCACGGGCGAACCCCTCGCCAAAGATCACCGCAAGCGTTCGCTTGTTAGTCGCTCGGTCCGTGGTGGTGTCTCGGAGGTTGTTCACGACCAGGATCGCGGTGGTTAGCGTGCCAACCGGGATCGCCGCCAGCACGTATAGAATCTCGACGCGGCCAGACTGCAACTCCGCCGTCCCGATCACGGCGAAGAGGCCGAAAAACGCAAAGACGAAGACTTCCCCCAGGCCGTGGTAGCCGTATGGGAACGGACCACCGGTGTACGCAAGCGCGGCCAGGGCCGCCGCGATGCCAAGCACGACGAGTACCGGTCCGCCAATGGTCGCGAGCCAGAGGCCGATGATTCCCGCACCCGCCAGCACCAGGGCAATGGCGACCTCGAGCTGGCGCTCGGTCACCAGTCCAGCAGCGGCGACCCTGGTCGGCCCGAGACGCTCTGGCGTGTCGGCGCCACGTCGAAAGTCGGACAGGTCGTTGGCGAGGTTGGCGCATATCTGGAGGAGAAGCGCCACCGCCAGGCAGCCTGTGGCGGTATCGGATCGGAAGGGCGCGCCTGTCGCCCAGGCCGCTCCGAGTCCAACAACGACCCCGCTCACCGACGCCGGCAGAGTGGCGGGTCGAATTGCCAGCAGCCAGGTCCTGGCTCCCGAGGGCAGGCGCAAGCTCATGGTCGGCGTCTGGAAAGATGTGTCCCGGCCCGCTTGTCTAGGACCGTCCGAACACTGCTCTCGCGCGCGGGGTCGCCAGATACCAGACGGTGAGTCCTGCAATGGCGATCGTGACGATGTGGCGGGCGTATTCGAGCCGGCCGAGTTGGAGCAGAGCCAGGGCGATCACGATGACGTCGAGTACGACCCCGAGCGTCCAGGCCCACGGTCGCAACATCCAGGCTCCATAGGCGAACACGAGCTCCGAAAGCCCGGCCGTGAGCAGGACGAGCGCGATCAACCGCTCGCCGCCGTGGATGCGCGGCAGCCAGGCGAGCCCCTCTGACGCATTCCACCAGGCGCCTGCCCCGAGGATCGCGAGCACCCCCAGGGCCGCTGCCGCAACTGCCAGGACTGTCACACCTGTCGGACGCTGCTGCACCTGTCTTACCTCTCACGTCTGGTTTCGAGCTACATGATGTGGCTGGCGCTGCCGCAAGTCTACGGCGCACCAGCTGGCCTCAATGTCGACCTGCGCTGCCGTTGGCGCGAGCGCCTGGGCGTGAGCGTCGTTGCATTGGGCGAGCCTCGCGGCGGAGCGGCGACATAAAGACTCCCCGGGACGGCGAACCGCCCCGGGGAGTGGCCGTGATCGGCTACTGGATCTTGAGCTGCTGGAGCACGGTTCCGCCGACTTTGTCCAGCACGCTCATGCTGACCGGACTGGTTGCGATCTGGGCCGGATCCCAGCTGTCGGGCTGGATGATCGCGGCCTTGCCCGCCTGCAACGTCACGGACGGTCGGGAGACCATCGCCATCGGACCGAGCCCCGCCCGGATCTCGAGGGCTAGGGTGACCGGCGCGCCGGCGTTCTCGAGAACGATCTGGCTGCCGTCGGTGGTGAGGCCTGCGGTGAACGCCTGACCGGCCTCGAGGGATAGGTTGGAGAGGGTGAAGACGCGGACCTTCGATAGTCCGGCGCTGGCGGAATTCGCCAGCGTCAGGTTTACGGCCCGCGGCTGGGGGGAAGTGCCGAGCGTGATCGAGAGAGCCTGTTCGGCCGACCCCGGCTTGCTCAGCGAGAGTACGTCCGCGGTCTGGGCGCCACCTGGAACCGCCGCCGCCGCCGAAGCGCCGGCGGATCGGATCGCCCACGTGTAGGCGCCACTGCCTGGAGCCACTTCGTGCGTCAGCTGGTCGACTGGACCGGTTCCGATGGCCGGGTTGCTAATCGCGGAGGCTCCGTGAGAGATGGCCGCTGGGTTGGCGGCCTGCTTGGCAGAACCCATGCCTGCAAGCACGCTGGAGCCGGCGGCCGGTGACTGCGAGGCGATGTTCAAGACTCCAATGGCGGGGCCGCCCTTAACGACCGGACCGGCGATTGTAGGAACTGATGTCTGCGCGATCGCCGCGCCGCCAAGGGCGTTGATGGCCGCGCTTCCGGCCACGCTGCCCATCGCGGGGTGTGGAGTCTCGGCCGGCGAAGTGCCGTACGGGCGCACGCCCTGAATGCGGTACAACTCCGGGACCGGCGTCCCGATGTCCGTGATGATCGGCCCGACAACGCCGCCTGCGCCGACCTTCGATATCGCCTGGCCCGCGTTGGCCTTGGACGCGACGCTCGGGATGACGTTGCGGTTGAGCGGCTGCTTGTGGAAGAGCGGAATCCGCGCCAGACCGGGGATCCGGCTCTTCGCCGTCTCGTTGATCTGGTCCCATCTCGTCGGTGTTGTCCCGGCCGGAGTCTTGTAGAACGTCCGGCCCTGGCCGTCGGAGATCTGCTGCGTGGTGGCGCTGCCACCGAGGAAGATGATCGCGCCGCCGATCAGCGCGAGGAGCGTTTCCCAAAACGGGGTGCGCGGCTCCGTGCACATGATCGAGAACGGCATGGCGAACATCCGTCCCCCGGACGACGAACCGCCCGACCAGACGTTGCTCGCACCAAATGCAAAGGTGAAGGTGTTGGTGTTGGGGTTGATGTGGATGGTGTTCTGGCCGTCGCCGTCGGCGCCTTGCGGGGCCGGTTCGTTCGGGTTCGCGACGAAGATGACCCAGTCGTTGGGGTTCGATTGGTCCCAGCGATACGGCCGAACGGCGTGGCCCGATCCGCCCAACGAGGCGCTGGTGATGGAAATGATGGGGAAGTCGTTCCGCGTATACATGTCCCGGCTGTCGTTGAAGCAGCGAACAGGATCGTGTGTGGCGCCGGCCAGGAACATGCCAACGACGTGGTCGATGATGCTGGCCCCAACCTGGTAGCCCTGCTTGAGGTTCATCTCATTCCTGGACACGGCGCTGTCGGCCACGCCGTGGATGGACTCCGAGTAGAGCGCCATCCGGGCCAGGGCGTCGTTCGCCTCGAGGCACATGCCGAAGCAGTTGCCGCCGGCCGCGATTCCCTTGTAGACGTTGTCGTAGAAGGCGTCATCGAACCAGTGCCAGCCGGCTTCGTCGCCTTGGACATCACTGAACGTCTGGCCGAACTGCACCTTCGACAGCGTCGCCGTGTTGAAGTTGCCGAAGCCCCAGAAGAGGTCCTGGCGGAAGTTCGCATCCATTGGGTCGGCGGGCGTGAGATTGCGGACCGAATAGGCGGCGAAGAAGTCGCCGTTCCAGATCTCTTCCGGCCCGGGGTTGTTGAAGATGCTGTCCAGGTCGAAATGGCCAGTAACGGTGCCCAGGTGGACGTCGCTGTCGATCGCCAGCGCGTCCCAGCCATCGAAGCTGACATCGATCGTGGTCGACCCGCGTACCGGGTTGACAGTTATCAGGGTTGTCTGTGGAGTCGCGTTCGCGCCGTAATGGTCGCTGCCGGGAAAGCGCTCGCTCATGTTGCCGGCAGTGGAGGTCGTGACGGAAGTGTTGACGTACAGCCAGACGCCGGATAGCCCATGCCTCTCGGCCCACGAATGCTGGCCCTTGGAGTCGAACCTGTCCAAGTAGACATCGACGCCGGTCAGCATTCGAATGCCGGCGCGGTTGCCGGGCCAGGCCAGGCAGCCGTTGGTGAAGTCGTTGTAGCGCAGAGCGCCGGACGGCGAGGAAGTCTCGTCCGAGACGGGCCAGCCAAGGGGGCCAGTCGGGCCGCCGTAGCGCTCGAGCCAGGCACTTCGAAGATCGCCGTGAACCTCCCAGGCGCCCGTGCCAGAGCTCCAGTAAATGGAGCCGCCCTGGAAGAGATTCATCCGTCCGATTTCGGAGCCGCCATTGAGGATGGGCGTTTCGTCGGTCATGGGATAGCCGAGGAAGCCGTCCACGCCGCCGAGCGCCTGCCAGTGATCACGGATCGCGCCGTGGACCTCGTGCGCGTCGGTCGCAGAGCTCCAGTAGATGTCCGCGCCATCGAATTGCGAACGGCGGCCGTTCGTCACCGCTTCCTCATCGGAGATCGGCAGCCCGGGCGACCAGCCGGCGGGCTGAACGTCGCCGAACGCGGCATAGGCGAGGTAGATGGGGCCGGACACGGCATAGCAGGCGTGGTCGGGGCGGAGGACGATCATGCCGCGCTCGAAGTACACAGCCGTGCCGCCGCTGCCGAAGTCGACAAGCCGGAGAGGCCAACCGAGGTAGGCCTGGACGCTCTCGCCGCCGGAGACCGTCTCGGTCGTCAGCGAATCCCATTTGTTCTTGATTGCCTGCGGGACGATGAGTGGCCCGAACGGCGTGTCGAGCGTCGGCTCCAGAAGGCCGACGACACCCGAAACAGAAGGGTTGACAGCCGTCGTGGAAATGGCGCCGTGGGACACGAAAGGACGCATGATGTCCCCGATTCCGCTATTGCATCCCGCGATCTCGCGCTGGCCAACTGCCGCCGCCGTCGCGCAAATGCATACTGCCGGACTATACATTTACGCCGGCAGACGCTCAGCTACCCAGTGACCCTATTTCTGTCGGTTCTCAGACAGTTAGCGCAAGGCCAGGTGTCGTGGCGGACAGGCGGAGATGCCACCGCAGTCTGGGTTTTGAACGGTGGAACGCGGGTTTACGATGAGGCCGTGGCGGCAACGTCCGCCCGGTTGATGAGGCGGGATATGTCGGCTCAAGCGGAAACCACGACGGATTCCATTACCGAAGTCGGAACCATCGAAGCGGCAGAGCCGCGATCCAACCGGCCGGCCGCCGATGGGACTCCGCTGCACGTCCGCGCCTGGCCGTCTTCGGGCAAACCCTGGGCGCGAGTCCTGATCGTCCACGGCATCGGTGAGCACAGCGGCCGCTACGAACGCACCGGTCGTCTGATGGCGGAGGCGGGCCTCGACGTCCACGCCTTCGACATTCGGGGACATGGCCTGTCGGGCGGTCGACGCGTCTACATCGATCATTGGGACGACTTCCTCGACGACGTCGAGGTTCGGCTCGCGGCTCTGCGCGAACCCGGCCTGCCGCTGGTCCTCTTCGGCCATTCGATGGGGGCTCTCATCGCTCTGACCTACGCCTGCTCCGACCGGCCCGCGCCGGATCTGCTCGTGCTGAGCGCCCCGCCGCTCGATGCCCGAGTCCCTCGCTGGCAGCGCGTCCTGGCCCCGGTCCTTGGCGTCGTCGCCCCAACCGTGGTCCTGGCCAACCCGATCAGCGGCGAACAGCTGTCGCACGATACTGGCGTTGGGGTCGCCTACTTCGCCGATCCACTGGTGCAGCCACGCTCGACGACCCGCCTCGGTGCCCAGTTCTTCGCGGCAATGAAGCGCGCCCGCTCGGAACTTGGCCGGCTTCACGTTCCGACGCTGGTGATCCACGGCGGCGCCGACACGCTCGTCCCCACCGAGGGAAGCGAGCAACTCGGGAAAGTGCCGGGCGTGGAGCGGCGTGTGCTGCCCGGCCTGCGCCACGAAACGCTAAACGAGCCTGAGGGGCCGGAGGTCGTGGCGGGCGTCGTGGAATGGCTGCGAGCGCAGCTGAAGCCCGCAAAGTCCATGGTCGCAGGCGACTCACAGCCGGGCTCCACGTCTGGCACCATTCGGCCATGACCGTCGAGATTCGCGTCTGTCCACCGGAGCGATTCACGGAGTTCCTAAAGAGCGCCGAAGTCGCCTTCTCAGACGATGTTTCGGACGATCTGATCCAGCGCGTCGAGGCCGTGTCGGACAAGGAGCGGTACCTGTGCGCGATGGAGAACGACCGGTTCGTCGCCACCGCGGGCGTCTTCGGAGTTGGCCTGAGTGTCCCCGGCGGGGGAGATATGCCGGCCGGCGGCATCACCTGGGTCACGGTCGTGCCGACCCACCGCCGCCGCGGGATCATGCGCGAGATGATGCGTCGAATGATCGACGACTGCCATCGCCGCGGCGAGCCGATCGCGATGCTATGGGCGGCCGAGGGCGCCATCTACCAGCGTTTCGGATTCGGCCTGGCCACGTTCACCCTGAATCTCGAGGCCGAGACTACGGCCGTCGGCTTCACCCGCGATTGGCCGCGCGAGGGTGCCTTCCGGTTGCTGCCGGCAGGCCAGGGTTTGGAACTCGTGACCCCGATCTACGAGGCCGCCCGGGCGACGCGAGCCGGCTTCCTGTCCCGCACGCCCGCGTGGTGGGTTGGCATCCTGCCGCTCGTCGAGAAGGACGCCAAGGGCGGCGAGGCGCGCCGCCTCGTGGTTTACGAGACGGCCGACGGTCCCGAGGCCTATGCGATCTACAAGACCAAGTCCGATTGGAACGCCCGCGGACCCAAGTCGATACTCACCCTCGACGAGGCCATGGCATCGACGCCGCGCGGCACGCGCGAGATCTGGCGATACCTGTTCGAAGTAGACCTGGTCCGGACGCTGAAGACCTGGCGCCTTCCCTTCGACCACCCCATTTTCGCCCTTGCCGCCGAGCCCCGGCGCCTCGGCACGACGATGGGTGATGGCCTCTGGGTCCGCATCCTGGATGTTGCGGCCGCCCTTGAAGGCCGGACGTACGGCATCGACGGACACGGCAACGGCGGACTGACGCTCGATCTGCGTGACGACTACTGCGCCTGGAACGCCGGACGCTGGCGCCTTGACGCTTCCGATGGCAGCGCCCGAGTCGCCCGCACTGACCTCGAAGCCGACCTGGCGCTCGATGCCAACGACCTGGCCTGCCTCTTCATGGGCGGCTACACGGCCACAGCGCTGGCCGGCGCCGGCAGGGTAGTGGAGTTGCGTCCGGGCGGTCTGGCACTCGCCGACGGCCTCTTCCCCACGGCGTCGCAGCCCTGGTGCCCGCAAGAGTTTTGACCTATGGGTCGCTGACCGAGGGTTGATACGACCATGAACCAGACGGATCGGATAGTTGCGGTCGCTCGCGGGGCGCTGGGCGAAAGCGTTATCGGTGCCTACCTCTACGGGTCATCCGCCCCGGACGAGCGAGAGGCATAAGTCGCCAGATGCCCTACTTCGACGTTTCACCGACCGACGCCCGGGGGATGTTCGGCATCGCCGACGATGTCCGGCCCACCGCCGCGGTCATGGTCGGGGAGTTCAGCCAGCGCGACTGCTTCAGGCGAGTCCGAGCGATCTGGCCTGATGCCCGCCAGGTGGAGGAACACTCGCTCCTCGTCGAAGAGAGCGGTGATCGCATCTGGATCGGCGTCGTGATCGGTGCGGCGATGGCGGCAACGATTGCCCACCTGGTCATCAAGCTCGGCGTGCGCGCCCTCGTTCAGGTCGGCGCGATGGGTGGTCTGGCCGACGGCTGGCAAGTCGGAGACGTCCTCGTGCCGTCCTTGATCGTCGGTCGAGACGGTGTGTCTCGCCGGCTGTCACGGAACAAGCCGATCGAGCCGGAGGCCAGACTCTCGTCTGTGCTTCGCGGCGAGCTTGCATCCCGGCTCGACTTCGCGGCTGTTCGATCCGGAACCCTGGTCTCGACCACGACGATTTCGCTCGAGCGTCCGAGCGACGTTGCTCGGTGGCGCCGTGCGGGCTATGCCGGCGTGGAGATGGAGTGCGCGGCGACTATCGGGATGGCCGCTCACTTTGGCGTCCCCGCGGCCGGCGCGTTCGTTCTGATGGACAACCTCGCCAGCCAGCACACCGTTCTGATGCTGTCCGAGGAAGACGAGCGCCGGATCGAGGCGGGCAAAGACGCCATCCTGCGGGCGTCCGTGGCTGCCATCTCGACGCTTCTTGCGGCCCCACCGGCGGAATCCCCTGGTCTGGCGGGCTTTTAGCTCGCCGTCCGACGGTGCAGGACACGGCGGCTACGAGCACCGCAGCGAGCGCACCAAAACGTGCGTGAGCGAAGGAGCACAGGAGCCAACGCGGGCATGCGCCGGCTGACAGCGGGCTAGAGTTCGAAGCGGATGGGCTGGTGGTTGCCTGCCGGCGCACACACGTCGCAGAGTGTCAGGCCGTCTTCGATGAGCGCGGCCCGTCGGCGTCCTTGGCCGCCATGCAGTACGACCGGCTGTTTGCAGACAGAGCAGCGAAGCGGTTTCGCGTCCATGCGATCGCCCCTGAACGACATCCTGTCCACCCGTATGACGCGGTCCGAACAACTCCGCGTTGCCTGACGGCCGGGGCGAGTGGGTGGGAGCGCGCAACCGCTCTTACGCCAGTAGTCGGCCCGCTATCCGTTGCCGACCATGCGCCACGTGCAGCAATGAGGAGGGTGACGATCCTCCACCGCCGCCCCAATCCGAACGGATTAGCCGCGCCTACGCCACCTGTACCTGAATCTTCGTGAGGGCGTCGCGTACGACGTTTTCCGTACGGACAGATTGTAGACGCCGCCAACAAAAGAATCCGGACCGCTATGTAGATGAAGGGGCGATTGCACCCTCCGGAGCGGGGATTCCATCTGGCGGCCGAATTGCAACCCTTGGGAAACCAGGCGGCCTCGGAGGCGTCTGAGCGGCGTCAGGCGCCGTCGCTCTCGGCGTGCCGGGACGGCGTCGGCTCAGCTGAATGAGAACGGGGAATACCGCACGGGCAGCAGCAGCGCGTGCGCCCCAACGCGGGCCGTGACTCAACCCTCGGCGGCTACACGCTCGAGATCGACGGCTCGCACGCGCCGGGCCTTGCCGGCCTCGGTGCGGACCATCGCGGCAGGAATGATGCCGGTCAGGATCGACTCGACCACGGCGAACTCGCCGGCGTAGAGTCCGCCTCCGCCGATCTTGACTCGATGACCCACCCGGAGGTCGTCTCGAACGTCAAGGGCCGCCAGATTGATGGTGGCGACGGTCGACCTGACATAGCCGGGATCGCCCGGCAGGCCAGCGCTTCGAGGCTGCTTCGTGGCCGTGCGGGCCACTGGATAGGTCACCTTGCGTTTTCGCATCGCGATCAGCGGCTCCCAGCTGCGGCGGATAGTTGGGTCTGGCCATAGGTCGGTGTGGCGGTTGATCGTCCGGGGCGAGACCAAGGGCTTTGCGTCCGTGACAGATGTGCTCGCCCCCCGCGCGGCCGTGCCGCCGGTGCCGGCTCGCGGTCCGGATCGGGCAGGAATTCCTCGACGACCGCGCACGGGATCGACTTGCGCAGGAGGCGCTGAACGCCCCGCAGCTCGTCGACCTCGTCGGGTGAGACCAGCGAGATGGCCGTGCCACTGGCTCCGGCGCGTCCCGTTCGGCCGATGCGGTGGATGTAGTCCTGGGGCTCGAACGGCAGCTCGAAGTTGACCACGTACGGCAGGTTCTCGATGTCGAGCCCGCGCGAGGCAACGTCGGTGGCGACGAGGACCTTCACGAAACGGCCGCGGAACGCCTCGAGGGCGCGCGTCCGTTCCTGCTGGCTGCGGTCGCCGTGGATCGCGGACGTGCTGACGCCCCGCCGATCCAGATACGAGGCCAGGCGGCTGGCCCCGATCTTGCTGCGGGTGAAGACCAGGACCTGCTCCATGTGATCGCGCTGGATCAGGTGGATCAGCAGGTCCGCTTTGCGGCTCTGGTCGACCGGGTAGAGGACCTGGGTGAGGTTGTCGGCGATGCTGTTGCGGGCCGCGACTTCGACGATCTCCGGGTTGTGCAGGAACTCGCCTGCCAGGCGGCGGATCTCGTCCGAGAAGGTGGCCGAGAACAGCAGCGTCTGGCGCTGTGACGGGATGTGTCCGAGGATCTTGCGGACATCTGGGATGAAGCCCATGTCGAGCATCCGGTCGGCCTCGTCGAGCACGAGCACCTCGACCTGGCTCAGGTTGACCGTGCGCTGACCGATATGGTCGAGCAGGCGGCCCGGTGTCGCGACGAGGATCTCGACGCCCTTCCAGAGCAGCTTGATCTCGGGGTCGATCCTGGTCCCGCCGTAGACGACCGCCGAGCGCAATGAGCTGCCGCGGCTGTACGTCTTGACGGCATCGGCGACCTGGACCGCGAGCTCGCGTGTCGGGGTCAGGATGAGCATTCGGACCGGGTGCCTGGCCGGAGAGAAGCCCGCGTTGGCGTGCCCACGAAGCCGCTCGAGGATGGGCAGGACGAAGGCAGCGGTCTTGCCGGTGCCGGTCTGGGCGGCGGCGAGGACATCGCGGCCGGCCAGGATGAGGGGGATCGCCGCGCTCTGAACGGGCGTCGGCTCCGTGTAGCCCTCCCGCGCGACTGTGGCGAGAAGGTCGGCCGACAGGCCGAGTGTGTCGAAACTCAAACGATTGCTCCTGAGTGCGTCAACTGACGCGGGGTCCGACCGGGCCGGGCGAGACGGTTTGGGTCCCGCGCGTACGGCGTGATCGAGGTGGGGGCCGGCACCCATGTGGCATGCCGACTGCAGACGCTGCCGCAGCGTGTCCGAAACAGCGATTGACTGGTAAATCGTACCACTCGGGTCCTGCGGGTCAGGCCGTGCCTGGGCGGGCGGGACCGAAATGGCGGGTTCTGCACGGTCCACGACGGCTCGTGGACCGGGTCACTCCCGGAGGCTGGTTGCCTCGAGCCGCTCAGGCGACGACCGCCGTGAGTCTTCGTGAGGGCGAAGCGAGCGGAGTCTCAGACGCGTTGATCGCTCTGTCGAAGATCCGCCGGTACTGGCTGCCGATCTCCCACCACACCATGCCCCGACTGCGCTCGTAGGCCCGCCGCCCCATGGAGGCCCGAAGTTCCGGATCCCCCAGCAGCTCGATGAATGCGCCGGCAAGCGCCTCGGGTGAGCCCGGCGGGATGAGCCGGCCGAGGTCTGGTGCGAGCATCTCGCGGGCGTAGGCATACGGGGTCGAGACGATCGGCTTTCCCGCCGCCATGGCGAAGCTGAGCGTGGCCGCGATGGTCCGGTCGAGGTCCGGGAAGGGAGTCGTAATCACGTCCGCGGCTTCGAGCCAGTTCCCGATCTCCACACGACCGACGAACCGATCGACGAACTTGACGTGAGCGCTGAGGCCGCGCGCGGCCACGAGCGCCTCAAGGCCGGCTCGATACTTCTCGCCGTCTCGCGCCAGGCAATTCGGCTCGGTCGCGCCAAGGATCACGTAGCAGGCAGACGGCACGGCCTTGATCACCTCAGGCATGGCCTCGATGATCGCTTCGCAGCCCTTGCCCGGCTCCAGCAGCCCGAAGCTGAGGATCACCGCCCGGCCCTGAAGACCAAGGCGCGGCTTGATGGTGTCCGCGGCAACCTGTGGCAGATGCGGCACGCCGTGGGGAACGACGTCGAGGCGTTCGGCGGCCACACCGTAGGACCGATGCATCACCGATTCGGCCGAGTGCGACATGACGACCGTCGCAGCGGCGGAGTCCACGAGCTCGTTCAGGATCGACCGTTGAACTGGGGTCGGTTGCGCCGGGACGTTGTGGAGCGTGGCCACCATCGGCACGCGCAGGGCGCGAACGAAGTCGAGGAGGTAGCTGCCGTCGTCGCCGCCCCAGAGGCCGTGCCCGTACTGGAGGCAGACGACCTTGACGCCGCAGTCGTTGAGCGCCTCCGCAACGTAGGCGTAGTCGGCCTGGCTGTCGCGCCGGATCCGATGTCGAACTTCGGCCGGATACGGTCCCACTTCACCGGTCGGATGAAGCGCGACGATCTCGCGCTCGCCCACCGTCGTGGCCAGGTCGTACGTGAAGGTCGCGATGCCGCACTGGCGGGGCGAGTAGGTGGAGACGAACGCTGTCCTCGAGATGAAGTAACTCCTGTCAGATAGACCGACGCGGCACCTGCGGCCTTGGAATACGACTCCGCGAGCGGCCCAGACGCCCTTGACGCACTTGCGGCCCGAGACGATGAACGCTCGGGCCGCGAATGCGAGTCTGAGACTAGTTGGCGCTCACCTGGATGGCGCGCGGGCCCTTGGGGCTCGTCTCGATCTCGAAGGAGACACGCTCGCCGCCGACGAGGCGGTCGAAGTCGAGGGGAGCCTGGAGGCCGCCACGATGGAAGAAGTATTCCTTCCCATCCTCAGCGGCGATGAAGCCGAAACCGCGGTCGGAGACGACCTTCTTAATGGTACCGGTGGTCATGAGTGACCCCT
>PMYK01000040.1 GCA_003171255.1 Chloroflexota bacterium
CGCTCGCCGGTCGGGGCCGCTCGTCGGGGCCGCTCGCCGGGGCCGCTCGTCGGGGCCGCTCGTCGGGGCCGCTCGTCGGGGCCGCTCGTCGGTCGGGGCCGCTCGCCGGGGCCGTCGGTTCGCGCGACATTCAGCCTGTGACTCGCTTGTGGCGGGAGGCCCGCTCCCGGGTCGATTGAACGTCTGAATCGGGTCACGACCCGTTGCCGAAGCCCGAATCGGTGTCCCGGGCACGCTTTCGCCCTCGCTTCAACCGGAACTCACCACTGAAATCCCCCCGGCGAGTCACGGTGTGAATGTCGCGAACAAACCAGATAGCATGCAGGTCCGATTCGGGCCGGGCAAGCCAGCGGCTGACATCGTGGGTCCTGCCGGGAAGGGCGACGCCGAAGATCGCCGGGTGTCGCGCCACCACGCCTCGATGAACCGTGGCCTCTGGCAGCACCAGGACCGACGCCACGTTGGCCGGCTTCCACCCCCGCTCCGTCGCCCATAGGCCTGGGACCACCCGTCGCTTCCGATTGATCGAGGCGAGCAAGTCCTGAACGTCGACGATCCGGGTCTTCACTTCGACGAGAATCAGCGCGGCTGGTTCAGTATGCCACCCGACCACGTCCACAGACCCACGATCGCCAAAGTGGTTGAACGAATACTCCAGTTCGACCAGCCAGCCGCCGGCAAGCAGAGCCTCAGCAACCAGCCCAACCAGGCGGGCGTGTCTGGCGTCCAGCAACCGATCGAGCTGCGGACCGCGCCATCGAACATCGATCTGGATCCAGGCGTCGAGGCAGGAGGCGACGGACTCGATCGACTCCAGACCGATTCCGGCGAGCCGACCGCGCTCGATCCTCGAGACCATGGACTGGCTCAAGCCGGCGCGTTGGGCCAGATCGGACTGGCTCAAGCCGGCATGCAGCCGGATGGCGCGCAACGACGAACCGAGCTTGGAGTGCTCCACCGCTTGAGTCTGCGGTCGTCCGATTACCGCCGGCTTACCGCCGGCTGCGCCACGGGTCAGCGGCGGCTGATTTCGCGCTCGTACTCGGGGAAGTAGCGGCCGATCACAGACAGGCCAAACGAGCGCAGGATCGATTCCTTCGGCTCGCGGGCGAGCAGAAACTCGAACGAGCGGCGCACAAGGTCGTACGGATCGGTCGATGCTGGGTCGAAGCGCGAAAGGTCGGCCTCGGAAACCGCGACCTCGAACTCAGTGGCCGAGCCGTGGTCGGTGACAGTGACGCAGGCAATCCAGCCGCCGGCGACCGACGAGCATTCGACCGCGATCACGCCAATGGTTGCGCCTCCCCGGGATCGGGCTGGCAGCCCGGACACCAAAAGGTCCGCCGGTTCAGTCGACCGTGCCGCCGATCGAGAATGGCTGCGCCGCAGCGACGACAAGGCCTGCCGGCCCGACCATACACCCACAGCCTGCCCGCGCCGCGGCGATCCGCAACTCCCGGATCCGTGGTGACGCGCGCTCCGCCCTCGCGGTTCGCGAGGAGCAGTCGCCGCGCAGTCAGGATGAGGCGCCCCAGGGCATCGCCATCGACGTCGCCGACGCGGCGGAACGGGTTCACCCGCTCGATAAACAGAACTTCGCTCTTGTAGATGTTGCCGATGCCCGCGAGTGCCCGCTGGTCGAGCAGCGCCTCGGCGATCGTCAGCGAGGCGCGGGCCGGATCGCGAAGCCGGCGCGCCGCTTCGACCGCGCCCTCGCCCTCGAACCCGGGCCTCAGGAGGTCCGGCCCGAGGCTCGAGAGAACGGGGTGAATCGACTCGGAACGAGATGCGAAGAGCTCGACCGTCGGGGCGTCGAAGCAGACCGCCACCGAGCCGGCGACCTGCAGCACGATTCGGGCGCACGATGGCGGGCGGCGCCAGCGCTCGACGGGCGAGTAGCGGTGCCACGAGCCGCGCAGACCCAGGTGGGTCCGCAGTTCCAGACCCGAATCGAAGCGGATCAGGAGATGTTTGCCGACCGAGTCGACCGAGGTGATCGTGGCGCCGACGAGGGCCTCCGCCCGCGGGCCCGGCTGGCGCGCGCTGGCCGCGATCACCGAGCGACCCACCAGATACGGTCGCAGTCCGGCCGCGATCCGATACAGCGTGTCGCCTTCGGGCATGGCCTAGCGACGCGGACCGGCGCCTGGGCCGCCGAGGCCCGATCGGCCTCGTCGCCAGTAGTCGTCGGCGGCGGCGGTATCGACCGGTAGGCCCCGGCCGGCCGCGATGACCCGGCGGTTCTGAGGACGGAGTACGTGGCCCCGATAGCCGGCCACGAAACCTGCCTGTTCCATCTGTGTCCGCCACGGCGAAGCCGCCACGGCCTCGCCGTCGACGCGGCTCACGACCAGCTCGCGAAACCGCCCGTCCTCGACCAGGGCGCGGAGGGCGGCGAAGGCCGGGCCAGCAACTACCGGATCGTCCAATGCCGGCAGCGTTTGCAGCGAGTGTCCGCCGCGTTCGAGATACAGCGCGGCCGCGCCATCGAACAGGACCACGTAGGCACCGGCTGCCCGCTGCAGGGGCCGGCGATCGGCGGCGCCTCGTCGCGGCCAGGCCAGGGCGGCGCCGTAGGGGTTGGCCGGGTCGGCGGCGGCGAGAAGATGGACGGTCGGGCCGGCCGCCGTGGCCGTGGCGTTGGCCGCTGCCGCTCCGCCGGTCGTCGCCGCTCCGACGGCCGTGGCGCTGGCCGTAGCGCTGGCGCCCGGCTCGCGCATCGCCCGCAACCGATCCACTGCCCCGGGCAGGGCGAACTGCGCGGCACCGAGCCCGTCGACGAAGTACCCACGGCGTATCCGACCCGACTCCTCCATCGCCCGAAGTACGGGGTATACGGCGCTGAACCCACCCGCCACGTCCTCTGCGGAAACGGCCTCGCGGGTCAGCACACCGTGGCGTTCGAGCAGCGCGGTCGCCAGGGAGTGGAGCCGCTGCGTGGCGCGCGTAGCTCCGGGCACCGTGCCGCTCCCCGCCCCCGCGTCGCCGCCGGCGCCGCTCCCGTCCACGAGTGACCACCGACCGGCAGCCTCAGGCGGGCTCAGCGTCAGTCTCCCCGGCCTGGGTCGCCTCTCGCCCGACGGTCGCCGCCAGCGCAGCGCCCGCAACGGAGCGAACGTGTCGTTGGTCAACTCGCCGGCCCAGACCAGATCCCACAACGCGTCGAGCACGTCGCGTTCCGAGGCCGAGCCGGCCGCCGATTGCAGATCTCGGTAGAACGACGCTCCCCGCTGCCGCAGCCGCTCGCGGATTCGCTCGTGCAACTCCGCCCCCGGGGCAGCCGCCTCACCCGACGTCGGATCCAGCACGACCCGCCGGCCCGGTCTGTAGAGGACGATCCGTCCGTCGTCACGACCCAGGCCTCCGGCCCCGACCCAGGCGACCTCGCCGAGGGCGCCGAGCTCGTCGAGCAGGCGCGGCTGGTAGCCGGCGATTCGAGCCGGCAGAACGTCACGTTCGAGAACGGAGGCCGGGATTGGAACGCCCGCCAGCTGATCGACCAACTCCGCCAGTCGCTCCAGGGCCGCCTCGCCCCGAGGCGCCGTCACCGCGCCCTCGCCGATTGGCCTGACGCCCTGCCACGCGAGCAGGAAGCGAGCCAGCACGACCTGTTCGACCGGCTCCACTTCCCTCCGAAGCCGGGCCAGAGATCGGCGCCGCAGCTGCCGCAGCACGTCCGGATCGCACCACTCCCGCGCCATGCCGCCCGGCCGGAACTCGCCGAGCAGGATCGCGCCCGCTTCCAGCAATCCCTCCAGCGCCTCCTCGATCCGAGCAGCCGGAACGGCCCATCGGCGCGCCGGCTCGCTGGGGTGGAATGGGCCGTGGCTCCGCCCCCACCGAGCCACGAGGCCGGCCAGCGCGTCGGGCACCGACGTGAGGAACGCCGCCGGCACTCCAACCAGCAACGCCACTCCCAGGGCGTCGCGGTATCTGGCCGCGTCCTCGATAGCGATCCAGCGCTCCTCGCCGGCGATCCGCAGCGCGATCGCCCGACGCGAGCCCTCCAGGACGGCAAGCCACTCTCCGGCGGCGAGCGGCTCCACGATCCGAGCCGCCACCTCATCCACCGTCAGATCGCCCAATCGACGCAGCAGGTCGTGCAGGGCGTCGGCCGATCGCGCCGCCCGTTCCGGCAGCAGCGCCTGGAGCGCCAGCTCCAGATCTGCCAGAGCCTCGGGGTCGATCAGGTCGCGCAGCTCCTCCTGGCCGAGCAGCTCGCGCAGCAGCTCGCGATCGAGGGCCAGCGCCCCGGCTCGACGCTCCGCAAGCGGCGCATCGCCCTCGTACATGTACGCCGCGAGGTAGTCGAACAGCAGCGACCCGGCGAAGGGCGAGGCCACGGCCGTCTCCACGTCCCGAACCTCGATCTCGCGCCGCGCCACTCCCCCAAGAACCTCGCGCAGGGCCGGCAGATCGAAGAGATCGGCCAGACACTCGCGGTACGTCTCGACGATGATCGGGAACGAGCCGTAGCGACTGGCGACGGCCAGCAGCCCGGCCGAACGCTGGCGCTGCTGCCACAACGGAGTGCGAGACCCGGGCCGGCGCCGCGGCAGCAGCAGTGCCCGTGCGGCGTTCTCACGGAATCGGGCCGCGAACATGGCCGAGCTTCCGAGCCGCCCCACCACGAGGTCCTCGACCTCTTCTGCCGACGGGAACAGGAGATCGCGGAGCGCACCACCGGTCGCGGCCTCGCCCTCGGGTAGCCGGATGGCGATGCCGTCGTCCGACCAGATCGTTTGGGCGCCCTGGCCCAGACGCTCCTCCAGCCGCGCCTCGATGGCCATCGCCCACGGCGCGTGGATGCGCCCGCCGAACGGCGTCAGGATCACGATCCGCCAGTCGCCCAGCTCGTCACGGAACCGCTCCACCACGATCCGCCGATCGGTCGGCAGCGATCCGGCCACTTCCCGCTCTTCCGCGAGATAGCCGAGGACGTTGTCGGCGGCCAGCTCATCGAGGTCGTGGTTCTCGAGCAGCCGCCGCCGGGCCCGGGCGAGCCCTCGCTCGCCACCGCTCAGGTCGACCTCGAGCTCGCGGACGAACTCGCCAAGCGCCCGGCCCAGCTCGATCGGCCGCCCAAGCCCGTCGCCGTGCCAGAAAGGGATCTTCCCGGGCACGCCCGGCGCCGGCGAGACCACCACTCGATCGGGCCTGATCTCCTCGATCCGCCAGCTCGTCGCCCCGAGCGCGATCACCTCGCCGACGCGGGCCTCATAGACCATCTCCTCGTCGAGCTCCCCGACGCGCCGGCCGGGCGTACCGGCCTCGCCGACGAGGAACACCGGGTAGAGCCCGCGGTCCGGGATCGTGCCGCCGCTCGTGATCGCCACGGTCCGAGCGTCGCGCCGCCCCGCAACGACCCCCGTCTCACGGTCCCACACGACTCGCGCCTTCAGATCGGCGAACTCGTCGGAGGGGTACGCGCCGGCAAGCATGCCGAGCACGGCCTCGAACGCGTCGCGCGTCAGGCTCTCGTATGGGGCGGCCCGTCGCACCGTCTCGAACAACTCGTCCGCGGCCCAGGATTCGCGGACCGTCATGGCCACGATCTGCTGGGCCAGCACGTCGAGCGGGTTGCGCGGCAGCTTTGTCTCTTCGATCGCGCCCTGGTGCATGCGCGCGGTGACAACCGCGGTTTCGAGCAGGTCGCCGCGGTACTTGGGGAAGAAGACGCCGCGGCTCGGCTCGCCGACCTGATGGCCGGCCCGACCGACGCGCTGCAGCCCGCTGGCGACGCTGGTTGGTGACTCGACCTGGATTACCAGATCGACGGCGCCCATGTCTATGCCGAGCTCGAGCGAGCTGGTGGCGACGATGGCCGGCAGCCGGCCGGCCTTGAGCGCCTCCTCGATCTGGACGCGCTGCTCGCGGGCGAGCGATCCATGGTGGGCCCGGACGAGCTCCTCGCCCGCCAGCTCGTTGAGCTTGTTGGCCAGCCGCTCGGCCAGCCGGCGCGAGTTGCAGAAGATGATGGTGGAGTGGTGCTCGCGGATCAGCTCGAGGATGCGCGGGTGGATCGCCGGCCAGATGCTGTGGCGCGCCTCCGGGCCGCCGACGGGGCCGCCGGGCTGCTCATCGGGCGGCAGCAGCTCGCCGAGCTTGCTCATGTCTTCGACCGGGACCCGGACCGACAGCTCGAGCACCTTGCGCGAGCCGGCATCGACTATCTGGACGTCCCGGGACTCCCCTGCCCTGCCGGGCCCGATACCGCCGAGGAAGCGGGCGATCGTCTCCACGGGCCGCTGCGTCGCCGACAGCCCGATCCGCTGCGGCGGCCGCACGGCCAGCTTCTCCAACCGCTCGAGGCTCAGAGCGAGGTGGGCGCCGCGCTTGGTCCCAGCCACGGCGTGGACCTCGTCGATGATCACGTGCTCGACGCCGCGCAGGATCTCGGACGCCTGGCTGGTCAGGATCAGATAGAGCGATTCGGGTGTGGTGATGAGGATGTCCGGCGGGTTGCGGACGAGGTGGCGCCGCTCGTCGGCCGGGGTGTCGCCGGTCCGGACGCCGACTTCGATCCGGGGCGCCGGCTCGCCCAAACGAGCCGCCTCGAGCCCGATCCCCACCAGCGGCGCCCGCAGGTTGCGCTCGACATCGTAGATGAGCGCCTTGAGCGGCGAGATGTACAGGACGCGGACGGTCGGCGTCTTCGGCCGCGGCTCGCGGGCCAGGCGGTCGAGAGTCCAGAGGAACGCGGCCAGGGTCTTGCCACTGCCGGTGGGGGCGTGGATCAGGGTGTGGCGACCGGCCGCGATGCTCGCCCAACCCTCGGCCTGGGATGGCGTCGGCGCCGCGAAGGCCGAGCGGAACCATGCGGCCACGGCCGGGCTAAAAAGCGCCAGTGCGTCGCCGGTCTCAGGGGCGGAGCGGGTCGAGGCAGCCACGAGGCGCCCAGTATATGCGGGCAGCCACGATTAGACCATCCGTTCTACGAGCGGGAGCGCGCCGGGAAACGAACCCCTGGACCGGCCGAAAGGGGGCTACGATCCTCGACGACGCTTGACGCAGCCGAGGAGGCAACAGCGCCGTGCAAAAGGAGTGGCCGTTCGACGGCCTTCGAGGGGTAGTTCGGATGTGGAGCGACCCGGCGCTCGGGGCCGGGGCGCTGGAGAGATGGATGACCGGCCGGCCACCCGGTAGCGTTGCCATGCTATCGCGCGTCGACTCGCGACCCGGCAGCGGCGAGCCCACGGAGCCGGACCCAACACCACCGAGTCCTCGTGACCGGATTGTGCGGTTCTGGGTTGAGGGTGGAGAGCGCTGGAGAATCGAGCTTGGGACAGGCGGCGCCGATGGGACCTTTGTTTCCGACCACGGCCAATGGCTCCACTGGACCGGATCGACCGCCGTGTCGGGAGAATCGCCGAGCCACCAGCCTCCACCCGGCCTGCCCGGCGAGGTGCATGCGATGCTCGACCCCGACGAATTGCTGTCGGAGGTGGAGGTGACGCCGACCGGGCGGGTCGTGATCGCCGGACGCGACGCGAGCGGGATGATGGCGACGCCCCGCGACCCCGATCACATACTGTGGCCCGGTGCGCAGGAGTTGGGGCTGGCGCTCGACGACCAGATCCGCCTCCTGCTTCGTCTGGAGCTGCTATTCGAAGGTAAGGCGTTCCACCGACTCGAGTTCGTCGAGCTCGAACTGGACCCGGAGCTTCCGGACGACCTGTTCCGCCTCGATCTGCCCCCGGGCGTGCCCGTGTTGCGGACTCCGCCGCCGGGTGAACTGGGCCGGGGCAGGCGACCGCCGCGACCCGAGGGTTGGCCCAGGGTCGGCTGGCGGGGAATACATCTCCGCTGGAAGAAATAGCATGTTCGATGATCGACGCCAATTGGAGGGCATCAACGTGGCTGATAGAGACAGGCGACCCCGTCGGGCATCGAGGCCGGACGCATCGCGTGGACCGTTGCGAGTGGGCATTGCTGTGCTGGCCACGGGTCTCTTGATAGTCGCAGTCGTCGCCCTGCGTGCGGTCGGGCCATTCGCCTCGGCGGGTGCGACGTCTTCGCCAACCGCGGCCATGCCATCGGCGGCCGTCGCGGTCGCGACACCGAGCACCCCCGGCTCTTCGGAGGTCCCGTCCATCCAGTCGCCGCCTCCGACGCAGGCTCCCTCGGCCCCCCCTTTCACCACGTCGGGTGTCACGTCGAGCTGGCAGGGCTTCACCTGGAGCCAGCTCGCCGCCGGCAACCCCCTTGTGGCGGCCGACCCCGGCATCCAGATGCTTCAGTGGAGCCGAGGGTTCGTGGTCTACGGGACGACGGGTGGCGGAGCCAAGGCATTCGTCTGGACCTCTTCGGACGGCCAAACGTGGACCCAGGTCACCTCGATAACGGTCCAACACGTGCTACTGGCGGCCTCGCCGGCCGGCCTCGTGGCCATCGGCGGCGATCCTACCCAGGACGCCGGCTCGCAGAAGGTCTGGACCAGCTCGGACGGGATCAAGTGGTCCGACGCCGGGTCGCCGACGGGACTTGGATTCCTGGACTCGATCGCCGGTACCTCGTCGGGTCTGGTCGCGGTCGAGCACACAGTCACCGGTTCCGGAAAGCTCGCCACGTCGCAGTACGGAGTCGCCCATTCGAATGACGGCATCGCCTGGACGTCGGTGGCAGGCGCGCCGGCGTTGTCGGACGAGGTGATCGTCCCGCGCGTCCAGTCGGGCAGCGGTCGCTACTTCCTGCTCGGCGCTCCCACTGCGTTGAGCGGCAAGGGCGGCGGGGGTGACCTGTGGTGGTCCGATGACGGACAGAAGTGGACCACCGTCGAGTTGCCTTTGTACCCCGCAAGTCTGGATTTCGGGCGAGACGGGATCGTCCTCCACACCAGCGCGATGTCGGCTCCCGGCGCCGCGGGCATCGAGCTGTCGACCGACGGTGGTAAGACCTGGCAGGCTGACAGCAAGTTCGGACCGCTTGGCGCCACGACATGCGGGATCGGCGAATGCAGCGCCGGCCCCGACGGAGTGATCGAGTCGAACGGCACGATCTTCCTCGCGGTCAAGAGCGACGGCCACGCCTGGACCTCGTATGACGGGCGCACCTGGATGTCGATCTCGTGGACCGGCCCAGCCTCAGGGACAGAGCCGAACCTGGTCATGCCGCGGGGCGTGGTCGTTGGAAAATCCTACGGGGCCGCCCAATAGCGCCGCGAGCGCTTCGGGTCTCTCAGACACAGGAAGGACCACGACAATGGATCTCGACGGCGCGGTCGTCATCGTCACCGGGGCCTCGTCAGGCATCGGCGCCGCCACTGCCCGACTCGCGGCCGGACGCGGGGCGAAGGTTGTCCTGGCCGCCCGCCGCGCCGATCGAATCGAGGCGCTGGCGGCCGAGTTGCCGGAGGCGCTCGCCGTGTCGACGGATCTGCGCGACCCGGCTCAGATAGCCGGCCTGGTGAAGGCAACGCTCGATCGATTCGGACGCGTCGACGTGCTCGTCAACAACGCCGGCCAGGGCCTCCACGTCCCGGTCGAGCAGATCCAGCTCGAAGACCTGCGATCCGTTACGGAGCTCAACTTCTACGCCCCGCTCCTGGCCATGCAGGCGGTCATTCCGGCGATGCGCAAGCAGGGCGCCGGCGCGATCGTGAACGTCAGCTCCATGACCTCGCGCATGGTGCTGCCGGGAGTCGGCGGCTACTCGGCCACGAAGTCGGCACTCAACATGCTCTCCGGGGTTGCCCGCCGCGAGCTCGCGCCCGACGGCATCGTGGTGTCGCTCGTCTACCCGTCCGTGACCGCCACGGAGTTCCACCAGTCGCTGGCCGCGGGTGGCCGCGTCGGCGGCGGCAGGTCGCCGGTCAAGCCTCACACGGCGGAATCTGTGGCCGAGGCGATCCTGGGCGTCATCGCGTCCGGCGAGGAAGAGGTCCTCCTCACGCAGGACTGGGGCTAAAGCCTGGTCGGAGTCACTCGGGGCTCAGCCGCTGCGTGGTCGGGGCGAGAGGATTTGAACCTCCGATCACGCAGCCAACGGATGAGACCACAAAGAGACGGCGAGCCTTGCGGCCCGCCGTCTCGAGGTGCAGGGGGAAAAGTGTGAGGTAACTCTCCCTGCCTCTGGTCTTCGGAAGAAGCGTTATCCGAGCGCGTACTTGACGACCGGGATGCGCTGCGTGATCGCGAGCTTGGCCACTGCCGTGTCGAGGGCGTAGGCCCCGGCACCGACGAAGGCGATCGTACCGGCGACGACGCCGTACATGAGCTGCTCGTTGATCGGGCCGGTCGCGAAGCTCCAGTTGGCCACATAGAAGAGAGCCATCATCACGGCGCCGGCGAGACCGGCGAAGCGAGTCGCCAGGCCGAGGATCAGCGCGATGCCGACGGCGCACTCACCGAAGACGACGAGCGTGTCGATGAGGGACATGAGACCGGCGTTGCCGGCGAGAGAGACCCAGAAGGGGTGAGTGGGATTGACGACCGCCTTGGGGTCGCTGCCCAGCCACGCTCCGGTGGTCGCGAACTTGAGGAAGCCGGCCGCCGTGAAGGGCGTACCGCTGGCCCACATGAAGAACTTGTCGAGGCCGGCAAAGAGGAAGCCGAACCCTACGACTGCCCTTAGAACGAAGATGCCGCGATCCTTCGTTTCCACTGCTATTCCCTGCACCTTTCACTGCCGGTCTGCCATCCCGGGTTATCCCGGGCGCCAGACCCATCAAGTCGATGGCTCGAATGTATAGGACGTAAGTGTTTAGAAGGGGTGCCGTTGGTCCCAAACGGAGTGGGCCAGTCGGACTCTAAATACCATTGGAGTCAGTGTTTGTTGTTTAGGGCAAGCTGTGGGCGATGATCGGTAATGTATATGAGATTAGTTAGCATTCGCCCGAAGTGAGGCGTCGGCGATGCTCGGTAACGTATATGCGCTTAGTTAACATTCGCGCTCACAGAGAACCCGACGACTACGACGGGCCGTCCATCAGCTGGATGCGAGCCAGCCCTGGATGCGGCCGCGGAGGTCTGAATGGGCACCGGGCGGGAGGCGGACGCCGACCCGGGCGTCAGGGTCTACGGCCGAAACGCGGGAGGGAGCCGCGGTCACCGCGAAGCCTGCGCTGGTGAGGAGCCGCTCGGCCACTCCCCGGCGCACCGCCCGGGGCAGCGGATCCAGCGGGTCGCGCTCGGCGACGGCGTGAAGCGCGACCAGCGCGCGGCCCCGGCGGTCCTGCTCGTCGACGAGGGCCCTCAGCATTGCCGTGGCCAGGCCTCGGCGCCGCCACTCCGGGGCCACGCCCAGCGCCACGAGCCGGTCCACGCCGTCGAGTGGCGCGGGCATCGGCACCGCCAGAGCAATGCCCACCAGCCACTCCCCGTTGACGGCGCCGGCGGCCACGCCGCTTTCTCGGAGCGCCGCTTGGAGCAGGGCGGCCCCGACTCGCGCATCGGCCGGGGCGATGACCCGAGCCGCGACGCGCAGGCGATCGAGCATCTCGAGCGTGAGGGGCGAAACCACGGTCGGCGCGGCCCGCGGCGGCTGGCCGCTCGCCACTCCCGACCTCGCCACTCCCGACCCGGCCGGCGGCGCTTCTGCTGCCGGCGCTGCGCTGGACGGACTGACCGGCGCGGCCTCGTCGAAGCGCCACCAACCTCGATCTTCGGCAACGCTCAGCAGGGCCGGCACCATGACCGATCGAACAAGTTCGACCGTTCGTCCGGCCTTCTCGGCCGCGGCCGGGCTGACGGATCGGGGCGTCGCCAGGCCTGGCGCGTCGTCAAAGGCCTCGGGCAGCGGGGCGTCGTCCCAGCGAGCGGCGTCGCCTTCCCAGCGCGCTCGCCAGTCCTCCGGCAGCCTCGACGGCGTCTCCCGGTGCGCGCCTGCCAGCCAGGTCAGCGCCCAGACCCGCGGCACGACGCGGTAGACGGCATAGCCGCCGCCGCCCGTCGCGAGCCACCGCCCGCCGGCATATCGATGCGCGATCCGATCGACCAGCCGGGCCGCCTCGCCCATCGCCGTTGTCGTCAGCGCCAGGTGCGCCAGGGGATCCCAGACGTGGCCGTCCGCGCCGTGCTGGCTGACCACGATGTCGGGCCCGAAGGCAGCGGCCAGAGGCGGAACCACGGCCCGCACCGCCGCGAGCCACGCATCGGGACCCGTGAGCGGCTCGAGCGGCACATTGACCGAGGTCCCCGCCGCGCTCCCCTCCCCTATCTCGCCGACGAACCCCGTCCCAGGGAAGAGCGCCCGGCCCGACTCGTGGAACGAGATCGTCATGACGCCCGGATCCGTGTAGTGCAGCGCCTGGACGCCGTCGCCGTGATGGACGTCGAGGTCGACGTAGATGACGCGCAGCCCATCGCGTCGGGCTCGGGCGATGGCCAGGGCCACGTCGTTGTAGACGCAGAAGCCGCTCGCCCGCGACCGCATGGCGTGGTGCAGTCCGCCGCCCGGCTGATAGGCATGCTCCACGTCGCCGCGCAGGATCGCCTCGACGGCCCGGATCGATCCGCCCGCGACCGTCGCCGCCGCCTCATGCATGCCTGCGAAGGCCGGATCGTCGCCCGGTCCGATGCCGGCCTCGGGCGGCCCACCCGGGTCGGCGGAGAAGCGGCGCACCGTGGCGATGTAGTCGGCCGTGTGAAGCCACTCCAGCTCGTCGATCGCCGCGGGTTCGGGCGCGAGACCGGGCTCAGCCCCGACGGCGCGCAGCAGCTCGATCCCCGGCCCGAAACGCCTGGGGCTGAGCGGGTGCCGCGGCCCGAAGTCGTACGTCAGCGAACGCGGCCCGTAAACCAGGAGCGGACCCTCAACCATGGCTCACCACGGTCCAATCATCGCGCACCTCGCGGGTTCCGTCTGCGGTCGGGGCGCCGGCATTCTGGTGGCTTCATAGGAAGGACGTTGCGGCGCGAAACCGGGCCAATCTCCGCTCATCTTCACCGTGGGTGATGCTATGGCACCCAACCGGCCGAATCCCCGCTCATCTTCGCGGGGGGCGATATTGCGGAACCGTGCGGTCGCCTCGGAGGGTGGGCGCATCCTCGTCGACCGGCGGCCGAGCGTACAAATCTCGAGCGCTCGGGGCGCCACGCCTCGCCCTGGGCTCCCGCGCTCGTGTTGCATCACCGGGGGTGACGATGAGCAATTGGGAGGGGCGGGCCGGCCGGAGGACCGCCGCCAGGACGCGCCATCGCCTGGCAGCCGGCGGGCGCGCGGGGTTACGCTGCCGCCATGACCGCGCGCCAAACCACGTTCCTCATCCGCCCCGTTCGTCCCGAGGAGTACGAGGCTCTCGGCGAGCTGATCGTCGCTGCCTACCACTCCCTGCCCGACGTGAGGAACCACCAGGAGAGCTACGACCGCCGGCTTCGCGACGTGACCACGCGCACCGAGGTTTCCTCCGTTCTGGTCGCCGTCGGCCCCGGCGTCGAGCTGCTCGGCGGCGTGACCTACGTCCGCGGCTCCGACGACCCCTACTCCGAAGGGCTGCGCGAGGGCGAGGCCGGCATGCGAATGCTCGCCGTCCATCCGGCAAGACAGCGCCATGGGATCGGTCGAGCGCTGACGCAAGCCTGTCTGGAACGAGCCCACGCAGCCGGACGGAAGCGCCTGGTCCTGCACACGGGCTCGTGGATGCCGGGCGCGATCCGCCTCTACGAGCGAATGGGTTTCGTTCGCAGACCAGACATCGACTTCACTCCGGCGCCCGGAATCGACCTGATCGCCTACTCGTTCGAGCTGAGAGCAGTGACCGAGTAGCGCGACAACCGTGCGGTCTACCCGCCGATCGGCTCGCGGACGGGCGCCGTCGTTGGGGCGTCTGCTCCACCGCCGCGGCCCTTGCCGATGCCCGCGACGCGGCCCTGGAGCACGGCGATCGCGGCGACGACCGTGACTACCGCCGCCAGGGCGCCATCCATGAAGACCGAGACGGGCGTTCCAAAGGTCGCGGCGACGCCCCCGGTGAACCCGCTTCCGATTGGCGTGGAGCCCGAGAAGACGGTCGTGTAGACGCTCATGACGCGGCCGCGCAGGGGCCCGGGAACTGTCACCTGGACCAGTGAGTTGGCGGTCGCAGCCATGGCGATTGCGCCTATGCCGACGAAGAACATCGCCACGAGGGCGATCGGATAGAGCGTCACCGCCGAGAAGATGATCTCAGCGACCGACAGCATCGCGGCCCCGCCGAGGAGGACACGGACCATCGGGCGACGCAACGAAGCTACGACGAGGGCGGAAATGAGAGCGCCAAGCCCCATGGCGGTCGTCAGGAAGCCGAGGCCAACAGGTCCGACATTGAGAACACCGCCGGCCATGGCGGGAAGAATGACGTTGAAGTTCATGCCGAAGGTGGAGACCAGACCGACGACGCCGACCGCGAGCAGTACGACGGGCGTCCGGCGGACGTAGATCAGACCCTCGGCCAGGTTCTCGCGGACCGCGGAGATGGTCGTGGGCATGGCCAGGCGATCTGCGGGCACGAGCTCGGAGTCGCGCATCATGAGCAGCCCGATGATGACGGCGATATAGCTGAGGCCGTTCAAGAGGAAACAGAGCGCCATCCCCACACTGGCGATCAGGAGGCCCGCGACGGCCGGACCCACAATCCGGGCGCCGTTGAAGACGGCCGAATTGAGCGCGACCGCGTTGGCCACGTCTTCGCGGCCGACCATCTCAATGACGAACGACTGGCGCGTCGGCATGTCCACCGCGTTGACCACCCCCAGCACGAAGCCGAGGACGAAGATATGCCACACCTGCACCGAGCCGGTGAAGACGAGGACCGACAGAACGAGCGCGAGGATGCCGGCCGCAATCTGGGTGAAGACAATGGTCCGACGCTTCGGCCAGAGGTCGGCGATCATCCCGCCGAACAATCCGAGCACGAGGACCGGCAGGAACTGGGCCACTCCCAGCAGGCCGAGGAAGAGCGCCCCGTTCGCCTTGCCCACCAGGCTGAACATCAGCCACTGCTGCGCCAGCGACTGCATCCACGTGCCGATGAGCGAGACAAGCTGGCCGACGAAGAAGAACCGGAAGTTGCGGTGCCGGAGCGCTCGGCCGCCGGCCGTCATCCGGACTCGCCCGCCTATCATCATCGGGCGCTCTCCGGTCCGCTCGACTCGAGCTCGTTGATCCTCGCGGCCGTCCCGGTCCGACGGCCTTCGGTCTCGTCCACCATCGCCTGGAGTCGCTCGATCTTGGTCCTCAGCATCTCGATCTGGTGGTCGAAGCGGGCGAGTCGATCGTGCAGGATCCGCATCCGCTCTACGGGATCTGTGGTGGCGTGGTACTCGGCGTGGCCGCGCTCGCGGGCGGCCTCGTCCTCGAGCATCTGGGCGATCTCGGCGAGCGAGAAGCCTGCGTCGTCGCGCAGGGCCTTGATGAAGCGGAGCCGCTCCACGTCCGTATCGTCGTAGAGTCGGTAGTCGCCGTCCGAACGGGCGGCGGGCTTGAGCAGCCCCAGCTCCTCGTAGTAGCGCACCGAGCGAGGCGTCAGCCTGACCTCGGCGGCCGCCTCCTGGATGCGTATCAACCGGCCGGCCGCGACCGGTCCTTCTTTCGTGGTCATGGTCGAATCCTACCCCAACCTTGCCGTTTACGTGAGAGTTGGGGTTGCGGGTGGCGAGCGAGGGGCGGCGACGCGAGGGCCGGCCGGCACTCCCAGACGCTGAGCTATATCGTCAACCGAAAGGTTGGCCGAGAAACGCAGCACGACGACGATGCGCCGATCGGGGTCGAAGGAGGCGAGGGCGCTGCCGAGGATGTCGCGATCGACTGCGGCCTCCGTTTCGTTCGACGTCCAGACGGCGGGTGAGTCTGTTCAGAGAATAGCCGACGAAAACACGTAAACGTTGCGGCTCAGCGAGGCGTTAATACTGTGGCAGCGGTTGCCCGGCGAGAGCACGCAGGTGATTGGTTGAACGGTGACGCGACGGTCGAGCCTTTCGAGGCCTTCTATGCGCGCTCGCTGGACTCCGTCTTCCGAGCGGTGCTCGTCACGACTCGCCATTCGGAGCGCGCCGAGGACGCAGTCCATGAGGCGTTCGCGAGAGCCCTGGCATCGTGGGACAGCGTCGGACGCCACCCGAATCCGCTCGCGTGGACGATTCGGGTCGCACTCAACTTCCACGCTTCGAGCTGGCGCGTCTGGCGTCGCGAACAGCCCGAGCCGCCGGAGGTCGCCGTGGCCGACGAGTTGCCGATCGATCCGTTCCTGCTGCGAGCAGTCTGGAGGCTGCCTCGCCGACAGCGGCAGGTGGTCGCCCTGAGGGTCCTGGCCGACCTGAGTGCGGAGCAGACGGCGGACATCCTCGGCATCAGCGCGGGAACCGTCGGAGCCCACCTTCATCGAGCGCTGGGGAAGTTGCGGGAGAACCTCGCCGCGACAGACTACGCGGAGGCCCTGGGATGAATGACGAGCTGCTCGCGGCGGAGCTCAAGCGGGTCTTCGGCCGATACCGGGCCGGTGCGGTGAGTGTCGATGACCTGGCGGCCGCTCGAAGTCGCGCGTGGAAGTCGCCCGGTCGGCCTTCGGTCCTCGGCCTCAGCGCGGGCGTTGTGCTGGTGGCCGCTTGCCTCGCCAGTGCGGCCCTCGTCCTGCAGCCCTTCGCCCCTAGCCCGCAATCTGCCTCTGTCTTTGGGTCGTGGCGGCGAGTCCCCACCTCGCCCGACCCGGCAATGGCCGGCTGGGCCTCGAGCCACTGCACCAACACGACCCTGCCGTTGCTCATTCAGGATCAGCGCGGAACTGCCAGCCTGTTCGTGTTCCGGCAAGGCTCGACCTACCTCGACTGCATAGTCTGGACGGTTGACACGCCGACCGAGAAGGGCTGGTTCTCGTCATCGAGCACGGGCCACGTCGACGACTCCGCAAAGCCGATGGAGTTGTGGTCGGAGATGGGGATGCAGGTTGCCGACCAGAGTTCGATCGAGACCGCCCTCGGTCAGGCTCCCGGTGCGGCATCAGTCGTGATCGTGACGGCGGAAGGGGCGGAGGTCCAGGCATCACTCCGCGACGGAATCTTCGCCGCGTGGTGGCCGACGAGCGGCCTCCAGAACCCCAGCATTCGCGAGGTTCGAGCGTACGGCCCGGACGGAACCCTGCTCGGCCAGGTGGAAGTACCACCCGCGAGCGGCCCACCGCAAGCACCCTGGACGCCCGAGCCGCCTCCCAGCGGACTGCCCATTCCGCCTGCGAACTGAGGATCGGCCGCTTAGGCAAACCCACCGATTAGGCGCGGGCGACCCTGACCCCGGCGCATGGGTGAAGCGCAGCTTCGCGACTGACTCGGGATTCCCGGCCGTGGGCTATCGTCCGTGAACCGTGGTAGCAACTCGCGCGCGTTTGACCGAGGAAACGCTCGACCTGGCCGTCCGAGCGCTGGCGACCCGCGATCCCGATCTGCGAGCCATCGTCGAACGTTTCGGGCTGCCGCCGCTGTGGGATCGGCCTCCCGGCTTCGCGACGCTGGTTCACATCGTGCTCGAGCAGCAGGTGTCGCTGGCTTCGGCTCAGGCCGCCTTCGACCGGCTTTACGCCGCCGTGGATGTGCTGGCTCCTGACCGATTTCTCGAGCTCGACGACGCCGAGCTGCTGTCCATCGGCTTCAGTCGCCAGAAGGCTCGATACGTTCGCGACCTGGCTCGAGCCGTCGCCGCCGGGACGCTCGACCTCGAGAATCTGGCCAGCCTGCCAGACGAGGACGTCCATCGGGCGCTGGTAGCGCAGACCGGAATCGGACCATGGACGGCCTCGATCTACTTGCTGATGGTTCTGGGGCGGCCGGACGTGTGGCCCTCAACGGACATGGCGCTTGCGGCGGCTGTGGCCGAGGTCAAGGGCCTGGCGCGCCGACCCGACGCCACTCAGATGCAGGCCCTGGCAATTGCGTGGGCGCCGTGGCGATCTGTCGCGGCCCGGCTCTTCTGGCACGACTACCTGGGACGCCGCGGGCGGAACACGCCCCGCCCTATTCCAGCGAGTGGCCTTCCGTCGGCGCCCGCCAGGCCGGTCGGCTGACGACGATCCAGAGCGCCACGAGCACGTACAGCGTCATCGGCACGATCCCCGACTCCCCGCCGATCCCGTCGAGCGTCCCCGCCGAGCCCACGACGAGCGCCTGGAGCTGGAACCAGATCCCGTTGTGGGCGCCGTGGAACACGACCGCCGGCCACGTGCTCCCCGACGCGACCCGCAGCTCGTTGGCCACGAAGCTCATGGCCACGATCGTGATCGTGAACGGAACCATGTAGAGCGGGCCGGCGCCGCCGTGGTAGGCAGCGGCGATGTAGATCAGCGGAACGTGCCAGAACGCCCAGAGGAGTCCGCTCGCCAGCCCGGCTCGGACACGACCATAGCCGACCAACCTCGGCAGCAGAAAGCCGCGCCAGCCGAACTCCTCGCCGATCGCCTCGAGCGACCCGGCGCCGATGATGAGGATTGTTGTGGCCGCGAACACGAGCACCGATGTGCCCTGAAGCCCGAGCTTCACCACCCCGAGCGCCCACGCGGCGACGTAGCCCGAAGTCAGCACGACGGTCGGGATCGCGACCGCAGGGACCCAGGCCCGCAGACCGGCCGGCCGAGCGGCGAATCCGTTCCAGGCGGCTCGTGAGAGCGCTCGGCCGCCGAGCGCGAGGACCACGACGGCCGCGGCAAGCGGGATCCAGCCGTACGGGTCGACGAATCGCCCGCCCAGGATCGAGGTCGCCAGGCCGAGGCCGAGTGCCAGGACCGCGAACAGCACCGCCTCACCGCGACGTCCGAGTCTGCGCAACGCCTCCTCCGAATCTGGGATCGCCACAGAGTAGCGCCCGAGCCGTCGCGGGCGACGAGTCCGCGCGCGGATCCCGGGGCAATCGGTCGAACGGCAGTCGGCTCGGGCCGGCCCTCTTGTGACACGCTAGCTGTCACAGGCTCGGCCCAGTCTCGGGCCATGGAAACCGCCCGGTTGGTCCAGCTCCCGTCGACTGCGAGCCGTCAGGCAAGCATTCGCCTCGAGGCCGATCGGCTCGTGGTCGAGCATCTCGTCCTCGACGACCCGGCGCTGGCCGCATTCGTGGCCGATCGCCCGGTCGAGGAACGGGCCGCGCTGATCGAGCGGGCGCTGCGGGTCGGCCTCACCGCGATCCAGAGCGTCGGCGTCACGGTCAACGTGGATGCGGTGCGGGCCGAGTTCCAGGGGCTGCTGCGGCAGACCGAGGCTGCCAACGAGCGGGCCGCCGTGGCCCTGGACGGCGTCCTGCGGCAGAACTTCGCGGATGGCGATGGGCGGCTGCCGCGGACGCTGGAGCGGTTCCTCGGAGACAAGGGCCAGCTGCGGGGCTTCGTGGACGAACTCTTCGACGAGGGCAAACGTGACAGTGCCATCGGCCGAATGAAGGTGCTGCTGGGCGCCTACTTCGATGGCGACGCGTCTCGACTCGCGCAGCTGCTCGATCCCACGCGGTTGGGCTCGCCGATGCACCAGTTCCGGGTCGAGATGACGGATGGCTTCGCCAGGCTCAACGAGCGGCTGGCGGGACTCGAGGCTGCAGGCGCGGCGCGGGCGTCGGAGCGGGCGAGGTCAACGGCCAAGGGCGCGGACTTCGAGAGTGTCGTCGAGGCGATGCTCGGCGACCTGGCCCGAGGATCGGGCGATCTACTGGAACGAATCGGCAACGAGACGGGCGCGCTGATCGGCTCCAAGAAGGGCGACTTCGTCCTTACGCTCAACTCCGAGGGCACAGCCGGGTCCGAGCTGCGGGTGGTGGTCGAGTGCAAGGATCGCTACGTCTCCGGCCGAGCCATGCGCGACGAGTTGCGCGGGGCCAAGACGAATCGCGATGCGGCCGTAGCCCTGGTCGTGTTCACGGCGGCGCATGCCCCCGCGGGGATTGCCCCATTCGATGTCCGAGCAGGGGACGTCTACTGCGTCGTGGACCCGGCCGCGCCGGATCCGGCCACGCTCGAGGCCGCCGTCCGGCTGGCTCGGTTGCTGGCCTTGCAAACGCTTCGCGACCACGACGTCGAGGTGGATGCGGCGGCCGTGGCGGAAGCCCTGAAGGGTGTGCGTGAACAGCTGGAGACACTGCGGGCCCTCAAGCTGACGCTGACGTCGATCGGCACGAGCGCCAAGGAAGTCTACGCAGGCCTCGACCGCCTCCGGGACGGCATCCTCGCCAGGCTGACGGAAGCCGAAACCGAACTCCGCCGCAAATGAGATCGCCGGTCGGACGGCGCATTGCGTCGTTGGCGCCTGTGCTCCTCGCTCACGGACGTTGAGTCCGCTCGCTCCGGGTGCTCGGCTCCGCCTAGCACTGCGCTCGTCGGACCGACGATCGGGTTGGGCGGGGGTTCAGTCGGACGGCGCATTGCGTCGTTGTCGCCTGTGCTGCTCACGGATCGCGCTGCCGCGCGTCACGCGGAACGGTCCGCTCGGCGCTCTGGACGCCAGGCGACGCCGCGCTATGCTCGCGCTTCGCGGACTCAGCGAGATGAGTTCACGCAGCGAGGTGTTGTCCGGTGGCGCGATCGATGTGGAAGGGGGCAATCCAGTTCGGACTGGTGACGATTCCGGTGAAGCTGTACCTGGCCACGGAATCGAAGGGCGTGAGCTTCAACATGCTCCACGCCGACTGCCACGGCCGGATCCAGATGAAGACCTACTGCCCCACGGACGACGCCTACATCGAGCGGAGCGACACCGTTCGCGGCTACGAAGTCGCGCCGGCTCAGTACGTCGTCGTCGACGACGAGGATCTGGCGGCAGTGCCGTTGAAGACCGTTCGCTCCATCGAGATAGAGCAGTTCGTGCCGGTCGACTCGGATGCCGAGGCAACTCGATTCATCAAGCAGGCCTACTACCTCGAGCCCGAGCCCGTCGCGCGGAAGGCCTTCTACCTCCTGAAGCAGGTACTGGCGGAGCGAGGCTTGAGGGCCATCGCCAAGGTCGTGATGAGGGATCGCGAGCAGCTGGCCGCAATCGACCCCTTCGCATCGACGATGCTCCTCTCGACGCTCTACTGGCCCGACGAGATCCGCTCCGTGGCGGAGCTGTCGCTGCCCGAGTCCGAGGTCGAGGTCAAGCCCGCCGAGCGAGCCATGGCGGAGCTGCTCATCGATGCCATGACGCACGAGTTCGAGCCGGCGGCCTACCACGACGAGTACCGTGAGGCGCTGCTGGCGATCATCGAAGCCAAGGCCGCCGGCGCCGAAACAGCCGCACCGGTAGCGGCACCTGCGGCTGGCATCGCCGACCTGATGGCCGCCCTCGAGGCCAGTGTCGCCACCGCGAAAGCTGCCCGGACCGGCCCCGCCCCGGAGACCATGGCGGAGGCCAAAGCCCGACCATCGCGCAAGACGGCACCCGTCCCGGTCATGGCAGCCGAAGCCACATCCGGCGCCGAAGTTGCGCAGGCTCGCCGCCGCAAGTCGGCCTAGCGCAACCCCGACACGGCAGCCTGACTCGAGTCTCGACGTCACTCCGGTGGCAGCGGGAGTCGTGCGACTCTCGCCTTTGCCGCCTGCGCTACCCTTTCGGCTATGTCCGGACACCCCTGGCCGCTCTTCGATCTGCGCCTTCGAACGCCGCGCCTCGAGCTGCGCCTGCCGACGGACGACGACCTGATCGAGCTGGCTCGAGTCGCCCGTGCGGGCATCGTCGACCCTGACCGAACGGTCTTCCTGCTCCCCTGGCACAAGCTCCCCTCCCCCGCCTTCGAGCGCCAGTTCCTGCTCCACTGGTGGGGCGAGCGCGGCCGGTGGAGCCCGACCGCATGGTCACTGGCACTCGTGGTAACCGATAACGGCGTGCCGATCGGGGTCCAGGAGCTCATGGCCCGCGACTTCGCCATCAAGCACGTCGTCAACTCGGGCAGTTGGCTGGGTCGTGAGTTCCAGGGCCACGGACTGGGAACGGAGGCCCGGGCCGCAGTTCTCGCGTTGGCGTTCGACGGCCTTGGCGCGGATGCCGCCGAGTCGGGCTACATCGAGGGCAACGCCGCCTCGGCTCGAGTGTCGGACAAGCTCGGCTACCGCGTCAGCGGCGACGAGGTCTTCGCGATCGAGGGCAAGCGCGAACTGGAGATCAAGGTGCGCTGCACCCGCGAGACGTGGCGGCGCGACTTCGTCCCGGTCACGATCGAAGGCCTCGAGCCGTGCCTGAGTCTGTTTGGCGTCGGCGTACTGAGCCCCGACGACTGGGCAACGTTCTAGACATTCGGCGCCGCGGCCGCCACTCGGCCGCTCGCCACTCGGCCCCGTGCCCGCCACTCGGCCGCTCGCCACTCGGCTCCGTGCCGCCACTCGGTCCCGTGCCCGCCTCCCGGCCCCGTGCCGGCCACTCGCCACTCGCCACTCGCCACTCGCCACTCGTCGAACGCGGCGCCGACCGGGCCCCCGCCCCGAATGCCACCGGAGGCGCCGACCGGCGACTCCGGACCGCCTCGTCGTCTCTTGCGACGGCCAGGTTCGAGCTAACACCGATGGCGGCGGTACTAAGTTGAAGCTCGGCCTGCGAGGGCGCCCGGGTCGGGGCCGTTCGCCTCTTCAGCGTCGATTCTGGGCGCGAATCTGAGCAGAGCCGACCAGATGCGGCCCGGTTGGGGCGTATCGAGCCACTCGCACCCGTCGCGATGGCGGCACCTTCGGTTTAGTACCGCCCGTATCGGTGTTAGCTAGAAATAGGACGCCTCGCAGATGAGCGAGGAGCGCAGGAGCCAACGACGCAGTGCGCCGTCCGGCTAAGGCCCAGAACCCGCTCGCCGGTCCGACGAGCGCAGTGCGAGGCGGAGCAGAGCACCGGAGCGAGCGCACCTCAAGGTGCGTGAGCGAGGAGCGCAGGAGCCAACGACGCAATGCGCCGTCCGACCCGCGAGCGATTAGCGGTCGTCGGCCCGGCGGCCTACCAGCCACCACGCGAACGGGAAGATCCCGGCGGCGATGGCGAGCTTGATTGCATCGCCGACGATGAACGGGGTGAGGCCCATGGCAATGGCGTCGCCAGGCGACAGGTGGAGCGAGATTGCCAGCCACGGCACGCCTATGACGTAGATGACGACCTCGCCGAGGATCATCGCGCCAATGGCGCCGCCGATATGGCGATCCCAGCCCATCTCGGCCAGCCAGCCAACAAGGGCCCCGGCGAAGAGGAAGCTGATCAGGTAGCCGCCGACCGGCGAGAGGGTGAGCCCGCCGGCGCCGAAGCTCGCGATCGTTCCAAGGCCGTGGGCCTGGTGCGCGTATACCGGCAGGAAAAAGCCCAGAACCAGATACAGCGCGATCGATAGCGCGCCACGACGGAGACCGAGCGCACCGCCAACAACCAGGGCCGAGAGGGTCTGGCCGGTGATCGGGACGGGGTTGTTCGGCAGCACGATCGCCACGTTCGCGGTCAGGGCGACGAACGCCGCACCGATACAGATCAGGGCGATGTGGCGGAGCCGGGCGCTCATGCGCTCGCCGATCCGGATCGGAACCAGGAAATCGGCGATCGTTATGCCGCGTTCGGCGGCGGGGAGGCGGTTCAGCTGGTGGGTCGCGAGCATGCGTCGTTGATCCTTGTGCGGCGCGGCTGCGGCGCTGGTACAACCGGGAGCACGACTTTCGGGCCCGGATGGAGGCGAGTGTAGCAAACGAGAAGACCGATGCGGAGCGGCGGGCCGGAACTCGGGACCTTCACTCTCGTGCACGTCGGCCGGCTACTGGTGCTGGAGGGCCCTGACAATCGAGATCCGACTGGCCAGGCCGGCCGGATAGATGGACGCGATGATGCTGATCAGGACCCCGAAGCAGAAGGCCAGGGCTATCGAAGCCCACGGCGGATCGAAGACGAGCCCGAAGCCACCGCTCGACCAGGCAACGAGCAAGGCGCCGACGACCAGCCCGACGGCGACACCGATGATCGACCCGATGACTCCCAGGACCCCGGCCTCGATGACCACCATGCCCCACACCTGGCGGCTGGTCATGCCCGTCGCACGAAGCACGCCGATCTCACGAATGCGCTCGAAGACGCTCATGGAGAACGTGTTGACCATACCCAGGCCGGCGACCAGAACCGCAATCAGAGCCAGCGCATCGAGCAGCCGGAAGATGCGATCCAGAGCATCGCCCACCGTCCCCGAGACTCGATCGAGGTCGTTCGGCACGAGGGCATACGAGGTGGCCATCTTGTCGAGCGCCAACCTGGCGGTCGATTCCTGGCCGGCCACATACCGGACGGCGTAGAAGTCGGCCCCGGTGACCCCGAACTTCGACAGCGCATCGGACCAGCCGACGAGGATCGCCTCCTGGTCCTGGGCCGGTATCGAATGGGCCACGATGCCGCTGACGCGGAGTGGCGTGGTCGAGAGGCCGATCGCGAACTCTACGGAGTCGCCCACTTTGATGCCCGCCTCATCGGCGAGTGACTTCGGCAGGACGACTGCGCCGCCCGAGTCGAGTGCGGCCAGGGCAGCCGTGCGATCGCCGGAGGTGAAGTTCAGGCGGCCGTCGTCGAGATAGTCGCGGCCGACGATCGCCGCCGCCTCCTGGCGCACGACCGACTTCTCTTTTCGACTGCCACCCTGCGAGGTGGAGACGAACGGGACACCGAAGAGCCCGACCGGCGACACGGACTTCACCCCCGGTACGGCGGCCAGCTCTCCGCGGATCGGGTCGGTCGTCGAGACCGGTCGAATCGAGGTCAGCAATTCGCTGCCGGGGATCGTCTCGGCCAGCCAGTTCGTCCCGATCTTGCGAACGTCCTGGGCTGCTGTCCCGAGGGCAACGACCATGGCCAGCCCGACGACCAGGGCGCCGACCGTCAGAGCAGTCCGGCTGCGATCGCGAGTCAAAGAGCTGCGCGCCAGCCGCTCCTCGTTGCGGAAGAAGCGGAACGGCAGTCCGGCGACTCGCCCCAACGGCCCCAGCAGGCGCGGCAGTAGCAGGACGGCGAGGAGCAGCAGGCCGTAGATGACGAGCGGCCCCAACGATCCGGAAATGACGTCGGCGTTCACCGGGCCCGTGCCGGCGTTGCCGTTGGGCCAGATGGCGAGTGCCGCCGCGGCCAGAACGCCGAAGACGACCAGCAGCCAGCGCAGCCGAGCCGCGCCCGCAGCAACTCCCGCGGGACCGCGCTGCAGCGCCTCGACGGGTGGGATTCGACCGGCTCGCCATGCCGGCTCCAGCGATGCCGCCAGCGTGATGGCAATTCCGATGATGAGGGCCAGGGCGATCGAACCCACCGAAAGCGAGGGCGCAGCTGGCGCCATCGGGCCCGCCGAACGGACCCACGTCAGCGTCCACGCCGCCAGACCGACGCCCGCGGCAACGCCGGCTACGGCGCCGGCCACCCCGAGCGCGAGAGCCTGCAACAGGATGAGGTTCATGACCTGGGACCGAGTCGTCCCGGCCGCCCTCAGCAGACCGACTTCGCGCGTGAGTTCGGCAACCGTCATGGACAGGGTGTTGAAGATGAGGAACGCGCCCGCGAACAGGACCACCGCGGCCACCATCAGGAGAGCGCCGCGGAAGTCTGCCATCTCGGACCGCAGCGAGGCAGCGAGGTCTTCGGTGCGAGAGATCAGGTATGGCTCGGTCTTGATGGTGACGTCGAATTGGCCGACCAGCTCGTCGACCGACATGCCCGCGGCCAGACCCAGGTCCACGCGGGTCACGCCGTCCGTCCCGAACAGGGCCCGGGCCGACGCAAGCGGCATGAAGACGAGCCGGCCCCCGGCCTCGGGGAGCGGCCCATTGCCGTCTACGATGCCGACCACCTTGTATGTCTGAGGACCCGCGGCGACGGTGCCGTTGAGCGATATCGAATCCCCGACGCCCAGGTTCTCCTGTTCGGCGAGCGTCTGCGCTATCAACGCCGAGCCGGGGTCCTCGGCCATCAGCAACCGACCGGAGGCGAGGGGCATGTCATGGAGTTCCACCTCACGGACCGGGTCGATGCCCAGAACCGTGACGGGAGGCGGCAGTCCGATGGAGGTCGTCTGGCTCTGCCTGGCGGCGAAGTAGGTCTGGCGCTCCAGGGCCGGAGCGGCGACGGAGACGCCCGCCGATCTGGTGATCACGTCCACCGTAGCCTGGCTGAGGCCACGCTCTTCGAGCGCCTGGACGCGGAGGTCGGAGTGGCCCATCTCGTCGGCGGCGGCACTGGCCACCGCAGCATCCATCGTGGCCCCGGCCGATAGAGAGGCGAACAGGACCGCGACTCCCAACGCAATGCCGGCTACGGTCAGGAAGCTGCGCAGCTTGCGTGAGCCGAGAGTCCGCCAGGCGAGCGATGAGAGGCGCCGCACCGACTAGAGGCCGAGTTGTGCGAGGCGGGCGATCAGCGGTCCGGCGTCACGATTCGTGCGTCGTCCCAGCTCGATCTCGTCGCGGATGCGGCCATCGCCCACGACCAGGACGCGGTCCGCATGGGCCGCCGCTCGAGCGTCGTGGGTCACGAGAACGATCGTCTGGCCTAGCTCATCGCAGGAGCGCCACAGCTCGTCGAGGATCTCGCCGCCGGTGGCGTAGTCGAGATTGCCCGTTGGTTCGTCGGCGAGCAGGATGGCCGGCCGACCCACGAGTGCACGCGCCAGCGCGACGCGTTGCTGCTCGCCGGCGGACAGCTGGTCGGGTCGGTTGTGCTCGCGGCCGAGCAGGTCCACCAGCTCGATGACGTTGTGGATGCGGGTGGCCGCGTCGCCGTGCCGTGGATCGACGCCGGCGATCGTGAAAGGCAGAGCCACGTTCTCGTACACATTGAGGAGCGGGATGAGATTGAAAAACTGGAAGACAAAGCCCGTCTTCTCGCGTCGGAGGCGGGTGGCCTGGGCGTCGCTCAGGCGGCTGATGACTTCGCCGTCGAGCACCACCTCTCCGCTGGTCGGCTGGTCCAACCCACCGAGGAGCTGCAGGAGTGTGCTCTTGCCCGAGCCGGACGGCCCCATCAGGGCCACGAACTCACCGCGACGGACCTGCAGTGACACGCCGCGCAGCGCATCCACGTCGCGACTGCCGAGCCGGTAGCGCTTGGTCAGGTTGCGGGCTTCGAGGATCGTCCCGTCGCCACCGCCTCGGTCGCGCGACGCCTTGATGGACCGGGCCTCGGATGGCGTAACGAACGGCTGGGTCGGCATCCACGCAGTGTAGTCAATCGGTCACTCAACGGACCATACGGGGTTAGGACGAAACGGCGGCCGGCCTCGCCATGTGGGCGGCGAGGGCCAGAACCGAAGATGGCCGGAGAACCAGTCGAGCCAGGCGGCCTACCAGCCGAAAAGGCCGCCGAAGAGGGAGCGGAACAGCGAGTCGATCGGGCCTCCCGAAGCCGGCTTCTCGTGAACCCGCAAGCTGGTCACCGTGCCCGGAGTCGCGACCGTGCCCGCATCGGGGAGATCCGGTGACTTCGACGCGTCCGCTGTCGGGACGATGGGCTCCTGTGAGGCCATGGGCGTCGGGCTCAGGCTCGGGGCGGCAGTCGGCAAATCGGAGGCGCTTGGCGAGGGGGTGGCCTCCGGCGTACGGGTGGGGATGGTGGTTGCCACCGGTGGGACAGTCGCCTGCGATATCGGTTTGGCCGTCGGCCGCGGCGTTGGAGCGACTACCGGCGCAGGTGTCGTAACCGGGGTCGGGGCCGGAACGCTGACTCCACACGGAACGGAGAACAGGACGGCGTACAGCTTGCGCCCGTCGGCCGCCTTGTACGCCCCGACGCCAATACGGGCCCAGGTGCCCATGATGTTGTCCCTGTGCGTCGGCGACCCCATGAAGGCGATCTCGATGTGGCTCGTTGCATCGCCGTCGCCGTAGGTGCTGAGGCCGATGTTCTCGCCTGCCACGTTGAAGCAGTACCCGTCGCTCTGCATGTAGGTGAAGACCATGGCGTTGTCCGGCGGGATCGCGTGCGAGAAGTAGTTGCGATCGCCCATGTCCTGGGCCCGCCACTCGGCCTTGCTCTGGAGATAGGAGTCATTGACAAGGGCGTTGAGCCCGGCCGAGGCGCGGTCCTGGTTGGTCAGAGTCATGAGGAGCTGCTCATCGTCGGGGCTGAAGGCCGACGCGTCCCAGGCGAACGCGGTACCGGCGCTGCCAACGACTGCCACGGCGGCAAGCGCGAAGGACAAGCACGCGATTCGCAGGCTGCGTAGCGAATGGCGTGACGCGGAGGCGGTCAGGGTGGTGAAGCCCAGCATTTCGGCGATCTCATCCCATTTACCTTGATGCTGCAAGGTTGACTGGGAATCGTCGTCGCGGCCCTCGCCCGCAGGTCCGGAGAGACTCCCTCAGCTGGTACCAAGCGGTCCTGCGGCTAATGCAGGTGATCCCACCTGGGAGAGAGGCCGGCGCAACCGGCTAGTCGAAGACCCCCAGCTCTGCCTGGCGCTCCGCCACGAGAGTCAGAGCCTGAGCGAACGTATCGCGGACCTGCGCCCAACCGTGCGGCTGCGAGGTCTCGATGAAGTCCTGCTTGATGCCTGCGGCAACCAGGGCTCTCTGATAGTCCTCGGCCTGGGATCCGTAGAAGTCCTGGATTCTCTGAGCCACCAGCACCGCATACAGACCGGGCATGACGTCCGGATCGAGCCTGGGCACCAGGTAGATGGGGGAATCATTGTTGATGAGCGCCGGGTTGTTGCCGAATGGGTATTTGGCGCTGGCACTGCTCAGACCGGCCGTGAAGTAGCCCGAGAACGATATCTCCGACCCGAAGACGTCCGGGTGATGGAGCGACAGGATGGCGGCGCAGTAGCCTCCCTCCGACATGCCCATCACCGCCCGCGCGGATGCCTTCGCGATGGTCCGGTAGTGCTTGTCGATGTAGGTGGGCACGGTCGTGCCCATGAACCGATCGACCTTCTCGACGCCGTCGTATGTGTCTGCGCACTGGGTGTCGACGTACGGGCCACCGTACGCGCTCATGAAGATGAACAAGCTCGGTGGGATCTGACCCTCGTTGATGAGCCCATCGAGGGTGGCTTTGACGTGCATCCCGCTATTCCACAGGTTGAAGTAGAACGGCGCCTCGTAGATCGCCGGATAGAGCTTGGAGCCGCTCGTGTCGTAGCCGGGCGGCAGGTAGACAGCCACTTCCACGGTGGTCGATCCAGCGCCCGACCACGGCCCCGTAAAGGCCAGGTATTGCATGCGACCCTGCCCGGAAGGAGGAGAGGACTTCCATGGAGCCGGGACCGACGTGGCGGTTGGCGTGAGGGTGGGCGTGGCGGTTGGGGTGGGCGACGCTGATGGGCTCGAGCTGATGCTCGGCGCTGCGACCGGCGACGAAGACGGCAGTGGGAGCGGAGGAATGTCACCGCCCGGCAGCCCTTGAACATCAGGCACGAGTCCCTGGCGGGGCGGACCTCCGGCGACCATGAGCGCGTCGGCACCATAGTTGAACAGGGCTCCGGCGGCCGGCAGAGTGGCCGCCAGCAGGCCGATAACGAGGAACGTGGCGATGGCACGTTCCCACGATCCTCGGCTCACGGAGCGTCGCCTTGCCACGTCAACAACCGCCGCAATGGTCGCACCCAGCTCGCGGCGAACAGGCCGGGCGCAGGTCGCGCAGACCCACGCCGTCAGCAGTCCGATCACGACTAGAGCCAGCAGAGTCTGCGTCCAGCCAAGCGCATCGAACGCGCCGGTGGCACCACTGGCGGCCAGCGCGTTCTCGGTCTCGAGCGCGAACGTTGATCCGAAGAGCGCCGCGGCAACGCTGAAACCAAGGCCAACAGCCGCCCAGCGAACCGCTCCCGACAGGTACGCCAGTATCGCGGTGATGCCGCCGAAGATGAGCGCCGTGATGAGCTGCGCTCTGTCGGGGTCGAATCCGAAGCCGACCAGGATGGCGTTCGTCCGATCCATGGGCCCGAGGGCGATCGCCCCTGCCAATGTCAGGACGGCGGCCGCTATCGAGACGAGCAACCCAAGGTGGGGGCGGATGCCGCGGGCGAACGAGCCGGCTACGCGGCGAGCTCCAGGAGGGACCGGCGCCTCGAGGGACGCCTGAGTCCCGGTCGGGCTCTCCTCGGGCGCAGGCGCCTCGGCCGGGCTCTCTCCGCTCGCCGGCTGGCCCGCCCTGGTCGCTCGACCCGTGGACCGGGTAGTCGGCATAGTCCGGCCTTCGCTCCTCAACATGGTCTTGCCTCGAGGGCAGTCTACCGGTCCGGCCGGCCGGGCATCGGGCGAGTCGATTCGCCAGACGCCAGCGTCGACGGGAACCTCTGCCCGGTCGGTTCCGGACTGCTCGCTACTCCAGCCCTCGAACAGCCGCTATACTCCCCGTCGCCCCTCAGCTGGCGCGACCGAAAGGACGCTGCGCCCCGGGGGCGGGCGATGGTGGCCTTAGCTCAACCGGCAGAGCAGCGGACTGTGGATCCGCAGGTTACGGGTTCGACCCCCGTAGGCCACCCCAACTCCTATCGGCGGGGTCTGGCTGCCGCGTGGAGGCCGGGCCGACCGGGCACCGAAGGCCCGGCCGAGGGCTCACTCGACGCCCGTCGGATTTGCCTGTGCCAACTAGCCGGTGTTACCCTGCCGAGGCCTATCCGCCTGGGACTGCACTCCCTGAACAGGAGACCGGCAGATTGCGGAATCTCGCAGCCATTGCGTTTGCCCTCCCCGTGCGTGTCGTCGCCCGCGTGGCGTCGAGGATTCACAACGCGGCCGCGATTCAGTTCGCGATGATCGCGGGGGCGATCGCCCTGTTGGTGGCTGGGCTCCTGATCGGCTTGCCGGTCAAGACAGTGGCCGGGCAGTCACTTCCGACATTTGCCCCGCTGGCGCCCCAAGCCGCTGCTCATCGCGCGGAGAGCAATCTCCCTCTCGACGTGCCGTTCCGGGTCCAGTTCACCAAGCCAATGAACGAGAGCACAGTGGCATCGGCCCTGACGATTACGCCGCCGATCGATGCCGGGCTCCTCTGGGACGCCACCGGGCAGGTCCTCTCGATCGAACCTCAACCGTACTGGGCGCCGTACACCCAGTACACCGTCGACATCTCCAGCGAGGCCTCCGACCAGGAAGGTTTGGGCCTGACCACGACGGTTCACGCGTCGTTCCAATCCGGATCCCCGACGGCCGGCACGATCACAGCCACCAGGGTGGTCGGTGACCGAATCGCGCCCACGACCGCCTTCCAGGTCACGTTCACCCGACCGGTGAAGCTGGCCACCGTCATGCTGCGGTTCGGCATCAGTTCGCAGATCGCCTTCTCGGTCGTGGGCGACGATCCGACCGACGCCGCGTCGCAGGTCTTCACCGTTACACCGAAGAATGCGCTGGCGACAGATACGGCCTACGTCGTCAGCCTGACCGACGGTGGCACCGACGCCGCTGGTGCGACGCTCCAGACGGTTGCCCCACTCGAGATCAAGACCCTGCAGACGCCTACGGTCGTCAAATTCGGCCCCCAGGACGGAGTCATCACCTACGACACGAACCAGCCGATCTCGGTCCAGTTCTCTCTTGCGATGGACGAGAAGTCGGCTGCTGCCGCGCTGTCGGTGACGATCAGTGGACGAGCCGTCCTGGGCTCCACTTCCTGGACCGACGACGCCACAACGCTGGTCTTTACGCCGAGGAGCTCGTTCTACGTCGGCGCCAGGGTCTCCGTCAGGGTAGAGGCCTCGGCCCGCTCGGCAGGCGGTCTGAGCATGGCCAATGTTGCCGGTATCACCTTCACGGTGTCTCAGCCCAAGAAGCGCATCTACGCGACGACCACGAGGATCCCGTTCAGTGGCGCGATCGGAGCCACGCAGTGGAGCGGGTCGGAGCAGTACTACCTGAGCCTGATGAACTGCACCCGAACCGGCGGTTGGGTGACGTCGGGCGGAGATTGCTCGACGGCCACGCACCACACCCTGCCGGCGCGGGACGCGCTGCGATTCAACGAGGGGATCGCCGCCACGGTATCGAGGCCCTACGCCAAGGCCCTGGCTGACCTGGGTGTGCTCACTCACACGCTCAACGGCACGACGACGCACAGCAGGCTCTCGGCCCAAGGCTATCCCAGCGCCTCCTGGGGCGAGAACATCGCGTCACCGAGCAACTCCGGCTCCGGCGGCATGATCGCGATCGAACTCTTCTTCCAGGACGAGTCCGGATATCGCGGCGGGCACTACAACAACATCATGAACGGGTACTTCCGCTCGGTTGGCATCGGCGTCTGGGTATCGAACGGTCGGACCAGGGTCGTCATCGACTTCTACGGCTGACCCGACGGACCGTCGGAAGCTGACGGGCATCCCCGGCCGGGCTGAGTCGCCTCGGGTCGGCTACGATCGCCGGGTGACAAGACTCGCCGATCGGCACCGATGACGCCTCTCGAGATCGGCGCAATCTTCTGCGCCGGTCTGGCCGCCGGGACGATCAACACGATCGTCGGCTCGGGCTCGCTGATCACCTTCCCCACGCTCATCGCGTTCGGCTTCCCCCCCCTCGACGCCAACGTCTCCAACACGGTCGGCCTGGTGCCTGGATCGCTCAGCGGGGCGGTTGGCTACCGGCGCGAGCTTGTCGGTCAACGGCCGCGGGCAGTCAGACTCGGCCTCGCGTCGGGCGCGGGTGGGTTGACCGGCGCCGTGCTCCTGCTCGCGTTCCCGGGCGCGTTCGCGGCCGTCGTGCCGATCCTGATCGCCGTGGCGCTGATCCTCGTCGCGGCGGGGCCGTGGTTGTCGAAAGCGCTGGCGAGCCACCGCCACGCCGAGTCTCACCGGTCATGGTCGCTCGCGGCCCTCTTCTACGCCACGGCCATCTACGGCGGCTACTTCGGCGCGGGAATGGGCATCATCATGATCGCCCTGCTGACGATCTTCGTGCCCGATGACATCCAGCGCCTCAACGGCCTTAAGAACGTGCTGGCGGCCTTGATCAACGGGGTGGCCGGAATCCTGTTCATCCTCATGGCCCCGGTCCACTGGGATCTGGTGCTCCTGATCGCCACCGGCTCCATCGTGGGCGGCCAGGTCGGAGCGGGGGTCGGGCGGAAGCTACCCGCGCCGGCGCTCAGGCTGACGATCATCTGCGTGGGCGTCGCGGCCGAGGCCCGACTGCTGTTCGGCTAGCTTGCGGGCGGCTCACTTGCGGGCGACTCGGGCGGGGCGGACGTCCCGGGCCGTCCCCATGCCTCGGGCTCGGCCGGCTCATCGGGTCCGCGAGCAATATCCGGCCCCGTCGCCGCCGTCCACGCGCCGGCATCCTCGGCTGATCCCGGAATCGTCACGTTCGGCAGTCGAGCCCAGAAACCGGCCCCGCCTTCGGGCCTGTTGAAGGCGCCGATCGTCCCGCCGTGCTGCTCGACGATCCACTTGGCGATGGCCAGGCCGAGACCCGTGCCACCGGCCGGGGCGTCGTCGGCCCGCCAGAACCGCTCGAAGAGCCGCGGCAGATCATCGGGCTTGACGCCGGGCCCATGGTCGTCGACTTGCAGAAGCGCGCCCCCCGGCTCCGGCCGAACCCAGACAGTCACTGTCGATCCGGCCGAACTGTGCCGAATTGCATTGTCGGCCAGGATGGTCACGAGCTGGCGGAGTCGGAGCGGATCGCCTGTGACCGAGGCAGGCAGCGGATCGAGCATCACGTTGACGCCGCGTTCATGCGCGAGCGTCGTCAGCACCGACACCGCCTCCGCGGCTATGTCGCTGAGGTCGAGCGGGACTCTGTCTATCTGAACAACGCCGGAGTCGGTTCGGGCGAGCAGGAGCATGTCCTCGACGAGGGCGGTCATGTGCCGCACCTCGGCATCGATGTCGCCCAGGGCTTCACCCACGTCCTGGACCCTGCTGCGGCGGTTGCGTTGGAGGTCCACGACGCTCGCACCGATCACGGTGAGTGGCGTGCGCAGCTCATGGCTTGCGTTCGCCGCGAACTCGCGCTGGCGCTGCAGCGCCGCCTGCCTCCGCTCGATGGATGCCCTGATCGGAACGAGCGCTCGACCGGCGTATAGGTATCCGGCGAGGAGAGCGGCGAGAAGGGCAAGCAGGCCGCCACCGAACATGACCGTGCCCAGGATGCTCAACAGGCTGACTTCACCCGCTCGGCTCTGGACGAGTTGGACCTTGTAGTTGGCGAATCGAGGATCGCCTGAGAAGTAGCTCATCACCCGGCACGGCGTGCCGTCGGGAAGCGTGATCTCTCGGACGTCCAGATCGAGGGCCCCGGTCACGGCGGCGAGGCTGGCCTTGTCTGGCAGGCCGGTAGGGAGCGTAGGCAGGCCGGGGTACGGAACCGGGTTGCCCTGAGGATCGATGAGAATCCTCGTAACGCCAGCCCTTGGCCCCGCAAGGGAGTAGCCGTACGAGTCGTCGCCGGATTGCTCGTGGATTCCGGCGATTCCGTTCAGCTGGTCGCGGGCGGCGGTCTTGACCCGGTCAGAGACGATCGTGTAGACCGCCCCTTCGAGGACGATGAGGATCAGCAGGGTCACGAGGCCACTGACGCCCATCAGCCGAAGGCGCGTGTGACGAAGGAGACGAAGGTCTTCCTCGGTGCCGCTCCGCCGCGGCGAGACCTCGGCCGCGTCGGTGTTTCGGCCGCGCAGGCGCCATCGCCACGGCCGCGGGAGGGACGGGCGCGGGAGCTTCATCGATCAGCCGGCTCGAAGCCGGTAGCCGACCCCACGGACGGTTTCGACATGGTTCGCCGCATCATCGCCGAGCTTCTCACGGAGGAGGTGGATGTAGGCCTCGACGGTGTTCGGTGTGAGCGCCACGCCATACGGCCAGGCGTAGTCGAGCAGCTGATCGCGCGACAGGACCTGACCGGGCCGGCGCAGCAGGCACTCCAGGATGGAGAACTCGCGCTGGCTGAGATCGACCGACTTGCCGGACACTGTGACCCGGCGGGTCGTCTCGTCGAGTTCGATCGGCCCGGCCTTGAGCGCCGTCGACTTGCGAGTCGGCGGACGCCGGCCGAGTGCCCGCAGCCGAGCCAGCAGCTCCTCGTAGGCAAACGGCTTGACGAGATAGTCGTCCGCGCCGGCATCGAGACCCTCGACTCGGTCGCTGACCGAATCGCGGGCCGTGAGCATGAGAATCGGCACCTGCGAGCCCTTCTTTCGGAGCGTCCGAGCCACCTCGAAACCCGACTTGTCGGGCAGACCGACGTCCAGGATGATGGCGTCTAGCTCGAGGCTGGAGGTCGCGGCCTCCAGCCCTTCTGCGGCCGTGAGGGCCGTCTCGACGACGTGTCGATCCTGGGTCAGGAGCCGCTTGAGGAGGCGGCTGAGGCGGGCGTCGTCCTCGACGACTAGCAGGTGCACTTTTGGCTCCTACGGGTTGGTGATCAGAACGTCCTTAGCGGAAAGAGTACGGCCGCCGAGGGCTCCCGATGCGTTCGGATTGGGTGACTCGCTCGCCAGGGCGCTGGTGTCGATCTGGACGGTCACGCTCGTGCC
>PMYK01000013.1 GCA_003171255.1 Chloroflexota bacterium
GTCGCGAGCCATTCGCCGGGCCTGGCACCGGCCGCCCCTTCGGCCTCGCCGTCGTCGTCCGTCGTCTGGGATCCGGGCCAGGATGAAGTCCTGGTGCCGCACACGCAGATGCGCCGCGGGATTGCCGCCCAGATGACCCGCGCCGCCGCCATCCCAGTGGCTCACAGCACATTTGAGGCCGACATGTCGGCCGTGGTGAAGCTCCGGGTCGAGCAGGCCGACGCGTACAAGGCTCGCGAGGGCGTCGGGCTGAGCTTCCTGCCGTTCGTGGTCAAGGCCGTCGTCGAGGCGCTGCATGGCAATCCCAACCTCAACGCCCATTACACGGAAGACGGCCTTCTACGCAAGCGCCGAATCAACATCGGCATCGCCATCGCCGTCGAGAACGGTCTGATCGTGCCCGTCATCCACGACGCCGATCAGCTGTCGATCAACGGAATCAATCGCGCCATCCAGGATCTGGCGGCTCGGGCTCGGACGAACAAGCTTCGGCTCGACGACATTCAGGGCGGCACCTTCACCGTCGACAACACCGGCTGGTTCGGGTCGGTCCTGACCGTGCCGATCATCAACCCGCCCGAAGTCTGCATTCTCACGACCGAGGCGGTGGTCAAGCGGCCGGTCGTTCGCGAGACGCCCGACGGCGACGTGATCGCCGTGCGGTCGATGATGAATCTCGTAGCCGGGTACGATCATCGGGCGACTGACGGCGCCCAGGTCGGGCGGTTCGTCCGCGACGTGATCTGCTGGCTCGAGGCGGTCGGGCCCGACTCGCCGATCTACTAGAGGCTCGTCCGTACCCGATGTCCGATTCGACAGAGTTCCGTCCGGCTCCGCGTGCGCTGCCGCCGACGGTCGCGCTGGGCGGCGGCACATTCGAGCCCGCAGTCGACGGCTCAGCGGCGCCGCGCCGCCACCCCGACTGGATCAAGGCCCGCATCCCGTCGGGCGAAACCTACCAGGAAGTCCGGCGGCTGCTCCACGGTCTGACCCTGCATACCGTCTGCGAGGAGGCCCACTGCCCGAACATGGGCGAGTGCTGGGACGAGCGGACGGCGACCGTGATGATCCTCGGCGACACCTGCACCCGAGCCTGCGGGTTTTGTGCCGTCAAGACCGGCAAGCCGCTCGTCCACGACCTCGATGAGCCGCGTCGCGTGGCAGAGGCGATCAGCGGCCTTGGACTAGACCACGTGGTCATCACCAGTGTCGCCCGTGACGACCTCGACGACGGGGGAGCGGGCATCTTCGCCGAGACGATCCGGCGGCTGCGGGCCGCCTGCCCGGGCATGGGCGTGGAAGTGCTGATTCCCGACTTCAACGGCGAGGAAGCGCCGCTCCGGACGGTCATGGCGGCCGGCCCCGACATCCTCAACCACAACGTCGAGACTGTCGCGCGGCTGCAGAAGCCGGTTCGGAAGCGGGCGCGATACGATCGATCGCTCGATGTCCTGCTGCGGGCGAAGGCGTACACGCTCGAGCTTGGCGCGGCCGACTCGGCCCTGCCGTCGATCCACACCAAGTCGTCGATCATGGTTGGGCTGGGCGAGACGCGGCCGGAGCTGCGCCAGACGTTCCTCGACCTGCGGGCGGTCGACTGCGACATCCTCACGATCGGGCAGTATCTGCGACCGTCGGCCGAGCATCTGCCGGTTGAGCGCTACTACCATCCCGACGAGTTCGCCGAGATGCGTGAGGAGGCGCTTGCGCTGGGGTTCCGCCATGTCGAGTCGGGGCCGCTGGTTCGATCGAGCTACCACGCCCGCGACCAGGTGCCCGATGCCGAGGCACGCCGCGCGGCACGCGAAGCCGGAACGACGGGTTCGTCGGTGGCCGTTGGGCCGCCAGTCCGGCGTGCCCCCACGATCGCCCCGGACGGTCGACTCGTGTATCGTCCCGACTGAGCCAACCGACCCCACACCACCAGCGGGGATGCCACGGTGCTGCCGGTCGGGGGGCATCCAGGCTGCCGGTCGGATCGACTGGCTCGTGCGACTGCCCAAGGTCGAGCTGCACCTCCATCTCGAGGGCGCCATCCTCGATGCCGCGTTGTGGGAGCTGATCTGCAAGTATCCGCGGCCTGGCGCTCGACGCGGTCGAGAGTTGCTGGCTGCCGCCCGTTCGGAAGGCCGAACTGCGGGCCCGTCTGGTCGGCGATCGCGCCTGGACCGGGTAGGCCCGCCCGCCTGGCCGCTCGCCTGGCCGCTCGCATGGCCGCTCGCATGGCCGCTCGCATGGCCGCTTGCATGGCCGCTCGCATGGCCGCTCGTGCCCGCCTCCGGCTCGTGCCCGCCTCCGGCTCGTGCCCGCCTCCGGCTCGTGCCCGCCTCCGGCTCGTGCCCGCCTCCGTCCGATAAGTCTGAGTGAAGCGTCGCGGGCCATGCTGCGCCCATGGATGACCCTCGAGTCGGTTCGGTTATGCGCGCAGTTCGCATTCGGCGCGGCCTCCGCCAGGCAGACGTGGCGGTGTTGGCCGGAGTGAGTCAGGCGATCGTCTCCCAGATTGAGAAAGGCGATCTGGAACGGACTTCGCTCCGCCTTCTCCGCCGCGTCGCTGCAGCCGTCGGCGTCTCGCTTCCGTTCGCGCCACGGTGGCGCGGCGCCGAGCTCGCGAAGCTGCTCGACGAGAAACACGCCGCGATGGTGCGAGAGGTTGTGACGCGGCTGTCGGCTCTCGGCTGGGTCACGCTGCCCGAGCACACGTTCAGCGTGCGCGGCGAGCGCGGATCGATTGACGTTCTCGCCTGGCTCCCGGCGCCTCGGGCGCTGCTGGTCGTTGAAGTCAAGACACTGGTCGCCGACCTGCAGGATCTTCTTTCCACCCTCGACCGCAAACGCAGACTGTCTCCTTCTATCGCTGTCGAGCTCGGATGGAGGCCGCTGCTCATCGGCACGGTTCTGGTGATGCCCGGCGAGACTCAGGCCCGCAATGCCGTTGAACTCTACCGACCGGTGTTCGACGCGGCGTATCCGGCCAGGGCACGACAGGTTCACCGATGGCTGGGGTGCCCCGAGCGCGATCTGCGTGGGATCTGGTTCCTCCTCAACTTCACCGCCGGTGGTGCAAAGCGACGACAGGGCGGCTCGATGCGGGTCAGACCACGATCGGACCGACGATCTGCGGGCAGGTTACGCTCAAGCGCGGGGCCGCCCGAGCAATGTGCGCCCGGATCAACTGGTAGAGCCGATGGTTCGCCTGCTCACCATCACTTGCGGTGAAGATGAGCAATCCGGATGGCGACGCTCCCGCATAGCATCGCGCCCGGTGAAGTTGAGCAATCTCGGCCACGCGGTCACGCCACGCGGTCACGCCACGCGGTCACGCCACGCGGTCACGCCACGCGGTCACGCCACGCGGTCACGCCACCGGTCGTCGGCTACAGGATCTTCGAGAGGAACGTCTTCGTGCGCTCCTGCGAGGGTGCGCTGAAGACCTGGTCCGGCGTGCCCTCTTCGACGACCACGCCGTCGTCCATCATGACGACGCGGTTGGCCACTTCACGGGCAAATCCCATCTCGTGGCTGACCACGATCATCGTCATGCCCTCGCGGGCGAGCTCCTTCATGACCTCCAGAACTTCGCCGATCATCTCGGGGTCCAGAGCCGAGGTGGGCTCGTCGAAGAGCATCAACGCCGGCTTCATGGCCAGGGCACGAGCGATGGCAATGCGCTGCTGCTGACCGCCCGAGAGCTGGTTCGGGTAGACGTTCTCCTTGGCCGCAAGCCCGACTCGCTCGAGCAGCGCCCGGCCGACTACGCGAGCTTCCTCTTCCGGAATGCCTCGAACGTGGATCGGCGCCTCGACGATGTTCTCGAGGGCCGTCATGTGCGGGAAGAGGTTGAAGCGCTGGAAGACCATGCCGATCTCCTGGCGCTGCAACGAGATGTTCTTCTCCCTGTCCTCGACGAGTTTCCCGCCTCCCGTCTCGCGATAGCCGATGAGGTGGCCGTTGACGAAGATCCGGCCACCCTGGATCTTCTCGAGGTGGTTGACGCAGCGGATGAACGTCGTCTTGCCGGATCCCGAAGGACCGATGACGACGACGGTCTCCTGCCGCTTCACCTGCAGACAAACATCTTTCAGGACGTGCAGGCGCCCGAAGTACTTGTTGACGTCGCGAGCATCGACGACGACGTCCGTCTCCGGACGCGGGACGCCGCCGATTGCCCCGAGGAGATTGTCCGAAACGGTCGTCATTGTTCGATCGGCGCCCTTAGCGACATGAATCGAGCCGCGAAGCCCTTGTTGCGGGGACCAACGCCCGATGAATTGGATGTGGTGGTGCCGCGGGAGAAGCGACGCTCGATGCGACTCTGGACGACGCCCCAGATGGTCGTCAGGATCAGGTACCAGACGGCGCAGGCGGCGAACAACTCGAACGTGGCGTAGGAGTGCCCGGCGGATACGGAGAACGTGTTGTAGAGCTCGAAGATGCTCAAGGCGCTCAACAGCGAGGTGGTCTTGAGCATGTTGTTGAACTCGTTGCCGAGCGGCGGAATGATCACTCGCGCCGCCTGAGGCAGGACGATGCGGCTCATGGTCTGGCCGTACGTCATGCCGAGCGATTTGGCAGCTTCGGTCTGGCCGGGGTCAACGGCGAGGATTCCGGCCCGAACGATCTCGGCCATGTAGGCGCCTTCGTTGACGCCGAGGATGACGATGCCGGCGAGGACCTGCGGCAGGATGTCGATCGGGCCCGCGACGACGGTCGGCCACCTGAACAACCCGGCCGTGGCCAGGCCGTAGTAGAAGAACGACAGCTGGACGAGCAGCGGTGTCCCCCGGAAGACCCAGATGTAGAAGTTGGCTACCAGGCGGAAGGGCAGGAATTTGGCCATCCGGCCCATCGCGGCGAAGACGCCCATAGTCACGCCGATCAGCTGTGCGATAACGGAGATGCCGATCGTGAGACCCAGGCCGTTGATGATCGCGCTGTCGGGCTTCAGCAGGGAGTCCCAGAAGAACTGCGGCCTGATGTTGTAGGCCGCCTTTCCGGAAGAACAGCCCGTGACGACCAGGGCGACGAATACAAGGCACCCGACGAGCAGGGCCCGCCGGGTGCCGAAACGGTTCAAGAAGGACGCGGTCATCGCGTCAGTGTCCTATCGGACCGTAGAACTACGAGCCGGACGTGCTGGTGACGGCGCCGGACTGGACGCCCCACGTGGTGAGGATCGTCTTGTAGGTGCCGTCGTCGATCATCTGCTGCAGGGCGGCCTTGACCGCGTCGCGCAGTTCCGGATGGTTCTTGGTGACGCTGATGCCTTCATCGCCGCGCTCGACGGTGAGGCTGGGCAGCATCTCGAAGGCGCCGTTGCCGTTGACGACTTCATAGCCCGCGACGGGCTCGTCGGTGAAGTGGGCAACGACGGTTCCGGCCTGGAGGGCCAGCAGCGCGTCTGTGTCGGCCGCGAAGACCTGAAGCGTGATGTCGGGCTTGCCGGCCGTCTTGCACTGGGCATCGAGACTGGTGTCGGCGGTGTAGTCGCCGGTGCCGGCGATGTGGTCCGCTTCCACGGTGCCCTTCTCGGCTGCGACGGTCTTGCCGCACAGATCCGTGACTGCGGCGATGCCGCTCGGGTTGCCCTTGAGCACGACGAACGACTGGCCGGCCGCGAAGTACGGGATCATGTCCACGGCCTGCTTGCGAGCGTCGGTGATCGTCTGGGCCGAAATGATGATGTCGCACGAGCCGCCGGTCAGAGCCGGGATGATCGTGTCGAAGACCGTTGAGCTGACGCTCACCTGGAGGCCGAGGCGCTTGGCGATCTCAGTGGCGAGATCGATGTCAGAGCCGACTGCCTTGTTGTTCTTGTCGAGGCTCTCCTGAGGAGGGTATGACGTGTCGGAGCAGACGGTCAGTGTGCCGGCCTTGATGAGCTCAGTGGCGGGAACTGTCGGCAGCGCCGCGGCCGACTGGGCTGACGCCGAGGTGGGCGCGGTCGTGGCCGCGGGCGCAGTCGTGGGCGCGGCAGTCGGCGAAGCTGTGGCAGCTGCTCCCGAGCACGCACCGACGACGATTGCCGCCGCGGCGAGAAGGCCGGCGATGCGGAATCGAGATGAAGTCACGAGTGTTCCTCCTGTCCTCCGGGGACCGCCAACACTGCTCGTCGTCCGCCCCAGCGACGCGCAGGTGGGTCTTGAGTGGGCAGCGTAGCCGCAGCCGGGAATGCGTGCAAGGTGTCCACGACGTCGGTGGTTGCGGCTCGGTTGCATCTGGACCCCTGGACCTCCATCGCGAGCCCCTGGCGTGCGCTGGGCGCCCGAATCGGCCATCGAGTCGGTCGTGCACGGATCGCCGCAGGCATATCACCGCGGAGTGGCTATGCTCTGGCCAATGGTCCGCCAGCTGCCCCGCCGGATGCCGCTCGCCGAGCTTCATTGCCACCTCGGCAGCGCCGTCACGCCGTCCGTGATGTGGGGCATCGCCCACGAGCAGGGCATCAAGCTGCCGACGAAGGATTACTGGGAATTCCGCCAGATGATCACCGCCTCGCCGACTCGGGGCCACTCCTTCGACGGCTACCTGCACCTGTTCCACTGGACGGAGCTGATCCAGTCGTCGCCGCTGGCCATGGAGCGCTCCGTGTACGAGGTCGTCGGCGGCGCCTATCGCAAGAACAACGTCACCACCATGGAGTTGCGCTTCAACCCCATGAAGCGCAACCGCGGCGGCGAGCAGGATCTGGACCACATCATCGCGGCGTCGCTGCGCGGCATGGATCGGGCAACTCTCGAGTACCCGATCCGCCCGGGCCTGATCTTCTGCCTGGATCGCGCCTTCCCGTTCGACCTCAACGAGATCGTCGTCGAGAAGGCCATCGTGTGGCGGGATCGGGGCGTCGTCGGCATCGACATCGCCGGTCCCGAGTCGTCGACTTTCCGCGTCGCCGACTACAGCAAGCTCTTCCGACGGGCTCGCCAGTACGGGCTCGGGATCACCGTCCACGTCGGCGAGGCAGGGCCGGTCGAAGAGGTGGGTCAGGTGATCGAGCTGCTGGAGCCGGACCGAATCGGCCACGGCGTCAAGTCGGCCTACGACCCGCGGACGATGGCCATGATCCGCGAGCGCGGCATCGTCCTGGAAATCTGCCCGACCTCGAACCTGCAGACCGGCGTGGTCTCGGGCTGGGAGGAGTTCCGCTGGATCTTCGACCAGTTCCGCCGCAACGAGATCCGGTTCGCGATCAGCACCGACGGCCCGGAGATGCTGCGGACCTACATTCGTGATGAACTGGCAACGCTCGGCCGACTCGGCATCCTCTCCTACGAGGAGCAGGTCCAGGCAGCCCAGACGTCGCTCCAGGCGTCGTTCGTACCAAAGGTCACCGACGTTGTGGCCGCCGCACGCAAGCCGGCGACGCGCCAGGAAGTCGAGCGCGAGGAGGCATAGCCGCGTGGGCGCCACTGACCGGGCCGGCGACCAACGGGCGGGCGACCACGGGGCGGGCGAACAACGAGTGAGTCCGGAGCCGCCTACCGCTCGAGCGGCTCGACCCTGTAGGTGCAGCTTCGGCCACCGGACGGGATGTGGCACTCGCGCGTGACCTTCGCGCCGAGGACCTCGCCGATGAGCTGCAGCTCTTCCTCGCAGGCGATCGGGTATGAGCCTGACACGCCGGAGATGGCGCAGTTGTGCTCGGACAGCCAGATCGTCCCGTCCGGATCGCGAGAGGCGCGCCCCAGGTAGCCCGTATCGTCCTCGTAGACGGCGACTTCGCGGACCCTCTCCCAGAGCGAAGCTCCCGGAGGCAACCGGTCTGCCAGGCGGTCCGCGATGCGCGTCTTGAGCTGCTGGCGCCGCGCCTCGAAGACGTCGCGGATCAATTCTTCGCCGCCGATCGATCGAATGGCGGTCAGGAACGACTGGGCCAGGGCCCCGTAGTTGGCGGGGAAGAGTTCCTGGGCGGCGGGCGTCAGGTCGTATACGTGGCGGGGCCGGCCCACGCCGTGGCGGCTCAGACTGCGAGTCACGAGCCCTGCGGATTCGAGCGTTCGAAGCTGCTGCAGCACGCCGGTTCGGCTCGCACCGACGCGATCGGCGACCTGATCGGGCGCGGCCGGTCCGCCCGTTCGGAGGGCGTACAGGACCTCGCGGCGGAGGGTCGAGGAGGCACCCGGCCCGGGAGTTGGGGTGACGAGCGGCGTTACCGTCCGAACCCGCCGCTCAATCATCTGGGCGTCGGTCCCGTGCTCGAACGGATGTGCCGACTCGTACTCGAACTCGATGCCGTGGCGGTGGGCTGTCGGCGATGCGGGAGTCGGGGCGGCGCTCGGGGCGGCCGGTGCAGTGACGGCCGGGCGATGTGGCGATCCGCCGGCGCTCGATGGCAGGTCCGATGGCATCGCGGGATCCTGGTCCATGGCGAGAAAAGTAGCAGTGTGAGACAAAACGTGCTCGCCCTCGGAGCGGCCCGCCACCCTCGCCCTCGAGACGACGGCGTGGACTCGCCGTTCTGGCTCCGTTACCGTACGATCTGGCTTGACCCGACGGTCGAACCGGCTCGCGCGGGCAATCTGCGGCGGGCACGGGCGTTGAGGTCAGTAGTCGGCAGGTAAGGAGCCCCCGGTGCCACAGATTCGAGCCTTTCGCGCTCTGCGTTTCGACCCGGACGCGATTGGAGACCTGGGCCGCGTCGTCTGCCCGCCCTATGACGTGATCGGCCCGGAGTTGCACCAGACCCTTCTGGCACGCCATCCGGCCAACGCCGTCAGGATCGATCTGCCCGAAGTTCAGGCCGGCGAGGAGCCCGACGATCGATACCGGCGAGCGGCCCGGACGCTGTCGAGCTGGCGAGTCGACGGCACGCTCCGCCAGGACTCCCACCCGAGCATCTACGTCTACGAACAAACCTATCGCGTCCCCGGCAGCGGCCAGGTTCGGATGCAGCGGGGCTTCTTCGGTCGCCTGCGGCTGGAGGATCTCTTGCCGGGATCGGGCGTCCTGCCGCACGAAAGGACGCTGTCGGCGCCGAAGGAGGACCGCTACAAGCTGCTGCGGGCCACGGGTGTAAACACGAGCCCGGTCATCGGGCTGTTCGCCGACCCGAGCGGTCGGTCGGTGCAGGCCCTGGCGGCCATCACCTCGCGGCGCCCCGATGCCGACGTCGCCGACGACGACGCGGTCCGTCACCGCCTCTGGGCAGTGCCAGAGGACGGGCCCCAGGCCAGCTTCGTCAAGTCGCTGCTGGACGGGGCCGGCAAGAGCCCGATCACCATCGCCGACGGCCACCACCGGTACGAGACGGCGCTGCGGTACCGCGACGAGCGGCGAAACAACAAGACCGGCGAGACCGATCCCGGCGCCGACTACGTGATGATGCTCTTCCTCGAGACGACCAAGCAGAAGCTGACCGTCCTGCCGACCCATCGCATCGCGCGGGGCCTCGGCCAGGACGGCGTCCGCGACCTGCTTGACCACGCCCAGTGGCTCTTCGACGTGAAACCCGTGGCCGACAGAGCGGAACTCGAGGCTGCATTCGGGTCGGCCGACGAGCCCGGCGGAAAGGGCCGTTTCGGGCTCTGGACGAGGAACGGCGGCGCCATCCTGCTCGCTCGCCGGGACGCCTTCGAGATGTCGCATCGGGTCGGCGGCGCCGCCCTGCATCGCCTCGACGTGTCGCTCCTGCAGGCGGCGCTGGATCGGCTGTGTGGCATCGATGCAGCCGCGATCGCCGCCGGCCGCCTCGCGTACAGCAAGTCCGTCTCCGAAGCGCTCGACTGGGTCGATGTGGCCAAAGATGGAGCGGACGCCGCGTTCCTGCTCGATCCAACGCCCGTCGTCGAGATCGCTGCCGTGGCGGCCGAGGGTGACGTGATGCCCCAGAAGTCGACCTACTTCTACCCCAAGGCCCTCACCGGCCTGATAATCAATCCGCACGAATGGTGAGGCCAGCGGAGGGCCTGGGGCACCGGGCGAGGACCATCCGAGAATGAGCGACAACACACCCGACGAGCTTCATGTCGCCCGGTCCCACCCGGTCGGCACGAACGGACGCCCCATCCGCAAGGATGAGATCGAGATTCCCGAGCGCGGCCTCTACGTCGAGTCGTGGATGCCGGAGCGGCGCTCGCGTCGGCGGCCGCTGCTCTTCATCCATGGCGAGTTGACGGGGTCCTGGATTTGGGATCGCTATCTGTCGTATTTCGCCAGCCGTGGTTGGGAAGGCCACGCCCTCAACCTGCGAAACCACTTCTGGTCGGAGACGGCCGAGATCGCGGCGGTCGACTTCGAGGACTATGTCGACGACGTCCTGGCGGTGATCGACAAGCTCGGCCACAACGTGGTGGCAATGGGCCACGGCCTGGGCGGCCTGCTGGCTCTCAAGGCGGCCGAGCGGCACTCGGTTGCGGCCGTGATCCTGCTCGACAGTGAGCTGCCCCGCGACCTGCGGCCACCCGTTCGACCTCATGAATTGCGCGAGATTCCGGACGTCTACGGACGCGACCATATCGGCTGGGAGACGTTGCCGGAGAAGCTCCAGCGCCAGAACCGCGATCTCACGATCGCCGACATCATCCGGCTGCAGCATCTCTTCGGTCAGAAGCCGCACGAATCTGGTCTGGTCAAACGCGAGGTGCTCGAGGGCATCGCCATCGATCGCGCCCGGCTCGTGGGCGTGCCTATCCTGGTTGTCGGCGCCGGCCTCGACGGCACCTCGTCCGCGACCGGCGCAGAACGGCTGGCCGACTGGCTGGGTGGCACCTATGAGCCGTTCGGCGCGCATTCTCACTACGGGCTCGTGATCGGCGAGACGAGCTTCCAGCAGGTCGCGGACGGCGTCCGGATCTTCCTGGAGTCGCACCGAATGTAGCTGGCGGCCGAGCTGGGCTCCGACTCCAGTGGACCTCGCGCCGCAGCGGGTAGCTTGACGCCGGCCGCAGCACGGCCGAGCACCGGCGTTGCGGCCGAGCGATTCCGGGTTGGCGCGCACGGCCGGCTCCTGCTATCATCCCGCCCGGTCCGCCCCCCGGCGGCCAGGTGTCCGCCAGCGGGCGGACTACGATGCCGCATTCGTCTAGAGGCCTAGGACACAGCCCTCTCAAGGCTGAGATCATCGGTTCGAATCCGATATGCGGTACCAATTCGCTGCTTTCCAACGCCCCCGGACCGCGCCCCGGGGGCGTTCTTTGTTGGCCGGGCGCCGCAGCCAGGGCCCGATAGCGGCCGGCCGGGTCGCGCCGCGACGGCAGGGGACGACTGATCCGCTGCTAGCATGGCCTTGGGACCCGTGGGCTAAGGCCAAGGCGACAGCCGGGGCCGGGCCGCACCGACACACAGGAGATGACATGGCCGACGATCCACAGCAAGCCGGTCAGTCACCGGAAGGCGCTCCGGGAGCCTGGCCTCCGCCGCCGCAGCTAGGCTATCCGCCGCAGCTAGGCTATCCGCCGCAGCCAGACTATCCGCCGCAGCCCGGTTATCCGCCGCAGCCGGGCTTTGGGCCGCAGCCCGGCTATCCGCCGCAGCCAGACTATCCGCCGCAGCCCGGTTATCCGCCGCAGCCGGGCTTTGGGCCGCAGCCGGGGTATCCACTGCCTAGCCCCTTCGCGCCTGCCGAGATCATGCCGCCGACGCTTGCGACCCGCTTCGAGTACGGCGGTTTCTGGATCCGTAGTGCCGCCAACTCCGTTGACATGATGGCTCTGTACGGCCTCACGATTCTCCTGGCAGTCACGATCGTCGGTCTGTTATTGGTGCCCTTCCTCTGGATCGGCTATTTCCCGTTCTTTTGGTCCCGAGGCCAGACGCCCGGCCAGAGGATCTGCGGCCTCCGACTCGTTCGCGAGATCGACGGCATGCCGATCGACGGCGGCACGGCGATAGTCCGCTACCTGGTCGTCATCGCCGAGGTCATCGGCTGTTTCTTCCTGATCGGTATCCTCGGCTTCATCTGGCCGGCCTTCGAGTCGCGCAAGCGTGCCTGGCATGACATTGCAGCCGGCACTCTATTGGTCCACGCACAGCTTTACGCGCGATAGTCGTTCAAGAGTAAAAAGGGCGGAGGGCTCGCAGCAACCTCCCTCTTTGGATGGCCTGGGCGGGTTCAGCGGGGTCCCAGGTGGTGCCTTTCGGGGCGGTCTGGCGGACTCTTGGTCGGTTCGCTCGGACCGCTCGAACAGGCGGTCGTCGAACGCTCGTTCTGTGGACAACTTGGTGGAATAGTTGGTGGAGAAACCCCTTCCCGGGCAGCCGGAGCCCGCCTAGGATGCATCGAGACCTGCCGCGGCGGAGAGACACGCGGGGGGACCAAATCCCGTCCTGGACCGGCCGTCTACCGTCACCGGGCTCTGGGATTTGGTCTGGCACGGCTAGAGGAGCGAGTGCATCCTATGGATTCGCGCAGGCACGAGGGCCTCAGCGCCACCGACGCCGCCCTCGACTTCGTTCGTTTCTGCCATCGGCGCAGGCGGGTGGGCTGGCCCGAGCTGTACGACGAGATGTGCCACGTCGCGAGCCGGGGCCTCTACCACGGATGGGGGTTCGGCGAGCTGGCCGAGCATGGCATCGCCTTCGGGCTGGCCGAGATGCCGCGTCTGGCGGCCTTGGTCTCGGAGGTCGTCAGCCAGGAAGCCGAGCGACGGCCTCGACTCCTCGTCGGGATGATGGCGTCGGTTCCGGCGCGCCCGGAGCCGCACGAGGAGGCGCCCGAGGAGAAGGGCCTCGTTGGCGCATTCATCGGGGCGGCGCGCTAGCAGGTTGAGACGCTGCGGTCGGTCGTCGAGAGAGGGCTGCGGCCTCAGAGATACCCGTTCTGGCGAACGTTGACATCGGCCGCCCCCTGCGTAGGCCCGCGGCGAGGTGCGTGAGACCCTCAGACGCGGAGCTGGCGGCGGGCCATCTCGCTTTCGATCTGGCGCTCAGCCTCGACGTAGGAGTCGATGCGATCGCGCAGCTCGTTGGCCGTGGGCGTGTACAGGTGGACCTGCTGCTGGAGGATGTAGCTCAGGCGGCGGCTCGTCATTCGGACGTGGTCCAGGTTCTTCATCAGGACGAGCGGGTCCATCGCGGCCAGGTCGCCGGGTTCGTACATGAGCTTCATGCGTCGATTGTATTGGCCCGGCGGTCGGGCGTCGCGGCACCGGCGCCCCGGCGCCCCGCTGGGGGCCTCGCCCCGGGCCGCGCTACAGGATGCGCGGCGAGCGCGGCGGCCAGTCCCAGTCGATCGGCAGGGTGGCGCCGTTGATGGCCCGGCGGCGACCCGCTTCGCTGGTGGACAGGATCAGGATGCGGTCCACCTTGGTGGCCTGGCCGGCTTCGTCGCCCCAGAGCTTGGTCATCTTGCGGCCGGCGGCCACGTCGTCTGTCGCAATGCCCGCCAGTCGATAGCCTTCGGGCGCCGCGGCGAACTCCCAGACCGACTCGGCGAGACCGATGCCGCCGTTCGCTGGTCGGCCCCTATCCATCTCCACGTCGCCGATGACGAGGGCGATCACCGCATCGTCGGCCAGGGCGGACCGCAGCCCGCTCAGGACCTCGCGCATGAACACGAGGTAGGCGTCGTGGTGGTGGGCGTCGTCGAGGAGATCGTCGATGGCGGAGGCGTCGTAGCCGAGCAGCCACAGCCGCAACCAGTTGTAGTAGCCGTACTTGACGACTCGGAGGTACGGCGGCGATGTGACCACCAGACGGGCCTTCTCGGGCAGGCCTCGGGCGCGCAGCGACTCGCCGAAGCGGACGCCGGCGTCGCGCGCGTCGCCGAGAAGGGCGATGCCGCGGGTGGCGGGCAACGGCTGGCGGTAGAGCCGGCGGAGCTTGTCGTCGAGAAGGGCGAAGGTGTCACGTTCAGGCGAGTGGAAGCCCGTCCGCGCCACGAAATCTCGGACGTAGCGCGGGGCCATGCTGAAGGTGTTTGGCATGACCGCCGACAGATAGCTCGCGCTCTTGCCGTGGAGGATGCCCGTCAGCGTCGCCAGGATGAAGCGGTCGGTGCGATCGTCAGGGTCGAGGCCGGCCCGAAGGTAGAGCAGCTGGGCCAGCGTCCGGGGGTGGAAGGCGAGCGCGACTTCGGCCGCCACCGATGAGTCGGGACGTATGGCGATCGACCCCGTGCGCGCCTTCGATCGACCGGACGAGTCTGCGCCCGAGCCGGTGGGGGCGACAATCGGCCGACTGCCGGGGCCCGGGACCATGATCGAGGCGGAGCCCGGGTCGGCCACGATGGCGTCGGCGAGCTCGTTCCACTCACCGGCGTTGGCGGCCCAGGCGAGACGCAGCGACGCCACGCGGGTCTTGATGTCGGCCTTCGTGGGCGGATCGACCTTGGCCGCGGTCAATATGTGGGCGAACGGATTGAGGTCGTTGCCGGCGCCGATTCGGCCTTCGGCGCAAGCCTGGAGCGGCGTCGTGCCGCGTCCGCTGAACGGGTCCAGGACCACGTCGCCGGGGCGGGTGTAGCGGGCGATGAAGGCGTGGACCAGGCCGGCCGGGAAGCTCGCCAGGTACGAGCACATGGGGTGAAAGCTGTGGCCCCAGAGGCGCTGCTGGTCCTTCCATTCGGGCTCGATCGCCAGCTGCGGCAACTGGCTCGGGATCTGCAGGGCCAGCTGGCCGTCGATGATGAGATGGCGGCCGCCGGCGCGCGCCAATGCGGCTCTCGGTTCGAGTGCGTTGGGCAGGTCGGCCCGATCGAAATCGAGCGAGACTGATGCCACGATAGCGACCTCCGAAGAGCACATCCGGCTGCCGGCCAGTGACGGAAGAGATCGGAGTCTAGCACCGGTCGGACCGACTCACGAATGGGACCAAAGGAGGATTGCCAACATTTGCGCCCGGCGCGACGGAGCGCGTTTGGTTGGGGCTGCGGCTGGGTTGGAGGCCTCATCCGGGGCCGATCGCGGCCGTTGGCAGGTCGTCCGCCGGTCGATCGCTGGCCGACCGCCTACCCGGGCGACCGTCGGCCGGCCTTCCGCGGTTGCGCGACTTGGCCCATCACCGCCGGTCGGTTACGCTACCTGAGGCGTTGCACCCGGGGTCCCCGTAGCTCAGCGGATAGAGCGGCCGCCTTCTAAGCGGTAGGTCGTCGGTTCGAGTCCGACCGGGGACGCCAAACCTGATTTCGTGAGTGGGACGACACGCCGCCTGTTGTTACGATCCAACACGGCTGTGCTGCTATACTCCACCACATGCTAACAGGACATCCGGCAGTCGAAGTCGCAGGTGCCTATTCAGCCCTCCGCGACTCCTTTCGGCGCTCACTTCGTGCCTCAAATCGCTCCACCAAGACCGAGAAGATCTACATCGGGGCGGTAGATCAGCTGGGCGCGTTCCTGGTCGGCCAAGGTATGCCAGTCGAACCAGACGCGATCCGCAGGGAGCATGTCGAGGGTTTCTTGGTGGCTTTGCGCGAGCGCGGATTGGCGCCCGCGACCGTGTCGCAGACCTTTCGAGCTTTGCAGCAGTTCTGGAAGTTCCTGCTGGAGGAAGGCGAGATCAAGTCCTCGCCGATGGCCAACATCGGAAGGCCGCTGGTACCTGAGCAGCCCGTTGCTGTGCTCTCCCGGGCCGATCTGGAGAAGCTGCTGAAGGCGTGTGCCGGTACGACGTTCGCGGACCGTAGGGACATGGCCATCATGGCCCTCTTCATCGACACGGGCATTCGGCGCGCCGAATGCGCTGGGCTTCGAGTTGAGGACGTCGACCTCGAACTCAACGTTGCCCGCGTCCTCGGTAAGGGCCGACGAGAGCGAACCGTCCCTTTCGGCAGAAAGACCGCGATGATCCTCGATCGCTATGTCCGAGCCAGGTCAAAGCACCGGTCCGCCGAGCTCCCCGCATTCTGGTTGGGACACGCGGGAGCGATGGGAGGCGATGGCATCTACCAGGTGGTGTCGGCCCGGGCGGAGATGGCTGGGATTAAGGTTCATCCGCATCAACTTCGACACGGCTTCGCCCACAGCTGGCTGGCAGAAGGCGGGAACGAAACCGACCTGATGCGCCTGGCCGGTTGGCGGAGCAGGTCAATGGTGGGGCGCTACGCGGCCTCGGCTGCCGATGAGAGGGCAAGGGCGGCTCACCGCAAGCTCTCGCCTATGGACCGACTGTAGCGAGGCCCAGCCAAGATGCCGAGTCGGTCAGTGCGATCAGTAGGAACAGAGCGGTATGCATATCATCGGATCAGACTAGGCGACGAGCTATGAACGAGCCGACTCCCGGCCGCAGGGCTCGCATCGAAGCCCCAGATCCGGGCCAGATGTCCGCCCGCATACGCTGTTTTGGTTGCGGCCGACTGCTCGGCTGGCTCGAGCTTGAGGGGTTGCCCGGCGCAGGTGGGGCCATCGAGGTTAGCTACCGGCGCACGGCGTTCACCGACGGCATGGTGCCTCGCGGCCGAAATGCCGCGACTAAGCTGCCCGCGTATGGCCCTCGCGGTCGAGTCCGTCAGGGGCGGGGCGGTTCCCCCAGGCGACGAGAGCCGGGCTCTCGAGGGGAGTCTTTCTGGGCCTCGCTGAAGGGTCCAGCCTACGTCTACTGCGAAGACCCCGACTGCAACCGCGGCCAGGTCGTAGATCCCGCCGATCTCGATTTGCCACCCGCTACATAGCCAGTGCCACTCCGCTAGACTACTGACCGCGCCCGCATGAGAGCGCAACGCCTGCAAGGACGGCCAACACCCCTCAAGAGCCGCCCCGGGTCCCGTGAACCGACGTTTCGAGCGCCGGCCGAGAGGTCGGTATGCCCGGAAAGCGTTCGTACGATTCAGCCGTAATGTCACTCCGTGGTCGCATCGGCGGCCACATGACGGCGGCTCTCCACTCTCCCGTCGAAACGACTGCCAAAGCCCGAGAAGCCTTCAAGGCGAGCTTCGAGCACCAGGTCGATCCAGACGGTGCCCTTCCAGCCCACGAACGAACACGACGGGCTGAGCAGTTGCGACGTGCTCACTTCAGCCGCCTTGCCTACCTGTCGGCTCAGGCACGACGCGAGCGGGTCGGTGGAAGGACGGCCAGAGGGTGACGACTTCTGAGGTTCCCCCTTCCGAAAGCCGACTCAATCTCCTACAGCTGGCCGCTGATCTGGACCCGGACGGGCATGTGCAGGACGTATCTGGGGCACTTCGGCGGCTCGGCGCAAGAACTTGCGCAACGGAGTGGAACGTTGCGCGAATCTCCATCTGGGAGCCCCTGCGCCGAGGGCCAACACGTGAATCCCTAGTCCCCGGCATTCTGTACCGCCATCCGTTGGCCGCATTGAACTGCGAAGGATCCCCTGACTACAGAGACCTGATGCTGTTCCTGTTCATCGAGACGGAGTTCATGCGAGCTGGTTGTCCCGCTGACCGGACGATCAGGTTCACCCTGGCTGACGCTGCCAGAGCGATGGGCTATGGGGTCCTGGGCGGGAGCGAACGAAAGACGGCTCGGCGCGCCCTGAAGCGCCTGAATGCAGTCTCGATCGACTCGGCGGTCCAAACGAGGTTCGGCCTCACGGGTGTGCTGGTTTGGTCGCTCATGGACGCCTACGCCTGCGGAGAAGACGTTCGCGTCCGCGTCTCGCAGGAGGTTGCGTACCTCATCACTCACGGCTGCGTCACCTTCTATGACCAACCGACACTCGGTGAACTCTTGAGGCGAGATCTGGTTGCGGCCCGTCTGTGGGTCTTCCTTGAGTCGGAGCGGCTCGACAAACTCAGGCGCTATCGCATGTTCGGAGCCGAGCCCGAGGACCCGGCGGAGAACTGGCTCCCCCCAATCACGAGACTGCTCGGCCTCCGAGATGCGAAGAGGAGCCGCGTGTTGACACGCCTCGGACGAGCGTTCGCAGTCATCGGGGAGTGCGATCGTTGCTACAGCCTGTCTGTGCGGCCTTCTGCTGACGGCAACGACTGGATCCTGCTGGCTCGGAAGCGCGCGCGCGGAACCGCGCCAGTAGACTCTCCACCGGCCAGACGGAAAGCGCCGGATGCCAGGGCGAATGACGGTCGATCGGGCGGGCAGATGGGGCCCGGCGTCAGGGCGAATGACGGTCGATCGGGCGGGCAGATGGGGCCCGGCGTCGGGGCGAATGAAGCCCCAGGCCCAGCACGAAATCGACCGTACCGTCGTCGTACATCCGATTCTACAGACGCCTATTCCGTCGTCTCCGACTTAGGTGATACGACGTTGTCGAGTGTCCCTCTCGCGGAATGGATGCGCCGGAGTGGGATGGACGAGCGGTTGCTCCAACAGCTCAGTTGCCACGGGATGACAGATCAAGATCGTCCGCGGGGTCGGGGCAAGAGGGATAGAGCACGCGAGAACGACGTGGTCGGGACGGTTCGATTTGCGCAGCGGCAGGTCGACCATCCCGAAGAAGGTGTCGCGTGAGCTGCGGCCTCTCCAATGAGTGAGACGAGGGCACTGTCCGTCATTCCGCAAGGCGCTTCGCTCGTCGACCGCGAGCCGCAGGTCGTTGCTTGGGTCGATGAGCAGACCGACGCCCAGCTACTGCGGGAGGCTAGGGCGCTGCTTTCGGCGTGGAAGCGGCACTCCGAACGCGGATCGGCCGAGCGCGACGCCGCGATCCGACTCGACATCCGATGCGAGCGCCGCCTCGGCCAGTTGCCCGAAGCCGCTCCGAAACCGCAGGGCGGAGACCGCCGCCGTTCTGCGTCACAGCCCGTTACGCAGGTCCCGGGGGCCGAGCGTATGGCCCTGTCCCGGGCACGGGCGCTCGCCGCCATCCCGCAGGACGTGTTCGAGGAGAAGCTGGCCGAACCCAAGCCGAGCCGGGAGAAGCTGGTCGCCGTGGCGATAGTTCCAGAACCTACCGTCGACCCGGTGGCAGAGGAGTCCGCGCGGATACACCGCAACCTGAAGGGACCGAGCAAGGACTCCTGGCCCACCGCGTTCGATCCGTCGATGCTCAACGAAAAGGCGGTGCTGACGATCCGCGAGACGCAGGAGTCTTGGCGCCGCTGGTGCGACCGATGGGACGAGGCGCTGGCTTCTGTCCCGCAGATGAGGAGAGTGAAGTGACCGAGTAGTTGGCCTCGAGCTCGAAGAGCCAACGCAAGTCCGGCTCAACCCCTGCGCCGGGCTCCGCCGGGCTCCGCCAGCCGGGCTTCTCACGAGGGAAGGCAGTTCTGGGTCGGCGCCAGGCTGCGGGGCCTTCCGTGGCCATGCGCCAACGATCAGCTGCCAGATCAGCTGCCAGGGGAAGCTTCAGTCCGGCTCGCAACGAAAGGCTGCGGGCCGACAGGATTCTCTTCGCAGCTCAGGCGCGCCGCACCTCGAAGCGTCGGATTGGCGGGAGCAGGGCCGGGTCGACGATGACCTCGTGCTCGCGGCTGTCGGCAATCTCGACTAGCAGCGCCGAGGGCGACGCGAGGACGGTCACAACCTCAACCTGCCGATACCCCTGTTCAAGCCAGCGGTCAGCGAACCAACGCGCCCGTTCGAGGTCGGTAGTCCAACTCATTCCCCGCCGCCACCGCCCCGGACGGGTGCCTCGATACAGGCGGACGGCTTGCTTGGGCCGAAGCGGATAGTCCGCCGCGCGGAAGAGGGCAACCCACTTAGGTATCGGGAACTCTCGCGTAGGACCCTCGGCCCTCGTCCATACGGGCTGGAGGACTTCCCTGAGATCGTCGACCGTCAACCTGCCGTCGGCCACCCACTCCACAAGCAGGTTTGGTCCTTGGCGTCGGCCCGCCTTGTCCGAAGCCGCGAAGAAGGAGAGCGTCGCGGGGGACAACGAAGGGATGCTTGTCACTTGGGAACCCTAGCGCCTCGCGCCACCGGGAGGCTGCGGCTTCGGGCGACGGAGAGCGACGACCATGGAGACGGTTGGCGTTCTCCGGATGCCCTGCTGCGATCACCTCGTAGTCGACCGCGCCTGTGCCCCTCGAACTCGTCGTCGTCGACGAAGCGAACGAGGACTCGTTGCGGCTTCTTCACGCCGAGTCGAACGACCGCGACCTGAACGAGCGGGTCCTGCCCGCGGGCGCGGCAGGCCCAGACCTCACCAGCGGCAGGTACGCTCTGGGGCGGAATGTCATTGCCCTCCAGGGCGGTCACCAGGCGTCCTCAGGCACTCTCACCGTCTCGAACACCTCTATCCCCACCTTGGCGGAGCTCCCCCTGCCTGGGGTCGCGCAGGCCTGGAAGTAGCAGTCGTAGCTTGGATACCCGCGAGTGCGGTAGGCCCAGAACTCGCAGGCAGGACGGGTTCTTTGGTGACACTCCACGGACGGCTTCAACTCATGCAGTCACGAGCGCCGAGCCTGGCGCGACTTGCCCCAACGTGATCCGAACACAGCTTTCGCCGACGCCGAACGCGTCCTTGACAACGAGGAGGCATACGATCCGATGGTCGTCTGGGTTGCCGAGTGGACCGCCGACCACCGGCTGGAGGCAGTCGATGATGTGCTTCACCGGGCCGGTTGCCACATCGCCGATATTCACCCGCGTGTCGCCGAACTCGAGAGCGACCGAGAGTGGGCCCCCCGGAGCAGGTGTCCCCTGCGCCTGAACCCAGGCGAGGAAGCGCACGTCGCGGGCGCTTGACGGCGGGCCACCGGACCAGGTGGCCGCCAGGCTGGGAGCGGCAACCACAGACGCGACCTCGGGCGCTGGATCCGAGGTGAGCGCGATCGCAGCCCCTTCATTAGCTGCTGGACGCTTCGTGGCGAGATACCAAATGAGCCCGGTCCGGCTTCCGCCGAACCAGCGCAGTCGGTTGATGACGGTCGAGAAGACGGGCTCACACAGATTGTCGATGTCCGGGTGACTCGGCCACCCGTGATCGCCCCGAAGGCTGAAGTCCAACACCATCCCCGCGGAGTACTCGCCCGAGGAAGCGGGCACCTGTACGGCGATCGCGTCCTTCCAACGGCGCTCACTAGCAGTAGCAAACGGGGCGGGTCGTCCTGCGATCAACGCCTTCATGTGCCGCCCTCGCTGATGAAGCTCATGTGAGTGACTGTGCGGCAATCCCATGACCCACGGCCGCCCGTAGCGACTCCAGCGCAGGGTACGTGCTCGTCCGTCGCTCCCGGATCGCCGACAGGGCTGCTTCGACGTCGAATGGGATAGCCCGGAGGCGCGCTGCGGCGACCCCGTCCTGGCCCTGAACCCGCAGTCTCGCTCCACCGCCGCCCGTCGAAGCCGGGTACAAAATGAACCCACTTGCCGGGTCCGCCTCTGCTGCTTGCCGGCGCCCGTAGGCGTAGGCATAGAAGAAGACCTGGTACACGTCGGCCGGCTCGATCTTGCGCTCGTCGTAGAGCTTGTACTTGGCATCCACCGGCACGCGGCGACGCCGGCCACCTGCCACGTGCTCGAGCAGCACATCCGGGATTACCGCCGCGTACGGCCGCCATGTCGCCTCATTGAGGATCAGCGAGCGGTCGCGCCGCTGAGCCAGCACTCTGACGGTTGATCCAGCGAAGGAGTCTTCGAGGAACCGGGTGACGAACTGCTCGAACAGCACGTTCATGTCGAGCAGGAAGGCGAACGACCGGCCACCGCCAGGAGCGAACAGATCGGCGACGCCGAGCCGCTCGATGAAGTACCGAGCGTAGGCGTGTGCAGTTCGGTAGTGGCTGTTTCGGCGGTCGTATGAGACCTCGCCAACGGCCGACGCCGGATCGAGCCCGGTGGTCGTGCAGGCATCGTTGAACACACTGTGCACCCGCGCAAGACGCCGACGCACGTCTGGATCTCTACAGACGCGGCGCGCGAGCGCGAGTCCGACCGCAAGCAGTCGATTCTCCAGAATGTCCGTCTCGAGCTCGTCGAACCTGCACTCGAGGCGATCGACGCGCCCGAAGTGGCGCTCCACCTGCTCGGCGGGCAGCAGACGGCCGCGAACGGCGGGAAGTGTCTCCTCATGCGCAACGTAGTCCTGAAGGAGGCCGTCCCGGATGATGCGCTCGCTCGACTCGGCTAGTAGGAGGCCAAGCAGGTCCACCAGCCGTCCGGCCGGCGCCACGGCAAGTTGACGTACCGCGCCGAACCGGGCGAGAGCACCGAGTCCACTCGCGTAGTCGATCATCTCGATGACCCCGAGGTTGCCGCCCACAAGCTTGGGGACGACGCGGACCTCGAAGCCCTCGAACCTGACCACTCCGACCCACGAGGTGGGGCGCACGCGAACACCGGCCACCAGTTCGTCGACGACCAGCCGCCCTTCGCCATCGCCGAGCGCGGCCGCCAGGAGCCGATCACGCTCGCTTAGCGTCACTCCCGGGAGGATCGCGGCCGGCTCCCACTCGCTGAACTCAAAGGTCGGCCACTCGGCGGCGACGACCTTCATTCGGGCTCTGCCTCTCCTTGAGACGGGGCGCCCGGCTGGAACTCAGCGAGAAGGGCACTGAGCAGCTCGGAGGGGTCCTCGAGCTTCTCGGGCACAACCCGCTGCTCATCTACGTCCACCAACGCGGGCCCAAGGTAGGTCACAAGCTCGCGGTAGTCCTCGAAGGCGTACTCCTGAAGTAGCGGCAGGATCTCGTGCCGGAAGCGCGCCGCGAACAGGCTGGCTTCAGCTATTGGCTGATCCCCGTCCATCAGGAACGAATGGCCGATCTGCTTCTCTCGACCTTCGACGCGCGCAATCCGGCGGTTGAGCTCACCAAGGAACGCAGCCAGTTCCAGCCCGCCGACGCGCGCTCCCTCGAGAAGACTCGTGTCAGGCATGAGCTCGATGAAGGCGAAGCGGCGACGGAGAGCCGAGTCAAGCAGGCGGATTGACCGATCGGCCGTGTTCATCGTGCCGAGCAGGAAAACGTTCGGTGGGATCGAGAACGTCTCACGACTTTGGGGCAGCACGACCGAGAGACCACGCTTGTCGAGTTCGATTAGCGTGATGAGCTCACCGAAGATCTTGGGCATGTTGCCGCGGTTGATCTCGTCGATCAGCAGGAGGAACGGTTGCTCGGGCTTGGCCTGCGCCGCGCGACAGACTCGCTTGAAGACCCCGTCGACGAGCTGCAGGTCGAGTTGCCCGGTGCCGGTGGCGACCGGCTTGTAGCCCTCTACGAAGTCCTCGTACGTGTACGAGGGGTGGAAGGTCACGCGAGTAAGCGCCCCGATCGTCTCGGTCGGCCCGAGCTGGAGTAAACCGAGCGACGAGTCGCGGTCGGCCAGCCATGAGAGAAGGTAGTCGGCCTCCTCGCCGGTGAGCGCGAAGAGAGTCCCCTGGTTGCGGAACTTGAGAGGCTCGCTCTTGGCCAGCTCGGTCGACTTCAGGAGCTCGTCATACGTCGGCCCGTTGGCCACATGGGCTACTGGCTCGAGCGTGATCACCGGGTTTTCTCCGACGGTATGCAGGCCCTCGCGAACCTTCGCCAACGCGACGATCCGCTTGTCAGGGTTGGCCTGGTAGCCGATGACGAGATCGCCCGGTTGCACGAGCGGATAGTTCCGCTGGAGGCGACCGTAGCGGTAGTCGACGGAGCCCTCCTTGAAGATCTGGTCCCAGCTCCATTCCTTCGGGTTCGCGACCACCCACCAGACGCGGCGCTCGGCCTGCGCCGTCGAGAGTGTCCGCTCGGCTCTCGCGAAAGCCGCCGGGTCACCCAGGAGATGGTCCGTGTCGAGCCCGGCGCGCTGAGCGAGCCACCAGACGCTGAAGCGGCGGGCGCTGTACGTCTTGCCGGTTCCGGGCGGCCCGTAGAGGATCGCCTGACCCTTCCGGCGAAGAGCCCCGTCGATGACGCCGAAGATGGGATCTGGCGGCACGACGGGCTGCTCCACCTTGGCCTTGCCGGCCGACTCCTTCACGACCGACCGGCCCGCCAGGATCCGCTGGTACTCGGCCTGGCCGATCGGGGCCACCGTCTTGAACGCCCACCGCTTGATCGGGTCGATCGAGCGCGCCTGCCTCTCGTCCCACTTGACGCGGACGGTCTGGCCAAAGCTCGGCAGATCCTCTCGTCGCTCGTACCCGGGTTCGACGACTGCGCCGATGGCGAGGACCTCAGAAGTCCCGCGATTCGCCACGACGAGATCGCCTGGTTCGAGCTCAGTCAGAGTCCAGACCTCGTTCGCCTTCTCCGTGATCTTCGCTTGGTTGCCCTTGTACAGAGCTCCGAACGCCTCGGCGAAACGAGCCCGGAACTCTTCCTTGGAGGGATAGTCACGTAGGTCGCCGACCTCATCCCAGCCGACGCGGATGTATCCGTTGGTCAGGCAGTCGTCCCAGAGCTCGGCGTTGTGTCCGGGGGCTATCTTGACGATCCGGGCGGTCTTGCCGGGATGGCTCCAGTGGTATAGGAAGCGTTCGATCTCGATCGTCGACCAGCCGGCGAACTCAGGACGCTCGCGCACGAGCTGCGTGAGCTTGTAGGCACCAGGCACGCCCCAGGGGATGTCACCTTCACCCTTGAGCAGCGCCCAGAAGTGCTCGAGATGGGTGTGTGAGTTGATCGGAAGCAGCTGATCCGGGAAGTAGGTGTGGATCGTCTTCGTGGTGAGGGCCGGCGCCCAGTTGATGGGCTCTATGTCGCCGATCGCGACAAGGTCGCCGGCCGCGGCCAGTTCGAGGGCACGCACGAACCCCGCGCGGGTTGCCGTCCACGCCTCCTCCAGGTTCGAGAACCGGCGGTCAAACCACCATTCGCCGGTTCCGCGCCGCTTGAAGATGAGGAGCTTCCGCGAGGACCCGCCTGAGATGCTCCCGAGGTCCGGGGTCGCGAACTCCATCGCGTAGCAGTAGCTCTCGGTGGAGTTTTCTGTCCCGAGCGCGTATCTCTCGACGGGCATGTCCGGCCACGACTCCCGGGGGAAGCGGGCCAGAACATCCGCACGTTCGGCCTCGGCCGCCTTGACCCCTTTGGCATCGCCCTCACGTGACCAGGCTGCGAGTGCCTCTTCGAGCGTCATTGGCGTGCTCATGCTTTCCCTCTCGCGCGTCCGTACTACCCAGATTGCTTCTCGATGCGTTCGCCAGAATCAGGTCCCGAGTCGTTCGCGATCCACCGTCTCCGCTCAGCGTAGCCCGGCGGCGCTGCCGAGGCATCATCCCATCACGATATTCACCATTATCGCGATCGCCTGGCAGCACCCGGTGCACCCGATCCGGCCACGGCGAGGCTGATTGGTGGCGATGCTCGCCCACTGAGTACCCTTGCGCAACTCGGCCTCCGGGGACCTTTGCCCGCCCGATGCTGCCGTGCTGGCGCGCCATGCTGGAAGCGTACCGACCATCACCGTAAGACTCATTACCGTGAGTCCTGGCGGCGCTCGGTGTGTCCCAATCGAGCCTTGATCAGGCCCATTGGCGGCAGCCCAATGGCGGCCACGACCTGAACGCGAGGAATGCGGTCCTCGCCATCCCGACGATCTATGCCGGCCAGTTGATCGTCTGGTCGAGTGGCATCGGACCCCAAGCCGGATCTTTGCCAGGGAACCCGGTTGGCGGCTTTGCGCCGTCGTATCGCCACTCATCGGGCGGGGGCTTAGCCGAACCGATCGCGAAGCACCATCCCGAGACCGTTTGCCGCCAGGCATACCAAGCCTTGCGATCCTTACGGACTACCAGGTGAATGCCATGCTCATCGGGGAGACCGCATACAGTGAAGTCGCTATTGTTGAGCTTCCCGAGCATGTCGTGGTGGTATCCACCGCCAGGGTTGGAGTACCAGCTTCCTTGGCAACTCGCGATCCATTCCAGGGCTTCGCGGGTTTCCTCGAACTCCCGCTCGTCGAGCTGTCGGCCCTCTTCGTCCGTCCCGATCAAGCCAGCGTTGTCACGCAGGCGATCGGCCACGCGCTTCTTGGCGGCTTCAGCCTCGCGTATCGACCGGCGGTAGTCGGCAACGATCTTGAGTCCTTCGCGCACCGACTTCGTCCGGGCGAGCTCCCAGCACGCCTTCGTGGCAGCCAAGGAGTCCATGTCGCGCGCAGCCAGACGGAACCCGAGAACAAGGGCCGTCTTTGCCCTCCAGCCGATCGGAGAATACGAGTTGCTCACCGTCATCCGGGTCACCGCCGACTCGTAACTCAGCAGCAAGCTAAACGGATAGATGAACGGGAGTACTGCGAGTGTCAGCCAGATCGGGAGCAGGAGCGAAAGCCCGAGGTCCAGACCGTCTAGATCCGACAGCTGCGTACCGACTGTCCAGGTGACGTATCCGAGGAGGGCAAGGCCAATCAGCGCCGACATTCGATCGGCGAGCCGCTTCGCGGGCGCGAGCTTGGGGTTGTACTTGCCCGTTGCCGAGGCAATCACGACGATCGCGATGACCGGCTGAAGCAGGAACTCAGCCCAAAGCGGAAAGAGTGCGAGGTTCATGTAGAACCCGACGAAGACGCTGATGCCGACGGTCCGACGGGCGGTTCGCCGGTAGAAGCCTGGCTTCGCGGAGTCGCGGTTGCCGAACAGGAGGGGCAGGCCGACGGTGACCAACCAGATCAAGGTGTCCTTGGACAGACTCGTGTTCCACAAGCCAAACGCCCTGGCAGCCAACACGGCGACGGCGACGTAGCCGACATAGGCCAGCACCGACACGATGATCGATCGAACCATGAAAGCGCGGACCAAATCCCCGATTGTCTTGCGCGCTCCTGGTCTCGGAAGGGCAACCGCGAGGATCACTCCGACCCACAGAACTGATGCGAGCTCGCGATTCGTCAGCATTCGTACCCCTCCTGCTAGCAGTCTAGCGAGGACCCACGTATCCGACGACGGTGAGCTGAAACACGATCGCTCTGACGGAATAGAGACGCGAGCCACGAGGAAACGGCATCGCTAAGCGACGTCAGAAAGGGGTCCTGCCATCGCGGGGATCTTCCGAGGCCCTCAGCGCGTGGGGCCAGACATCGACGTTGGCGTCGTAGGCGCGCGCATCACCATGAGACTCATTATCGCGATTGCGGTCAGAATCCATTCGGCCCGCCCAGGCTCACCGTCCGATGCCGCGAGGAGGTGAGGGCGGCTCGGGTCTTGACCCCGACGAGCCTCGATGAGGCCCGTTAAGACTCAAGAATGCGTTCTACGTCCTCCACTGCCAGGGTGGCGGTTCGCACCGCGTGAACCGTGAATGCCAGGGCTAAGGTGTCATCGGCCGACGCCTTCATCACTTGGCCGCCTGGCGCTACCCCAGGTCCGACTGGCGTTGTCGCAAGGAGAAGAGAAGCCCAGGGCCGGCTGTGCGCGAAGCTGCTGGCGATCGAGTAGTTGGTCTCTCCCTGATCGCCCGGCCGATTCGAGTACTGTCGGAAGAGGTCCGTAAGGTTGATCCCAGTAAGCGCACGCAGGCCCAGCGCCGTAACTTCGGCATCGAGGTCCGCTATCCGATCCGCCGCGCCTTTGGCCGGCGGAACAGGCTTTGCCTTAAGGATCTCCTCGACGCGACGCCTCTGTCTGTAATCCTCGCGCAGCCAGGAAGCAGCGCGAGCCAGTTGCTCCTCGGGCTGAACCGTTGGATCTACCAGCCAGCGGGCGACGACGCTTGATTCCATCGACGCTCGAAGCAGGGTCATGTGAGCCGACGACGGCTGAAGCCCGTTTGCTATCACATGGCGCCACGTGATCAGATGGTCGAGTGAGTTGGCTACTTGGACCATAGCGGCCCGCGCCGGCTCAGCGCCGAGTAGGGTCGACATAGCCAAGTCGGCCCTGGCCCTGGAGCCCGGTGCGAACTCTGAGAGTGAGTTGAAGGCCTCGCATCGCTCCCGCAGAACATCAACGACCGCCAACGTGGCCAGCATTTGTCCCGTGATCGCCGCGTCCTGTGTCGCCATGGCGCCAGTCTATCGGGCAGCCCGAGCGGTGTAACGACATCATCTCTTCTCGTGCAGCGGCGCGCCTCTCCGGCGGCGGCAAGACGCAAGACGAAGGATCGAGTGCACGGGGACGTTGCAACGACGTCCGGAGTGCATTCCGCCGACCCGCCCTGTTGTTTGACACCTGGCGTCGTGGCATCAAACTGAAGGTCAGCGAGCAACCGTCACTCGCGGGGGAGGCCCATGAACGAAGTGGATCGTATTACTGCACTCCGGCGTGAACTGTCGGACGAGGCCCAGAGGCTGGCCATTGACGCCGAGTACACCGGCCGCCAGCACCTGATGGCCGGCCAGCGATGGCGACGGTGGGCGTTCAGGATCGGTCTGCCCGCAGCGATCCTGGCCGCATCGGTTGGTTCGGGTGCCGCAGGGCTCACAGCACTCTTTGGTGCGGATGCGCGGATCACTGCAGTTATTGGTTTTGCCGGCGCGATCGTTGGCGGCATTCGCCTCTTTGTGAAAGCGGACGACCAAGCGGCTGCACACAGCACCAAGGGGGCTCAGTACCTCGCCATCCGTGGAGAAGCTCGCCGCTTCCGCAAGATCGACCTGAACAGCGATGGTGACCATTCCGTGCTCACCAAGCAGCTCCACGATCTCGCAACCCGGCTGGATGCCCTGCGGGAAGTGGAGCCACGCGAGTTGCCGCCCGGCATGTACGAGAAGGTGAAGAACCAGATCAAGAATGGGAACTATTCGTACGAGAACGATCCGCTCTGGGAGCACGAGGGGGAGCCACGTGGCGACGACGGTCACAAAGGCGTTTGACGAACTACTAGCTAACCTGCGACTTACGGAATACGAAGAGAGCATGGCTGCCGGCCGTGTTCGGAACGTCCAGAAGATCCTGACCGAGAGCTACACCTGTGCTCAAAACCCCTGGGCGATAGGGTCCTACGGACGCCAGACTCTCGTCAGATGGAAGCGCGACATCGACATGATGGTCGCCTTCGGTGACGTTTACTGGCCGACCTACCAGTACGACTCTCGGTCCTTCCTGTACGCCGTCCGAAACGTCCTGAACAAGGCATACGGGAACACGGACGTGAGCAGCAAGCAGGTCGCCGTCAGGATGCTGCTAACTGGCGGCCTTCAGGTCGATCTCGTCCCCACGTTCGTGTGTGCCTCCGGCGGTTTCTACATGCCCGACGGCCGGAAGGGCTGGAAGAAGACCAACCCTCCGTATCACGACACCCTGATGACGGACGCAAACGTTCGTCTGGGATCAAAGCTGAAGCCGGTCGTGCGCCTGATGAAGGCGTGGAACCACGTGAACGGCCGGCACCTCCACTCGTTCCACCTGGAAATGGTTGTCGAGCGAATGTGGCGAAATGCGACTGCGTTGCCGGCGACTCCTGCGGCACTATGCGAGAGCCTCCGTGCTGCCTCGTCGTGGGTTGCGTCCAGTCTTGCGGATCCCTGGACCGGGTCTAGCGAGATGCTCGACGCATACCTGAACGCCGACGAGCGGGCTCTCACGGTGCGCCTCTTGAAGGAGGACGCCGCCCGCGCCAAGGACGCGCTCAAGCTGGCCGAGGATGGCGAGATGGTCAAGGCGTTTGAGCGATGGAACGTCGTCTTCAACAAGCAGTTCCCCGCGTACGGCTGATGTCGCGCACAGTGTCGGCCGCCTTCAACGCTTTGCTTTCCGATCTGCAGCTGACGCCTCGACAACGTGAGCTCGCGCAGGGACGGATCATGCACTTGCGCCGGTTCTTCGCCGCCTACGCCTTGAGCCGCGAACCCTGGGCGATCGGGTCTTACGGCCGCGGAACCGTGATCCGTCGAGAACGCGACGTCGACGTCATGGTTGTTCTGGCGGCCAAACCCTACGTCGATCGCTTCCGTCGAGACTCTCGAGCCTTTCTGTATTGGCTGCGAGACGCGCTGAACGTCGAATACGCGAACACCAGGGTCAGCACACGCAAGGTTGCTTTGTGCATGGACCTTGGCGACGGCCTTGGAGTCGACCTGGTGCCAGCGTTCGACGTCATTGAGGTGAAGGGACTCTCATGGCTCACCAGAAGACCCCTCGCCACACCCGGAGAGATGGGTTTCTACATCCCGAACGGCAACGGCGGTTGGCAGATTACGAACCCGGCGCACCACGACGCGCTCATGCAAGCCGCAGACGTGAGACTGGCCAGCAAGCTCAAGCCGCTCGTGCGTCTCATGAAGCTCTGGAACCGGGGAGAACACGACCGGCTGAGGTCATTCCATCTCGAGATGATGGTTGAACGCGCGTGGCGCAAGACGACACAGATGCCTCCGCTTCCAGTGGCGATGAGGCACACACTGGAGGCCGTGGCTGGCCTGACCAACCACGAGTTCTCAGACCCGTGGCCACAAGGCGGACGCCTGGATCAGTACATTGACGGGGAGACTCGCCGGAAAGCAGTGAAGGCGCTGCGGGACGACGCGCAACGGGCGACCGACGCACTTGCGTACGAGAACTCTGGCAACCAGAGGGCTGCGTTCGACCGATGGTCAGTCGTCTTTGGTCGGGACTTCACAGGGTACGGGTGACGCCAGCGCAGCCAGGAGCCGCCAAGCGAAACGTCAATCTGTCCGCACGGTCGAGGCGAAGAGCCCGAGTCGCCAGGTCCGGCAGGCCGAGCGGACCGCGACGCGGCTGCGATGGCGGCCGAGCTTCATTTGGCACCGCTCGGGCGCGAAGCACGATAAGTTCGAGCTTCGGCCGGCTGGCACCGAAGTTGCAGCGGCCGAGTCCTCGCCCGCGCCGAAGTCCGGGTCCGAGAGGGCTCGCTGAGCGGCTATCCTTGGCTCGTCAGTAGAACAACCGCAGGGGGTCTAAGTGGCTGAGGTCAGAGCCGCAATCAACAATCACGCAGGGCTCATCTGGGCCATCGCTGACCTGCTCCGCGGCGACTACAAACGCGCCGAATACCAGAAGGTCATCCTGCCTCTGGTCCTGCTACGCCGCCTCGACTGCGTCCTCGAGCCCACCAAGGACAAGGTGCTCGCGCGAGCCAAGACGATCGAGAGCGAGAACGCCCGGAACGTCGTCCTCAAGACGCTGACGGGCGTCGAGGCATACAACACCAGCCCCTTGACCCTGCACCGGATCCTGGCCGACCCGCCGCAGGTGGCCGGCAACCTGCGCGCCTGGATCGCCGCGTTCGACCCCGAGACGCGCGACGTCATCGAGAAGTTCGACTTCGATGCCCAGATCGGCCGCCTCGACCGCGCCAAGCTGCTGTACCTCGTCCTCTCCAAGGTGACCGAAGTCGATCTGCACCCGGACAAGGTCGACAACGTGGAAATGGGCTACGTCTACGAGGAGCTGCTGCGCAAGTTCTCCGAGCTGTCCAACGAGACAGCCGGCGAGCACTTCACGCCGCGGGAAGTCATCCGTCTGATGGTCGATCTGCTTTTCATCGAGGACGACGACATCCTGCGCACGCCGGGGACGGTGCGGACCATGCTCGACCCCGCCTGCGGCACCGGCGGAATGCTCAGCGTCGCCCAGGAGTACCTGCGCGAACTGAACCCAACGGCGGAGCTCATCGGATACGGCCAGGAGCTCAACGCCGAGACGTACGCGCTCTGCCGGGCTGACATGATGCTGAAGGGCCAGAAGGCCACGAACATCGCTCTCGGCAACAGTTTCAGCGAGGACGCCTTCCCAGGCGAACGGTATGACTACCTGCTCGCCAATCCGCCATTCGGGGTTGAATGGAAGAAGGTCCAGGATGTCGTAGGCGCAGAGCACGAGAAGCTCGGCTTTGCCGGCCGCTTCGGAGCCGGCACGCCTCGGATCAACGACGGCTCGTTCCTTTTTCTGCAGCACATGATCAGCAAACTGCGCCGGCCCGAAGAGGGCGGCGGCCGCATGGCGATCGTCTTCAACGGCTCGCCCCTGTTCACAGGCGCGGCGGGTTCGGGCGAGAGCGAGATCCGTCGCTGGCTCATCGAGAATGACTGGCTCGAAGGTATCGTCGCCCTGCCGGAGCAGCTCTTCTACAACACCGGCATCAGCACCTACTTCTGGATCGTGACCAACCGCAAGCGCCCCGAGCGCCGCGGCAAGATCCAACTCGTGGACGCGCGCGAGTGCTTCGTGAAGATGCGCAAGGGCCTCGGAGAAAAGCGCAAGGAAATCAGTGACACGCAGATCGCTGAAGTCACCCGCCTGTATGGCGACTTCAAGGCGGACGAGCGAGTCAAGATCCTGCCCAACGAGTCGTTCGGCTACCAGCGGATTACGGTTGAGCGCCCGCTCCGGCGGCGGTATGAAGTGACTGCCGAGACGTTGCCAGCGATCGAGACGGCTTCAGGTTGGACGAAGCTGACCGAGCCCGAACGCCTCGCCTTGGTTCAGTTGCTTGAGCGCCTTGCCGCCTTCTCCTCGACTGACCGAACGGCTGTCGCTGTGAAGCTCGGCCCTTTGCCGAAGGCGATCGAAAAGGCCGTCTGGGAGGCGATCTCGGTCAGTGATCCCGCAGCGCCGGTTGTCAGCGATCGGAAGGGCCATCCCGAGCCCAATCCGGACTTGCGCGACAACGAGAGCGTCCCCCTGCCAGGCCCGACATCGGGTTTCGAGCCCGATCCGACCGAGCGGCTGGCTACTGCGCCCTACAGATCCTCGGTCACTTCCTACATGGCGGCCGAAATCCTGCCGTACGTCCCCGACGCTTGGGTCGACTACTCGAAGACCAAGGTCGGCTACGAGATCCCTCTTGCCCGCTTCTTCTACCGATACGCAGAGGTCAGATCCATCGAGGAGATCGACAGCGAAATCCGCGAAGCGAACGAGCAGATACGGCGACTCCTGGAGGAACTGGTGCTGTGACAAGAGCCCTTCCGGGCACCTTCCCGGTGGTGCCTCTGCGCCGAGTCTTGAAGAAGCTCGTCCGCCCTGCCGCCAGTGGGGCTGGAGTGGTGACGGCATTTCGCGATGGCGAGGTCACCCTGAGATCCCTCCGTCGCGAAGACGGGTTCACATTCTCAGATCAGGAGGTTGGCTATCAAGGTGTCATGTCCGGGGACTTGGTAATACACGGGCTCGACGCCTTCGCCGGGGCCATTGGCGTCTGCGACTCGATTGGGAAATGCAGCCCCGTTTATCACGTGTGCGCTCCCGTGGGTCAGGCTGATGTGCGGTACATCGCGTATGCGCTCCGTGCAGAAGCCGAGGCAGGGTTCCTTGAGCTTCAGGCCGGCAATGTGAGACAACGGGCCGTTGACTTCCGGAACTGGCAAGTCCTAGCTGGGATCGAGGTTCCGCTTCCGGAGGCCCACGTGCAGAGAAGGATCGCGGACTATCTCGACAGCCAGGTCGCAACAATCAACGACCTGATTGCGACCTACGATCACCTGCGCCACCTACTGGCCCGGCGGGAGGCCGCGAGTCTTCGGCGGATCGTGGCTGATGCTCCAGATCCGACTCGCCCGCTCGCGGTTCTCGCGGACTACGTCAACGGGTACCCGTTCAAGCCGGATGACTTCACGCCGACTGGCCTGCCCGTCATTCGCATCCGTCAGTTGGTCGATCGAGATGCCGACCAGGATCTTTTCGATGGCTGGGTCCCTGACCGTGTATTGCTGCGAGACAGCGACTTGGTGTTCTCCTGGTCCGCGAGCCTAGAAGTCCGCGAGTGGGACCGCGGACCGGCCATCCTTAACCAGCACCTATTCCGGGTACTCGCGCATCCGGGGATCGACCCTCGATGGCTGAGATGGGCGTTGCACGTGTTGCGGGAAGATTTCGGCGAGCTGATGCACGGATCCACCATGACGCACATAACCCAACCCATGATGCACGCGATCAGGGTGCCCGTGCCGTCGTTGGAGAAGCAGCATGACGTGGCCGCCACTGCCGACGCGATCCACGCCCAGTCATCCGATGTTCAAAGGCTGGCCGACCAGCAGATTGCTCGCTTGCGTGAGCGCCGCAAGACGATGCTCGTCGCCGCTGTCACCGGCTGTTTCGACGTACCGGAGGTGGCCGCATGACGGTGTCCGAGCGCGGGTTCGAGGAAGCGATCACCGCCAGCCTGGTCGAGCAGGGCGGATACCGCGTCTGCAAATGGGGTACGAAACCGGAGTGGTCGGCCGACTTCGATCGGGTGCGCGGACTCGACACTGCAGAGCTGTTCGCTTTCCTGGCCGAGACGCAGCCCAAGGTTTGTGAGCGGCTGGTAGCGGTTCACGGAGGCGAAGCCGGAGCTCATCAGCAGTTCGCGGATCGACTGGCCAAGCAGATCGACGAGCGCGGCACGGTCGACGTCCTGCGACATGGCGTCAACGACCACGGCATCGAAGTCCGTCTAGCGTTCTTCAAGCCGGCCCACGGGCTCACACCCGAGCTGACCGAGCGATACCTCGCCAACCGCCTCACAGTCACGCGCCAGCTCGCGTACGAGCCGGCGGCGGCGAGGACCCTCGACCTGTGCCTCTTCGTCAACGGCATCCCGGTCGCGACGGCCGAGCTGAAGAACCCCCTCACGCACCAGACCGTCGAGCACGCCAAGCACCAATACCGAACCGATCGCGACCCGGCCAACGTCACTCTCGGCCGTCGGGCGCTGGTGCATTTCGCCGTCGATCCCGAGTCGGTCGAGATGACGACCCGACTCGCAGGCGAGAAGACCGGCTTCCTGCCCTTCAACCGCGGCAACGCTGGCGGCAAGGGCAATCCTCCCGATCCCGATGGCCACCGAACTCGATACCTCTGGGAACAGGTCTGGGCTCACGACGCCTGGCTGGACCTGCTGGGCCGGTTCATCCACGTCGTGCCGGGCGAGGGTTCGACCCATGCCGCCAAGATGCGCTCCGGCTCCACGATCTTCCCGCGCTACCACCAGTGGGACGCCGTCCGAAGGATGGAGGCGGCAGCACGCGAGGAAGGGTCGGGCCAGAGCTACCTCGTCCAGCATTCCGCGGGTTCCGGCAAGTCGAACACAATCGCCTGGCTCGCTCATCGGTTGATGTCGCTGCACGGCCTCGACGATCATCCGGTCTTCGACAAGGTCGTGGTGATCACCGACCGGGTCATCCTCGACCGCCAGCTGCAGGAGACGATCTTCCAGTTCGAGCACGCGACTGGCGTAGTGACGCCCCTCTTGCAAGACAGCACGCAACTCGCCGACGCGCTCAACGGCGACCAGTTCCGGATCGTCATTACGACGCTGCAGAAGTTCCCGTTCACGCTCGACAAGGTCAAGGATCTCGGCCACCGGCGCTTCGCGGTCATCGTCGATGAGGCCCATTCGAGCCAGACGGGCGAGGCGGCGAAGGATCTGAAGGCTGCCCTCGGATCGGCCTCGATCGAGGCGCAACTGGCCCTAGCCGAGCAGACCGAGGCCGCGACGACGCCGCCCGATCTCCAGGACGCTCTCGCCTCGACTGTCGCTGCGCGTGGCCGCCAGCCGAACTTGTCCTTCTTCGCCTTCACCGCGACCCCGAAGGGTCGGACCCTCGAGCTGTTCGGCCGGCTGAATGCGGAGGGCGTGCACGTGCCCTTCCACCTGTACTCCATGCGCCAGGCAATCGAGGAGGGCTTCATCCTCGACGTGCTAGCCAACTACACGACCTACAAGCTGTACTGGAAAGTCGGCAAGGCAGTCACCGACGACCCCGTCTACGAGAAGCGCCGAGCACGCCGGTCGATCGCCCGCTTCGTTTCGCTGCACCCGCACAACATCTCTCAGAAGGCGGAGATCATCGTCGAGCACTTTCGCGAGCACACACGCCGCAAGATCGGCGGCAGGGGCAAGGCGATGGTCGTGACCAGCTCGCGCCTGCACGCCGTCCGCTACAAGCAGGCGATCGACCGCTACATCGCGGAGCACGGCTACTCCGACACCCGCGCGCTCGTGGCCTTCTCCGGCAAGGTGGACGACGCCGGCATCGACTTCAGCGAGTCCGGCATGAACGGCTTCCCCGAGTCGCAGACCGCGGCCCAGTTCGGCGGGCCGGAGTTCGGCGTGTTGATCGTGGCCGAGAAGTTCCAGACCGGCTACGACCAGCCGCTCCTGCACACGATGTTTGTCGACAAGACGCTCGTTGGGCTGGCCGCGGTCCAGACGCTGAGCCGTCTCAACCGGATCCATCCCGAGAAGAACGACACGTTCGTGCTCGACTTCCGAAACGAGGCCGAGGCGATCACCGAGGCGTTCGCGCCCTGGTATGAGACTACCGTCGCCGAGCCGACCGACCCGAACCTGCTCCACGACCTGGCGGACCGTCTTCTCTCGCTTCAGGTGCTCGATGACGTGGAGGCGCGGGCCGTGGCCGCGCTCATCGCCGACAGGACCAAGAAGATCAGCGACCACGGCGCCGTGTACGCGCAGTTGGCGCCGGCCGTGGAACGGTTCAAGGCCAAGCGCCCCGAGGAGCAGGACGAGGTCCGCGACGCTCTCGACCAGTTCGTCCGTGCCTACTCGTTCCTCAGCCAGGTCGTGGACTTCGGCGACATCTTCCTCGAGGCACTGTATCTGGCCAGCCGGGCGCTGCAGGCGTTGCTGCCGTCGGAGGGTGGCGGACGGCTGGACCTCGGATCGGAGATAGAGCTGACGCACCTGCGCCTCGAGAAGACCGGCGAGGGCGACATCGGCCCGGACACGGGCACAGGCGAACTGAAGGCGATCTACTCAGGCGAAGGCAAGCAGGCCGAGGAAGAGCAGGAACGCCTGTCCGCGATCATCTCCGTGCTCAACGACCACTTCGGCACCGCCCTCGGTCCGGCCGATCAGCTGTTCTTCGACCAGTTGGAGACGACGTGGCTCGGCGACGAGCAGCTAGTCGCGCAGGCTCGCGCCAACCCGATCGAGAACTTCAAGCTCGTCTTCGCGGACGTCTTCCTCAAGAGCATCGCGGGCCGCATGGACGACAACGCTGACATCTTCCAGCGCATCCTCGACGACCCCGCGTTCCAGTCGATCGTGATGAACCACTACCTGCGCCGCGTGTTCACGCAGGCACGGGCGACCTCGTGACGGTCTCGGACCGCGATCGCAAGATGCTGTGGGCATTGGCCAGGAACCAGTGCGCAATCTGCAAGATCGAGTTGGTCCGGGCAGCGCGTGGAGGCTCGGCGCCGCTTGTGGTGGGGGAGGAGTGTCACATTGCCAGCCCGCGAGGTAACGTGCCACGTGGCACCTCTGATCTGCTGGGGGCAGCGCCAGACAGCTACGAGAACCTGATACTGCTATGCCCGTCTGACCACGCGGTCATCGACAAGGCAGAAGAGCAGTATCCGCCGGAACGACTCAGGAGGATCAAGGCCGAGCACGAAGCCTGGGTCAAGACCTCACCTAACGCCATCCCCGCCCCGCTCAAGATCCGGCGCGGCGCCCCGGCCGTCCTGATCGAAGTGGAAGATGGCCCACAGCTTCTCGCTCTGGTTTGCGGGTGCCACGAGACCAGCTTGGACCACGAACCCTTGGCCTCTCAGGACGAGGTCGACCTTGTGGGCGGCTTCCTCCAACTCCTGTTCGACACCAACGACCTCTGGAGCGAAATGGAACCGGCGTGGCGATGCCAGACCGGCTTCGGAGTCGACAGGCATCTGGATGGACTGCGCGACAGTGGATGGCGCGTGTTTGCGGCGCGGGCTCACGGCCAGCTGGTTGGCGGCGTCGAGCCTCAGCCAACCACGTGGGATACCGGCTACGTGCGTGTCGTAAGGGCAAACAGCCCTGAGATCTTCCGGATGGACCCAGCCAGCCGAGAGAGTGGCGTTGTCTCCGCTACCAAGTGACGCCCCTCGCGATGGAGCAAGCCATGAGACCGCGCGATTTTAGAGACCGGCGCGATGGAGTTCCTCTTGGCTGGCCTGCAACCTCGCCCGAGACGCGGCGGAAATCTCGGCGGCGCGTTGGTCTCGGCCAGCCGGGGAGTCCTGCGTGAAGGTAGGGTCGGCCGGGAACTTCGGCGCGCTCATGTAGGTCACCTGAGCGACCATCGTGGTCGCCCGCCCGCCGGGCCAGGTTTCAGGGAGCATCCACAGCACTCGCCCGGTCACCTCGGCATCGGCTGCATGACCGCGGCGTCGCAGTTCGCCAGCGACGAGCCCCGTGATCACTTGGAGGTGGTCTAGCCCGAGTCCCCAGATGCGGCGGGCCTCGTTCTTCTCTACCACGCCGTGGTAGGTCCCTTGGACCTGATCGAGCATGGCCATGTACGCAGCCCAGGCCCGGTGGACGTCCGCAACCAACCAGATCAGGTAAGCGGCCACATCGGCCGGCAGGTCGACATCGCGAGCTAGGGCAGAGAGTTGATCGAATGCCGGCGCGGGGAACTTGTACTCGTTTGGGTCGTCGCCTTTGCGGTCGGGCTTCGCCGTGTGCCAGCGCCGGGCGTTTTCCAGTTGCTCCATCAGCGCCGCTCGCAAAGCACCCCGGACCCGCTCCTTGGCCGTCTCGATCCGTTCCTGTCGGATCTCGCGGGCCATCCACCCGGTCGCCAGAGCCAGCGCCAGCGTAGACAACGCGACGACCGCTTCGATGCCCGTGTCCACCCTTGCGTTCCTCCTCGTTCCAGTCGTGGTGACTTCGCTGAGTATGCGACCTCATAGATGGCCTATCCGTCCCACGGTGCCATTTGGCCGCGTGACCGGAGAGGCGCTAGTACCCGTTCAGTTTCAGCGCCCGATAAGAGCTGCTCGCTCGTCGGATAGATTCCTCGACCGCGCCCTCCGGGAAGCCAAGCTCGGTCAGGAGGCACGCTTCGACGAGCACCGTGAGCCGCTCGTTCATGGGCCAGAGTTCCACCCCGGTTGTGGCGCCTGCCCCGCGAACCTCATCCCAATGCGTGTGGTAGTTCCGCGTCAAGGCCACCTCATCTCCGAACTGCCTCGGGTTCTCGCTCACGACATCGCCCAGCATCCAGCGGTGGGCTGCAACGAGGCGGTTCAGGCGATCCGCCAGGGTGAAGTCGTTAGCCGCCTTCTTGAGGGGTAGGCCAGCCCATTTGCGGTCCTTGGCTGAGAGCGTCGCCAGCACTCGTTTGACTCGGTCCTCGTGGGTTTGCGGGTCGGTTGGGTGGCCGCCGACGCGGATGCGATGGAAAGCCTCGAGCGCCTGTGTGAGGTTCAGGAGCCGATGTTCTTCGTACAGGCGGTGCCGCCTCCGCGTAGCCAAGTAGAGCTCTAGGACCGGGCGCAACTCCTTCCAGGCGCGAAGCCACGCCCCAAGGATCTGGTCTAGGGGAATGGGCGGGTTGGCTGCCGTGAACAGGATCTCGTGCGGGAGCAGCACGTGATCTCTGGGCGGCTGCGGAGGCTCGCCACGCCATAGCAACTCGACCCGAAGGTCAGGTTCTGCTGACGACGGGCCCTTGAAGGCGACGCTTTCCATGACGCTGGGTTCGCCTGTCACTAGGCACATCAGGCTCGCCAGGGGCGTGATGTAGGACGACAACCAAACGTCGGGCGCTATAGGCTCATCGAGGCGGAATACTGCTCGCGCCTTTCGGACAATCCGGCGCTCACGCCACCGGTCGCCTGCTAGGCTGACGTCGAGACCGACGGTGAGCGTGCCTCCGGGGAAGGGGATCACCGTCTCGTCATCCCGACTGGCACTCAACTTCATGCCGATCGGGCGGGTATCGCGGAAGATCCACTCCTCTTCGATGGCGTCGCGGCCAAGAAAGTCGATCAGGAACTCGACCTGAACATCGGCGCCTCGAAACGTCGGCGGTTCCGGCCCGAAGTGCATCCCGACGTAGGCGCGTTGTGCCTGGAGCTCGATACTGGCGTCCCCTGGCGCCGCGAAGTGAACCTGCCGCAGCGAAACGTGGACACCTTCCAGGCTGACAAGCTTGTTGTCGCTCGTCCGTCCCAGGACAAGAGGATGGCGGACGAACGATCCCCCGAAGTGCGGAAGGATGTTTTCAGGGGTCGCTGGCTCCAGCAGCCCAGTGCCTGTGACCACGGGCGATTCATCCCAGGCGCTGTGCAGCGTGCCCGTGACGATTTCTTGCTGGCCGGGTAGCCACCACCGGCCACCCATCTCCCCGATGAACATGCTTGCATGATGACTCAATGGCTCGGCCCGCGGCGGCCGATGCTAGTCCGTGGCATGTCAGCGCAGAGACGCGGCCGGCAGCACCTGCGACGACGGGGTTAACGAAGGCGCCGGAGAAGCAGGCCCGGGTTGCGAAGTCAGCGCCAACACGATTGCCACCAGCACGGCGACCGTGGACACAATCGCTGTATAGATCATCAGGTTCTTGGAGGTATTGGCGCTCTTCGTCTGCCTTTGCTGGTGTTGGTTCAGCGTCTCGAGCCGTCCACTGATCAGGATGAGCTGCTCGAGCTCAGCACCCGTTTGCTCGACGCTCGCGCTCAGGAACCCGGTCATGGCTGAGCGCAGATCCTGGAGGGCGCCGAGAGTCTCGACCTGCGTCTCGTATCGGTAGTCGTGAAAGCTCGCCGTCATTGCCACCGGCTCGGTCGGTGCCACATCGGGGACCGACATCTCTGCTATCGCCTTGAGCCCAGGCTGTGCCGCCTTGATCGCCTTGTTGAGGGAGTCGAAGTTCACGAAAGCCGTGCTGGCTTGGGCCTGGCGCATCGCATCGGCGACCATCTGTTGGTTGCGGTTGACGGCCCGCCAGATTGGAGCGTCCGCATCCAGCAAGCCCAGTCGACCAACCATTGACTCCATTTGCGACTGGAACTGCTCGATCTGCGGTCGCAGCTTCTCCGCTTGGACTCGGCCCCACGCTCGGATCTGCTCCCTGATCTCGGCAATCGCCGGAACTTGATCACTCGGGCTGGCGATCCATTCATGCTCATGAGCCATAAACGTGGCGAGTGCCGAGCCGAGGTCATCATCGGCAAGCGAAGTGACTCGATCGGAGTCGGCTGGATCGGCAAGCTGTGGCACGAGTGTGCGAAGGGCAAAGTCGCGATCGGTGACTTCTGGGTCGTCGAGCAGCTCCAAGAGAGGCATCCATTGGCCAGCGGTGAACCCGTGGTATTGCGGGCCGTTGGCCAAGAGTGGAAACGTCCGCGGGCGACGACGAAACGAACCTCGACGTATTGGACCGGCCGGCTCAGCCTTCGCCGGAGGGTCGTCTTGAGGGATCCCGCCTTGGGTCGTGTCGTCCAGGTCCGGCATGTCTCGCCCCTCGCGGTCTTGTCTCGGCCGAATGTGGTTGCGGCTGAAGTCTACTTGCGATGGGCGGCGGTCCGTCTCGTCGCTTCATCCACCCAAGGGAACTCATGCTCGGAACTGCCCTCGATCACAACGCGAGTCTCAAGTGGCTCGCCGCCTACTTCCTGCCAGGCCGAGCTGCGAAGGACGTCAGCTGCAGCGGTTGCCCACGAGAGCGGCAAAGGTAGTAGCTCGGCGCCCGGGCGCTTGCGCGACGGTTTTCGATCGTGCGCATGTGGCGAACAAGGACCTCGAACTGCTCCTTCAGGGTCCACCTCTTCGCCTTCGGTGTCGCCAGGAACACGGCCGACACTCCTCGGTCGCGCACTCGGACGGCGTACGCCGCGCGTTTGCGGCAGTCGAGATCCTTCGTGACCCACACTGCGTTCCTTGCGCCGCAGAACTCGATTACATCCTCGTCCGAGGCGCCCTTCAGGTTCACATCGCTGTTCGAGACCGTGTGGTAACCAATCAGGCGCAGCGCCTCGGCGAACGCAGCCGGGATGTTCTCATCAAATAGGAAACCGACGCCCCCCGCAGTTAGGACGTCGTCTACGCTGCCAGCTGGTGTTCCCACTGCACAGCCAGTTCAATGTCGGACTCGGCGACCTCGAACATGTGCGCCAGGGTCACGTTGTCGTCGCCAGCGTCAACGGCCTCGCAAACTGCCCGCGTCGTAAGCCGAGTCCCCTCGATGCAGGTGAGACCAAACTGCACAATGGGCCGCGCCGCGATACGGTCTGCTGGCCGCCAGACGACGGCCCGACCGCCGTCGTATCCAAGGCGACCGCGGACGTCAGTTACGAGCTCCGGAAGCTCAACCAGCTTCGGCTCGATCAGCCCGGGCAGCCCCATCTGGCCCCGTCTGTTGGCAGCCAAGAACTCACCCTCAGTCGCAGGCACCCGAACCATGACGTCTCGCCCGGCGACCCAGAGCGTCTCGTGCACGAACGGATGCTCGTGGCCGGTTCGCTCGCGGAGATCGCTCTCGGCGGTGAGGATGTCCTTCATTCGCACGTGCTGTTTGGTGAGCTGTCGAACGAAAAGCAAAGACACCAACTCGTCGAAGCTGACGAGTTCTTCGCGCAACGTACCGATAGGGGCACGACGCGCCAACCAACGGCCCAGCGTGCTGGCCGGGATGGAGCCGTAGCGAGCCGACTCGGCCAATGAGTACAAGCCCACATCCCATGGGCTCGTTTCCGCTGCCGTCCGACTCATGCTCACGCCGCTCCCCCATGCAACTGCGGTTCGTCGCGTGTCAAGTGTGCCATGGTGCGTGGCTCTGGCACACGGTACTTGCGTCTCCCGTATCTGGTGGTCCTGCCGCGATCCTGGCCGCTGCCCGGCCTATCGGAATCATGATGGACGTCACGCCGCCGCAACTGGGGCGATACGGACACACAGCCACCACGGCCCGCCCGTAACGATAAACCTCCATCTCATGCATTGGCCCATGGTCCCACCCGGCGCGGACGATTCGCAAGAACCGGCGGAGCAGCCCACAGCGAGAGCCTGACTTCCGGGCGATCTCACGTTGGTGCTCGGTATACTGCCCGCCATGTGGGCAGCAACGGCATGGGACGACGCAGACTGGGACGGCAATCATGCCCGAGGATGGACCGTCATGGGGAGGGTCCGGGCGCGCCAGCGACTCCACCGCAAAGAGGCCGCGGATGCTCGGCGTCGGCGTGCGGATAGCGAGGGAGACTACGGCCTGATGAGTGCTGCCTCGATGCAGCGAGACTATGAAGACTCCATCAAGGCCCGCTGGCACGGCGGGCCTACGGTTCTAGCTTTCCTGTTCGCTCCCCCAGATTCTGACGCCATTCGCAGACTCGATGCTCGCGGCGACTACTTCGACCTTCGCACCGGGGACACCTGGGACCTCTTCTTCCCCGGCTACTACCGCTCAGCAGAAGGCCGCGGCTTCGAGTCACAGACGCACGCGCACCCCGTGGGCGGCAACTTCGCGGATGACTGGTACTTCAACGCTAGTGACTTCAACGAGATGCGCGAGCACGTCGAGAGATGCTCCGAGCGGCGGTGGGAGTACTCGGGCGAGACCGACCTAGTGCTGGTCAACGGCTGGTTAGCCGAGGGTGGAGAGCCTACGATCGACTGGACCTCCACGATCTCCGGACAGATCACCGACCAGGCAGCCGGCGCCAAGACCCTGACTGTGGCAGGCGTCATTGAGCGGATCACTCGCGACCTTGAGAGCGCCACCGAGGATGTCTCGTACGGTGTCGGCGAAGTCACAGACGGACCACATTCGCCAGAAGGCCACGCCTCACGTGACTTCGTTGTCAATGCCCTGGCCGGCATCGCGGCAGCTCTTGGGGCTCGGGTCCTAGGCGCCTGAACGCTTTCGGGCATGGCGCGGACGAAGCGAGCCATCTCTACGGTCCGGAGGCTTGGAGCGGCCTGAGAGAACCAGCCGGCCGCTGAGGGGGTAGCGACCGGCTGGCCAGGCACGACCCGGCGCCGAGAGGGGAGGCGCCGTCCACGCTGTGCTTCAAAGTCCACTTCGGGCTGCGACGGGTTGACGCCTCGGCTGAGTGAGAAGCAAGCGCGTCAGGGCCGTGGACCGGCCTACGGGCTAGGTTCGCCGTGCTCCGCATCCGCGATCAGCTCCGAGAGCGGCAGGCCGAGCGCCTGTGCGATACGCAGGGCGTTGACGAGGCCCACGTTCCGGGAGCCTCGCTCGACGTCGGCGACGTACGACCGATACAGCGGCACCTCGTCCGCGAAGGCCTCCTGAGACAGACCTCGTTCCTTTCGGCGAGCGCGTACGGCCTCGCCGAACCGTCGAAGGAACTCCTTGTCGTCGCTTGTCAGCATGTCGCAAGCCAACGTCTCTGTCGACTATCCGTCCACCTGATCGGAGTGACATTTCAACGTCAACCAGGTACGGTAAGAACGGCAACCACGCCGATCTGAGACATCTAGAAACTGATGCGGATCGACTGCCCAAGACACGAAACTGGACAGGAAGGGGATTTCTCGATGCCGATCGCGAGTAGGTGCTGGAAGTGGTCAGAGCCGAAGTTGCGGACAGGGCCAATGGCCGTACGGGCGGTGATCGTCACGCTGCTCGCCGTCGGCGGCTTCTTCTACGTGCTCATGGGACCGCTGGTCTTCGACGCCGCCTACTGGCTGCTCGGGAAGGTCGTCCGCATCCAGGCGGACCGCCGTGTGCGCATCGGGGCATCGCTTGTCCTGGCCGTCGTGTACCTGGCTTCGATGGAGTACATCGGTCTGAACGAGAAGCCTTCCACCCAACCCGGCGCGACCTCGACAACGGCGATTGCGGCCGCGGCGAGTCCGACAGTGAGCGTCACTGCAGCAGCGACTCCGACGATCGTAGTGACTAGTGCCCCGACGGCTACCCCGGTGCCGACGCCGACGCCGGGCGCCACATCCACCATTACGGCTTCACCGAGCGTCGCGCCGTCGCCAAGTCCAACAGTCAATCCACATGCCCTAACGGTGGCGAATGTCACTCAGTCGCTTCAGGACAATCGGCATCTCATGGTCTCCGCAAGTCTCCAGAATCTGAAGGTGACCATTGAGCCAGGCGACCAGATCGTAGACGTGGAGGTTCATCCGACCTCGGTCTGGAACGAAGTGTGGTTCCTCAAGACGGCCGGGGCAAATGCGCTCGTCGCGTCGAAGGCCATCTTGGGCTGGTACCCGACGGTACTGAGGATTCAGGTCACGCTCGACGCGGACTTCACCGATCAGTTCGGGAAATCCACCACTGAGCCGGGGGTCTGGATCATCTTCACGAAGGAGACGGCTCAAAAGTTTGACTACGCCGGAATGGCGAAGCTGGACTCCGACGCAATCTTCTGCGATGCGGACAGATACTGGGTCCACCCTGCCATCTGGAAGAACATCAGCATCAGTGATCGCGGCTGCATGACCAGCCCGACGAAGGGATGACGGACCCGCGTTCAAGCGCGGAGAACGAGCCGGGCCGCTGCCTATCAAGCCCTGAGGGCCAAGATCCTCTCGACGATGTAGGCAGTGAAGCACGCACGCGTAGGAAGCCCTGTGCGTGGTCGGTTCGACCAAGCGGCGAATGGGGGCCACCCCGGATGCGATCGTCGCTCCTCTTCGCCGTTACGGTGCCGAGAGGAATGCCACGGCGCTCGGTGCCTGGCCGTGCATGGAAGCGCCCGCCGGCTGAGGGGGTAGCCGACGGGCGCGAGCGAGGCCGGCGAGGGGGAGCCAGCCTGCATTGCCTACATTCTAGACTGGCTGAACCTGGCCTACGGTGACGATGGTGAGGGCATACAGTCACGAGGGCACGCAGCCGTGACGACGGTGGCGGAGGCACGCAGCCACAACGCCACGCCGCCGCGAAGGGGTGATTCAGGCGGGAACTCGGGAGCCGATCGTCGTCTGACGCGAGAATCGTAGGTTTCGGGGTACTAGTGCCCCGAAACGCCTGATTCCGGCCCAAACGCGCCCGCCGCTGTGGCATTGACGCGCGGTTTCGTGTGGATCGGCGTCGAGATTGACGCCTCCCACGCTCAGCAGGCGACAGAAGTTGTCGTGAGACAGGCATTGCCACGGCCCCCACGAGCATCCCAGCCGTCGAAAAGGCAGCGGCCGGCGGTTCGCACAAGGTCCAGTACAGCCGCCACGGCCTCGCTGACCTCATGCGCCGACATTCCTGCGGCCACCAGGCCGACCTCAGAGGTCAGGTCCGCCACTTCCTGACTTACCCCCGAGTGGCAAATGGACTCAATAAACGCCAACTATTGGCCGTCGATTAGTGGTCCACTACAATATACACATGGAAATGGTGGTTCTCCTTCCGCGAGATTTGGAGTCCACCAGCCCTCACGACCCGACGTGGAGCCTCGTGATTGCCGCGTTCCTCCAGGAGCGGGGTTCGCGGACGGGGAGCCGCCGGACGGTCGAGACATACGCTCGGATCCTCCGACGCTTCCTGCGAACCGTCGCCGATCCAGCTGCGGTGACCCCGCTCGACGTTCACTGTTTTGTGCACGCGGCCACTCAGGACGCCCGTCCACCTGCCCCGTCGACGATCCTGACGCGGCTCGCCGCCGTCGGCGGCTTCTTCAGCTTCGCGGTGAGGATGCGAGCCCTTGAGGCGAACCCGGCAGCCGTTGTTGGACGGCCGCTGGTTCGCGCTTCCCGACCGCGGGGTCTCACAGGGGCTGAGATCGGCCGGCTGCTCTCCGTCATCCCCGAGACGCCGGTGGGACTGCTCGACCGTGCTCTCGTCATCACGGCGGTCCTGACCGGGCTCCGTCGGACCGAACTCGTGAGTCTGCGGCTCGCCGGGACGGCGGACCGAGACCGTGTCTTCTGTGAGGTCAGGACGAAGGGCGGGGCTGTACGCCGATGCCAGCTCCCAGATCCCGCATGGAAGGCGATCGTCGCAGCGGCCGAGGCGCGCGGTGTTCCGATCCCGAGCGAAGGCGAGCGTCCCTTTTCGGTTTCGGACAGCACCTGGTATGCCCACCTCCGGCGCTATGCGGCAGTCGCCGGCTTGGCAGGCGTGTCGCCGCACGTCCTTCGGCACACCGCGGCCAAGTTGCGGAGAGAGGGCGGGGCCAGCATCGAGGCGGTCTGCGGGCTGCTCGGTCATCGCTCGATCGCCACGACGGCGATCTACTTGCGTCGCCTCGAGGATGAGGCGGACGACGGTTGGCAGGGCGTGGCGCAGACGTTGGGCCTCGGGAGCGCCCTGGGAGGGCCCACACCCGAAGGGGGCAACAGAACGTCGGCCGGGCCGCACTTGCGGTCGCGGCCGGAACAAGTAGCACGACGAGGCGGCTGCGCAAACAGCCGCCTCGCCATTTGGAGAGGAGCGCAAGCAAGTGCACCCCATCCCCGGTCAGATCGTACCGCCGCCCGTCGGCGACACTGGAGGCGATTCGGCAACTGGCGCGCCAAGGCCCGTCCAGCTTGATCGTGACGCCTTGGCGGTTACCGCCCGATGTCCGCATTGCCGCGGCCAACTCGAACTCTCGGCCGTCGGTACCCGCTGGCAGGCCCGTCGTCCGAGCGACGTCGCCGATCGCCTGATCGCGCAACTCGGTTCCCTCGAACGGGAGGAGCTCCACGTTCTTCTGCTTGACACCCGCTGCGGGGTCATGGCCCAGGAGCGCGTCTACCAAGGCAACGTCTCCTCGTCGCTCGTGCGGGTTGGCGAGTTGTTCACCGCGGCCGTCCGGCGAAACGCCACGGCCATCCTGCTCGTTCACTCGCACCCCTCGGGCGATCCCACCCCGAGCCCGGATGATCTGCGCCTTACCGCGGAGGCAGTGGCCGCGGGACGCCTGCTCGACATTGCTCTCCTTGACCACCTGATCATCGCGGGATCGGCCTACGTCAGTCTGCGCGAGCGCGGCGTGGCGTTCGGCGATCCGGGTGACCACCATGCGCGCCCGTCTTGGCCGACCGAGTCCGCCGCGCCGGCCCGGCTGCGGCTCGAGAACGGAGGCCAGCAGTGAGCGCGTACTACAAGATGACGACGGTCCATGGCTACCAACTCGACGAGGTCGTTTCGAGTGTCCAGAAGCTGATCCGCCGCGGGATGGCGGACGAGGCGATCTGGTTCGCTATCGAGATGAACGAGTCGGGGTTCGGTGCCTACTGCTGGCGTCGTCTCCTGATCATCGTCAGTGAGGACGTCGGGATCGGCGACCCGATGGCCGCACCGATCGTCTGTTCGCTCTGGCAGATGTCGATCGAAATCTGGAAGCACGACAAGGCCAACGCCGCCGACAAGGAGCGGGTCAAGTGGAACGGGGACGCGCTGCTCGAGGCGGTCTGGTACCTGGCCCACGCGGCCAAGAGCCGCGAGATGGTCGATGCGTACGCGGTCATCGAGCAGCGGGTGGCCAAGGGTGAGCGAATGACCATTCCAGATTTTGCTCGGGACCAACACACGGCCAGCGGCCGAGCCATGGGCCGCGGCATCGACCACTTCAACGAGGAGGGCGACAAGCTCGAACCGTTGGCTGAGATCGACGGCAACAAGTGGTGCCAGGCATGGGAGGCCGAGCGGCCGACCGCCAAGGACGCGGCTCCTAGCGCATGAGCCGCTGGCGGCATCGCGGGATGGTCCGCTCGACCAACAGGATCTACTCGACCGACTCGGCGCTGGCCCCGAGCGATTGCGGGTCAGGGCCAGCTACGAGGAGGCTATTGAAATGGCATGGGCAACTTTGACTGTCGACGGGACGATGGAGTTCCACGACGGTATCCCAGGGCTGCAGGAGTTGCAGCAAGTCGTCGGCGGCTACGTTGACGCAATCGAATGCTCGATCGCTGGTTCGCCGGCCACTGCTTGGATCAACGAAGAAGGCAAACTGGTCAGTGACCCCGAGCGCAACTGGAAGGTCGACGTGATCTGCCCGTTGGCCGGGGACTGGATCGCCGGCAACGTGGCCTTCACCGGCGGCGTAGGTCCGGAAGGAGAGACGCTGGGGCTCGGCGACGCCCAAGTGGCTGAACTGCGGCGCATCGACCGTGACGTTCACGTGATCCTGCTCGACCAGGACAGCTCGATCGGCGCGGTGATCCGATGAACAGGGTGATCGTCTCGGGACGGATGACCAACGACCCGGAGCTCCGCTATCTGGCGAGCGGTGCCGGAGTCGCCACGTTCATCGTGGCAACCAACGAACGCCGCGATGAGTCGGCTCCACTGCCAATAGAGCGCCAGGAACATGTCCCTGTGGTCGCCTGGGACCGTCTCGGGATCGTCTGCGGTGAGGTGCTCGCGAAGGGCGCGCAAGTCCTGATCGAGGGTCGGCTCCAGACGCGCCAATGGGACGATGATCGCGGGAGCAGACACTGGAAGACTGAGGTGGTCGCCACCTCCGTCGAGGTACTGTCGAGTCCCGCCAGGCGGCGCCAGTTCGACAAGGCGCTGGAGACCGAGGCCGCCAAGGGTCGAGCGGAGTAGAGCTCCGAACATTCCGCACGGAATAGTCGCGAGCGCCGCCGCATCGTAGTTCGAGGTGACTGATGCCTAGCCTGACCCTCAACTGCCCGTCCTGCGGCCACCACCTGGTCGCCGCCGACTTGGTCGGCTGGCTCGCCGTGTCCGAGACGCCCACGCCCGAGCCGGGGAAGTCAGAGCCACTCCTGATGTCCCCCGATGCCGCCGCGGCGGCCATCGGGCTGTCGCGCTCGACCCTGTATCGGCTGATCCGCACCGGCCAGATCCAGGTGGTGCGCCCTGGCCGTGAAGTCCGCGTCTCGCGCCGGGCGCTGGAGCGGTATGTCAGCGAGCATGAAGGCATCGGCTAAGCACGAGGTGACACATGGCGAACCTGGCGATCCGCTGCCCGAACTGCGGGCACGCCCTCCTGAACATCGACGAGCCGTCGAGGCCGGCGCCGTTGCCCGCCCCGGCGCACACGGCCCAGGGCGTCATGGCCCCGCCGTTTGTCACGCCGATGCAGGCCGCGGAGCTACTCAGCGTCGGAAAGAACACGATCTACGGCCTCATCGCCGGCGGCGAGATCGGCGTCGTGAGACTTGGCAGGCTCATCCGCATTCCCCGCGAGGAACTGGAACGCTTAGCGGCCAGAACGGAAACCCGCCCGTAGTCCGCCGGGGTCGATCGGTGAGCGAAGCGGACGCCTCTAGACCGGAACCCTGGTGGATGGATCAGCCACCGACCGTCACCGACCCATGGTGCAAGCGCACGGTGGTCTGGGTGCCGCCACCGATTGAGGATCGGATCAAACGTCAGCAAGCGTGCTTCCTGGTGGGAGGCGTCCCGTCGTCGGTACCGACAAGGAAGGTGCGTGGTGCCGGCTGGAGCTTGGATCTGACGGCGAGGCAGGTCCGCGAGTGCATATCCATTCCGTTCACGCTCGTCGAGTACCAGCACGTTGGGCCGGCACCGATCGGAAGGCTGCCTCAGTATTCAGCCTTCATCATCCGCGTGGCAAACCGAGGCACCATTCGCAAGGAACTGGAGCGCGTCTACGGGCTCTCAATGCGCACTCTGTTTGCCGACCCGGGGGGTCTTGCGGACTACGGAGAGGCGTTCAGGTAGTCTCCGCCTCAGTGGCCGTACTTCGGGTAGACGGGGCGGTAATCACGACACGATAACTGGACACAAAATGCTTGCCCTCCCACGAGGGATGCCACTACGCACAGCCGCTGTGGCCTTCTAAGCGGTAGGTCGTCGGTTCGAGTCCGACCGGGGACGCCAACTCCCGTCCTCGCCTAGTAGGGCCGCCGGCCCCCCGAGCCGTCGAAGACCCAGGCGTGGCCCTCGGTCAGGGTGATTTCGGCGCCCTCCACTTGAAGCAGCGCGTCGTCCTCGAGCGCGAGCACGGGTGTCGCCTGGAAGTGGCGATATTCAGCCAGGGTATCGTCGCGCTCGGCCCGCGCTTCATCGACCGGGTAGTGAACGTTGACGCTGAAGGGGAGGAGCCCGAGGCCGGCGAAGTCACGACAGCCGCAGGGGTTGGCGTCGTTCGAGTTGAGAATATCGAGGCCGCATAGAACGGCCCCGGCGCTGAACCCGACGTACGGCAGGCCGTCGCGCACTCGGTTCGCGATCTCGACCATGAGTCCTGCTCTCTGGAGCCGGTCCGCGAGCACGAAAGTGTTGCCGCCGGGGACGTAGAGCAGCGCGATCCGGTCGAGCGTCCGCAGCATCGAGTCCCGGCTGGCCGCCAGCGCGTCGATCAGCTCGATCGACGCGATGCCCTCGAATGCGGCACGGTTCAGCTCCAGGTGGTTGTCACCGATCGCCGCCGCGGGCAGATATCCGACGCATGGTTCCGCCACCCCGGCCATGAGGTCACGGCTTGCGGCGAGCAGCCTCGACAGGCGGTCACCAGGCATCGACATCAGCTCGAGTCGCATCTTGCTCATCGGTCGCTCTGCACGTTAGCCGCGAACTCCAGCGCCGCCTCGATGGCGTCCCGCTGCCGATCCGGGCCCGTCCCGTACCAGGGCACGCCGAGGACGACGCGGTCGGCCACGCTCGCCCATGCCCGGAGGCGGTCGGGGGCTTCGTCGGGACGGCCGGCGATGGCGATCGAGTCGAGCAGTTCGTCGTCGATCAGATCGGCCATGCGGTCGTGGTCGCGGTTCACGAAGGCGCGCCGCAGATCGCGCGGCAGGGACGCGCGGTCGTGGAGTTCCAGGATGGACTTGTACGAGGGCGTCGTGGCGTAGAAGGCGATCTGGAGCCGGGCGGCTCGTCTGGCCGCGGCGGCATCGTCGCCGATCGAGACGAGCGCCATGGCCGTGATCGGGCACGAGCCGTCGGTCCGGCCGGCACGCGCAAGACCCGCGCCGATCTCCGGCATGACCATCTCGTGAAGGTAGCGCGGCGACGCGAGCGGATGGCCCAGCAGCCCGTCGGCGACTTCACCGCAGACGCGCGACATAACCGGCCCGACGGCCGCGACGAGGATCGGGGTGTCGCGGCGGTCCGGGCGCAGCGGGCCGTGGAACGTCGGCATCGTGATCCTGTAGCTCTCACCCTCGTGCACGACCGGCTCGCCGCGGTTGGCCGCCCAGACGGTTCGAACCGCCCGAACGTACTCGCGCATCTGCGGCGCGGGCTTCTCGACCCGGACCGAGAATCGGGCCTCGAGTACGCGCTTGACCTGGGGGCCGAGGCCGAGCTGGAATCGATCGCCGGACAGCTCGTCGAGATCCCAGGCGGTCATCGCCGTCACGGTGGGGGACCGGGGAAAGGCCAGGGCGACGGCAGTCCCGACGGCGATGCGCGACGTGGCCGAAATGGCGGCGGCGGCCTGGACGAAGGCGGTCCTGTCGAGCTCCGCGAGCCACACGGATTCGAGCCCTGCCGCCTCGGCCCGAGCGGCGAGCATGGCAACTTCGTTCAGATTCCCGCCGATTGCGAGCCCTACTTTCATGGCAGCGACTCTAGCGGCTCGAAAGCCTGGCCGTAGCCGTCAGCGCCGCGTCGACGCACCAGCCTTACGTGGGGAATGACATCGCTCCGATCAGGGTGGGAAGGATCGGCGAGGTCGCGGTGACGATCGCCACGCCTACCCCGCGCCCGACAGCACCATGATGCGCAGCTCGGTCATGTCCTCGATCGCGTAGCGAACGCCCTCGCGACCCAGCCCGGAATCCTTTGAGCCGCCGTAGGGCATGTGGTCGATCCGGTATGTCGGCACGTCGTTGACGATCACGCCGCCGACCTCGAGCTCCTCGAAGGCGGACCAGGCGTGGGCCAGGTCGTTGGTGAAGACTCCCGCCTGCAGACCGTATCGGCTGTCGTTGACGGCTCGAATCGCGGCGCCGAAGTCCTCGAACGGGAAGGCCACCACGACCGGCGCGAAGGCCTCGTCGCGGCAGACCCGGGCGTCCGGCGGAGTGTCGACCAGGACCGTCGGCGCGAAGTACGAGCCTTCGGCCGTGCCGCCGGTGAGGATCCGGCCGCCCATCGAGAGCGCCTCTTCAACCCATACCCGCGCTCGCTCGGCTGCCCCGGCATCCACCATCGGCCCGATGTCGGTCGTGGGATCGAGCGGGTCGCCCAGGCTCAACTTCCGCGCGCCCTCGACGAAAAGGCGCATGAACTCGTCCCAGAGCTCGTGGTGTACGAACAGCCGCTGGACGCTGATACAGACCTGGCCGGCATAGCTGAAGGCACCCAACAGCGTGCGTCCAACGGCCCAATCGATGTCCGCCGATCGGTCGACGATGACGCCGGCATTGCCGCCGAGCTCCAGCACTACCTTCTTCTTGCCGGCTCGCTCCCTCATCGTCCAGCCGACCGATGGGCTGCCGGTGAATGTGAGCAGCTTGAACCGATCGTCGCCCACCATCCGGTCGCCGATCGCGCGCGTCATCGGCAGAATGCTGACCGAGCCTTCGGGGAGTCCCGCATCGGACACGATCTCGGCCACCCTCAACATCGTCAGCGGGCACTTGGAGGGCGGCTTGAGGACGATCGGATTGCCCGCTGCGATCGCCGGCGCGAGCTTGTGCGCGGCCAGGTTGAGCGGGAAGTTGAAGGGACTGATGGCCGCGATCGGGCCGATCGGGAAGCGGCGGGTGATGCCGGTCCGGCCTCGCGAGGCGGGGTTCAGGTCGAGCGGAATGACCTCGCCGCCGATGCGCTCCGCCTCCTCGGCCCCGATCCGGAACACCAGCACGGCGCGGTCAACTTCGGTCAGCGAATCGCGGATCGGTTTGCCGGACTCGGTGGCGATGAGCCGGCCGATCTCCTCGCGCTGCTCGGCGATGCCGGCGCTGATCCTGCGGAGGGCGGCGCCTCTCTGGTAGGCCGGCAGCTTGCGGGTCTTCTCGAACGCGTGGACGGCCGCGGCCACGGCCTGCTCGTATTGCTCGGGAGTGGCGTAGTAGGTGGCGCCCGCGGGCTCGTCGGGGCGGGCCGGGTTCGTGACGATCAGCATGTCCGGCGATTCGACCCAGCGGCCGGCGAGGTAGATGGGGTGGGGGACTGTGGAGGACGAAACGGCCACGGTCAGCGGCTCCGGTGTTGGGGGCGCGTGCTCAGGCGGTGGCGCCGCACTTGGGGCAGAGGAGTCGACTGACGGTGCAGTCGAGCCCGCAGCTGCCGCCTCGGGCGCAGGTATCGCACTTTGGGTTGTTGTGCTCGGCGATGGCCAGCTCGCCGCAGCGGTCGTACCAGATTCCCTTGCCTCTTCGCCGCAGGCGCTCTCCATCGCCTTCCATGAGACGAAATGAACCGCGGAACTCAACGACAGTACTCACGCCCGAGACGATACAGCCTGGCGCCGCGAGGGGTTGCGCGGCTTGACATCAGCGCCGAGCGGTAGAGACAGACTCGGGACGGCCGCGAGCGGCCGCGTTGACCGGCAGCGGCTACGGCTGAAGCGTGAACGTGCCTTCGGCCAGGACGTTGCTGCTGGCGTCGAGTGCTCTGATCGTATGGTCGCCGATGTCGAGCGACCCGCAGAGGGTCGAGCTGTCGGTCGTGCCGGTCGAGAGCCACGTGCCGTCGGCCTGCTTCACGAAGCCGTCGGCGGCAGTCGAAGTGTTCTGGATCGCGCCGTCGAGCTCCGAGCTGATCATCGCGCTATCCGGAATGGTGCCCGGCAGGACAACGCTTAGCGAGACAGACACGCTGGCGGCGGAACAGCTCATCTTGGACGGTTTGATGGTAACCGTGCCCTGTGCCGGCGGCTCGGGCGTTGACGTGGGCGTGGGGGCTACCGGCGTGGGAGCGGCGGGCGAGGGGCTGGCCGACATTACGAACGTGAAGGCTCCCTGCGCCAGAACCTTGCCGTTCGCATCGACGAGGCGGGCCGTGTGGACGCCGGCGCCCATGTCGCAATGGGTGGAGCCGGTGGGATTGGTGTCGCTCACGGACCAGGTGCCGTCCGGCTTCTGCGCGAAGCCGAACTCGGCGACGGTCTGAGTGATGACAATCGTGCTGTCGATCTTGTAGGTGACGCTATCGGTGCCCTTCACCGACGAGGGCAGGACGATGGTCGTCGTGTACGGCTGGCTCGGGCAACCGATGGTCGAGGGCTTGAAGACCACGCTGCCGCCGCCGGGAATGCTGCTGCCCGTGGCTCCGCTCGCACCCGGCGAGCCCTTCGAGTTGTTCATTGCGAGGATTGCCCCAGCGACGATCGCAACGATGACCACGCCGCCGACGAGCAGCATGACGGGGCTGATACCGGATCGGGCCGGCGCCGCGAGCGGCGCAGCAGGCGGCGTTCCCCAGGCCTGCGGCTGGTCATAGGCAGGCGGCGGGGGTGGAGGCGGCGCTCCCCAGGCCGGCGGCTGTGTGGCGGCGGCGGCTGCCGCGGGGACGGCGGCGGAAGCCGCAGGTATGACAGTCCCGCAGGTTGGGCAGAACCGCTGCCCGGCCGCGCCAATCGAGGCTCCGCAGTTGGAGCAGAAGCCGAACCCGGTCGCCATTGACGTGACCCTCCGACTTGCCAAAGATGGCCCGAAGATTAGGTCCGGCCGGGCGAGCACCCCGATCGGCGTGCGACCGACCAGCCCAGCGAGAACCGGCCCATTCTAGCGGGCGGCGACCGCTACGGGACGACTGCTTGCGAGGTCTCTCGACTCCCAAGGCTGGCGATCCAGATCAGCACCGCCGGCATGAGCGCGGCGACGACCTCGAAGGGGAAAGGAGCCAGGCCGAGCGGGAGCGACCCGCGGCCCCGGTCCACAAGCGAGATCCAGCCCGCTCCGGTGTCGGCCAGGATCAAAGCCGGCCCGGCGACGCACAGCCAGTAGAGACCGATGGCACGCAGGATCCACGCTCGTCTGGGCGACCAGCCCCCAAGCGCCACAACACCGGTCAGGGCGAGGCCGGCGCCGGCTTCGAGGGCGAATACGAGCGCCGAAGGTTCGATGGCGTAGCCCTGGTCCATAAGTTGCGAGAAGGCGCCGCCGGCAGCCGCGGCGCCCGCACCGAGGGCCGCCAGACCGGCCGCCGCCACCACCAACACAATCCGGCGAACCCGCGTGCCGCGCGCGACCGGCGCCCAGGGCTGGGCGTCGGGGCCGGCGGCGCTTCCGCCGATGGCATTGCCCACAAGCACGAACGCAACGAGCACGACCGCAAACGGGATTCCGACAAGAGCGAGTACTTCCACGTGTGCCTCAGCGCCTGCAGATGGTGGAGCGGTCGCCCGCTCACCCATGTCTCGATTGTGGCTGGGTTGCAGGGTTGTCGCTTGCTGCGCATGCACCCACCGAAACGGCTACCCCTGCCGAGGGTAGTCGGACACGCCGATGCCCTCGAAGGTGCTACCGTCTACGCGGGCGCGACCGGTATCCGGACGCGACCCCTCGGCCCGACCCTACTACGCGGCACGTCCGCGACCTGCAGAGGGGTACTGTTTCCGGATGACCAATCGCTGGCGCGGATGCCTGCTCGAGATCGTCGAGACCGTCGTCCTCACCGTCCTGATCTTCTTTCTCGTTCAGCACTTCGTCGCCCAGCCGTACCAGATACTGCAGGTCTCGATGGAGCACACCCTCGAGCCCGGCCAGTACGTTCTCGTCGACAAGCTCTCGCCCAACTTCAGCGACTACAAGCGCGGCGACGTCATCGTCTTCGAGCCGCCAAAGGGCTACTTCGAAGACGGGCAGGACGTCCCCTTCATCAAGCGAGTCATCGGCTTGGCTGGAGATCTGGTCGAGATCCACGACGATGCCGTCTATGTGAACGGTGTCAAGCTCAACGAGCCCTATGTCTTCGAGGGGCAATCGACGACGCCTTTAGGCCTTTCGAGCTGGCGGATTCCGGCGGGCGATCTGTTCGTGATGGGCGATCACCGTCAGGCCTCGCAGGACTCGCGTGTCTTCGGACCGATAGCGAAATCGACGGTGATCGGGCGAGCCTGGCTGCGCTACTGGCCGATGTCGGGCTTCGGTTGGATTCAGTCGGCCCAGTACGCGGGCGTCCCGGACGCATCGGGTGCGCCGCCGGCGGCGCCCTCGGCCTCGCCTTCGGCCTCGCCTGCGCAGTAGGTTGCGGGCAAGGCTCAGACTGCCTCGGCCAGCGCCTCGGCCTCCGGCTTGCGGGCGGCCAGCCGCTCGACCGCACCGAACCACGACCGCTCCAGGATCTCCAGCTCGAGACCCTCGGCCAGGACGTGGTCCAGCGGCTCGCGGAGCAGGTGATCGCCCATTCTGCGGAGCGTGAACGGCTCGGCGAGTCGCTCGATGATCCGAAGGATTGAGTTGGGGCTGCGGACATGCTCGACGAGCAGCAGCCGACCGCCGGGGCACAGGACCCGAGCGGCCTCGGCCACCGCACGTCGATCATCCGGGATCGTGCACAGGGCGAAGCTGGACACGACCGTCTCGAAATGGTCGTCGGGGTAGGGGAGGGCGGTGGCGTCGCCCTGGTGGATCGTCGCGTTCATGCCCAGTTCGTTGGCGCGCCGCTGGGCCGCCGATGCCGCAACTTCGCTCAGGTCGATCCCGGTGAGACGCACGTCGGGCGCATAGAAGGGCAGCGTTCGCCCGCGACCGATGCCGATCTCCAGGGTGTCGCCTTCCGCCTTGCCGCACAGCCAGCGCAGATTGGCGTCGCCGCGCCCTGGCGGCGCGGTTGCGGTCCGTCGATCGTAGATGCGACGGATCCGCTCGGTTTCGGCGTCGTTGGCTGGCACGGATCAAAGGTAGCCAGTTGCCTCGCCAACGGGAAGGGCGCTTCAGTCGCGTCCCGGGCTCTGGCGCGTCAATTCGTTGGAGTGCTGTAAAGGCGCGGCCCCGGCATCGCACACTACAGGGGCATGGAGGCCGTCACGGTGGGGCCGATGATCGACGCAGAGGGGTTCGACTCTCGATACGCGGCCCTGTTCCGCGATCTCGTCGCCCTGGCGAGGGCCCTGGGCGCTGGACCCGACGCGGAGGACGTGGCTCAGGATGCCTTGCTTCACGCTCGCAGTCGGCTTCATCAGCTGCGCGACCCGGAGAAGCTGCGGGCCTGGGTTCGGACGATGGCCGTCCGCGGGGCCAGCCGTGCCCGCCGCCGGCGAGTGGCTGAAGCTGGGCCGGGCCAGATCGAACGGCTACCGCTCATCGAACTCCCGGACGTCGACGTGGCCGGCGCCATCGCCAGCCTGCCCGAGCGCGAGCGGGTAGCGGTGACGCTCGTGTTCGGTCTCGGCTACCGCCAGGACGAAGCCGCGGAACTGATGGGCATTGCCGCCGGAACCGTCTACTCGAGCATCTGGCGGGCGCGCCGCAAGCTGGCCCGCCTGCTCGCCGACGAGCCAATCTCGGGGTCGGTGGAAGGGAGTTCCCAATGAGTCGAGTTGGAGACTGGTTGTCCAAGCATCCCTCGGGCGGGCACCTCCCCGAGCGCCGGATCTACGAGCTTTCCGGAGCGACTCCGGCGGCCGGGTCGGCGGCCGAGCAGGCCCACCTCGATGCCTGCGCTCGCTGCGGCAGGCTGCTCGTCGGCTACCGCCGAGCAGAGTCGATCCTGAGCGGAGGCTGGGGCGATCGGCCGATCCGGGCCGGAGCGGGGAGCGCCGTGGGCGACGAAGCGTTCAGCCGCCTACGGGTCCGCCGGGTTGGGGTTGCGGGTTCGGCTGGCGGTGCACTGGCGAAACGCTGGGCGGGGACCGTCGCGGCGGCAGCGGTCGTCGTCGGTGTGGCTGTCGGCGCGGGCCTGATCGGTCTCCGGGCCGGGGCGCAAGGTGGCGGGTCGGCTGGGGTGCCGTCGCCGCTCTCGAGCAGCCCGGGACCCTTGCACTCTGCGTCGGAGTACCCGACTGGGAGCTTCCCGGTGTACGTCACCCAGGCGGGAGACACCTGGTCGTCGATCGCCGCGAGGTTCAACCTGAGCCTGCTCGAGCTCGAGCTCGCGAACCCGCAGATCCAGGACCCCAACCTGGCAATCAAGGCCGGCCAGCTCCTCTACATCCCACCCTCCGGCCTGGCGACCCCGCCCAGCCCGACCTTCATGCAGTACTGGGTGAGGCCCGGCGACAACTTCTCGAAGATCGCCAGCCAATTCAACCTGAAGCTCTGGGAGCTTCAACTCGCCAACCCGCAGGTCAAGGATCCCAACCACATCGTTGTGGGCGAGGTCCTCAGTATCCCGCCAGCCGGCCTCCTGACGCAGCCGCCCGGCTGACCGAACCGCCGCGGCTCCCGCCGCCGCCCGCCGCCCGCCGAGCGCCGCCCGCCGAGCGCAGTCCCAGGCGGCCGCGAGTACCGGAGCGAGCACACCTAAAGGGGTGTGAGCGAGGAACGCAGAGGCCAACGCCGGAATGCGCCGGCCGGCGGCGCTCGGCTTTAGTAGTCCGGCAGGACCGACTCGCCGAACATCAGGTACTTGTCAACGGCGCGGGCCGCCAGGCGCCCTTCGTTGATGGCCCAGACCACGAGCGATTGGCCGCGCGAGCAGTCGCCGGCCGAGAAGACGCCCGGCGTGGTGGTCATGAAGTCGTCGTCGTGGACGATGTTGCCGCGGTGGTCGAGTTTGCAGCCGAAGGCCTCGGGCAACTCGGGCGCCGGCCCCACGAAGCCCATCGCGATGAGAATCAGGTCGGCCGGGAACGTCTGCTCCGTGCCGGGGCACTCGCGGATCTCGGGTCGTCCACCGGGGTTGTGGACCCACTCGATTTCGACTGTGTCGATCGCCTTCACGTTGCCGTGCTCGTCGTCGACGAGCCGCCGCGTGTTGAGGAGGTAGTGGCGCGGATCGGCGCCCCACAGGGCAGCGGCCTCCTCCTGGCCGTAGTCGAGCTTGTAGACCTTGGGCCATTGCGGCCACGGGTTGTCCGAGGCGCGGGCGTCGGGCGGCTTGGGCAGGATCTCGAGCTGGACGACGCTCTTCGCCCCCTGGCGGATGGCCGTGCCGACGCAGTCGGTGCCGGTGTCGCCGCCGCCGATGACGATCACGTTCTTGCCCGCCGCCGACAGATGCGTTGCCGATCCGCCAAGCAGAGCCTTGGTGTTGGCAACGAGGAAGTCCATCGCGAAGTGGACCCCCGCCAGTTCGCGGCCCTCGACCTTGAGGTCGCGCGGGATCGTCGAGCCGGTGGCGAGCACGACGGCGTCGAAGTCCCTGACCAGCTTCTCGGCTTCGATGTCGCGGCCGACTGCGGTACCGGTGACGAAGTGGATGCCCTCGGCCTCGAGCAGCTTGACGCGCCGCTCCACGACCGACTTGTCGAGCTTCATGTTTGGGATGCCGTACACGAGCAGGCCGCCGATACGGTCGTCGCGCTCGTAGACGGTGACCTCGTGACCGGCCTTGTTCAGCTGCGCTGCCGCGGCGAGTCCCGCCGGCCCGCTGCCGACGACCGCGACCTTCATGCCCGTTCGGGCCAGGGGTGGCTCGGGGACGACCCAGCCTTCGAGGAAGGCGCGCTCGATGATCTCGTTCTCGATTGTCTTGATGGTCACCGCCGGCTGGCTGATGCCGAGCGTGCAGGAGCCCTCGCACGGAGCCGGGCAGACGCGGCCGGTGAACTCGGGGAAGTTGTTCGTCTTCTGCAGCCGGATGAGCGCCTCGCGCCACTGGCCGCGATAGACCAGGTCGTTCCACTCCGGGATCAGGTTGTGGATCGGGCAGCCCATGGCCAGGCCGTTCACGAGAACGCCCGTGTGGCAGTACGGCGTACCGCAGTCCATGCACCGGGCGCCCTGCTCGCGCAGGGTCTTCTCCTCGTAGGCCGGGTGGGTCTCGGCCCAGTCCTTGACTCGCTCGAGAGGCGGTCGAACGTGGGCCGGTTCGCGCCCGAACTCCATGAAACCAGTCGGCTTGCCCATCGTCAGTTCCCCGCCACTCGGCGCGCGTCCATCACGTTTTCGTCGAATGCCGCCATCTCGGCCTCGTCCTGCGAGAGCCCCTTCTCGCGCATCCGGGCCTGGGCCTCCATGACGCGTCGATAGTCATTCGGGACGACGCGGATGAACCGGCTGACGGTCGTGTGCCACTCGTCGAGGAGCGCCTTTGCCCGCGGGCTGGCGGTGTACTCGACATGGCGCTCGAGCAGGCGGCGGATCTCCGCGACTTCCTCGGGATCCGACAGCGGGAGGAGCTGGACCATCTCCTTGTTGCAGACTCGCTCGAAGCCGCCGCCGGCAGCCCCGCCTTCGCCACTCTCGTCGAGGACATAGGCCACTCCGCCGGACATGCCCGCGGCGAAGTTGCGGCCCGTCTTGCCGATGACCACGACGCGACCGCCGGTCATGTACTCGCAGCCGTGGTCGCCGACGCCTTCGACGACGGCGCTGACGCCCGAGTTGCGGACGCAGAACCGCTCGCCGGCGATGCCTCGGATGTAGGCCTCGCCCGAAGTGGCGCCGTAGAAGGCCACGTTGCCGGTGATGACGTTGTCCTCGGCCACGAAGGTGGACTCGCGCGGCGGGAAGAGCACGATCTTGCCGCCCGACAGGCCCTTGCCGATGTAGTCGTTGGCGTCGCCTTCGAGGGTCAGGGTGATGCCCTTGGGGATGAAGGCGCCGAAGCTCTGGCCGGCGGTACCGCGGAAACGGAGGCTTATCGTGTCTTCCGGGAGACCCGCGCCGCCGTAGCGGCGAGTGACCGCGGAACCGAGCGTGGTGCCGACGACGCGGTTGACGTTGCGGATCGGCAGCTCGGCCTCGACGCGTTCGCCGCGTTCGAGAGCCGGCTCGCAGAGCGGCATCAGGGTCGTCGAGTCGAGCGACATCTCGAGCTTGTGCTCTTGCCCGATCTGGCAGGTCCGGAGTGTCGTCTTTGGCAGCTGCGGCTGGAAGAGGATCCGGCTGAAGTCAAGGCTGTGGGCCTTCCAATGGTCGACGGCCCGACGCATCTCGAGACGCTCGGAGTGGCCGACCATCTCCTCGAAGGTCCGGAAGCCGAGCTGCGCCATGTACTCGCGGGTTTCCTGGGCCACGTAGGTCATGAAGTTGACCACTGCCTGCGGGTCGCCGGTGAAGCGCTTGCGCAGCTCCGGGTCCTGGGTCGCGATGCCGACCGGGCAGGTATTGAGGTGGCAGGCTCGCATCATCACGCAGCCGAGGGTCACGAGTGGTGCGGTCGAGAAGCCGAACTCCTCGGCACCCAGCAAGGCTCCGATGACGACGTCGCGGCCGGTCTTCATCTGGCCATCGACCTCGACCGCCACGCGCGAACGCAGGTCGTTGATCAGCAGGACCTGGTTCGTCTCGGCGAGGCCGAGTTCCCAGGGCAGACCGGCGTGCTTGATCGACGACAGCGGCGAGGCGCCGGTGCCGCCGTCGTGGCCGCTGATCAGGATGACGTCGGCGTGGGCCTTGGCGACGCCGGCGGCGATCGTCCCGACGCCAACTTCGGAGACCAGCTTCACGGAGATGCGGGCGTCCGGGTTGGCGTTCTTGAGGTCGTG
>PMYK01000052.1:0-7832 GCA_003171255.1 Chloroflexota bacterium
GCCGAGCTGGCCGCCTCAGCCGACCCAGACCGGCTGGCCGACTCAACCTGGACCGTTCGAGCGGAGCGGCTCGACGCCGGCCGGCGACCGGACCGCGCGACCTGCGACACGGCTGCCGCAGATCCTCGCCGTCATCGCTGCATGCCTGATCTCGTTCTCGGGCGGAATGGTCGCCGACCATTTCATTTTCCCGACCACCGTCACCAACACGGCCGCGGGGCCGGACGCAACGGCGGCCGCCAACGGAACGCAGAACTCAGCTCTGTACAACGAAGCGCTCCAGATCGTGAAGGAGAACTACGTCGGCATCTCTTCGATCACGGACCAGGAGCTGCTGTACGGCTCTATCAAGGGCATGGTCGACAGCCTCGGCGACACCGGCCACTCCTCCTTCCTGACGGCAGCCCAGAACGCGGCCATGCAGTCTGAGCTCAGCGGCAGCTTTGCCGGCATCGGCGTCGTGCTGTCCGCCGACACGAGCACGTTCAAGATCGTCAGGGTGATTTCCGGATCGCCAGCGGCGATCGGCGGGGTCAAGGCCGGCGACCAGATCACCGCGATCGGCGGCGTCTCGACCAGCACCATGACCGTCGACGACCTGACCGCCAAGATCCGTGGGGCCGCGGGATCCACGGTCACCATTTCGGTCCTCCATCTTGGAGCGGCGGCCTCGGTCGATATCACCATGACCCGCGCCACCATCGCGGTTCCGTTGGTCGACTGGGGGATGGTCCCGGGCACACACGTGGCCGACATCGCCCTCACCGAGTTCTCGACCGGCGCCAGTGATGAGATGAAGACCGCGATCTCGTCGGCCAAGACGGCCGGTGCGACCTCGATCATCCTCGACCTGCGCGGCAACCCGGGCGGCTACGCCACCGAGGCTCAGGAAGTTGCCAGCGAGTTCCTCTCGAGCGGCGTCGTCTACATGGAACAGGACTCCAAGGGCCACAACACGAACATCAACGTCGATGCCAATCAAACCCACACCAACCTGCCGCTCGTCGTGCTCGTCGACCACGATTCGGCCAGCTCGGCCGAGATAGTGGCCGGCGCGCTGCAGGACTCCGGCCGGGCTAAGATCGTCGGCGTGGCCACCTACGGCACCGGCACGGTTCTGCAGCAGTTCACGCTGTCAGACGGCTCGGTGATCCTGCTCGGCACCGCCTACTGGCTCACCCCTAACGGCCACCGAATCTTCGGCGTCGGCATCACGCCCGACGAGAAGGTCGCGATGCCGACCGGCGTCTTCCCTATCGACCCAGCCGTTCTCACGACGATGACCAGCGCCCAGCTGAGCTCGTCGGGCGACGCGGAGTTGCTGGCGGCGGTCAACGACCTGAAGTAGGCGGTCGATGCGGCGCGGGCGAGGCGGTCCGGCGCGGCCACTCGCTGGCTGCTTCCGCAAGGTTGGTGAGCCCGCCGGGGCTCGAACCCGGAACCTAACGCTTAAAAGGCGCTTGCTCTGCCATTGAGCTACGGGCCCGCCTGGGATTGTAGCGACTATGAGCCCGTTGCCTGCTGGCCCGGGGCCGGTTGTTCGCCAGGGTGCGCCGTCCGGCGCAGATGCCAGCGCCGCAGTGCGATGACCGACCAGACCAACTCCACGACACCGAACGGCCAGGCGCCCTGGAGGAAACCGTACGCAGACGAGGCGAGACAGGCCGCGGCGAAGGCCATGACGAACCAGGCGGACCGGTCCTCCAGCGCGTAGAAGACGAGCATGGCCGTGACCGCGGTCGCCCCGAAGGTGGTCAGTGGATCCACTAGTGCGGGGCGGTCCTGGCCGGCTCGCCAACCAGGTGGACTTCCAGGCCGGGCACGGCATCGAGGAGGCGGTCGGCGAGCGAAGCCCGGCCGACGTGCAGTCCCCGATGAGGCCGATGGACGAGGACGAGGTGCGTGACGCGGCGTTCGCGCACGACTTCCTCCAGGCCGCGGGCGAGATCGGAGGCCTCCCCACGGATGACTTCCGACCCCAGGTCGACGGCGTAGTCCACGTTCGATTGGATGTTCTGCTGGCGGTCGCGCGACAGGCCGACGCCCGGCGTTTCGACGGCGATGGCCAGGAGCGGGGCGTGCAGTGCGCTGGCGATCGACGCCGCCCGGCGCAATGCCCGCCGGCACTCCACTGATTCGTCGATGAGAGCCATGACGCGCTCCGTCACGGGACCCACCCGCAGGCCGCGCTCGCTGACGATCCCTTCGAGCTGATCGTCCACCTTGCCGGCCACGAACCGCAGCGACAGGTCGCGCAGGGCGGTCAGGTTGGGCTCCGTGAAGAACTTCTCCAGGGCGAGCGTGGCGCGGTCGGGCGGGTAGACGTTGCCGTGGCGCATCCGCTGGCGAAGCGCGTGCGGGCTCATGTCGACCAGCTCTATCTCGTCGGCGGCGCGGACCACCTCGTCGGGGATGCGCTCGCGGACCGGAACGTCGAGGATCGTCTCCACGGCATCCGCGATCGACTCGACGTGCTGNNTCGCGGGCCGAGCCCGGGACGTTTGTGTGGGCCAGTTCGTCGACCAGGGCCACGGCGGGATGGCGGGCGATGATCGCGTCCGGGTCCATCTCTTCCACGGCCACGCCGCGGTACTCGACGCGGCGGCGCGGAACGACTTCCAGCCCGTCGAGCAAGGCCGCGGTGTGGCGCCGGCCGTAAGTCTCCACGAAACCCACCACCACGTCCGTACCGCGGTCGTGGCGGCGGTGCCCTTCTTCGAGCATCTTGTAGGTCTTGCCGACGCCCGGGGCCATGCCCATGTAGATGCGGAGTCGGGCGCGCTCCGGTTTCCGCTCGGCCGCCAGGCGGGCGAGCATCTGATCGCCGGTTGGGCGGAGGGAGTCCGCCGGCTCAGTGGTCATTGCAGCAGCCCATCGAGATCCAGATTGAGTTCCAGAACGTGGACGCTCGCCGCGCCGAGGAAACCCAGGAACGGCTGGCTGGTGTGGCGCGCGACTACGGTTCGGACCTGATCCTCGGTCATGTTGCGGGCCTTGGCAACACGCGGCACCTGGTATTCGGCGGCGGCCGGGCTGATGTCTGGATCCAGGCCCGAGGCGGAGGCCGTCACCAGATCCACCGGGATCGGAGCGTTGCCGTTGGCCTTGCGCAGGGCATCGACGCGCGCGGTGATAGCGGTGATCAGCGCCTGTGAGGTCGAGGACAGGTTCGAGCCGCCGGAGNNTGGCCGATCAGGCTCGAGCCGACGGTCTGGCCGTCGACCACGAGCATCGAGCCGTTGGCCTGGCTCGGGAAGGCGACCTGCGCGATGGCCGTGACTGCGGCCGGATAGATGAGCCCGGTGATCACGGTGAACGCCAGCAGGATCGATACCGCCGGCCAGAGCTGGGTTTTGAAGAAGGTTCGCATCGTGGACTCCTACGCCAGGTGAATGGCGGTAATGAGGACGTCGATCGCCTTGATCCCGATGAACGGGGCGATGATTCCGCCGACCCCGTAGATCAACAGGTTTCGCCGCAGCAGCTCGGCCGCCGGGGCGGCGCGGTAGGCGACGCCCCGGAGCGACAGCGGTACGAGGGCGATGATGACCAGCGCGTTGAAGATCACGGCCGAGAGAATGGCGGACTCGGGCCGGGCCAGGCCCATGACGTTGAGCGAGTTCAGCTCCGGGTAGGCGACCACGAACATCGCCGGCAGGATGGCGAAGTACTTGGCCACGTCGTTGGCGATCGAGAAGGTAGTGATGGCGCCGCGCGTGATGAGCAGCTGCTTGCCGATGGCGATGACTTCGATCAGCTTGGTCGGGTCCGAGTCCAGATCGACCATGTTGGCCGCTTCCTTGCATGCGGAAGTGCCGCTGTTCATGGCCAGTCCCACGTCGGCCTGAGCCACGGCCGGGGCGTCGTTCGTGCCGTCGCCGGTCATGGCGACCAGATGGCCGTCGGCCTGCTCGGCCCGGATGCGGGCGATCTTGTCCTCGGGCTTGGCCTGGGCCATGAAGTCGTCCACGCCCGCTTCGGCGGCGATGGTCTTGGCGGTCAGCGGGTTGTCGCCCGTGACCATGACCGTCCGGATGCCCATTCGGCGCAGCTCGGCAAAGCGCTCCTTGAGGCCGGGCTTGACCGTGTCTTTGAGTTCGATGACGCCCAGCGGCTTGCCGTTGCGGCGGATGGCGAGGGGAGTGGCGCCGAGCGAGGCGATCTCGTCCGATAGCGTCTGCAGCTCCGCCGGGGCGGCCGTGTCCAGGGCGGCAACGATGGCGTCGACGGCGCCCTTCAGAACGACGGTGCCGTCTTCGAGGATCACGCCGCTCGTCCGAGACTCGGCGCTGAACGGGACCACAGAAGCCACGTCCGAGCCCGGGGCGGGAGCAGCCGGGGCGCTGGGACCGTCCGGCGCGATCTCCGCCAGGCGCATTCGCGCAAGCTCCACGATCGATCGGCCTTCAGGCGTCTCATCCTCGAGCGAGGTCAGCAGGGCCGCGTCGAGAGCCGCCCGCTCCGTGACTCCGGGCAGGGCCACGATCCGCGACGCAAGCCGGTTGCCGAAGGTGATCGTGCCGGTCTTGTCGAGCAGGATCACGTCCACGTCACCGGCCGCCTCCACAGCCCGGCCGCTCATGGCCAGGACGTTGAAGCGGGCGACGCGGTCCATGCCGGCGATGCCGATCGCCGACAGCAGCCCACCGATGGTGGTCGGAATCAGGCAGACGAGCAGAGCTACCAGGACCACGATCCCGAGCGGCGCGTTGGCGTACAGGCCGAACGGCCGCAGGGTCGCCGTGGCCAGTAGGAAGACGATCGTCAGGCCGGACAGCAGGATGGAGAGGGCGATCTCGTTCGGCGTCCGCTGGCGCTTGGCGCCTTCCACCAGGGCGATCATCCGGTCGAGGAACGTCTCGCCCGGGTTGGCGGTGATGGAGATCGTGAGCGCGTCGCTCGTCACGGTCGTGCCGCCGGTCACGCTGCTGCGGATGTCCGTGCCGGGCTCCTTGAGCACGGGCGCGGACTCGCCGGTGATGACCGCTTCGTTGACGTAGGCGATGCCTTCGATGACGTCGCCGTCGCCGGGGATCACTTCGCCTTCGCGGACGACGACGACGTCGCCGCAGCGCAGGGCCGAGGAGCCGACCTCCTCCATCGTCCCGTCATCGCGGCGACGATGGGCCGCGGTCTCCGAGCGGGTCTTGCGGAGAGTGGCCGCCTGGGCCTTGCCGCGGGCCTCGGCCAGCGCTTCGGCGTACGTGGCGAAGTAGACGGTGAACCAAAGCCAGATCGCGATCTGGAACTCGAAGCCTGTGCCGCGGCCGACTTCGCCCGTGGCGGCCTTGGTGACGCCGATGAAGTCCGAGGCCAGGATCACTGTCACGAGTGCGGCTGTGACCTCCACCACGAACATGACCGGGTTCCGGGCCAGAGACAGCGGGTGCATCTTGCGGACGGCCGGGCCCAGCGCGCCGCGCAGGAGCTTCGGGTCGAAGATGCCACGGTTGCGCGGAGCGCCGCTGCCGGCCTGAGCCTGGCGTTCTTCACGAGCCACGCGGCGCGTGCCGCGGGCTGTGTCCACGATTGAGAGGGCCATCAGAAGAGCCTCCCGGCGTTGTTGAGGAGCTGATCGACGATCGGACCGAGGGCCAGCGCGGGGAAGAAGGTCAGCGCGCCGACGATGACGATCACCCCGATGAGCAGCCCGACCCATATGGGTCCGGTTGTTGGGAATGTGCCGATGGATGGGGCGACCCGACGCTTGCCGGCCATCGAGCCGGCGATGGCCAGGATCGGCACGATCATTGCGTACCGCCCGAGCATCATCGCGAAGGCGCCGGTCACGTTGTAGAAGAGGGTGTTGCCGGTGAGCCCGGCGAAGGCGGAGCCGTTGTTGCCGGTCTGGCTCGAGAACGCATAGAGGATCTCGCTAAAGCCGTGGGGGCCGCTGTTGAGCGGCCCGGCTTTGCCGGCCGCCGTGGCCGTGGCTAAGGCGGTGAAGAAGAGGATGCTGAAGGCGAGGAAGAGGACCACGAGCATCGCCATCTTCATCTCGTAGGCCTCGATCTTCTTGCCCAGGAACTCCGGCGTCCGGCCGACCATGAGCCCGGCGATGAAGACGGCGATGATGGCGAATGTCAGGATCCCGTACAGTCCGGCGCCAACGCCGCCGGGCGTGATCTCGCCGAGCTCGATGTTGAAAAGCGGGACGAGGCCCCCGACCGGCAGGAAGCTGTCGTGCATCGAGTCGACGGCGCCGGTGCTCGTGCCGGTCGTTACCGTCGCGAAGAGGCCGCTCGTGTCGGGCCCGAAGCGAACCTCCTTGCCCTCCATGTTGCCGGCGGACTGGTCGATGTTCGCGGCCACGGCCGCCGGGATAGAGGGGTTGGAGCGCTCCTCGCTCGACATCGCCACGAAGGATCCGACCGAAAGCACGACGACCATGACCGCCAGGAGGGCCCAGCCCTGCCTGGCGTTGCCGGCCATTCGCCCGAACGTGTTGGTCAGGGCGAAGGGGATGACCAGGATCAGCAGCATCTCGACCCAGTTCGACAGCGTGGTCGGGTTCTCGAACGGATGGGCCGAGTTGGCGTTGAAGAAGCCCCCGCCGTTGGTGCCCAGCTCCTTGATGGCTTCTTGAGACGCCACGGGACCGAGGGGGATCGTCTGGGCGGCGCCACTGAGCGTGTGGACCGTGAGGGAGCTGGCGAAGGTCTGGATCACGCCCTGAGAGACGAGGACGAGCGCCCCGACGAAGGCGATCGGCAGCAGGATGTAGAGGGTGCTGCGGGTAAGGTCGACCCAGAAGTTACCGATCGTCGTCGAGGAGCGACGGACCAGGCCGCGCGTCAGCGCGATAGCGATCGCAATGCCCGTCGCGGCCGAGACGAAGTTGCGGACCGCCAGCCCGGCCATCTGGGTCAGGTAGGTCATCGTGGTCTCGCCCAGGTAGTTCTGCCAGTTCGTGTTCGTGTCGAAGCTGACGGCGGTGTTGTAGGCGAGATCGGGGTTCACGTTGCCCACGCCCGAGGCCCCGGTCTGACTGAGCGGCAGGTAGGTCTGGAGCCGCTGCTGCAGGTAGAGGGCCAGGATGCAGACGAACGAGAAGACGATGACCGAGACGGCATATGCCGGCCAGCGCTGCTCGACGGTCTCGTCGACGCGCATGACCTTGTAGACGCCGCGCTCGACCGGTCGAAGGATCGGCGAGAGGAACACCCGCTCGCCCTCCATGACCTTGCGCATGTAGCTGCCGAGGGGCCGGGCGAGCAGGATCGCGACGGCGAAGAGGCTGACGGCCTGGAGCAGGCCTAGAGGCGAGGGGAACATCTAGAACTTCTCCGCTCGCAAGAGGGTGAAGAGGAGGTAGACACCGAGAAACAGGACGATCACGCCACCCAACAGGTCCTGGGGGTTCATCGGGCCAACCGGCTGCACAGCCAGATCAGCCCCATGAAGAAGGCCAGACAGACGGCCATCAGGGCGATCATCGCCAGATCAAAGAGCATCGAATCCTCCCTGGGGGGTGGAGGCCTCGGCCTCCTGGGCCTCGCTGTGGTGGCGTTCCACGATCTCTATCAGCGTCGGAACGGCAAAGGGCTTGGGAAGGTAGCCGGCGCAGTTGAACTCGCGCAGTCGCGAGGGCGGTACGGCTGTGGCGCTGACCACGAAGACAGGCGGGTTGCCGGCCGCGGCCAGGCTGCCCGATCGGAGGAAGCTCCAGCCGGAGTCCCCCGGCAGGTTGATGTCGAGCAGGACGATGGTCGGCCGGTAGCCGGCGCGGATCATTCGCGTGGCTTCCTCTGCCGAGTCGGCGACCCGGGCGTCGTGGCCGCGCGCTTTCAGGTGCTTCGAGATCGCGCTCGCCAACGGCAGGTCGTCCTCGA
>PMYK01000052.1:7878-121569 GCA_003171255.1 Chloroflexota bacterium
ATGCGCGAGGCGGCGCCCGAGGCCACCAGCGCAATGGCGCTCTCGACCTCGGCAACCTCAGACGCGAGCCGGCTTCGGGTCTCGTCTGGATCGGGTATCGAGGTTGGGCGGGTCGCGTCGCGTTCCATGCCCCCACGATCGTCGCCACCCCCAAGAGGCGGGCCGTGCCTGCGGCGCCGGAACGCTAAACACGGCCTAAACGATCGGCTCCAGGAGCGAGTCGTGGTCGGCGATGCGGTAGCCGATGCCGGGCTCCGTCTCGATGAGGCCATCCAGCGCGGCGGCCGGCACGGCGGCCGAGAGCTTGCGGCGAAGCCGATTGACGTAGACGTGGATGTAGGCGCTCTCGTCGGTGTAGGCCAGGCCCCAGACGGCGCGCAGCAGTCGGGCCTTGGTCAAGACGCGGCCCTGGTTCGACAGCATGACCTTGAGCAGTTCGTACTCGCGGGGCGTGAGCCGGACGAGTTCGCCCGCGACGTGGACCTCGCGCCGAACGGTATCGAGCTCGATCGGGCCGAGTCGGAGGCAGCCCTGGGCGTCGGCGTCCGGACCCCCGGCTCGCCGCAGCACGGCTCGGATCCGGGCGTTCAGCTCGTCCGTGGCGAAGGGCTTGGTCAGGTAATCGTCCGCACCCGCTTCGAGGCCCGCGATCTTGTCGCGTTCGTCGCCCCGGGCCGACAGGATGATGATCGGCGTGGTGGCTTCGCTGCGGATGCGCCGGATGACGTCCACGCCGTCGAGGTCGGGCAGCCCGAGGTCGAGCAGGACGAGATCGGCACGATGGGCGTCCCACTGGCGCATGGCCTCATGAGCGGTCGCCGCCTCGAAAACGGCGTAGCCGCGACGACCCAGGTAGTCGGCCAGAGCGCGACGCGCGGGTTCCTCGTCCTCGACGATCAGGATCACGGGGCCGCTCACGTGGCGGCCCGGGCTTGAGCGGGCGCGGCGCCCGGGTCCAACTCCGGCACACGCACCGTCATCAAGCGCACATCGACCCGCAGGCCGCCGAGCTCGCTGCGGCCCGCCTCGACCTCGCCGTTCATGGCCCGCGTCAGGCCCTCGACGACCGTCATGCCGATGCCCATGCCGCGTCTCTTGCCCTCACTCGGCGGCCCGGCCTGATAGAACTTCTCGAAGAGATGCGGCAATGCGGCCTTCGGCACGCCAGACCCGTCGTCCTCGACGCTGACCTGCACGCGCCCGTCCGGTCGCTCCGAGCCGCGGACGCGGATCGTGTCGCCGCCGTGGCGGATCGCATTCTCGAGAAGGTTGGCCAGCACCTGGCTCAAGTAGAGCTCATCGGCAAGGACGGGCGGTAGGGAGTCGGGCAACTCCACCCGGATGTGCTTGCTCGTGGTGGCGCCGGCGCGCCTGACCATCTGCCCCAGCAGATCGTCGAGATCGCAGGGTTCGAGCTCCGGCTTGAGGGCACCGCCTTCGATCCGGCTGAGGTCGAGCAGGTTGCGGACGAGCCGGCCCATCCGTTCGGCTTCGGAGTCGATCGCCTGGAAGGCCTCCCGCTGGTCCTGCGGCGTCCACGCGACCGATTCGTCGAGCATGCTGCCTGCCGCGGCCCGAATCGTGGCCAGCGGCGTCCGCAGGTCGTGCGAAACGGAGTCCAGCAGGGCCGTCTTGAGAGCCTCGCTGCGGCGCGCGACCTCGGCGTTGGTGCGCTCCAACGCCGCGCGGTCGCGGACGATGGCCTGGCCGAGCTGGTCGGCCGCGGCCGACAGGATGCGCGTCTCCGCCCGGTCCGGCTCGCGTTCGTCGCGGGCCCTGAGCGCCCAAACGGAGCCGAGCGCCTCGCCCGATGCCTCGACGCGGACGCGGTGGACCGTGGCGCGGTCGGCCTTGCGGCGGACCATGGCCGTTGCCACGTGTACACGGACCCAGCGCGGCGGCTCGTCGCCGGTCGAACGTTGCAATACGACCTGCCAGGCCGGAATGGGGAGCGGCTCACCTGGAGCCGTGTCGGCGATCGTCTTCTCCTCGGCCGGTGTCGCTCCCAATCCGAACCAGATGCGGTCCATCGCCGCGGCGGCCGCCAGTCGCTCCAGCACCATCGGCGCCGCCTCCTCCACGGTCCGCGTTTCGGCCAGAGCCCGACTGATGCCGAAGAGCGCCTGCGCTTCGAGAGCCTGCTGGGCCACCTGGGCCGCGTGTTCAGCCTGGACGGCCACGAGCCGGCCGATCGCGACGGCCACGGCCAGCAGGAGCAGTAGATTGAGCCACTCCTCGGGGCTGCTGATCGTGAAGGTGTAGAGCGGCTGGACGAAGAAGAAGTCGTAGGCGAGGAATGCGGCCACGGACGTGGCGACGGCCGGGATGGTGCCCCAGCGCATGCCAACGGCTACGACCGCCAGCAGATAGACCGGCGCGGCGTGGGTGACGCCCAACTGGTCGAGCAGCGCGATAGCCGCGCTCGCCGCAACCAGCGCGCCCAGAATGGTCGCCGCCATCAGCGTCGTGCGTGTCATGGCGGGTAGTCGGTCGCGGGTTCGCGCGATTGTCACGATCAGATCGTAGCCCCGCCGGACCGCCCTGAAGCCCCTCCGGTCCTACTCTGTTGAGCGGTTGTTGAGGCTCCTCAGCCCGCGGGCGGGTACAGCACCACCTGGCAGCCGCCGATGAGGAGCTCGCCGGAGCGCAGGCCGAGCTCGGCAGCGACCGGCTGGGCCCGGCCGGTGGGGTCGAGGAGCATGACCGGGTTGGCGGCGTCGAGGCTGGTCACGAGCCAGCCGGGTCCACTTCGCTCGATCAGGGCGTGGTTGGGGCTGACCTGCGGATCGCTCACGACGAGGTTCGCCCCGGCGTCGCGCCCGACGATCAGGCGCTGACCGGGTTGGACGGCGAGGGTCGTCGAACGGCCGGCTTCGACGAGGACGAGCGACCCCGGTGCGAAAGGGCTGGGGCGCGCGCGCCTGGCTCGCCCGAGGAAGTTCACGCTGGATCCTCTGCCTCCGCGCTGAGTGGCGTCGTTCGACTCGATCAGGTTAGGCCGCCACCGCCGGCCGTGGGCTCGACCGGAATCGGCGGAGGGCTGATCCAGGACGAGGAGACCTCCGTCCGGAACGTGGCGATCGTGCGGGTCACGGCCGACGCGGCGTAGAGCACGGTGTAGGCGGCCCATGCCGCCGGCGGCGCTACGGTCAGGACGGCCGCACAGATGACGGAGCCCGCACCGGCAGCCGCGGCCGTCGAACCGACGAACCGGCTCTGGCAGTGGACCCGGGAATGCGGCGGAGCAAGGCGATAGAGGCGCTCGTTGGTCGCCAGGCCGCCGGCGTTCCCCGCCCCGTTGAAGAGCGCCGCCCCGACCAGGAGCAACACCGGCGCGAATGGATTCCACGGTATCGCCGCGGCGCAGCAGAGACCCGCCACGCCTCGAAACAGGAAGCTGACCCGCAGCACGCGGCTGGACGAGCCGCCGAGGAGGAACGAGCCGGCCAGCAGCGAGCCCGCCAGAGCACCGGCGGCCCCAACCCCGGAGAGAGCCACGGCGAACCCGGCCGACATCCCGAGAACTCGGAGCGCATACAGTGACAGGGACGGGATGAGCCCCTGGCCGACGGCCCCAATGACACTCACGGCGGTGAATCGCCTGAACACCGGCGGCACGTCGTCGTCCCCTACTGGCTGCACCGCCACGAGCACTCGCCCCGGATGAGGCAGCCGCGACACCGCCAGCGGCGTCAGCGTGGAGGCGATGCCGCTCACGACGAAGAAGGCGAAGTAGGCCCACAGCCCGATTGCCCTCGTCCCGGCGTCGAGGGCGGACCCCGCAGGCAGAAGGAGCACCGTCGAGAGGGCCATGGCCAGCGCCGTCATCCGCGGGCTGACGAGACGGCGCTCGGCGTCCGGCAGCACCACCGCGGTCCAGAGGCCGATGTTCGAGGCCGAGAGGATGCCGACCGTCTGGCCGATGGCGACGGTCACCGATATGAGCGCGATGCCAACAAGGCCGTCGATGGCCCCTGAAGCGATACCGGCCACGATCGCCGCGAGCACGAAGCCGCGGAGCTCGGCGAGGGCCAGGACCAGCGTCAGGCGGCGCAGGTTGCCCTTCAGGCGGCGCAGCATCTGGGGCGCGAAGACCTGCAGTGCCGTGCCTCCGACCGGAGCCGCGCCGACGACCACGACCAGCGCCGCGGGCGCGCCGAGGAACAACAGGAGCGGTACGAAGAGCGCGTCCGAGGCGTATGACGCGGTGAAGGCCTGGCCGATTGCGATCGCCTGAAAGGGGCGGTATTGCGCCGAAGCGAACGCCCGCCAACGTGTGGGCCTGGGCAAATGCATCGCCGCCTAGAGTACGCCGACTCCGGGTCTCCCGGGGCAGACGCTCCGGGAGGCGCCACGGGGCTGCAAGACTGCGGACCTCCGGACTTCGCCCGGGGGCCCGTTCCATTTGAGGACCCGAGCCCAGAGTTGAGCCTAGCGGGGCGCCGGGGCGAAGATCTCGCAGACCGCGGTCACGTGCGCCGCCAGTGCGTCCAGGGCCCCACTCGCCATGAGAACCCGGCCGTCCGGGAGGGCCTGGATGGCCGGCCACATGACCGGCGCAGCCAGGTTGCCCATTGGCTGCCAGAAGCCGGACACCGGGTCGTACAGTTCGCTGCCGGCCTGCACTTTGTAGGCGGGGTCGTCGCCTCCGGCAGCCAGCACACGGCCGTCGGGCAGCTTGACCAGGCCGAATTCGGCTCGTCCGTCCGCCATCGACGCCGTGGCCGACCACCTGTCCGTGGCCGGGTCGTAGATCTCTGCTGTCTCGTGGCTGGGATCGGTGTTGCTGGTCGCGTACCAGCCACCCGCAACGAGGACACGACCGTCGGTCAGGAGCGCCGCGCCGTGAACGTAGCGTGGCGTGGACATCGATGCGGCATGCCGCCACGAGTTCGACTTGGGGTCGTACAGCTCGGCGGTAGCCGTAACTGATCCCACATCGCCCTGGTAGGTCGTGGCTCCGCCCGTGACGAGGACCCTGCCGTCCGGCAGGAGGGTGGCGGTGTGGCGGGCTCGCTCCACCTCCATCGGAGCCCCAATCGACCAGGCCCCGGTCTTCGGGTCGAAGACTTCGGTCGATGAGGTAGAGGTCCACCCTGGTGTGCCCTCGACGCCGCCTCCGGCCGCCAGGACGCGCCCGTCCTGGAGCACCGTCAGGGTGCCCTGGGTCCGAGGCAGATTGAGCCGGCCGGCCGCCACCCAACTCCCGTTTCCGGGGTAGTAGCGCTCGGCCGTGTCCAGTGGCTGCCCGTTGCGCGAACCGCCGGCCACGAGGACGGAGCCATCGGCCAGCGTCACGGCCATGGCATACGCGCGGGGCTGAAGCATCGGGGTCGCGGGGCTCCAGCGGTTTGTGGCCGGGTCGAACATCGTGGCCGAGGCGACGGCGTCGAAGCTCGATTCGCCGGTGGCCCCGCCGATGACCATGATCCGGCCGTCACGCAGCGACGCGCTGGCGGTTGCCCACAGCGCCTGAGGCAGCGGATCGACCTGGGCCCAGGTGCCGTTGCCGACGACCAGCTTTGGGGATTGGCCGGCGGCGGCCGAGCCCGAGGATCCCGCTGGCAGCGAGGCCCCCGGTACCGAGCTGGCGCCGAGTCCGGGGGTGCCTCCAGGAGCGGCGGTCGGGCTGGACTGCGCCCCGGGCGGCGCCGTAGCGACAATCGGGCTTGGGTGCGAGGAATCCAGATACAGAAACGCAGCGGGCCCCGATGCGACGACCAGCAGCAGGGCCAGGGCGTCGATCAATAGGATGGGGAGGGTGCCGCTCTCGAAAGTGCGCCCGCGGCGACGCGAGACGGGATCCGGCCGCTCCACTACGCGGCCCTCACTCGCGCCCGAGCACGGCCACGATGCCGCCCGCGACCACGGCCGTGCCGCCCATCAGGCAGGCCACCGCGGCACCCATCACGCCGCCATGAGTCGCGTGGCCGACGCGGCCGAGCGCGCCCGCGATCGAGAACACGATGACAAGCCCCAGGACCATGAGTTCCATCGAGGCGGCCGATGCCTGCAGCCGGCGAAGCCCCAGCAGGCCCGCCACGATGACGACCAGCGCCGCCGCGATGGCCGCCGACACTATCGGGGCCATCTGCCCGAAGCGCTGTACCAGATCCTCCGGTCCCGTCACCGGTGCGAGATCGTGGGCGGCGGCCGGCTGGCCGACGAGGATCGAGGCGACGCCGCCGAGGACCACGACCGCGCCCCCGACCGAAAAGGCGACTCCGCTGATCCGCGCCGCTCGTGTGTTCGGCGCCCCTGCCCGTCGCTGTGCTGCCATTGCGAGCCCTCGATCACGTCAGATCGCCGGAGGTCCTGGCGAAGCGGTCACCCCCGCAGCCATCGCCACGTTGTGGCGGGCCGGGGCTGACTATACCGCCGGGCAAACGGCGTCACCACGCCGACGAGCCCTGGCCGCCGGAGGGAGAGTCTTCGTGGCGCCGCGCGGCTCGGGACAAGGCTGGAGGCGGCCGAACCGACCGCCTCCAGCGCGTGATGTCCCTTGGCCGCTCACCGGGCGTCGCCGGTGGCGGGTCTGATCAGCTTGGCAGCTGGCCTAGGATCACGGATACCGTGACCGTGGTGCCGTCCTGATGCTGGACCTTGATCTTCACTGAGTCGCCGGGATGATGCGCTGCGACAGCCTCGATGAGGGTCGCGCTGTCGGGCGTCAGGGTTCCGTCGACAGAGAGGACGAGGTCGCCGACGACGAGCCCGGCCTTGTCCGCCGGTCCGCCCGACTGGACGAGGACGATGACCGGCCCGTTGGTGCCGTCATTCAGTTGCACGCCCATGTAGGCGCGGCCGGAGGCGGTCACCTTGCCGCTGGCGATCAGCTGGTCCGCGATCAGCTTGGCGCGGTTGCTGGAGATGGCGAAGCCGATACCTGGGGCGCTGCCGCCGATCTGCGGATCGGTGGCCTCCAGGGTCGGGATGCCGACGACCTGGCCATTCAGGTCGACCAGGGCGCCGCCGCTGTTGCCGGGGTTGATTGCCGCGCTGGTCTGGATGGCGTCGGGCAGGGCGTTGCCGGTCGGCTCGCTCACCTGCCGGCCGAGGGCGCTGACGATGCCTTCGGTAACGCTCGCCTGGAGTCCGAGCGGGTTGCCCATGGCCAGAACGAAGTCACCGACCGAAAGCTGCGACGAGTCGCCAAACGTCGCCGGCGTCAGGCCTGTAGCGGTGACCTTGATCACGGCGATGTCGTCGGGAGCGTAGCTGCCGACCAGCGTCGCGGGGTAGGTGTGACCGTTAGACAGGGTGACGGTGAAGGTCGTCGATGTCCCAACGACGTGGGCGTTGGTGACGATGTCGCCCCGCGAATCGTAGATGATGCCAGAGCCGAGACCAGAGTCGGTCTGGATCTCCACGACCGAGGGGCCGACCTGCTTGATGACGGCGACCATCTGCTCCTGCAGCGACAGGGCAGACCCATTTGCCGCAGTCAGAGTTGTTGCGGGAGCTGTCGTTGTCGCCGGGAGCACCGCCGGAACGTTGGCCGCCAGGGTCGGGGTGGCCGAGGCCTGAGCGCCGGCGATCACCCGAGCGATCGTCCCATTGGTAGCGGACGAGGCACAGGCCGCCACTACAACCACCAGGACCAGGGACGCGACCGGAGCGGCGATGCGCCGGCCGAGTCGCCGCTTGTCGGACACCATGAGAAACCTCCTGCGAGCCGCTTCTTCGAAACCTTGCGGATTCGAACCGAGGCTCATGGTTGGCCTGCGAACTGAAGCGACTCTGAAGCCGGCGAGGTGCGGGTCGGTCGTTGCGATTGGCGACCGATGGCGGCCAAGGGCGGCCATCGGCGGCCGACGAATCAGCCGATCGTCGGCTCGGTCGCCAGATCGGCCTCGGCGAAGCAGGTCGACTCAAAGACGTAGAGTCGAGTCGACGCGTCCCGCCAGGCGTCCCCGGGCAGATTCGCCTTGCGGCACACGGCCTCGAGCATCCGGGTCTCGTCCCAGCCCATCTCGGTCGCGACCTGGGGCAGCAGCAGGGCCCGGCGCAGTCCGCTCTCGACGACGATGCCATGGCGCCCGGCCACGAAGCCGGCTGGATCGGGCAGCTCGACGGGCGGGTCCAGCACCGACACCTCGAGTTCGAGAGCCGACAGCTCCGCTGCGTCGACGGGCAGGAATCGGGGGTCATCGAGCGCCGCGGCCGCGGCAGCATCTCGGACGTTGATCCAGAGCGGGACTTCGAAGCGCAACAGGCCGATGCAACCCCGCAGTTCGCCGCGCTCGTGAATGGTTACAAACGCCGCCGCCAGCTCGATCAGGCCGGCTGAGAGGGGAACCGTCACGGGACCTGCGGGCACATCACGGCGGATCGCCGCTTCGATCGACCGACGGGCGATGACGAGGAGCTGACGCTGGTCCGACTTGTCGAGCGGCTTCACTCTGTGCCTCGTTGCTGGCGGGCTACGAGCCTACGCCGGTGACGGCTTCACGCCAGAGTCCAATGGCGTCTTGTTGGACCGCCTCGTCCGGGGAGGCACCTCGGGACGTTCGGCCCTGTGCCCGACTGACTCCGAGGGCGAGCATGAAGGGCGAGGAGCCATCCCCCGTGCGATCGTTCGAGCCCCATCACGACCCGTCTCGCGACTCCGCCACGCCCGCCATGCTGGCAGTGGCGGAGGCCGATGGCGCCGTTCGATGCATCGCCTGCGCCCATCGCTGCCTGATCAGACCCGGCCGGGCCGGCATCTGCCGCGTCCGCGAGAACCGCGGCGGCAAGCTCGTCACACTGGTGTTCGGGCGGGTAGTGGCGGCCAATGCCGACCCGATCGAGAAGAAGCCGCTGTTCCACGTCTACCCGGGCAGCGTGGCCTACTCGATCGCAACGCGAGGCTGCAACTTCCACTGCCAGCACTGCCAGAACTGGGAGATCGCCCAGGGAGAGCGCGACGGCCTGGCGGTTCGATCCTTCGCCATGACGCCCGCCCACGTCGTCGCAACCGCGCTGGCGGCAGGATCGCGCAGCATCGCCTACACCTACACCGAGCCGACCATCTTCATCGAGTTCGTTCTCGCGACTGCTCGGCTCGCCCGCGAGGCCGGCCTGGCCAACGTCCTGGTGACCAACGGCTATCAGACGCCCGAGGCGCTCGATCTCCTGGGGCCGCTCGTCGCGGCCGCAAACGTCGACCTCAAGTCCTTCGACGATCGGTTCTACCGGCGCACCTGCGGCGCTCGACTCGCGCCGGTACTCGCCGCCCTGGTGGGGATGCGAGAGCGCGGCATCTGGGTCGAGGTGACGACTCTCCTGATTCCGGGGCTCAACGACGACCCCGACGATTTGACAGCCCTGGCGCGCTGGATCGCCGCCGAACTGGGACCCGAGACGCCCTGGCACGTGAGTCGCTTCTTCCCCGCGTACCGCCTGACCGACCTCGACCCCACCCCGGTTTCCACCATCGAACGGGCCGTCGAGATAGGCCGTGGCGCGGGCCTTGGCCACGTGTATTCGGGCAATCTCGTCGACGGAGACGAGGACACCCGTTGCGCCGGCTGCGGCGAGCGGCTGATCCGGCGTCGCGGCTTTACGGCCAGACCCGAAGCGACTCTGGTCGGCGGCCGCTGCGCGCGTTGCGGGCACGCTCTGGCGGGGGTTGGGCTGGCGGACTTCGGGACGCCGGCGAGCGAGCCGGCCGACGCGGGAAACCCGACGTGAGCGGGCGGCCCCGTCAGCCTGCGGTCGCGGGCAGCTTCTACCCCGCCGAACCCGGGCGGCTCAGCCCACTCGTGGCCACGCTCCTCGCAGACGCGCGGCGAGATCCCGGTCCCGCCGGCCTCCTGCCCGAGGCGGTGGTCGGACTGCTGGTGCCGCACGCGGGGCTCGTCTACTCGGGCCCGATCGCGGCCCTGGGTTGGGCGATGGCCGGCGAGATAGACCCAACCACGATCGTCCTGGCGGGCACGGACCACCAGGCCTCGGCCGCGGGCGTCGGCGTCTGGACCGGTGGACCGTGGCGGACGCCTCTGGGCGAGGTCGCGATCGATGACGCCCTGGCGGCCCGAGTCGCCGCCCTGGGCTCGCCGTTTGCGCCGGACGACGCCGCTCACCTGACCGAGCATTCGCTCGAAGTCCAGCTGCCGTTGCTGGCGGCGGCCTGCCCCGCGGCGAAGATCGTGCCGCTGGCGGTCAGCCCGCGACTGACTCGTCACGCCGAGGCGGGAGTGATGCTCGGCCGACTGCTGGCGGAGAGGCGCGCCGCCGGCGACCGCGTCCTGCTCGTGGCCAGTTCAGACATGGCCCACTACCCGCCCGCCGCGATCTGCGAGGCCACGGACGCCGCGCTGCTGGAACCGCTGCTGAGATTGGATGCCGAGGCTCTCCGCGCGGCCGAGGCAAGCGTGCTGCGGGCCAATCGGCCGGGACTCGTGTGCGGGCTGTGCGGCATCGACCCCGTGCGGGTCGCTCTCGTCGCGCTCACCGAGATGGGTGCCACGCGCGGCATCTTGCTGGGGGCCGCCACCTCGGCCGACGCCGGGGGCGATCCCCGCCGGACCGTGGGCTACGCCGCGGCGGCCTTCGTCTGAGCGCGAGCCGGCCTACGCGGTCGGGATCCGGGCCACGCGGTCGGGATCCGGGCCACGCGGTCGGGATCCGGGCCACGCGGTCGGGACCTCGCCATCGGGCTAATCTTGACCACATGGGCGCCGACTCGGAGCACTGGTCCGACTACTACGCGGTTACGGTCGAACGACCGGCCTGGCCGACGGTTCGCTTCGCCATCGACAGGTTCCGCAAGGAGGACGCGCCGGCGGCCGATCCGGGCCGAAGCGGACGCGACGGACTCGAACCCCGGTTCGCAGTGGACCTTGGCTGCGGCGCGGGACGCGACGCGCGTGAACTGCTTCGGGCCGGCTGGCGGGTTCTGGCCGTGGATCGCGAGCCGGCGGCCCGAGTCGCCCTCGAGGCGGCGGTCGAGCCGCATCTTCGGGCTCGCCTCCAGATACATGTCGAAGATCTGGCAACGGTCGCGATCCCTCGGTGCGACCTGGTCAACGCCAGTCTGTGCCTGCCTTTTCTGGCTCCGGATACGTTCTTCCCGACCTGGAGGCGGATCGTCGCCGCCCTCGACCCTGGATCTCGGTTCGCGGCCATGCTCTTCGGCGACCACGACGGGTCGGCAACCGATTCAACGATGACCTGCCTGCCGCCTGATCGCATCAAGGACGAGCTGGCAGGCTTCGAGATCGAGCACTGGTCGGTCGAGGAGGACGACCGCCCTACGGCCCTCGGAGAGCCGCACCACTTCCACCTGGTGGAGTTCGTGGCGCGGCGGGTCGAGTAGGTCCAATCCGAGCGTCTGAACTCGGCTCCGGAGGGTGCATCGGCCGGTCCTGCGCTGGCACCGAATCGCGGATTCCTGTATACATACCGTCCCTGCTCCGCATTCCGCCCGGAGGCCCGGGAAGGCTACGTCGGCCCGCGCGGCGGCGACGCACGGACGGAGTTGCCGGAACTCACGACCTTATGGGCGCGAGTTCACAAATCCTGCACAAACCACGATCGCTGAGAACGAGGTTGGCGGCCTGCCTCCGACCAACTGATCGATCCGCAGAAATCTTGCATCGCAAGGAGACCCTATGGCATCGCAGATCGCCAGCAGCGCGCCGGCGCACGCCGCGATCGAGGTCAACCCTCGCGCCCGATTCGAAATTCTGGGCGCCATCTTGCTGGCCCTTTTCCTCGGCGCACTCGACCAGACAATCGTCGGTCCGGTCCTGCCGAAGATTTCGACGCAGCTGAACGGCGCCGACTTCTACACCTGGGTCGTGACCGCCTACCTGGTCACGAGCACCGCGGCGATCCCGGTTTACGGCAAGCTGTCCGACTTCTTCGGTCGCAAGCCCATGCTGCTGATCGGCATAGTCCTGTTCCTGATTGGATCGGTCCTGTCCGGCCTGAGCCAGACCATGTGGCAGTTGATCCTGTTCCGGGGCGTCCAGGGCCTGGGCGCCGGAGCGCTCTTCCCCATCTCGCTGGCGGTGATCGGCGACCTCTTCACCCCGGCCGAGCGAGGCAAATATCAGGGTCTCTTCGGCGCCGTCTTCGGCGTCGCCTTCCTGGTCGGGCCGTTCCTCGGGGGCGTGTTAACGGATAACATCAGCTGGCACTGGATCTTCTTCGTGAACATTCCGGTCGGGCTGATTTCGCTGTACCTGATCGGCCGACTGCTGCCGATGGTCCACCCCGCGGACGCTCATTTCACGCTCGACTTCGCGGGCGTTACCACCTTCGTCGGTGCCATCGTGCCGGTCCTGGTGGCGCTGACCCTGGCCGAGAACGGCAACTGGGGCGATCCGTACGTGATCGGCTGGTTCGCCGTTGGCTTCGCCTTCCTGGTGGCGTTCATCATTGCCGAGGCCCGGGCCGCGGACCCGATGATCCCGCTCGACCTTTTCCGCAACCGGACCTTCGCGGTCTCGGTGATCGCCACGTTCTTCGCGGTCTTCGGCTTCTCGGTCCTGATCATCTTCCTGCCGCTCTGGTTCCAGGTTGTCCAGGGAGCGAGCACGACGGCTTCGGGCTACCTGCTCTTCCCGTTCCTGATCGGGTTGATCTTCAGCTCGATCCTGGCCGGTCAGCTCGTCAGCCGCACCGGGCGCTACAAGACACTGCTCCTGGTGGCGCTGATCCTGATGACAGCGGGCCTGGCGCTGTTCTCGAATCTCCGAGCCGATACCCCGGCGCCGGCCCTGTGGTTCTGGATGGTGCTCACGGGACTCGGCGTGGGCCCGACGATGGCCATCTTCACGCTGATCGTCCAGAACGACGTGCCGTTCGATCGTCTCGGCACCGCGACGAGCGATCTGACGCTCTTCCGGCAAATCGGGACATCCGTCGGGCTAACCGTGGCCTTCACCCTCTTCCGGAACAACCTGACCTGGGGTCTGCTCCACGACTCGATCGTGGGCGCCGGGGTGCCGGCATCGGCCGTGCCGACCACCGCTCCCGCGGGCTTCGACCCGGGCCAGCTGACGTCGGTCGGCGGTGGGTCGATCAGCGCGTTCGCGCAGATCCCGGCGCAACTGCAGGCCGGTTACGCGGCCGGCTTCCATCAGGCCTTCTCGATCGCCGTGGCCAACTCGGTCTGGCTCGGCGTTGGGGCCGCGGTGCTCTCCTTCGTCGCCCTCCTGGCGCTCAAGGAGAATCCCCTTCGGACCCATTTCCACGCCGATCAAGCCGCTCGAGCTGGTCTACAGGCTTCGCCAAGCGGTTCGGCGGCGGGCGTCGCCGAGTAGAACCGGCGCACTCGCCAAACTGGCGATTTGCGGCCGCAGGCTCAGCCCTGCGGCCACTTCTCTTCGAAGACGACTTCGTTGCGGGGCAGCCGCGCCTGACCCGGCGCCGCCTTGGGCCGAAGACCGGCCTCGCTCGGATGGCCGACAGCCACGATGGTGCGCACGAACCAGCCCGGCGGTAGACCGAGGATCTCGCCGACCTTCTCGCGGTTGGCCGGCAACACCCAGCTGATCCCCGCCGCCAAACCGAGACTGGATGCGGCGATCAGGATCCGTTCTGCTGCCCGCCCTTCGTCATAGGCGTGCGAGACGGCCTGACCCTGCTCGTCAGGCAGGGCGATGACGACAGCGGCCGGGGCCGTCTGAAGACCACGCGTTTGTGGCATGGCCGCGTCGGCGAGGCGCTTGATCGTGGCTCTGTCGCTCAGCACGATGAACCGCCACGGCTGGGAATTGCTGCTGCTGCCCGACCAACGGGCGACGTCGACGATGGCGTCGAGTTCGGTCCGGGAAACCTGCCTGTCGAGGAAGTCGCGGACCTGGCGGACTCGGACAAGCGGCCGAACTCGTTCCGCCGCGTGGCCTGAGAGGTCATTCATAGCTTCCCTCCTGTCGGCAGGCGGAGACGTCAACCGGCCAATGGCGCCCCTTCGGAGAGACGAGGCCACCGAAAGGGCTAGTGGACGTCACGATACTGCGTCTGCCGGAGCAGGCGGGCTTGCCGCTCCGAGTGATACTGGGACCGTGCTAGTTTCGATCGATCCACCCAGGTCGCTCCTGAGTTCTGGCGTGAGGAGAGCTGCCGGTACCAGATGGGCGCTCTGCGCCCTCAGCGTCGCCCTCGCCACCGCGGCGTGTGGATCGTCCTTGGTCACCGCCTCTGCCGCCCCACCTACGGCCGTGGCCACGCCGTCCCCGACGCGGACCGCTTCGCCGACGCCAACCGCATCGCTCACGCTCACCGCATCGCCGACGCCAGCCTCGGGCCTGCCCGTCTTCAACCACATCTACGTGATCATCATGGAGAACAAGGAGTACGGCAGCATCGTCGGCTCGAGCTCGGCGCCATACATCAACTCGCTGATCGCCCACTACGGCCAGGTCACGAACCTGTACGCCGAGACGCACCCGTCGGAGCCCAACTACATCGCCCTCACTTCGGGCGGCCTGCAGGGCACGAGCACCGACGGCTCCTATGACCTCACCGTTCCGAACCTGTTCGACCAGATCGAGGCCTCCGGTCGGTCGTGGCATGTCTACGCCCAGGGTTACCCGGGCAACTGCTACAGGCCCTATATCGCTGATGTCGTCAGCGACGGAACCGGAGCCGCCGGCGACTACGTGCGCAAGCACAACCCTGCCATCAGCTACACCTCGATCAGCGGCAGCCCCGCCCGCTGCGCCAACATCACCAAGCTGGCCGGCTTCGACCCCGCGACGTCGGACTTCGAGATGATCATCCCCAACGAAATCAACGACATGCACAGCAGCTCCACGGGGGCCGGGGACGCGTTCCTCAAGGTGTTCGTGCCGGAGATAGTCGACTCGCCGGCATTCGCGAGGTCGGTCCTGTTCATCACCTGGGACGAGGGCTCCAGCAACGATCAGGGCGGCGGCCACATCGCCACGATCGTCGTCAGTCCCGGGATGAAGCCTGCCTCCAGTTTCACTGGTCCAGCCACGCACTACTCCATGCTCCGGACGATCGAGCTGGCCTGGGGTCTGCCTCTCCTCGGCGAAGCCGGCAGGGCCTCGACGATCACGCTGCCCTACTGAGCGAAGGCACGGCCCGCGCGCCGGCCCGGCCTGTTCATGGCGCCGTCGGAGCGCCATCATTCGAGCGACAAGGTCGTCAGCAGGAGGCCCATTCGTCGTGACAGCCAGCGAGCGAGCAGGAAAGCCGGCGGAGCCATCCATGCTGGTCGACGTCGACCGGCTGATCGGCGCCTACTACGACATTCACCCCGACCCGAACTTGCCCGCCCAGGCGGTGGCCTTTGGCACGTCCGGGCACCGCGGGTCGTCGCTCAACGGCTCGTTCAATGAGGACCACATCCTCGCCACGAGTCAGGCCATCTGCCGCTACCGCAAGAGCAAGGGGATCACCGGGCCGCTCTTCCTGGGCAAGGACAGCCACGCCCTGTCCGAACCCGCCACGCGCTCGGCCCTCGAAGTGCTGGTCGCCGGCGGTGTTTCCGTGCTGATCGACAGTGCGGGCGGTCTGACGCCGACCCCGTCGATTTCGCACGCCATCCTGACCTACAACCGCGACCGGACCGAGGGGCTCGCCGACGGGATCGTCGTAACGCCCTCGCACAACCCGCCCGAGGACGGCGGGTTCAAGTACAACCCACCCAACGGCGGTCCGGCCGACACGGACGTGACGAACGCTATCCAGGGCGACGCCAACGATCTCCTGCGGGCGGGCCTGAAAGGCGTCGACCGCGTGCCCTACGAGCGCGCCATCACCACGGCCGGCCGATACGACTTCATGGGCGTCTACGTTGCCGACCTGGCCCGCGTCATCGACATGGAGACCATCAGGGCCGCCGGCCTCAAGCTCGGCGTCGACCCGCTGGGCGGCGCCAGTGTCGGCTATTGGGCCGCCATCCGCGACCGCTACCACCTCGATCTGACCGTCACCAATGAGGTCGTGGATCCGCAGTTCGGCTTCATGACCGTGGATTGGGACGGCCGAATTCGCATGGACCCGTCGTCACCGTACGCGATGGCCCGGTTGGTGGCCCTGAAGGACCGCTTCGACGTTGCCTTCGCCAACGACACCGACGCGGATCGCCACGGCATCGTGGCTGGGGCCGCGGGGCTGATGAACCCGAACCACTTCCTCTCGGCGGCGGTGGCGTATCTGTATCGAAACCGCGGCTGGAGACCGGACGTCGCCGTCGGCAAGACACTCGTCTCGACGAGCATGCTCGACCGCGTCGCAACCGAGCTGCATCGGAAGCTGCTCGAGGTGCCGGTCGGCTTCAAGTGGTTCGTCGCCGGCTTGGTCGACGGGTCGCTCGGTTTCGGCGGCGAGGAGAGCGCCGGGGCATCGTTCCTGCGGCGCGACGGCACGGTTTGGACGACCGACAAGGACGGTCTCATCGCCTGCCTGCTGGCTGCGGAGTTGACCGCCACCACGGGCGTAAACCCGGCCGTCGCCTACGACGCCCTCACCGCCAGGTTCGGAACGCCGGCCTATCGTCGCGTCGATGCCCCTGCTACCCGCGAGCAGAAGGCCATCCTGGCCAGACTCTCGCCGGCGCAGATCCGGGCCTCGCAGCTGGCGGGCGAGCCGATCGAGTCAGTTCTGACGCGTGCCCCGGGCAACGACGAGCCCATTGGTGGAGTCAAGGTCACGACCGAGCACGGCTGGTTCGCCGCCCGGCCGTCCGGAACTGAAGACGTGTACAAGGTCTACGCCGAGAGCTTCCTGGGAGAGCAGCACCTGGACCGGATCCTGGGCGAGGCTCAGGCCGTCGTGGCTCATGCGCTGGCCTCCGCCGGCTAGATTGGCTGGCCGTGACGCAACGCCGACAGAGGCGCCTGGACGGTCCTGGGGCGTTGCATACCGGCACCGTGGCTGGCATTCTCGCCCCGAATGGCCGCCGCCAAGGCACGAGCGGGGGTTGCCGCAGGGCAACGGGGGCACAAGACCGGAGGGCCACTCGCGCCAACCCAAAAGTACTGATAGGGTGGGCCGTAAGGCTGGTCTTGACGCCCCGCCAGGCTCGTCTAACGTGTTATCGCACACGGCCGCAATCATGAGAGCAACGTTGGATCAGCCCGATCGTCCGCAGAATGTCACGACCGTCAGGGGCCTAACCCAGGCGGCAACCTCGCTTAACCGCGAGTTCCGGGCTGTCCTCGTCAACGAGGAGGCCGCGGTAATTGGCCGCGCCGTCGCCCAGATCGTACGAGGCGATGGCTGGCACGAAGCCAAGGCGTCCGCCGTGCTCGTCGCCGCTCTCATGAGCTGGCTCGGGCCCGACGCCGTCCGTCCGATCGGCTTCTATGCCAACGGCACGGGCCCCGTGGAAGTCATCGCCAAAGTCGGCCACGTCTACATCACCGGCCACGGCATCGAGAGCGAAGACGACATCACCGTCAACTGCTGCGAGCGCCACCGAGCCCGGTTCAGCCAGTCGCGGATCGAGGACCTCGACCTCATTCAACCGAATGCGCGCTTCACCATGGGTAGCCCGCTTGCCCAGCGGGCAACCGATCGATTGGCAGCCATCCTGTCCGAAGAGATCGATCCCGAGATCGCCCGCGTCGTCCTGGGAGCCTGACCGACCTGCGGCCAAAGTCAGATAGCTCGAGCATCGAATATCGAAGCCGGCGCCAATGGCGCCGGCTTCGATAGTTACAGCGTGGGTGCGACCCTTGGGTCGCCGCGGGGTCAGCAGGCGGCAGGGCCGAGCAGCTTGCCCGTGGCGTCCAGGCCGTAGCCGACCGGGTAGACGGCACCGTCGCACGCGGTCTTGCCGACCCGAGGTGCGTCCGTCACAGTCTTGGGCCACGTGTACGGCGTGGTCCCGACAAACGGCTTTGCGCCGAGCAGCACGTCAGCGAGACCTTCGGCCTCCGTTCCCGGAAGCCAGGCCGCGACAACGGCGTCCGCGGACGAGAAATCGTCCAGGAGCATCGGCCGGCCCGAGATGACCACGACGACGAGCTTGGTCACCAGCGGCCGCATCTTCGCGATAAGGGCAAGATCGTTTGCGGGCAGCTGGAGTGTCGACGAATCGCCGACGCCTTCGGCATAGGGCTGCTCAGAGACGACGACTACCCCGACGTCGGCCTTTGTGCCGTCGGCGAATGCGCCGCTCGGGGCGTAGATGAGGTTGTCGCCCAGCTTGGAGGCGAGGGCTCCCTTTAGGGTCGTGCCCGACTCGATTGGGCCGGGCGCGCCTTGCCAGGAGATCGTCCAACCACCCGACGCGACGCCGATGTCGTCCGCACCCTGGCCGGACAGGAGGACCTTCTGGCCCGTGCTGGCGATCGGCAGGACGTTGGCGCTGGTCTTGAGCAGGACGGCCGACTCGGAGACTGCCTGGCTGGCGAGCGCGCGATTCGCGGCCGAGCCAACTTCATCGAGCTTGCCTGCGGCCGGCATGGGATTCTCGAAGAGGCCCATCTCGAACTTGACGCGGAGGATGCGGCTGACCGCATCATCGATGCGAGACTGCGGGATCGTCCCGCCCTGAACGAGCGAGGTCATCGTAGTGATGAACTTCATGTAGTCATCGGGCACCATGACCATGTCGATGCCGGCGTTGATCGACTGAGCCACGGACTTGGCGTAGTCGCCCGGCACGACCTGGTCGACGCCTCCCCAGTCGGACACGACGAAACCCGTGAAGGCGAGCTGGGTCTTGAGGATGTCGGTGATCAGATGCTTGTCGCCGTGGACCTTGCCGGCAGTCGTGCTCGAGTAGGAGGTCATGACGATGCGAGCGCCGGCCTTGACCGCAGCCTGGTACGGCGGCAGGAAGAGCTTGAGGAGCGTGGCCTCGTCCATCGGGTCGACACCCTGGTCGAGGATGTAGTTGGAGGTATGCGAACTCCCATAGGCCGTGCCGCCGTCGCCGATGAAGTGCTTGAGGGTGGCCGCGGCCGTGTCAGCAGCCGAGAGGCTGGAACCCTGAAAGCCCTGGACGCAGGCCGTGCCCAGCTGCGAGACCAGGTCCGTGTTCTCGCTGTAGCCCTCGTAGGTACGTCCCCATCGAATGTCCTGCGGGACGGCAATCACCGGGCCAAAGGTCCATCGGATGCCGACCGCGTTCATCTCCTGGGCAACCGCGGCGCATTCCTTGGTGACTAGCGCCGGGTCGTGGGTTGCGCCCATGCCCACGTTGTGGGGGAAGATCGTGGCGCCGAAGACGTTGTTGTTGCCGTGCACGGCATCGATGCCGTAGAGCATGGGTATGCCCAGGCGGGTCCCGAGGGCAGCCTGCTGATAGCCGTTGACCATGTCGTACCAGGCCTGGAGGGTGTTGCCGGCCGCTGGCGCTCCGCCGCCGCCGCTCAGGATGGACCCGAGGGCGAACTGGGTGACGATGCTGGGATCGATCTTGTTCTGGATCTGGGTCATCTGGCCGATCTTCTCGGCCAGCGTCATCTGAGAGAGCAGCGCCGCCACGCGATCGTCGACCGACTTGGTAGCGTCCATCCAGGCCTTGCCGGACGCGGCCGACGCTGAGGCTGCTGTGCTGGCGCCACTGCTGGCGCCGCTGCTGGCAACGGGTGTGCCCGTGGCGTTGGAGCTTCCGCACGCCGCCACCAGGACGACGACTGCGACTACGCCGAGGCGACTGAGCCATCGGCGGGGCCTCCCGAGGCGACCCGCATAAGAGACTGACATTCCTACTCCTTCGACCTCGTCTGGGCGACAGAACGCCATCGTGGGCGCGTTCCTGTCCCCTCTTCGTCGGATTGTACTCCGCTGAAATGGCGGTCCACCGGCTCACGGTAGGCGCCGAGGAGCAGGTACGGACCAGCTCGTCCCTCGCAGATCGCGCGGCTGCGGCGGCCAGGCGCCGCGCGAGGCTCAGGGCTGGATGCGGCTCCGCAGTTCCAGAACGTGCTCCCACTCGTGTTCTAGGAGGCGTCTGAGCATGCGGCGAGCGGTTCGCGGCGGCTTGCCTTCGCGCTCGGTTACGCGACTCAGCTCGTCCGCGGTCATGGCCGTGAGGCGAGTCATCAGGGTCCGCCGCTCCGCGACGAGTGCGGCCCACGGATCGTCGCCGGCGCGTTCGATGGCCCCGATTGCCTGGCTCGCGCCGGGTAGCGTCCCCAGCGTGGAGCTGACGTAAGCCCACTCCGCGCCGGCGACGTGGGACAGGATCTCGGCCGCAGATCGGCCTGTCGCCGGCTTGAGGCTGATCTCACCTGGCTGCGCTCGAGCGGCTGCAATCAGCTCCTCGCGGGCCCACTCGGCCCATCGGAGCTGACGAGCCAACTCCGCGGGCGTGAGCGGCTCTCGATCGGTGGCGAAGACCTGCTGGCCAAAGCCCAGGACCTTGCGCTCGATCACGTGGTCGACTACGACCAGCTCGATTGGCTCGGGATCGGCCACCTGCTCGCCGTGGCGTCGCAAGAAGCCGATCCGATCGAAGATTGCTGCCCGCGCGTTCTCGATCGCCTGCTCGGTCGTGCTACCGACGGTGCTGCAGCCGGGCAGACTCGGCACATAGACCCAGGTCTTGCGGTGCTGCGGACCCGACTCGAGATAGAGGTCGAAGCGCATCGACTAGAGCCCGAGTGCCGTCTCCGGCGGCACGAACTCGAGACCGTGGGCGGCGGCAACGGCCTGGTGCGTGACCTTGCCGGCAATGACATTGAGTCCATCGCGGAGGTGGCAGTCGATCGCCATTGCATTGCGATAGCCGTTGTCGGCGAGGGCGAGCGTGAACGGCAGAGTGGCGTTGTTGAGGGCGAACGTCGACGTCCGGGCGACTGCGCCGGGCATGTTGGTGACGCAGTAGTGCACCACGCCATCGACGACATAGGTTGGGTTCGAGTGGGTCGTCGGCCGCGACGTCTCGAAGCAGCCGCCCTGGTCGATCGAAACGTCAACCACGACCGTGCCCCGACGCATGCTCCGGACCATTTCGCGCGTGACGAGCCGTGGAGCGGTGCCGCCCGGCGTCAGCACGGCGCCGATTACCAGATCCGCGGTCAGAACGCTCTCCTCGATTACATCCGTCGTCGCGTAACGCGTCTTCAGCGCCGGGGCAAAGGCCAGGTCGAGCTCTTTGAGGCGTGGCAGCGACTTGTCGATGACCGTGACATCGGCCTCGAGACCAAGTGCCATCCGCAGCGCGTTCATGCCCACGACACCGCCGCCCAGGACCACGACCTTCGCGGGCGCGACCCCGGGGACGCCGCCGAGAAGGACTCCTCGCCCGCCGGCTTCGCGCTCGAGGGCGTGCGCACCGGCCTGTATCGACATCCGGCCCGCGACCTCGCTCATCGGGGCGAGCAGGGGCAGTCCGCCGCGTTCGTCGGTGACGGTCTCGTAGGCGATCGCAATGCAGCCGGACTTGATGAGACCCTCGGTCTGAACGCGGTCCGGGGCGAGATGGAGGTAGGTGAAAAGGATCTGACCCTCGCGAAGCATCGCGATCTCGGTGGGCTGCGGCTCCTTCACCTTGACGACAAGATCGGCGCGACCGTATATCGCGGCGGCGTCGGAGACCATCTCCGCGCCGGCGGCTCGATAGCGGTCGTCGTCAAGGTCGATCGTCTCGCCGCAGCCGGCCTGGACGATAACCTGGTGTCCGTGCGCGACCAGCTCACGCACGGCGCTTGGGGTCAGGCCAACACGAAACTCGTTGTCCTTGATCTCGCGGGGTACACCGACAAGCATCTCGACCTCTCCGGACGATCCGGCTACCCAACCTGAGGCCCCAGGCCGTGGGATCCGAGAGCTCGATCGGTGCTGGACGGTCAGGGGGACGGGCGAAGGCGGCTGCGGCGAGCGGCCGAGCGGCCACACACCTGCTACGCGGCATATCCTTCGACCGTCAAAGTCGACCGACCTCTGCCCACCTGGGAGCCGTTTGGGCCATTCTGCCACGGGCCGCCGATCTTGCCCGCAGGACCGCAGCGCATCGCGAGGAGTGTGCTTGAGGGTTACGCCCCCGATCTGCACCTGCGGCACGAACACCGGCAGGAAGAGCTCGGTGCCCCGCTCCGTCAGCGACAACGGATCCTGCGAGGGGAGCAGCTGGAGAACACCGCCGGAGGTCCTGTTGCCCTCAGGCAGTGGTGGGGACCTGCAACGACCCGAACCTACTCCCGCGTAACACGGCGGTCAACGGTCTATTCCTGGGGCACCGATGCGGGGATGGCGGCGGGTTCTTCGGGCGTCGCGGTGGCGTCGAGCCCGCTACTCCGCAGGCCGATACGGGAGGTATGCCGGGAACCAGATCGCCGAGTCGACCGCGTCCATGACCTCCTCGTCACGGTACAGTCGCCCGACCCCGCAGTCTCGGCTCTGGCAAACCACCTTCGCCGCAATCTGGCGGGAAACTTCGCGCAGCTCGGAGATCGCAGGATAGAGCGCTCCCGCCGCCAGCCGTTCGGGCGAGACCATCTCGGCCAGTGTCCCAGCGGCCAGCAGGAACATCTCGTCGGTGATCTCGCGAGCCTCGGCGACGATCGCCCCAAGGCCCATCCCCGGGAATATGAATACGTTGTTGGCCTGCCCGATCACATGGCTGGTTCCGTCCACGACGACCGGTTCGAACGGGCTGCCCGTGGCGATCAAGGCCCGGCCGCCCGTCCAGGCCATGATGTCGGTCGGAACGGCCTCGGTCTTGGCTGTTGGGTTCGACAAGGGGAAGACGACCGGCCGCTCGACGTGGGCCGCCATCTTGCGGATTGCCGTCTCCGTGAACGCACCAGGCACGCCGCTGGTGCCGATGAGCATCGTGGGCTTTACCGCGGCGACCACGGCTTCGAAGTCGCGCCGATCGCTCGGGTTGAGGCCACCGAGTCCGTATGCGGCCAGCTCGTCCGGCCCGAGGGCGAACTCTCGCTTGTCGTCGTCGAGCTCGTCGCGAGCGGCAAAGACGAGACCCTTCGTGTCAGCCGTGACGATGGCCCGCTTGACAGTCGGCCCGTCGGCGCCCTGGGCGACCAGCGCGGCTCGGATCATGCGGGCGATTCCCGTCCCTGCCGCACCCGCTCCGAGGAACACGAAGCGTTGTTCCGCGAGCGGTCGGCCGAGGACTCGGACGGCAGCCAGGATGCCGGCCAGGACGACCGCGCCCGTGCCCTGAATGTCGTCGTTGAAGCTCGTGAGCCTGTGTCGGTAGCGATCCAGAATCCGGATGGCGTTGTGCTGCTTGAAGTCTTCCCACTGCAGCACTGCCCGCGGACATACGTCCTGGATCGCGGTGACGAAGGCCTCGATGAAGTCGTCGTACTCCGCGCCGCGCAGCCGCCGCTGACGGTGGCCGATGTAAATCGGGTCGGCCAGCAGCTCTTCGTTGTCCGTCCCCACGTCGAGCGACACCGGCAGCGTATGGGCCGGGTAGATGCCCGCACCTGCGGTGTACAGGGCCAGCTTCCCGACCGGGATCCCCATTCCTCCTGCGCCCTGGTCGCCCAGGCCCAGGATCCGTTCGTTGTCGGTTGCCACGATCAGTCGGATGTCGTCGACTGCGGAGCCGGCGCCGGTCGACTCGGTCCGGGCGTTGCAGAGCAGGTCGGGGATGCGATCGATATCGGCCGGGGTGATCCACAGGCCTCGCGGTCGCCGCATGATGTGGCTGAAGGTCTGGCACGCCCGACCGACGGTGGGCGTGTAGACGATCGGCATGAACTCCTCGAGGTTCTCGAGGAGGACCCGGTAGAACAGGGTTTCGTTGCGATCCTGCAGGGCCGCCAGGCCGATGTAGCGCTCGAGGTCGTCGCTCTTGCAACGGATGTGCTCGAGCTCGAGGCTGACCTGCTGCTCGATCTCGGACGAGCGCGGCGGGAGCAGGCCGCGCAGGCCGAAGACATCACGTTCGCTGTCGTCGAACCCCGTGTCCTTGTTCAACAGGGGTCGCTCGAGAAGGTCGGCGCCACGGAACGGAACGTGCTGGATGCCGGAAGGGCGGAGGTCCTTGACCGAGCGCGGAAGCTGTCTCATTGGGTCAGCATTGACCCTGCATATGGCCGATGCAACAGCCGTTCGGCCTACAAACGGCAACCCGGTCAGGGGGGTGCCGCGAAGCGCCGGGCGGCGACCCGGCGCCAGCTACTGGGCCGCGCCGCAGGGTCCCGCGTCGCCGGGAACGAGCACCTCGACCTTGGCCGACATCTTCGCGTTCGTCGAGTCCACGAAGACGGTCAGCGCGTTCGCGGCTTGGACGGCCGGGAGGAGCGTCGCCAGTTCCGCGCCCGAAATAGTCGCGCAGCGATATCCCGCCACGCCCATCGGGGAGCCGAACGTGGCCAGGGTTCCCGGCAGCGGCCAGGTCTTCTCGACGGGCGCAATGCCGCCCGAGGAGTCCACGGGCGGAGTCAACATGATCGCGATGCTCGTCGGGGTATACGGCGTGCTCTCGCCCAGGTCGGCGCTCAGCCAGGTGTCGAGTGTTCCGATCCGGTTCCAGAACGCGATGAATGCGGCGGACGACCCAGGGGTGCCGGGCGTCTCAGTCGCGTCCGACGGCAGCGGGCCGGTCAGATCGTGCGTAACCCCGTCCACCACGAGCTGAATGTGGGCCGTAATCGAGCCGGGCATCGGGTTGTCGATGAAGTCCGACTTCTCGCCGAGCAGGCCGTCCTTGCGCGCCTCGGCCACGATCTGGTCGATGCCCGCGGCGCTGATAGACCGCTCCGACAGCCCGATGTAAATGGGACCGGGGTAGATCATCGGGATGGCGACCATGCCGTCCAGGTACATGCCGCCGGCAATGGTCACGGCCGGCAGCGAGCCGAAGGTGTACTGGGGCGCCAGGGCCTGGGTCTGCGACGCCCGCAGGTAGAAGCCGGCGGCCGACGAGGAGCCTGCGGGGGTCGCCAGCGCAGCCGAAGCCGCGGGCGAGCCTGAGCCGGCCGATGAGGTCGCGCCGGACGTCCCGGAGGTCACGCAGCCGGCCAGCGCCAGGGCCGCCACGAGCAGAGCGCCGACGGGCCGAGCGCTCAGGACTAGTGATGGATGGGCGTCACGTGTCTTCATGGCTATCCCCAACTGTATCGGTTTGTTCTGACTAACCGCCAGACGTCGAAATTGGCGTTGCGGTTCCGAGCCCTACGGGCAGACGACCGTCGCAACTGGGGGATCGACCCCGGGACGTTGTGCCTGCCTCCGCCAGGAACGTTCTCCGAGCGCGGCGCGCAGGTGCCGAGCCGGCCGGCGACTAACCCTCGATGACCGCCTTGACGGACGCGACGACGTGGGGCAGGTTGGCCGGGGTCAGGCCGGCGACGTTGATGCGACCCTTGCCGACGACGTACACCCCGAACTCGTCGCGGAGACGGGCGACCTGGGCGGCCGACAGCCCGAGCAGAGCGAACATGCCGCGCTGGCGGCGGATCGGCTCCCACATGCCCGGCACTTCGGCGGCCACGAGCGCGTCGACGAGAGCCGCCCGATTGCCAAGGATCCGGTTTCGCATCACGGCCAGGTCCACTTCCCACTGGGCCCGCAGGGTCGGGTCCATCAGGATCGTTTCCACGATGTCGCCGCCGTGTGCCGGCGGGTTCGAGTAGTTAGCGCGGATCGCGATCTTGAGGTGGCTCAGCGCCGAGGCGGCCCGACTCGGGTCGGCGGCGACGATGGTCAGCGCGCCAACGCGTTCGTTGTAGAGAGCGAAGTTCTTCGAGTAGCTCGAGCAAACCAGGAACTCGAGGCCAGGGCGCGCCAGGCCGGCCAGCCAGTCCGCGTCCTCACGCAACCCGAAGCCGAAGCCCTGGTAGGCGAAGTCCACGACCGGCAGCAGCTCGCGTTCGACGACGATTTCGCCGATCGCGGCCCATGTCTCCTGATCGGGATCGACGCCGCTCGGGTTGTGGCACGAGCCGTGAAGCAGGACCACGTCACCAGGCACTGCGGAGCGGAGGGCGCCCAGCATCTTGTGCAGGTCAACCTGGCGACCGGATTCATCGAGGTATGGGTAGGTTCGCAGCACGAAGCCGGCCAGCGTGAATAGCTGCGGGTGGTTTGGCCAGGTCGGTTCACTCAGCCAGATCGTCTTCGAGGCGCCGGCCTGGAGCAGAAAGTCGGCAGCGACGCGCAGGGCGCCAGTGCCCCCCGGAGTCTGGGCCGTCGCGGATCGGCCGCTGGTGACGATCTCGTGTTCGGCGCCGAAGATCAGGTCCCGAACCGCCGCCTTGAAGCCGGGCCGGCCGTCGATCGGCAGGTAGCCTTTCGATCCCGCCTTCTCGAGGAGCCGCCGCTCCGCCTCGAGGACGGAGGGGATTACCGGTGTTACCCCGGAATCGTTGACGTAAACGCCGACCGAAAGGTTGACCTTCTCCGGACGAGTATCCGCCTTGAAGGACTCTGAGAGGCCGAGTATCGGATCCGGTGGCGCCGGAGTCAGCGAGCGAAGAGGCAGAGCCACGGGGCATTCCTCGAGCTAGGCGGAGGCTGGTTCCCGCAAACGATAGCGAAAACCTGAAGCGACATGCGGAAGAGCCGCGCGAACAGTCACCCGGTTGCGGCGCTACCGTTCCGATCCGTCCTCGCATCGAGGACTTCCCGCACTCTGGCGGCAAGCTGGGCGAGCGAGTAGGGCTTCTCGAGAAGCGGCGCGGCGGGGCCCGACACCTCGTCGTTGACGTGCTCGGCGCTGTAGCCCGACGCATAAATGATCCCGGTCGAGGGATGGCGGCGATGGATGCAACCCTGTCTAGTTCTGGTTGCCGCGGCGTGGGCTACGGCGATTCCCGGGCACTTCGGGGCGCCAAGGGATCGGGCTTCAGGATTCCCTCAGCAATGGATGCGAAGAATGGTCTGGGCGCGGCGCCTATCCCCCTCGGCACCGCGACCCGTGACTCATCAGACGGCCCCAACCGAGAACTTCTCCCCGCTCCCAGACGCCCTCCCGATCTCCCTCCGGGAGGGCGTCGGCTTTCCAGCGCGAGGCTCGCGGATTCGCCCTGACGCTCGATTCAGCCGGCATCCCGTTCGACCCGACCATCGAGGAAGCGTAGGAACCCACGGCGGGGCTGGCTAGTCCCCGGCCTCTGCCTTGGGCAGCATCGGCTCGGGCGAGGGCAGCGCGGGCAGGTGGAGCAGGTTTACCAGCACTTCACCCGCCAGGCTCATCCTGACGTGCTCGGGATCGAGGGCCGCCTGCAGGGAGAGTCCCGTTCCCAGCGCCTCGATGACGATCGCCATGTCGCGGGGCTCGAGTGGAGCTTCGTGGCCATGCTGGCCATAGCCCGAGGCGACGAGGAACTTGCTGACTTCAGTTCTGGCCCGCTCGTACTGCTCAGCGACCAGGAGTCGAGTGTGCTCGTCGCGCATCGCATGCAGCCAGAACTCGACGGCGAGCACGACCCACTGCTTCTCGAGTTCCATCCCGAGTCCAGGCTCTGCTTCGATCGAACGCGCCGCGGTCGCGAGATCCTGCCCTTCGAAACGCCGCGAGTACTGAGCCGACTGGCTGTCGATCCGGCGTTCGATGAGGGCGATCAACAGATCGGTCTTGCTCGCGAAGTTGGAGTAGACGGCCCCCTTCGTGTAGCCCGCCGCGGCCGCAACTTCATCGAGGCTGGCGGTCTCGAAGCCGCGCTGGGCAAAGACCGTGGCTGCGGCGTCGATGAGCCGCTCCCGCGTCTGTGATTTGCGCTCCTGACGGCTGAGTCGCTCCTGCATGTACGCAGGATACCAGGTGGTACGAGAATACTTAATGGTATTGACATACCTGACAGTATCCGCATACTGGCGGGTATCGCCACCGCGAAGCGGGGCCACGGACGAGGAGAAAGAAATGCTGCTACAGGTCGAGGAGGTGACCAAACGGTACCGCCGGAGCCCGACTCCGGCCAACGACAGCGTGACGCTGGCCGTCGAAGCGGGACTGGTCTACGGCCTGCTCGGCCACAACGGCGCCGGCAAGACAACGCTGGTGAACCAGATCGTCGGCCTGGCCAGGCCCGACAGCGGCTCGATCCGCATATCCGATCGCGACGTGGTCGCCGATCCCGGCTTCGCGCGTCGAGCCTGCTCGATCCAGCCCCAGTCGCAGATCCCGATCGACGGCCTCACGCCCCGCCAGGCGATCGAGTCTCTCGGCCGGCTTCGCGGTGGTGAGGCCGGGCTCGTGCGGGTTCGCACCGGGCGGTTGATCGATGTCCTCGGGCTCGGCGAGTGGTCGAATACCGACGGCGCCCGTCTCTCCGGCGGCGTCAAGCGGCTGGTGTCGTTCTGCATGGCGGCGGTGACGCCGGGCCGGCTCGTCATCCTCGACGAACCCACCAACGACGTGGACCCAGTCCGCCGCCGCCTGCTGTGGGCAGAGGTCCGGGTCCTCGCCAATGAGGGTGCCGCGGTCCTGCTGGTCACCCACAACGTCATCGAGGCCGAGCGCTCGGTCGACCGGCTCGCAATCCTCGACCACGGCCATGTTCTCGCGGAGGGAACGCCGGCCGAGCTCAAGGCAGGCATCGTCGACGATCTGCGCCTCGAGCTGGTTCTTGACCCCGAAGCCAGGCTCATCGAGACGCCCCAATTCACCGGAGCCCACGTTGTCAGCGGCAACCGGATAACGGCCACGGTGCCCGCTGCTCTGGCCGGCCAGGCCGCGACGTGGGCTCAAGACCTGCGTCGAACCGGGCGGATCGAGGAGTTCTCACTGGCTCCGGCAACCCTGGAAGACGCCTACGTGGCCCTGGTCGGGGCCACTCCCGTACTCGAGAACACTCCGGAGGAGACCGATGTTCGCGCTGCGTAGCTACCGATTGCTCGTCATCTGGCAGGCCCGCCGGATGAGGCTGTTCCTGCCGCTCGGGATAGTGGTTCAGGGCCTGTTCGCGCTCGGCATCGTGGCCGGCTATCCCCTGCTCTTCCCCTCCATCGACCGGACCACGATCCTTTACCTGGCGACAGGCGGACCGGTCATCTCCCTGATCACGATGGGCCTGGTGGCGGTGCCGCAGCTGGTCTCGGCGGCCAAGACCGAAGGCACGCTCGCCTACATGCGCTCGCTGCCGATTCCGCGCCTCGTGTACCTCCTGGCCGATCTGACCGTCTGGGCCGCGGTGGTCCTGCCGGGCGTCGTCTTCGCGGTGATCATCGCCTCGGTCCGCTTTGGCCTCGACCTGCAGATCAGCCCGCTGGTAGTTCCGTCGGTGATCCTCGTGGCCCTGACCGCTACCTCGATCGGCTACGCCCTGGCTTCGCTGGTGCCGCCGATGATCGCCCAGATGGCCAGCCAGGTGCTCGTCGTGTTCATCCTGATGTTCTCGCCGCTGAACTTCCCCGCCGACCGACTGCCCGGCTGGCTGGCGGCGATCCACAGCGTCCTGCCGATCCAGGCCATGGGCGAAGTCATGCGCGGCACCCTCGCCTCGAACACGTTCCCGATCACCCTCGGCGCCTTCGCGCTCCTCGGAGCGTGGTGCATCGGCTCGTTCGCCGCGACCAGCGTGGTGCTGACCAGGCGCGCCTGAGCCGCCCGGGCTCACTCGGACACAACCCTCGATCGGGCGACCGCATCGGCGGCTCGCCCGATCACTCTGTCAACCGCGCTTTGCGATCGTCCTGATCACGCTCCGGGCCACGAGCAGCGCCACGATCCCGGTCAAGCAGCCGAGCAAGATGGACCGATTCGCATCCACGGCCGGAACCCAGGTGACGTCGCCGTTCTTGAGTACGTAGGTCCCCGCCGGCGTGGCCGACCAGGCTCCGCCGCCGCCCGAGTTGTAGGGCGGCTCGGGCTTGTCGACCTCGACACCGCCCTTTGCCTCGCCGCCGCCCCGCGCCCCGCGGAGGTTGGCGACCGGGATGACCAGGATGCCATCTCGCTCGATCGGGTCGCCGAAGACCCGCCGCACGTTCGAACTGTCGGTCATCCCGTCCATGATCTCCCTCATGGCCATCATTCGCCTCCTCGCCGGCTTCGATCGTCGCGTCCAGCGTGGGGGCGGACGCATAGCATCGATGATGCCAGGCTCGCAGGCTCGTGCCTACGGTGCTGTGCTAGGCTTCCGTGCTTGTTGGCAGTCCGGGAGGGGTGGAGTGAGGCGGATCCGCGGCTCAGGAGCACTCTCGAGTGTCCTGACACACCGGCGGGAACTGGTGCTTCTCGCCCTGGCCGCCATGATCGTGCCGGTGATTCAGTGGGGCTGGACGAGTGCCTTCGGCAGCTTCAACGACTTCCACGACTACTGGCTGGCGGGCAAGCTCGTCCTTCAGGGCCAATCACCGTACGACATCCACGCCCTCCGAGATCTCGCGCGAACGGAGAATCTCAGCTTCCTTGTAGGCGGCGGATACTCGTACCCACTGCCGTTCGCGATCTTCATGGTTCCGTTCGCGCTCCTGCCATTCAAGCTCAGTCTGGAGCTCTTCATCGGCCTGTCGATCGCGGCCTTCGGCCTGACGGTCGCGAACTGGATCGGCTGGGCCCACGGCTGGGAGTCCCGCCTGGCACGCCGCCGACTTGCGCTCGCCCTCGGAGCGGGGCTCTACCCTCCGATCTTCGGCACGGTCGCCAGCGGCCAGGCCAACCTCATTTTGTTCCCGTTGATGGCCGCGGGCCTGGCGCTCACGATCGCCGGCCAGGGCGGGCGACAACGAGTCGGCGGAGTCCTGCTCGGACTCGCGGCCATCGTCAAGCTCGTCCCGGGGGTCGTGGTCGTCTCGTTCATCATCGGGCGTCGCTGGGGCGCAGCCGTCGGGACCATGGTCGGTGCGTTCGGCGCACTCGCCATCGCGATGCTCGCGGCGCCACGAGCGTCCGAGGGAGGCGGCTTGACGGCCCTCCTGGAACCCGACGCCTACTTCACAAACCAGTCGATCAACGGTTTCGTGTCGCGGTTGGTCAACCAGTCGGACCGGACCGCTCCCCTGTTTGCGCGCGCATTCGACCCACGGTTGCCGATGCTGCTGCTGACCGCGGCCTTCGGCCTCCTCACTCTGGGCCTGCTGTGGCGGGCTCGGGTTCAGATGACAACCTCGCGGGGATTGGCGCTGGGGCTCGGCCTGGCGCTGGTGGCGGGTGTGATCGGTGCGCCCAAGAACAGTTTCTGGAACCAGGCGTTTGCCCTGCTCGCGGTCGGGTTGCTCCTGCAGGCGGACGCGGCCGATCTGCGGCCGAGCCGGCTGGGACGCACGAATCTGATCCTGCTCGGCGTCTGGCTGACCGGCGCGGTCGTGTGGACGGTGCTGTGGATGGCGCCGCCTACGAAGTCGGTGCTGCCGGCGCTCGTCACCCTGCTGCAGTCGTCGTCGCTGTACGGGATGCTCGCGCTGTGGCTGGTGCTGGCCCGCCGACTATCGATGCCGACCGCTGTGACCGAGCAGGTCGATCAAACGCCTGCCACGGCCTCAACGATCTCGTAACCGAGCCGGGACCGCAGCCGGCCCATGGCCATGAGAACGGGGACGCCCAGGGCCAGGATTGCCAGCGCGTCGCCGACCGCCCGGAAGGCATCCCAGGTCAGCGACGTCACGGCGTAGTAGCGGCCGAATTGGGCCAGCGTCTCCGGGGCTGACAGTCCGGGCGTCCAGCCTATGTTCTCGACGCCGCGATAGAAGGCGACCCAACCCCAGATGTCGGTCAGCGCGCCATAGGCGAAGCCGGTGACGACGGCCACTCCGACGAGGACGGCGAGATCGCGCCGATCCGGCAGCCAGTTCACGCGGTCGCGCCTGAGCCGGCGCACGACCGAACCGGCCAGCCCCGAGGATGCGCCGACCCACCCCACGGCGAAGGTCTCGTATGGAAGCCACGGCCCGATGCCGCCCGTGACCAGCGCGGAGACGAGCAACGAGAAGGCGCCGACGAGGAACCCGTACGAAGCCCCGAACTCGTAGCCCGCGCACAAGACGAGGAAGAAGATCGGACTGAAGCCGCCGACTCCGTTGACCAGCACCAGCCGGAGAGCGGCGTCGATGGCGGCCAAAGCAGCCAGCAGGGCGAGCCGCCCCGAGTCCAGCCGCCGCGCGCCGGTTTCCATTAGCACGATCGACGCCACCGCGCCGACGGTCACCGCCAGGGCGGGCGCCTCCGGCGGCAATCCCTGGCCGAGGAACGGCCAGACGAAGAGCAGGATGCCCGCCAGAGAGACGAGGGCAACGCTCATCGGCTCGGCTCCGAGGCGGCGGCAGGCGTGGCATCGGCGATGGCGGCCACGGCGCCGTCGCGCCACTCGGGCGCAGCCAGCTCGATGGCGCGGCCGTCGACCATCTCGATGGAGCGATCCGCCAGCTCGGCCGCGAGCTCCCGGTCGTGCGTCGCGAGGATCACCGCGGAGCCGGCGGCAGCAAGGGCGGCGACGGCCGCGGCGAGAGAGCGGCGAGCGGCCGAGTCCATGCCACGCGTCGGCTCGTCGAGGAGGACGAGCGTCGGCGACCCGGCCAGAGTTGCGGCCAGCGCGGCCCGCTGCCGCTCCCCGGAGCTCAGGTCGCGCGGGTAGCGCCCGGCCAGGCCTTCGAGCCCGAACGCGGCGAGCATCGTCCGAGGGTCCTCGCCGCTGCCGGTGCGGCGCAGCGTCAGGGCCACTTCCTCCCGAACCGTGGGCAGGTGCAGCAGCGCGCCCGGGTTCTGCGGCAGGTATGCCGTGCGGCCGGCGGGGCGCAGCACCGTGCCCGCCAACGGAGCGAGCAACCCGGCCAGAGTCCGCAGCAGCGTCGTCTTGCCCGAGCCATTCGGACCGAGGACGGCGACCACCTCGCCGCGGAAACCCGCCAGCGAGACGTCTCGGAGCACGGGCTCGGGCCCGAAACCGGCCACCACGCCCCGCGCCTCCCATGCAATCTCGGCCCCGTCAAAGGAGCGGTCCGGCCTCACCGACGCCGGGCCCCGCAACGCGTCCCGAGTAGTCTCGGCGACTCGCCCGTCCTCGACGAGCAGCAATCGATCGGCCGCCGGAACGAGAAGCTCGAGCCGATGCTCGGCCACCACGACGGCACGCCCGGTAGCGGCGAGCATCGCGCATTCAGCCAGGACCGCGTCCGCCCCTTCCGAGTCGAGCTGGGAAGTCGGCTCGTCCAGGGCCACTACTTGAGGCCGCATGGCCAGGACGGCAGCGAGCTGGACTCGCTGTCGCTCGCCGCCGGAGAGCGTCGCCAGGCGCCGGCCGCGGAGGTGCTCGATCGACAATCCGGCCAGCGCCTCGTCGACCCTATCGTGCATCTCCGACCGGGGCATCCCGGCGTTTTCGAGCCCGAAGGCAACCTCGCGTTCGACCGTGCCGTAGACCGACTGGGTCTCGACATCCTGGAAGACGAGGCCGACGCGCTGCGCCAGCCGCGGTATCGGCGTCCGGAGCGGGTCCAGCCCGGCGACGNNAGTCGAAGCAGGGTCGACTTGCCGCCGCCCGAACCGCCGGCGACCACCGTCAGGCCCGGCCCGAGCTCGAGGTCGATCGAACGCAGCGACGGCAACGTCGCGCCGGGGTACAAGTAGCTGAGCCCGGCGATCCGGGCGATCGGTGGTGTCATGTCGGCGACCCCGTGGCGGAGAGGCTCCGCGACGGGGCGACCACCGCCGGCAGCGCCAGCGCCAGGCAGCCGACCACCAGCACAGGGCTGATCGGCGGGAGATACAGGGTCGGGTATGGATACCAGTCGACGGCCACGCCCGCCAGGCGCGCCCCGACGAACAGGCCAACTGAACCAAGCGCCGTGGCGACGACCGCGACATCCCAGCGACTCCAACTGACTCGGGCAAAGCTGGTGCGCCGGCCAGCCCCGAAGCCACGCGCTTCCATTGCCTCGGCCAGCAAGACCGAATCCTCGATCGCCGTGAGGAAGACCGGCACCAGAACCTCGTTCCAGGAACGGAGCCCGCGCGGCCGCCAGCCGCGCATCCTCTGCGCGTCACGGACCGCGGTGAAGGTGCGGCCGAAGCCCGAGACGAGGTTGAGCGACGTGGCCACGGCGATGCCCGTTCGTTCCAGCGGACCCGGCATCGCGTCGACGACGTCATGGGGCTCGAGCACGAGCGAAAGCGGAGCCACGGCCAGGAGCGCCGCCACAAGGCCCAGCCCGATTGCGCCGCCGAAGGCAAGCGACTCCAACGTCAGGGCGCCGCCGACGAGCGGCCAATCAGCCGGAAGCCTGGCAATGACGTCGACGCCGGCGTGGCCGGCCAGCACGTTGATCAGACCGCCGATACCGGCGGCGATCAGCAGGGCAACGACGAGCGGCCGCAGGCGGCGGCCCGGCGGCAGCCAGATCAACAGGACGTTCAGGGCGGCCAGCGCAACCAGGCCGCGATAGACCGGGTTGTCCGTCGACAGGGCAACCGTCACCGCGGCGAGCGACCAGACGAGCCAGGCCCGCGGGGCGAGACTCACGGGGCTCTGCGCCGGGCGATCGACAATCGGAGCAGCGCCAGGCCCGCCAGACCGCCCCCGACCATGGCCGCCACCAGCAGACCCGGATCGATGCCCGAACCACCGCCGCCACCCGACGCCCCGCCGCCTGCGGCCGACGCCCCCGGCGTGGCGCCCGCGGGGCTCGCCGCCGCGAGAGAGCCAGAGGAAGAAGCGGCTGAGGCCGGTGAGGTCGCCGGAGCCGTGGCCGGAGCTGTGGCCGTGGTCCCGGCCGTGGTCCCGGCCGTGGTCGCGGTCGTGGTCGCGGTCGCGGCGCCGGCAGCCGTGAGCCTGCTCGTGGCCGCGCTCGTCGTTCCGGCCGTGGCTCCCGCCGATGCCGCGGCCGCGTCACAGACGCCCGCCGGTCCGGGCGGCGCCACCGGATCGCCGACCGCCGGAACGTACCGGAGGCCCTCCGCATCGCCGTCGCCGAGCGTCATGGTGGAGATGCCGACGCTGGCCAGCTGCCAGCCGCCGCCGCCGCGCGACACGAAGACGGCCCAGTAGTTGTCCTTGCCCGGACAGGTGGAGTAGTGCGCCGGCTCGGCATCCACGGCGCACACGGCATCGCCGAAGCCACCGTAGCTCTGGCCGGACCAGGCCACGCCCGACGAGTTCAGCAGCTGCTCCCCGGTTACGGGGCCCGCGTCGAACGAGACGCACCGAGACACGACGGACCCATCGCCGTGCTCCACGACAAGAGCCGCGTGATGCGGACCGGCCCCGGCGCAGGTCGAGGCGAGCGGCGAGCCCGGCGCGAGCGCAGCGAGCGCCGCCACCGACGACGCCACGGCCGACGCCAGTAGAACGGCCGGCAAGCGCCCCAGCCCGCGCGTCACTGCCGGCCCGTCCGAGTCAGCAGCAGCCAGCCGCCACCGACCACGACCGCCATTCCGGCAAGGGCCGACAGCGCATAGGCCAGCGGCGTCGGTATGCCACCTGGCGAGCCCGAAGATCCTGATGAGTCGGATCGGGCGAGATCCCGGGGCAGACCCGGGCCCGCGCTCGACACGGCGGTTGCGGCGGCCACGACGGCCGTTGCAGATGGAGTCGCCGAGGCCGAGGCGGTCGCGCTCGGGGCCGATTCGGTCGGCGTTGCCGAAAGCGCTTCCGTGGGAGTCGAGGCGGCTCTGACGATCGGCCGAGCCGTCGCTCGAACGGTCGGCGGCGGGGTGGGCGCGGACGTCGGCGTCGGGATGGGCGCCGAAGTCGGCGTGGCCGTTGGGGCCGGAACCGGGGTCGCAGTGGGGCAACGACTCGTGGGGAGGCTCTTCCCCGTCGTCGGGTGGAGGGCGGTGGCATAGGCCACGCGCATCAGGGCCGCGGGGACCTGGGTCGTGGTGAAGGCGCTCTCGCCAATGCCCGGGTAGCTGAAGCCGCCGTCGGCGCCCTGGCTCGACCGCAGGTTGGTCAGGACGTCGTTTGATCCCCGCGTCCATGCCGCCGCGTTCGGATCCTGGCCCGAAGCCAGGATCGCCTGCACGACGACCGAGTCGGAGTCGGGATCGCTTGCCGGGGGTCCCCAGGGCGACGGGTTCTGATAGGCGAAGCCGCCGTCATCGAGCTGCTGCGACGCCAGATACGCCATTGCCGCCTCGTCGGCGGAGTGGACTCCAGTGGCGTCGAGGGCCATTACCGCGACGGCCGTCGAGTTGGTGTCGCCGTCGCCCGCCGCCACGCGCGCCGTGCCGAAGCTCCAGCTGCCGTCGACGTCTTGGAGAGCGGCCAGTTCGGCCGTTGCCTCGCCCGGAACCGACCCGCCGGACGCCACGACCGCGAGTATCGCGAACGACTGGCTGAACGTCGAGCCGTCGCCATAGGCGCCGCTGTCGGAGTGATAGAGGGCTCGCAGCCGAGCCGACAGGTCGCGGCCGGAGAAGTTGGCTGGGTCGGCGCCTGCGGCGACGATGGCGAGGATCGCCTTGCCGGTCTGGGCTGCATCGTCCGTCGCGACGTCGGACGCCGTCGCGAGGAAGGTCAGCGCGTCCGTAGTCCCGCTGCAACCCCGGAGTGTCGCGGGGTCGTAGCCCGCCGCGGCAGCCCCGATCACGAAGTCGGCCGTCTCACCGAGCTTGCCATCGATCGAGCCGTCCGGCCCCTGCGCCGCGAGCAGGTATTCGAGCGCCGCCGTCGCCCGCTCCGAATCGGTCGGGGCCGTTGCGGGCTGGGTGGTTTGCGACGCCGCTGCGATCCCGAGCGGCATCGTGAGGAGGGTCGCCAGTATCGCGCTGGCGACGACGAGTCTTCGCATTGTTCCTCCGGCGGCATTGCCCGCCTGCCGGAGGGGACCTCGCCGCCGGAGGCCTCCCATCCGATCCGCGCAGGTGGGTGACGTGCGCCGTTCGGTCAGGTCTCCTGGCTTGCGGATCGTCGCTGCTGGCCGCCTTCCCGGGCTCACGCCCCGTGGCATCGTCGTGGGCTCGCCCATGACGCTTGGCCAGCCGCTCCTCGCTTACAGTTGCGCGACAGCGCCGGTTTTACACCGGCTTCCCTGATACGAGCGGCTCTATTCGATTGGCATGCGGAGGTTACCGCGCTGCAGGCCGGGCCGCCAGCGGCAAACCCCGGACCCGCTCAGTGATGGTTCGAGCCCTGAACTCGCTCCGGGGTGGTTCGAGCCCGAACCTGTTCCGTGGCTGTTTGAGTCCCAGGTGACTGAAAGGGCCAACGATATGGCGGAACGCGGCGACAAGTGGCTCGGCTGGCCGCTCGCCGCTCACAGCGACGCCCGGAGGATCGTGGCTATCTCGTCGTCGGTGAGCGCGATCGGGTTCGTCTTCATGCTGCTCCCCCGCGAGTCGGCGACGAGAGCCGGGATCGACGCTTCGGTGATGCCGAAGGGGGACAGCCGCGGCACGCGGAGACGGGCGGTCAACCGCTCGAGAGCCGGGACCAGGGACGAACGCGCTTCCCGATCGTCGGCCCCGGCGTGGCCACTGAACAGCCAGCCTGCCGCGGCGTAACGGGATAGGGCCACGCTTCCCGGATCTCGCTCTTCGAGGGCGGCGATGTTCACCCGCGTCGCGGCCGCGAGCGTGGCCCCGCAGGCCACTCCATGTGGAATCGGGTATTGAGCGCCGAGCGGCGAGGCCAGCCCGTGGACGGCGCCCAGGCCGGCCTGGGCGAGGCAGATCCCCGAACACAGGGCCGCGTAGGCCATCCGCTCACGCGCGGCCGCCGCCACGCTCCCGGGACCAGCCGCTCCCCGGCCGGCGGCCGCCTCGTCGAACCAGGGCCGCAAGCCATCTCGCGCCGCCGCGAGGCCCGACAGGGCCAGCGCATCGGTAAAGGGATTGGCCCGAGCCGAGACGTAGGACTCGAGCAGCTGGGTCAGGGCATCCATGCCGTTGCCGGCGACCAGCGCCGGCGGGCACCCGGCAAGCAGGTCGGGATCGACGATCGCGACCCGGGCCGCGAGCGCTTCGTCACGGAACGACTTCTTGAAGCCGCCGGCGCCACGAACGCTCAGGACGGCGTTCTTGGTTGCCTCACTGCCGGTGCCGGCCGTTGTCGGCACGGCGACAAACGGAATCGACGGACCTCGATACGGCATCTCGGGGCCGACGCCTTCGAGATGATCCATGACGGAGTTGCCGGGTATCAGCAGGCCGGCCACGGCCTTGGCCGTGTCGAGGACGCTGCCGCCGCCGATCCCGACGACGACGTCGACCGGGGCCGAGCCACTCCGGGAGCCGCCGGCGGCGCGGCGACCGGCGGGGCGACCGAAACCACTCCCCGCGCCACTCCCCACGCCACTCTCCCGGTGGCGGGCCACGATCTCGTCGACCAGGGCGGGCGATGGCTCGTCGGCGACTGTCTCGAGCTGGAACTCCACGGCTGCCGATTCGAGCTCACCCCTCAAGCGAGCCCAGTCCGAGGTCTCGGTGAAGCCCGGCCCGCGAACGATAACCAGCGCCTTCGACCCGAACTCGCGGACGACGCCCGGCAGCTCCCCGGATCGACCGCCACCGAACAGAATCCGCGGCAATCGCGCGATCGAGAACCCCGGCCAGGCCGCCGGCACCGAGACGTCCGCTCCCGAATCCGTGCGTCCTCCGGCCTCCGTCGGTCCTTTCGACACCGTCGCCGTCCTTTCTCCTGGCTCTCTGTCCGTATGTCTCGGGCAGTAGCCTATCCGCCGGCCGGAAACAGGCCGTCGTAACGGACGCCCAGCCGCGGCTCGGCCATCCAGTCGGCCACCTTGTCCCGCCAGGCCAGGTAGTGCGCCGTTTCCTTGTGGGCCTTCGCAGAAGCCTCGTCCCGGTACGCCTCGTAGGCCACGAAGCGGGTCGCATCGTCGGCCGACTGCAGGATGTCGAATCGGAGGTTGCCCGGCTCCTTGACCGACTGCTCGTGGTTCTCGCGGATCGACTCCATGAAGTCGGCGACGTGCTCGGGTTTGACGTGGACGTAGACCACCGTGACGTACATCGATTCTCCCTGGCCGCTCTGCCGCGCCTGCCGTCTCAGCCGCACCTGCCGTTTTGGCCGCTACCGCCGAATCGCCGCGCTCGACTCGACAAGATCATCGGGCATCCGACGATAGGCGGCGTTACGTGAGGCGGCTGCGCACCGGCGGCGCAAGAATGCTGAGCAGCGGACTCCATAACGACCGAGAATGACAATCTCACAGCGGCCCGCCCGGACCGCCGAGGGCCTGGCCGCAGTGCCCGTCACAGGAAAGTGAGGACCACTCGTGCGTCGGTTCGTCCTGATCGTGCTGAGCAGCTCGATTCTCCTCTCGGCCTGCGGGACATCCAAGGGGTTCCCACAAGCGAACCAAAGCGGCGCCGCGCCCACGGTTGCCGCCTCGCTAGCCGCCACCGTCGCGCTCACGCCCACGCTCGCACCCGTCGCCACCCTCGCGGAGACGCCCGCTCCCACGGCGGCCCCCACGCTAGCGGGCTCTGACTGGGTCGACATTGCCCCCGTCGGCACCGGCTTCACGGCCAAGTTCCCGACCGCTCCGACGCAGTCTTCCCAGACCTTCACGACAGCCGCCGGTGACGCACCAGCATCACTCTGGATCCTCGAGGAGAGCAACGATCTGGCCTACTTCGTGGTCGAGGCGAAATACCCGGCAGGCTCGATGAGCGGCATGACGACGTCGGCCGTCTATGACGGCGCGATCACCGGCATGACCGGCTCGAGCGCCGGATTGACCCTGGACAGCCAGACCAGCGTCACGCTCGGCGGGCACACCGGCCGAGCCTTCACTCTCACCAGCACCACCGCCTCGATAAAGGGCCAGATGTTCCTCGTCGGCGACAACCTCTACATGGTGTACGCGGCCTTTACCTCGGCCGCCGACATGACGGAAATCGACAAGTTCATCGCCGCCTTCAAGCTGACCGTCTAGACGGGCCATCTCGAATCGAAGAGCGCCGGGGGCCGATCGCGGCTCCCGGCGCTTTGCTTTGTCGGCGGGCTTCCCGTGGCGGCCGCCGCCAGGCGGGCTCGGTCTCCCGCGCCGTGGCTCCGACTCCCTCCCCGGAGCGCAGGAACCTGCGGCCGCCGCACGTGCTGAGCCACGACATCCGGCCACTTGCTAACCGCGGTAGCGCCGACGCGCTGGAATGGCCCGCAATCCGGCCATTTGCCAACCCGGATAGCGGCGGTCCAAATGAGCGGCTCGGTTCCGCTCCGGTCGCGCCCCAAGGCACCAGGAATGGGCCCCGTTTCACCGCTGCCGCGGCCCGTCAGACCCTTCTCGACCCGAATCCTGGGCCCGAGGCGGCCGAACCGTGGCCATCACGCGGCCACCTTGTGGACCCGTGCTACCCCGATTTGCATCTGTCCAGAACGCGAGCCCGAACGCCGCTTCGGACGGTATGGGCTGCCGCGATCCATCCGAGGCCGGCCCCAAATAGATCGCGGCGTGCTACGGCGTCTGACTCGATGACGCGCCGGGCGGTGCCGGCAAGCTCGGCTACGCCGGCGGATACGACCCGGTCCAGACGATCTCCGACACGACCAGCAATTCGATCGGCGGACACGGCGGCGCAGCGCAGACCGCGAGGACACGCGACCGAATGATGCGGGCCACGACCAGGCTTCCTTCGACTGCGCCGGGCGAGGCACCCGTGGTGCCGACCTTGACGCCGTCGATCGTCCAGAAGCCGCAGGCGGGCGGCTTCGCGGTGTTCGGGTTCGGCGACGGCTCGCCGCTCGGGCATGACGTGTCCAACGTCAACCGGCCGCCCAGCAGGAAGGTCGTTGCGCTCGGCAGGTTCGAGCCGCGATAGACGGGCTGGCCGTCGATGGCGATGGGGACGCCGTCTGGCCCGAGGGGCGACATCGAATGGGCCGGCGCGACCGAAGGCACCGGCACGCCCGAATGTAGTGGCACGGACGATTCCATGGGGCCGGCCGCGGCCGACTCGGCCGGACTTGGCGCCGCCGAGCCGGAGGCTTCAGCCGAGGTCGAGCTGACTGCCGCCGGCGATGGCGACGGTGTCCAGTACGGGTCCGATCTCCAGACCACGGACTCGACCACGATCGCGGCCTGGCACGAGGCCAGCGCATCGGCCGGGCAGTCCGCCGCCAGCGGATCGTTGACGTGCACCCGGGCCACAACCCTCTCACCATTGGGCTCGTCGAATGTGCCCTTGGGTGAGATCGCGAGGCCGTCGATCGAGAGCCAGGAGCAATACGGAACCAGCCGTGTCTCGGCGTCCGACTTGCCCAGCGGCGCCGGGCACGGCGGCACGACGTCCGGCTTCGACACGCGGCCGCCCAACAGGAAGCTGCCATGGAGCGCGGCGAAGGATGCCTGGTCGGCGGCCCGGTAGACGTGCTCGCCGGCGATAGCCGCGGGCGCGTCCGGCCAGACCACCTCATCAGGGACCGGCGGACATGCGGTAGGGATCGGATCTACATAGGAGATGCAGCCCTTGGCAGAGACGACCACGGGCGAGCCAAGAAAGGCGCTCAAGACATCTGGACGCAGCACTCCCGTGACCGTGGCCTCCGACGAGGCCGTCGGCGCAAGCCCGTACCCAGTGCAGGTGATCATGAGCCCGAGGTCCGCAGATGGATTCGGCGTACTGTCGGGGCAGCCCACTTCCTGGTAATCGGCCCGGACCACGTACCCGCCCAACAGGAAGGTACCATCCAGGTTCAGCAGCGACGCCTTGTCCCCGACGCGGTGAACCGTCTGGCCATCGATCTCGTTGGGAAGGCCATCAGCCCCGAGCGCCACGGCCGCCGAGCTGCCCGGGCCGCTTGCCCCCGGCCGGGCGACCAGACCCAGCCCGATCAACCCCGCCGTCGCGAGAAGTGCGACCGCCAGCAAGGGCATAGCCACACGCGGCCACATCAGTCCGCGCCCGCTTCGCCGCTCGGCAGCTTCTCCGCGGCGCCGGCCGATGGTCGGGTAGTCGCGCTCTGCCTCTTGCAGTTCGGTCGCGAAACGGCGCGACAGCCGCTCNNGCCAGGCCCGTCTTGAGCCGGGCCTTGGCCGTGTTCTCCGTGACGCCCAGGGCGTCCGCCGTTTCGCGCACGGAGAGTCCGATCATGTGGTGGAGGACGACGGCCGCCCGAATCGGCCGGGACAGCCGTCCCAACGCTTCGTCGAGCTCGATCGACTCCGACGTCTCCGGGCCGCCGACCGGCAGCTCGTGGATCTCGGGGTCGAAGCTGAGCGTTCGCCGCAGCCGGCGGACGACCCTCAACGCCTCGCGCGTCTGGACGGTCAGGAGCCAGGCCCGGATCGCCAGCGGCTCTCTGATGGTCGAACCGGCGCGGAGCGCCCGCTCGAAGGTCGTCTGGACCAGGTCCTCGGCTTCGATTTCGTTGCGGGTGATCGCCCGAGCCGCCGCCAGGAGAAGCGGCCCGTGGCTGTGAAGGGTGGCCGCCCAGTCCGGAGCCGTCGCTTGTGCGGCGGTGGCCCGAACCGGGTCGCCTGTTTCGTGCCTGTCGAGCGTTGCCGTGATGTCCCTCACATCAACTAAGAGGCTCGGGCGGGCCCAAACGGGTATTTCGCGCTCAAGTCTTCGCTCTGTGGCCCTCGAAAGTCAGCTCGAACCAGATCGCCCGCTCCGGGTCCAGCAAGTTCTCGACGATCCGCCGGATCGACTCGCGGTAGGCCGGCCAGATGGCAAGCTGCAGCGCCCCGTCGGGCGTGACCCAGCGCAGCATGTCGTGCTCGTGCGAAATCACCGGCTCCGCTCCCGCGCGAAGACGCACCCCGAACACAGCGGCACTCACGATCGCCTCGACGGTCGGCTCGTGGAACTGGTTGACCTGATCGAGATCGTAGAAGCCCTCGATCTGATCCCGCCCAAAGCCGGTCTCCTCGCGAAGCTCACGCAGCGCTCCCTCCGCGACCGTCTCACCCGGCTCCAGCGAGCCCGAGACGCATTGCCACAGACCCGGCAGAACGTGCTTGGTCGGCGCGCGGCGCAGCATCAGGATCTCGATCGAGGCGGAGTCGCCGTCCCCTGCGGCGGCTGAGCGCTCGGCAGGCCGGAACATCCAGACATCGACCAGATCCGGCCGAAACGGGCTCACGGTGTCACCCTCGGTCGCGCCGCGTTCAGATGCGCTCGAAGCGGTCGATCGGCAGGACGAAGATCACGGCCCCGCCGACCTCGACCTCTAGCGGGTAGGGCATGAAGAACTCGCCCGGCTCCATGATCGGTGGGATCGGGCTCACCGTCTGCGTCCTGGCGTGGCAGTTGTCACGGACCAGACCGACCACATCGTCCACCTTGGCTTCGTCCACGCCAACGAGAATCGTGGCGTTGGACTGCTTGAGGAACCCCCCGGAGCTGTGCAGCCAGGTGGCCCGGTATTCATGCGCCAGGAGGGCGTCGATCAGGACTCGAGCGTCCTCGTTGTGGACGACTGCAATCACGAGCTTCACGGCGCCGAGTATAGGCGGACCGGGTCGGCCGGCGACACCCCGGCGCGCCAATCGCGCATCAATCGAAGACGTGGGGGGTGGCGGTCCTGGGACCTTGCCGTACAATCGCTGCCGGGGCAAATCGTGCCGTGTACATGGGGAGGAATTGGTGTCGGGCGAACGACCACTTCACGAACGAACCGATGGCCAGCTTTTCGCGGCGGCGGCTGCTGCCGTTGCCCGCGGCGACGACCTCGACGAAGCCCTGGCCGAATTGCTCGGGCTGGCGTCCGAACACCTCGCAGCCACCTCCGGCGCGGTCTATATCGTCGATCCGGACCAGGACGAGCTCGAGCTGGCGGTGACCTTCGGCGTCGACGCCGATACGGCCTCGGCAGCGAATTTGGTGGCGGAGGTTTCGACGAGCCACGATCCGCTGGCCAACGTCACTCGCTCTCGGCAGCCGCTGGAGGTGGACGACGCGGCCCATGTCGCGATCCTGCGCGGCTCAGCCACGGCACTGGTGCTGCCACTCGTCGTGAGGCGCGAGGGAATCGAGATCTCCCTCGGCGTGATGGGCCTGGGTTTCGCCGGCCCGCTGCCGAAGCGCGAGACCCTGATCGCGGCAGAGCCGCTGGCAGATCTGGCGGCCGTCTCCGTCGAGCGGGCTCTGGCCGTGTCGCTCGGGTCGGAGCGTGCTGAGTGGTTCGATCGGCTGGCCCACACCGACCCGCTGACCGGCCTGGCCAATCGGCGCACCCTCGACCGCGTGCTCGAGCTCGAGGTTGCACGGGCGGGCCGGCAGGGCGTGCCGCTCAGTATCGCGATCTTCGAGATCGACGGCTTCGCGGCGATCCAGAAAGCCGGCGGCAACGTGGCCGGCGACGACGCCCTTCGCCGAGTGGCCCAGATCCTGGCCGAGTCGGTTCGGCTGATGGACACGGTGGCCCGCTTCAGTAACGATCAGTTCATCCTCGTGGCGCCCGGCCCCGACGGGCTGATCGTCGCCAAGCGACTGGTCCGCGGCATCGCCGCGCTGCCACCGGCCGATGGCAATACCATCTCCGTTTCGGCCGGGATAGCCTCGTTCCCCCTCGACGGACGCACGCCCGACGAGCTTCTGGCGATCGCCGACACCGCCATCCGCGCGGCCCGCCAGGCCGGCGGCGACCGCGTGGTGGCGCAGCCAACCGGCGGCTAACCCGCAGCGAGCAGCGCAGGAGCCAACAACGCAATGGGCCGTCCGACCGGCGAGCGCTAGAGGGAGATGGTGCCGCTGACTATCGTCGGCCCACTCGGCTTCGTCACGTTGGAGTTCGGCTCCTTGCAGACCCAGATCCACAGGCTCGGGGAGGTCGGGACGTTGTCGACCTGAAGAACGCCTTCGCCCGAGTCGCTGACGGTGAATGACCCGACCTTGGATTGGACGCCGTTGTCGGCCGTCAGCCAGACCACATATGCCTCGTCGCCCTTGGTGGGCACCAGATTGGTTACCTTGACGATGATGTGGCCGGTGGGCATGAGCACCGCGAGACCACCGGCGTTGCTGCCATCGTGCGAGGTGAGCGCCGCGAGGCGAGTGTCCGGCTGGCCGATTGCGTAGAGGAGGGTGGAGGTCGTGTCCGAGTCTTGCTTGAACCTGCTCAAATCGCCCTGGAGGACGACCGCATAGCCCGCCAGGACCACGACGGCCACGACCGCTGCCACTCGCGTGGCCCAGGTCAAGGCGCGGCGACGGCGTGAGGCCCGGGCCGAAGCGAACGGAAGGACCTCGGTCTGCCAGGTTGCGGCGACCTGCGAACTGCGAGCAACGGTCGGGATCGCGATCGGTTCGGCGGCGACAGGTCGCCGAGCGGCCAGGTCCGCCTGCGCGGCCGCGATGACCGACTCGCGCAGCCAGGCCGGCGGCTCGAGCGGCTCCAGGGTCTCGGCGAGGTACGGCACGACTCCGCCGAGATCTCCGATCTCGGGGTGCAGCTCAGGGCAGGTGTCCAGGTGATCGCTGACGGAGATCATCTCGTCGATGTCCAGCGCCCCAAGGACGAAGCCCGCGGCAACATCGCGGACGCGATCGCAGGTCATGGCCATGTCAGGCCAAACCTTTCTTGCCGTTGGAGGAGGGCACCGCGATGCCAATGGCTCCGTCGTACTGTCCGACGAGCTGCTCTCGCATCGCCCCCAGACCGAGGCGCATTCGGCTCTTCACCGTGCCGAGAGGAGCACGGGTTCGATCGGAGATCTCGCGCTGGGTCAGGCCGTCGAAGTAGGCGAGCTCGAGGACCTCGCGCTGGGCCGGCGGCAGGACGGTCAGGGCACGGCGGACCTGCTCTGCGTCGAGACGGCCGGCGACCTCGGGCCAGATGTCGGGCAGGGTGAGCGCGGCCGGAAGCACTTCTTCTGTCTCGTCTCCCAGCGCAACGCCGGCCCGCTGGCGGCGCATGGCATCGATGGCGCGGTGGCGAACGATCGCCAGCAGCCAGCCCCGAACGCTGCCCTTGGCTTCGGCATATCGACCGGCATTGCGCCACAGGCCCAGGAAGGAATCCTGGACGACGTCCTCTGCCAGCCCTGTCTCCGTAGTGATGCGCAAGGCAAGGGCATACGCCATCGTGTGATAGCGGTCATATAGCGTTTCGAGTCCGCCGATCTCGCCGGCGGCCACTTGACGCATCAGTTCAGCCTCCGATTGACCCTCCGACAAGATGTCGGGAGTGACTCCAGGCAGGGACGCTGCTACCGAGTCCCTCATTGGTTCATTCGCAGCGAGGGGCGTTCCGGTTCACTGAAGGCCCGACTCGGGTCCGAACTGTTCCACTGTGTGTTGCACGAAGGCAACCCTTTGTGGTTCTGCAACCCCGACCGGCGGGCAACAGCGATCGATTCGTGCCGGCGAGGCAGCGGCCACGCCCGAGTCGCGCTCGATCCCGGAGGTCGCTCAAGGATCTCCCCAGGGCCACATCGGCGGCCGTCATCGAGGTGCATTCGCCGAGTCTAGCCGAGCCGCATCCGAAGGAAGGTGCGTTGGCGAAGGGTTGCAAACGTGGGCGCGGGGGATCCGGCCCTCGAATCAACCACTTCCAACGCGTTTCGATCTCCTGCGCCGGCTACCGCAGATCGGCCCGGTAGAGCAGCGGGGCCGTAGTACTCCGGGGGCCCAGGTGCCGTGACGTTGATCGGGGTGAGATGCGCCGGTTGGTCCGTCTATCCTGTCTGGAGGTGCCCCGCGACAACCAGTCGGAGCGAGGCCAGGGAGGTACCGGTGAGCAAGACCGGGAGCGCAACTGCCTTTGGGGCTGAAGCAGCGCTCTGGATAGCCGGAGCGGCGTTGATCGCGAATGCCGCCGGCATGCAGTTCAATCTCCGGCTACCCGCGATCGGCCTTGGCTCCCCGGCCGCGAGTCATTCGGCCGCAACCGCGTCGGGCGGCTCGGCCAAGCCATCTGCCGCCGCATCCCCGACGATTTCGCCGATCGTTCAGAAGTACCAGGCGTTCATTGGCCGGCCCGACCTCCAGCTGGCGGGCACCCTCACGGCCAACGAAAGCGCAACCGTCGGTGAGGCACCTATCGAGATCACCATGACCGGCACGATTTCGTACAAGGCCGGTGACGACACAGACAGTCGTACCGTGAGGACCAACGGCATCGTCACTCTTACTGACACCGTCAACATCGGGCCGGATTCGTACTCTAGGGTTGACGGTGGCACGTGGACCAAGTCGGCTCGAAAGGCGGCCAGCGTGGCGCTGGAGAATCTCATGTTCTCGCCGACGCTGCAGCTGGTCGACCGGGGCGCGGAGGTCAAGAACGGGGCCGAACTGCACCGCATCGAGGTCGTCGACACGGCCGCGTTCAGCAAGGCGATGTTGAAGACGATCGAGGGTGGCACGAACGCGCAGTACACGTACACGATCTGGGTGAAGAACGACGGCACGCCCGCCGTCTTCAGGCTCGCAGGTTGGCAGCAGGCGCCGATCAACGGAGTCTCCACCAGAATCGAGTACACCGAGGAGGACACGATTACGGCCACGTCCGGGGTCACCATCACGGCGCCTATCTGAGGTCAGGCGCGGCCGAGCTCAGGGGTAGAGGCGAACCCGTCGGTACGGTTCCCGCCCGCGAGAGCGCGAGATCAGGTTGGCCCGCTCGGCCATCTGATGCTGCAGGCGCCGGACGTAGGCATTTTGCGGCGACAGCTCGACCGGCTCTGCGCCCCGTATGACCATGCCGATCGCCTCCTCGGCTTCGCGTAGGGCGGCCTCGCGAGGATCGACCTCGAGCGAGAAGATCGAGGTCAGGCTGGCCTCCATCTGGACGATGGTGTTGCTCTTCAGGACGTAGATCGGCAGGCCACGATCCTCCGCGTCCCGCAGCGCCGTCGTCTTCTGGCGGTACTCGTTCTTCAGCGTCATCACCACGTCGGCCTCGTCCGGGTCACGGGCGATGATGACCGGCAGCTGGAGCTCCTTGATGGCCTGCTCGAGGCGCTTGCGGCTGATGCCGTGGGGCAAGACGCGCAGCGTCGGCAGGATCGTCTCGACCTCGCGAATCCGGAGGACCGGGCTGCCGTCGTCACCATCGGTCGACGCCCTCAGCCGAACGACATCCGCCAGCGCCTCGTCCTCTTCGCCCAACTCGTCGTCGATGTCCTCACGCTCGACGTCGGAGTCCTCAGCCGAAAGACCGGCCGCTCGGCGCAGCGGCGTTGGCTGAATCGACGCGCGGTTGACCCTCGCAGGCGACTCGGCCTCGTCGGCGTAGGCTGCTGCCCCGTCGGGCTCGACCGGAGCGTCGTCGACCTCTTCGGCACGGTAGTCGTTGAGTGCCCGCGTGGCTTGCTTGGTCCAGGATCGCTGCCTCTCGAGCTCACGCAGCTCTCGGGCCCGCGGCTCCGGCAGCGGCGCCGATCCACGCTCGATTGGGCCTCGGTCGGCTACTTCGTCGAGCCGAAACGGCCCAGCCGCCTCGCCCGCCCACCAGCTCCCGTCCGAACCACGGCCCGGACCCGAGGCCTGACCCGCGCTTCCGGGCGGAACCGCGAACCGTTCACCGGGGAGCGTATGCCCGCCGGGACCAGCTCCCGGCCGGCCTTGGCCAGGCGCTCCGGCTCCGCCGCCACCAGTGCTACCGCCCGCTGAGCCGCCACCACCGACATCGCCGCGAGCGCGGCGGGCGCCGTCGCGGACCTCGCGCGAGCCACGAGCAGGCATCCGCCAGCCTCCGCCGGCGCCGGGGCGGTAGCCGGGTCGCACGGCTCCACGATCGGCATCGGGCCAATCCGACGGGGCGTGGTACGACCCCGAGCCGCGCCAGCCTGGCTCCGTCCGCCAGCCCGGGCCGGCGCCGACCAGACCGGCGAAGCGGTCACTTCCGAAGCGATCGCTGGTCATCGCCTCGCGCGGCGACGGCTTGGGTCGCGACTGCGAGCGATGCACTCCGCCGTCGTCGCGCCAGCGCAATTCGGCCGAGATCGGGTCGCCGCGCAACATCGCGTCGACGGTCTCGGCCACGTCGGCGTGGACGGTGACCTTCTCGCGGTCGAGGATCTCGACGATGACGTCGAACGTAGGCGGGGCCTTGCGCTCCAGGACGCTCTTTTGTGAGCGGCGGCGCCGTGCCTCTTCGTCACCGAGCGTGACCGTGTGAATGCCGCCGATCAGGTCCGTCAGCGTTGGGTTGAGCATCAGGTTGTCTAGGTTGTTGCCGTGCGCGGTGCCGATCAGCTGCACGCCGCGTTCGGCGATGGTCCGGGCCGCCTGAGCCTCGAGCTCGGTCCCGATCTCGTCGATGACGATGACCTCGGGCATGTGGTTCTCGACGGCCTCGATCATCACCTCGTGCTGGAGCGAGGGCGTTCGGACCTGCATCCGCCGCGCTCGACCGATTGCCGGATGCGGAATGTCGCCGTCGCCCGCGATCTCGTTCGAGGTGTCCACCACGACCACGCGCTTGCCCTGGTCGTCGGCCAGGACGCGAGCGGCCTCGCGCAGCATCGTGGTCTTGCCGATGCCCGGCCGGCCCATGATCAGGATCGACTTCCCCGATTCGACGAAGTCGTTGATGATGTCGATCGTGCCGTAGACCGCGCGACCGATGCGGCAGGTCAAGCCCACGATCTTGCCCGTTCGATTGCGGATGGCACTGATCCGGTGCAGCGTCCGTTCGATGCCGGCCCGGTTGTCGTCGCCGAAAGTCCCGATGTGGTCGACGACGTAGGCGATGTCCGCCTCCGTGATCTCGCGCTCCAAGAGCCTCAACTCGCCGTCGACGAAGCGGGCCTCGGGGCTGCGGCCGAGGTCCATCACGACCTCGATCAATTGCGCGGGGTCGGTCAGGTCGCGGACCGCCTGCAACACGTCCGGCGGGAGAGAGCTGAGGAGCAAGCCCAGGTCGTCGGTCAGCTCGCGCCGGTGGGGCGTCGCGCCCGTATCAGTCACATCTCCTCCTGCCATGTGCGACTAGCGTACCGCCGGGACGAGGGCGGGTTCGGTAATGCGAACCACGGCCTCCTTCATGAGCAGAGTCACCGTGTCGAGGCTGACGAAACCGGCGTCCTCGAGCCGGCGATCGATCGGCGATTCGTAGGTTCGGACCGGCGCCAGGACCCCGTTGTCGGGGCAGCTGCCGCCTCTCCCGATTCGCGCTCCCAGCAAGCCGAGCCCGAAGCTCACCAGCGGAGTCACGTCCGTCTCGGCCCGGGCCATGACCTTGAGATAGTGGGGCTGCTCTTCGCGGGCTACGCCAAGCTGGAGCAGTGCCTGAAGCTGGCTCGGGCCGTTGTCCAGCGACATCTGGACGTAGGACTCCATCTCGGCAAATCGCAGGATGGGGGCGAGGCTGGAGCGCGGCACGCGCGAGTTGGAGCCCTGGCGCTCCCAGTCCGTCAGGCGGTACGACTCGAGTCGAGCCACCGGCTGGGGCGTCACGGTCGCATACAGACGGGCGAGGGGCAACGCGTCGAGCGGCTGGCATGGCCGTATCCCGGCGGCCCGCGTCTGGTCGTCCGACCAGGCCGGCGGCAGCGGCTGTTCCGTGCCACGGAAGAGCAGGCGTTCCTGGCCGTAGCGGGCGAAACCGGCCTGCATGAAAAGCTCGGGGTTGCCCTGGCCATCCGAACAGGCGACGTGGAAGCGGATCGCGCCGCGCTTCGCGCCATCGCGCAGGAGGTGCTGGACGAGACGGAAGCGAGTGTCGCCGGAGTCGCCCGAACCGATGCCATCGAGTTCCACGATGGTCCACTCGTCGCGCGAGGCGTCGCGCTCAACTCGAAGAAGGCCGGAGATGCGGCGCTCGTCCTCATAGATGAAGAGCAGGTCGTTCGGCCGAAACGCGCCGAGCGGAAGTCGGAAGAGGCTGAAGACACCGATCCGCGGGCGGCTCACCGGAAAGCCCAGCGAGCGCGCGTCGACGTGCTCCTGCTGGGAGAGCCGCGAAAGCTCACCCAGGGCGGCGAGATCGGTAAGACGGGCGAGGCGGACCCGGCCGCTCACCTCGCCTCCCCCGGCGACCACGGCTCGTTCCCGGTTGCGGCCCCCTCATGCGGCTCCGCGTACGCGGCCGCCATCGTGGCCACGAGGCGATGGATGCGCGTCTCACCGGCGAGTTCCGGATGGAACGAGATGGCGATGACATTGCGCTGCCTCACTGCGACGACACGCTGGTCGGGCAGTCTCGCCAGAACCTCTACCCCGGGTCCCACGCGTTCGATTATGGGGGCTCGGATGAATATCGCGTGGACCGGTCGGTCGCCCAGGATGGGCATCGGCAGCTCTGTCTCGAAGGAGTCGAGCTGGCGCCCGAAGGCGTTCCGCTCGACTGTCACATCGAGCAGCGGGAAGACGGGCTCCTCGCCTCCGGCGATCTCCTTGGCCACGACGATCATTCCGGCGCAGGTACCCAGTATCGGCGCGCCGGAGAGGGCCAGGGCCATGATTGGCTCGCGCAGGTTCCAGCGGGCCACGAGCTTGCGCATGGTCATGCTCTCGCCGCCCGGCAGGATCAGGCCGGAGAGGCCTTCGAGATCCTGAGGCAATCGGACCGCGACCGGCTCGACTCCGATCGACCGCAGCGTCTGAATATGCTCGATGACGGCGCCGTGAAGCGCCAGTACGCCAATCTTCACTTAGGCCCGCGTCCACCGTTTGCGCTTGCGTCCCGCTACGCCGGGCTACCAGCCTCGGACAGCCAGCCGCTCGGCCTCGGGGATCGTGACCGCGGCGATGCCACGCATCGGGCTGCCCAGACCCTTCGAGACCTCGGCGATGATCTTCGGGTTGTCGAAGTGGAGCGTGGCCTGAACGATCGCCTCGGCCGTCCTGGCAGGGTTCTCGCTCTTGAAGATGCCCGACCCCACGAAAACGCCCTCGGCGCCGAGCTGCATGGCCAGTGCCGCGTCTGCCGGGATGGCGATGCCGCCGGCGACGAAGTTGACCACCGGCAGCTTGCCCTCCGCCGCAACCTGCTTGACCAGGTCGTACGGAGCGTCCATCTCCTTAGCCGCCACGAAGAGCTCGTCCTCTCGCATCGACTGCAGGCGTCGGATCTCCGAGAGCAGCGTCCTGATGTGACGAACCGCCTCGACGATATCGCCCGTGCCTGCCTCGCCCTTGGTGCGGATCATTGCCGCGCCTTCATTGATCCGGCGGAGCGCCTCACCGAGGTTTCGGCAGCCGCACACGAACGGCACCTTGAAAAGGTGCTTGTCGATGTGATTGACCTCGTCGGCAGGGGTGAGGACTTCGGACTCGTCGATGTAGTCGACGCCGAGCGCTTCGAGGACCTGCGCCTCGACGAAGTGGCCGATCCGCGCCTTGGCCATCACCGGGATGCTGACCGCGGCCATGATCCCCTCGATCATCAGTGGATCGCTCATCCGTGCCACGCCGCCTGCCGCCCGAATGTCGGACGGAACCCGCTCCAGTGCCATGACCGCACAGGCCCCGGCATCCTCGGCAATCTTGGCGTGCTCGGGGGTAACGACGTCCATGATGACGCCGCCTTTCAGCATCTGGGCGAGCCCCTTCTTCGTGGCCCAGGTGGAGGTCTCGGCGGTCATTGGCGCGGTCCATTCCTTAGCTGCGGCGGGGGTGCGGGGCAGACGCAGATGACGCGAAAGGCACGCGCCCTGATTTCGATTATACCCGTCGAGGTTGTCGACCCCGTCTCATGGAGCCATCGGGGCGCTGCGTGGCCCGGTCGCGCCGGGCCGATCGGACTTGGCCGACCCGTCGGGTGACACCTCGGTAGGGTCCGTCCGGCCGCCGCGCGCCAGGGTCTGAGACGCCACCATGATCACGCTGCCTTTCTCAAGGAGAACGATGATCGCGCCCGCGCCACGCCGATTCCTGACGTTCACCATGTCCGCAACGATCGCGGCAACTCTAAGCGTGGAGTCGGACATCTCCTCGACGGTCAAGGCCGAGTAGCCGCACGCCGGTTGGTCCTTCCGGCGGCCGCGATGTGTCGGAATGTGTACCTGACGGAAACCGCGCCCTAAGCAACGGCCCCATTCGAGCGCTCCGGCCGCGCTCGTGGCCGTGTCATGCTGGCGCCAAGTACTCGTGGAGGGGCGCTCGAATGCGCATTACCGACGGCTATCTCACGATGATCCCGAGTGTCGTCGCGCTTCTGCCGGCGATCCCGATCTACGTCTGGATCCTGCGCCGCGGAGCCGATCAGCGCTGGACGTTGATGGCTCTGCTGGCAGTCGCGCACCTGTCGCTCTTGGTTGCCCTGACCATCTTTCCGATTCCGATCTCGGGTCAGGATTACTACCGCCACACCCGGGGCATGAGTGAAGACAACATCGTTCCGTTCGCCACGATCCTCGGGCAACTCGGTCACCCCAGCCTGAGCAACGCCCGCCAGCTTTTCGGCAACGTCGTGGCCCTGACGCCGCTGGCTGTGTACGGCCCGGGCTTGTGGCCCGCGCTCCACGACTGGCGCCGCTTCGTGATCGTGGCGGTAGCCTTCGGCGCGGGGATAGAGTTGACGCAGTACGCCGGGTCGCTGCTGGAGGGCTTCACTTACCGCGTCACGGACGTCGACGACGCGATCATGAATGCCTCGGGAGCGGTCGCGGCCTTCTTCGTCTGGCGCCGCATCGAACCGCTGCCGCTGATCCAGCGCTGGCTCGATCCGGGGCCCGCGGCGACGATCGGGCCGGCTACGCGCTAGATTGGGCGGCATGGCTGCCGACCCGTTCACCGAACTCACCGAGCTATCGGGCGAGGTGGTCGCCTGCCGGCGCTGCCCCAGGCTCGTCGAGTGGCGCGAGCGGGCGGCGCAGGAACCGCCGGCGCGCTTCGCTCTCGAGGAGTACTGGGCCAGGCCGCTGCCTGGCTTCGGCGACGCCCGGGCTCGAGTCCTCGTCGTGGGGCTCGCCCCCGCCGCCCACGGCGGCAATCGGACCGGTCGGCTGTTCACCGGCGACAGATCGGGCGACTTCCTGTTTGCCTCGCTCCATCGGACGGGGTTCGCCAACCAGCCCACCTCGATCGCCGTCGATGACAGCCTCTACTTGATGGACCTCTACCTGACCGCGGTCGTGCGCTGCGCCCCGCCCGACAACAAGCCGCTCCCCGAGGAGCGGGCCAACTGCCTGCCCTACCTGGTGCGGGAGATGCGGCTGCTGGCCGACCTGCGGGTCGTGGTGGCCCTTGGATCGTTCGCCTGGGACGGGGCGATCCGGGCCATGCGCGAACTGGGCCACCGCACGACGCCCAAACCCGTCTTCGGTCACCTGGCCGAGGATCATGTCGGGCCGCTCGCGCTCCTGGGCTCGTACCACCCCAGCCAGCAGAACACGTTCACGGGCCGGCTCACGCCGCCGATGCTCGATGCGGCAATGCTCCGGGCGCGCGAACTGGCCGACCTCGACTGAACGACAAGCCGGCGGCCGAGGTCGACCGGCGAGGCGGCGCAACCTCGACAAGGCCGGCGACCGATGATGCTCGACCCGGCCGACCGGGTCGTCGAACTGCGCGACGGGGCTCTCGTCTAGCCAGTTTCACCGGAACACCGCCGGCACGGCGCCTTTCGAGTTGGCCCGACGGCGTATCTGTCGATCCGAGCCGCGATATTGGTCAAGACGTAGATCGGGTTCCACTTACGACCACGTCCGGTGGTAATCCGGAGAATTGCCGTTACGCCCGCGAGACGCTGCAGTGAGGTCCGGGCCGGTTCGTTCTCGCGCCCTCACCGCGCCGTAAGATGGCCCCGTGAGCGAAGCCCGACTGCTCCTCGTCGACGACGACCCGGTCCACCTCGAGGCCCTGGCCGAACGCCTGAGTGCTGATGGCTTCGACGTGACCCGGGCCGCAGGCGGCGCGGAGGCTCTCGAGCGTCTCGATGCGGCCTGGCCGGACCTCGTCATCCTCGATCTGATGATGCCCGAGATGGACGGCCAGACCCTGGCCGCGCGGATCAAGAGCCGCGCCGACATCCCGATACTCGTCCTCTCGGCGGTGGCGGCGGCCGACAGCAAGGCAAACCTGATCGCCCACTTCGCCGAGGACTACGTCACCAAGCCGTATGACTACGGCGAGCTGGTGGCACGCATCCGCCGCGTTCTCCGCCGCCTGCAGGACCAGATTCCGGTCGAGGAGCTGGCCCTTGGCGACCTGACGCTCGTGCCGCGCAAGCGCGAGGCAATCATCCGGGGCCGGCACGTCGCGCTCTCCCCGACTGAATCGCGCTTCCTCGCGACCCTGGCGGCGAGCATGCCAAAGGCCGTTTCGACGGACCAGCTGCTGCGCAAAGTCTGGGCCGATTCGGACGGCGCGGACCCAGCCTACGTCTGGGTGACCGTGCGCCGGCTCCGCCAGAAGCTCGAATTGGACGCCGACAACCCGCACCACCTGCTCACGGATCCGGCCGGGGGCTACCGGCTGGCCGCCTGGGAGCTCCGCGGGGGATCGACCCGGCCCAGACCGTAGGTCGCGGCGCAACCACTCGATCGGGCAGGCTGGCGGCAGGACATTCCGCGACAGTTGGCCAGCAATTCGTACCGACGGCGCTCAGAAGCACCGGTTCGCGGTTCGACAGGCACGACTACCACCCATCCGTTATGGTAGCTGCAAGGAGCGGCCCGTAGTCTCGTACACCTTGGACCAGGCACCGTCCGAATCCCGGGGAGCCCAGATGAGACTAATCGGACAGCCACTGAGACGCCGCCGCAGCGACTCACGCGGTCAGGCGCTCGTTGAGTTCGCCATGGTCATCACCATGTTTATCACCGTGGTTGTGGCCATCATCGAGTTCGCCTTCCTGTTCACTTCCTACGTGTCCCTCGGTTTCGCGAGTCACGACGCCTCCCAGATGGCCGCCACCTACGGCAACACGATCGGTGCCGACGCCGCGGTCCTCGAGCGCATTGACAATGACATCAATACTCCGGCCAACCCGACGCAGATCAAGTCGGTGGACATCTTCTGGGTTGACACGACAACCAAAGACGCCAAACCCGTCGCCGGAGCCGAGACCATCTACAACTACGACGGCGGCAGCCACAAGTTCACGAAGCCGGACGGGACCGATATCTATCTGCCCTTCGTGCAGGCTTCGAACGGCTACCCTGAGGCGACCCGTTGCAATGTCAATCAGGCCGTCGGATGCCTGCCGACAGGCGCCATCGCTCACAGTACGGTCGACACCATTGCGGTGAAGATCACCTACCAGTACATCTGGATCACGCCGTTTCCAAGACTGGTTCTGAACGGGTCCACCACAGGGCCGTTGATGACGTCGACCAACATGATGCGACTTGAGCCGGTGCTGTGATGCGTTTCTTCAGTCACCGGCGACAGCGCGGTCAAGCCCGGCGACAGCGCGGTCAGGCCCTTGTCGAGTTCACCATGATCGTCCCGATCATCTTGACGCTGGCAATGTCGATCGCCGAGTTTGGCGTCGCATTCGGCACGAACATGAGCATGATTGAAGCCACCCGGGAAGGGGCCCGGGTCGGCGCCATCCTTGTCGACGGCTCGAGCAGCCTCGGATGCCCGGGTTACGCCGGCTCTACCAATGTCGACCCGCAGATCATCGCCTCGGTTCAGCGTGTGGTCGAGTCTCCGGGGAGTGGCATCGCCAAGGACAAGATCGACTACATCCGAATCTATGCCTATTCCAACCCGGGCGTTTACAACGAATGGAGAACGGGCGGCACCGGCCTCCAAAAGATCTGTGGCGTTTATTTGGACTTCTACCAGTTCAGCAATGCGTGGGATGCGTCGACGCGAGACAACACGCTGCCTGTGGATTCCATCGGGGTGAGCATCCAATACCGCTACCAGCTTTTCACGCCGTTGTCCGCGCTTACCGGTATGTTCGGCGTGGGTCAGATAACGATGGTTGACTCAACCGTGATGGCCTTCGAGCCGTGAGGAACAACGCCATGCGCTTCTACTCCGGGGCCATCCTTCGAGCCATCATCAATCGGGTTCACAAGCTTGCGGGCGCGGACCCACTCGACGACAAGGCCAGCCTGCGCACCGAACTCAAACAGGCCGGTCAGATCGTGGTCATTTTCGCCCTGATGTTGACCGTGCTGATCGGTCTCGTGGGCATCGCCATCGACTCGACCTATTCCTGGCGAGAGTCGCTGCGAGTCCAGCGCGCCGCGGACGCCGGCTCCCTGGCCGGCGTCGTCTACATGCCAGGCAATGACGGGGGCGCGCTAGCCAAGTCCACTGCCAAAGCCGAGACGGCCAAGAACGGATACCCAATCGCTGGCACCACCACCATCGACTTCCCTCCGGCGGCCGACCCGCGCGAGTTGGATGTCTCCCTTACGACGCAGGTTCCCACCTTCTTCGCCCGGATCTTCGGCATCAACAACTTCACCGTGACCCGCTCCAGCAAGGCGATCTATGTCACGCCGGTGCCGATGGGCAGCCCGCTCGGGTACTACGGCGTCTACCAGCTCTGCCCGGTGAGCGGCACCTGCATTACGCAGCCTAAGACTCTGGAGACAGGCGGGAATCTGACAGTCTCGATTAGCTCTCAAGGGTTCTTCGGCGCAATCGAGGGCGAGGGCTCCAACCGGAGTACGGGCGACGCATATGCCACGTATTACAACCCCAATCCGACCACAAACAGTCAGTACACGAAGGACGGTTACCGGTACGAGGTCACGGCCGCAACTTCGGGCAAGGTCTATCTCTTTGATCCGGTCTTCTGCCCCACTTCTACGAAGACGGGGACAGGAAGTGGTGGGCACTCCGGGGCCGGTGACCACTGGCTGGGGACAACCGCAACCGCCGTATCCACCTACTACATCCTGTGGGACACCCACAACACTCCTCTCGCCACAAAGACCTGGACCAACGTCGCCGAACTCGATCAGAACGACCCAGTCCAGGTCGACAAGGGCGGCACCTACGGTGGCAGTGACTACTCCGACGGGACGGAGCCCAGCAGCCCCGCCGACTGCGCCAACGACCCACACCACAACAAGTGGGTTGCCCTCGGCTCGGTCACCGCTGGCAGTACGTACTCCCTCCAGGTGACCACTACGAATCCGAACAACCTCACCGCCAACCTGAACCAGAGCTTCGAGAACATGTTCTCGATCGCGGTCTCGGGCGCTGGCAACACGGTCCACGGAACCGGGTCGATGGTGACCTACGCCAACGTCGACAGCGGATCGTCGGAGTTCTACCTGGCCCAGATCGATCGGACCTCCGGTGCTGGGAAGACAATCGAGATCGACCTGTTCGACCCGGGCGACGTCGGCGCTGGGGCATGGCTTCAGATCGAGCCTGACGGCTCGCCGGCATGGCAGCCAACAAAGTTCAGCTACACCTCAGACGGCAATTCCTCTCCCCCCAACCGCAGCAGCCCCGCCGGCGGCACCACATGCCTCCAGACATATGGGGGCTCAGGGACTCCGCCATCCGGCTGCGGCGAGACCGCCACCAGCGGCGGCCAGTTCTACCAGAACAGCTGGGTACAGATCTTCATCACTCTGCCGACGACCTATGGCGATGCCACCCACCCGTTGACTCAGAGCGGCTGGTGGAAGATCAAGTACATCGTGGCACAAGCAAACGACACCACGACCTGGCAGGTTTCCATTCGAGGCAACCCGGTCCACTTGATCTGAGACAGGACCCACGAGCGAGTACCAGGAGGCCCCCGGCGACGGGGGCCTCTCTCGTGGTCGCGACCGGTGTCCTGCGCAGACCGCCGGATCCTGCGGCCCGCCAACCCGAGACGACCCGTCGGAACCGAAGAGCCAGGGCCATCCTCTGGTAGGATGCGTCTATGGAGGGCGTGGTCCTGGTCCTCAATCAGAACTATGAGCCACTTAACGTGTGCAACCTGCCGCGCGCCTTCCGGTTGGTGTTCGGCGCTCGGGCAGAAGTGCTCGAGTACGACCACCAGATGATCCGGACGCCGCGGGCAGACTACCGCGCGCCTGCCGTGATCCGGCTCCAGCACCAGATCCGACGGCCCCGGCCACGCGTCAAGCTGACGCGCCGCGAGGTCTTCATCCGCGATGCCTACACCTGCCAGTACTGCGGCCACCAGACCGGCGACCTCACCCTAGACCACGTCGTGCCCCGGCACCGCGGTGGCGCCCACTCCTGGGACAACCTGGTCACAGCCTGCAAGTCCTGCAATCACCGCAAGGGGGGCAAGCTCCTCGACGACGCCAAGCTGCGCCTGGCCCGCCGCCCGATCGAGCCCCGCTGCGACGTCTACTCGCTCTTCACCCCGTACCTGCGGAACGATCGCAACGAGAGCTGGCGCTCGTACCTGTTCCTTGGCCACTGAGCCTGAGCCCGGGCCACGGCCGCAGATACCCGCGCCCGTCGCCGAACTGCTCGCCACCCTCTGGCGGGGCGGCCAGGCTGCGTACGTCGTCGGCGGCTGTCTGCGTGACGCGCTGCTGGAACGAAGGCCGGCCGACTGGGACCTGACGACCGACGCGGCGCCTGAGCGCGTCCAGGCCCTATTCCCACATTCGCTCTACGAGAATCGGTTCGGGACAGTCGTGGTCCACCACCGCGGAGCCCAGTACGAGATCACTGCCTTCAGGCGGGACGTGTCGTATTCGGACTTCCGCCATCCCGACTCGGTCGAGTTCGGCGATTCGATCGAGGATGACCTGGCCCGACGCGACTTCACCGTGAACGCGATGGCATGGGGCTCGCGGCCGGGCGAGGAGCCGACCTTCGTAGATCCGCACCGCGGCCGTGACGACCTGGCCCGAGGTCTCCTACGGGCGGTCGGCGATCCGGATCGGCGGTTCGGTGAGGACGCCCTGCGAATGGTTCGTGCGGTCAGGCTCGCGGCGACGCTGGGCTTCGAAGTCGAAGCCGAAACCCTGGCCGCGATCGGTCGCAACTCCGGGCTCGCCGCTCACCTTTCGGGCGAACGCATCTGCGCCGAGCTGCTCAAGCTCCTCGCGGCGGACAGGCCGTCCGTCGGTCTGAGGCTGATGGCCGACTCGGGCCTGCTGGCCGTGATCTCTCCCGACCTGGGCCGCCAGCCCGGGCTCGGGCAGAACAAGATCGAACGCGAGGACCTGTGGGACCACACCGTCCGCACAGTCGACGCGACGCCGGCCAAGCAGGTGGTCCGGCTGGCGGCGCTGCTCCATGACATCGGCAAGCCCGACACGCTCGCCGACGGGCATTTCCACGGCCACGAGTCGGTGGGCGCCGGGATGGCGCGCGACTTCCTGGCCGGCATCCACGCCCCGCGGGCCCTCCAGGAGCGAGTGGCTCACCTCGTCCTCCACCACATGTTCATGTATGAGCCGAACTGGAGCGACGCCGCCGTCCGGCGCTTCATCCGGAAGGTGGGCCCGGGTTCGATCGACGATCTCCTGGCTCTTCGAGCCGCCGACAACGAGGGCAGCGGCCAGCCCGCCGATGCGGGCCACCTGACCGAGCTTGAGTCGCGCGTCCGGGGCGAACTTGCGGCGAACCTGGTCCTGGGGCGCAGCCAGCTGGCAATCGACGGGAACGACCTCATCGCGGAGCTGGGCCTGCCCCGGGGTCGGGTCCTTGGCCGGCTCCTCGACGACCTGACCGACCGAGTCGTGGCCGAGCCCGCTCTCAACGACCGATCGATCCTGCTGGACCTGGCGCGACAGCTGATATCGGATCGCCCGTTGGTAGAGAATCTCATCTCGTGAAGTCGACACGCAGGATGGGCTGATGTTCGAGTTACTGCTCCAGGCCGACAAGGCGCTCGCCGCAGGTTCGCTCGACCAGGCCGAGAAGACCTACTGGCAGATCATCGAGCTCGACCCGGCGAACGCCATCGCGGTCGCCGGTCTGGCGCGCGTCTCGATAGAGCGGGGCGACGAACGCCGGGCCCGAACCTTTGCCGACCGCGCCTTGGGCATCGACCCCGAAAGCATCGCCGCGCGGTGGGTTCTACAGACCCTCGAGAACAAGGCGACGGGGACGGCCGAGCCAGACGTCATGGCGGGGCCGCTGCGCGCGGCTGAGCAACTCGAGGCGTTAAGCAGGCGGCGCGGAGCCGACAGCGCCGGGACCGAGGAGATAACCAAGTCGTCCGCAAGTCGGCGAGGTGCCGCGAAGGCAAAGGGCCAAGCCTTGGCCACTCCGCCGGCGGCACCGACCAGGGGGTCGCGAGGCCGGACGAGACCGGACCAGATCGGGCCGCTGCCCTCGGAGCCTCTGCGCGAGCGCCGCCAGGCCGGCAGGCTTGCCGCTGCCGCCGCTGCCGCCGCTGCCGCCGCCCGCGAGCCCGTCCAGCCGCGCCACGAGCCGCATCACGCCATGCCGATGGGCAGGCGCCTCTTCGAGCCGGGGCAGCTGAAATCGCCCCCATCCGACGCGTTCTCCGACGCGGAGATGGCGGCCGTGGTCGAGGCGGTCGATGCCCTCGACGACACCGCCCCAACTGCCACGATCGCTCCGGAAACCGGAGTCGAGGCCGGCGGCCTGGCCGACGTCATGCGCGCGATCGACGCAACGGAAGCCGACGAAACCGTGGCCATTCGAATTGCATTGGTATCGGGCGCGGCCGTGGTCGAGGCCGCGGAGCTTGAGGCGGCCGAGTTCGCCGGCCATGCGGACCGCGACGTGTTCGACGCGGGGCAATCGGACGTGGCTGCCGCGCTCGACGTCGAAGACGCCGCGGGACCACTGCCGCCGCCCGAGGTCGAGCCCGGCGCCGACGCCTTCGCAGCGGACCCCGAGGCGGCCGCGGCCATCGCAGCCGGGGTCGAGGCTGCGGAAGCGGCAGAAGCGTTCGCGGCCGCGACGGCTCGAGCGGAATCGCTGCCGAGGCCGGAATTCGAGCCCGAGGCCGATTTCGGCGTCGAGCCCGGCGCCGACGAGTTCGAGGCGGCGGAAGCACAGGCACGGTCCCAGGCCAGAAGGGAGCTCGGTCCGAGGCAGGACGAGACGACCGGACCGGATTCGGGCGAATTCGAGGCCGCGCCCGCACCCGCCGCGTTCGGGCCGGGCCCGGCACAACCTGCAGAAGCTGCCGACGCGGCCGAGGCCGAGGCCGCAGCCGCCGCTGAGGCCGTCCGCGAGGTAGCACGCGCGTCCGAGGACGAGCAGCTGGTGCCGGCGGCGCACTCCCGCAGGCCGCACCAGCACAGCGGCGCAGAGGAACCGTCGGAGCAGGAGGCCGAGGCGCAGGCGCTGCGCGAAGCCATGGCCATCGTTCTCGGGGCGGACGGCGAAGCCGAAGCCGGCGCCGCCGAGGCGCCGGGCGCGTCGACCGGGGCCGCCGGGAGCCCGACCGGGCCGGCCGATGCCGCTGGACCGGACGACGACACCGTCATTGAGCGCCCGGACGGGGAGCCGGTCGACAAGGCCGACTCTGAGGCCCCCACAATAGACGACACCAGAGGCGATTCCCCGCGCCGCAAGCGGGGGCTGTTCCGCCGCTTCAGGAGTGGTTGAATGCGCATTCTCGTGACCGGCGGAGCCGGCTACGTCGGATCCGTGTCGGTCGAAGCGTTCCTTGAGGCCGGCCACGAGGTCACCGTCCTTGACGACCTGTCGACCGGTCACCGCGCCGCGGTGCCTGCAGGGGCAGCCCTCGAGGTCGGCAGCTACGCCGAAGCCACGGCCGTGGCCGCCCTGTTGCAGCGACGCCGGATCGACGCGGTTCTGCATTGCGGAGCGAAGTCACTCGTCGGCGAGTCCATGACCGATCCGGCGATCTACTTCCGCGCCAACGTGGCCGGTGGCATCGCCCTACTCGACGGCATGCGCGCGGCCGGTGTGAAGCGGATCGTCTTCAGCTCCACGGCCTCCATCTATGGCATGCCCGATAGGACGCCCGTGACCGAGTCGGACCCGCTCCGGCCTATCAACGCCTACGGTGAGACGAAGCGGACCGTCGAGGCGGCGATCGCCTGGTACGGCCATGGCTATGGTCTGCGGGGAGTGATCCTGCGGTACTTCAATGCCGCCGGCGCGAGCGTCGCGAATGGCGAGGAGCATGCGCCCGAGACGCACCTCATCCCAAACATCCTGGCGGCGGTGGAGCAGGGTCGCGAGGTGACCCTCTTTGGCGAGGACTACCCCACTCCCGACGGGACCTGTGTCCGCGACTACATCCACGTGAAGGACCTGGCCGCGGCGCATCTGGCGGCGCTCGAGGCGACGGAGCCGGCCGATCCCCGAACCGGCCCCGCGACCGGCCCGTGCGAGCCGTTGATCTGCAACCTGGGCAGTGGCACGGGCTTCAGCAACCGCCAGATCGTGGCCGCCGCCGAGGCGGTGGTGGGCCACGCCATCCCCGTGAAGATGGGCCCGCGCCGCGCCGGGGACCCGCCGGTCCTCGTTGCGAGCGCCGCCACGGCAGCTGCCGTGCTCGGCTGGCAGCCCCGCCACGACACGATCGAGGAGATGATCGGCTCAGCCTGGCAGTGGCGCCTCGCGCACCCGGGAGGCTATGCCGAGTAGCCTCGCCACGACCCACTCATGGGTCGCGACACCGCCCCGGCGGGCTGCCGAGCGGCAACTGGACAGACTGTGCCCGAGGTGGGAATTGGTGAACGGCGGATGGCTTTCCGGCTACTCGGTCCGCCCGAGTTGGAGGATTCCACGCTCAATCGCGGCTTGCCGTGCTCGGCCGTCGCCCTCTGCGACTCCGTTTGGGGCCTCATCGCCTCCTCGGGGCGGCCTAACTCCCACCTGAGGCAAGTCTGACCAGTTGACCCCACCGGGCAGCGCCACGGAGGCCGCGGAGTGGGCGGTGCTCCGAGACGTTTCGGAGGCGACCCAACCGGGTCTAGAATCGGGCCATGCCACTCTTCCGACACGCCGCCCCGCCCGCGCCACCGGCCGACCCGGCCGATTGGCGGCCCCAGCGTTTCGGTCGAGGCGGCGGCCATTCGATGCGCGATCCGATCATCGAGCCGAGCTGGTCCGGCGTTCGCGTCCTCGCTCGCGTCAGCGATGGCCACACGGTGTTCAGCGACGAGGAAGGGTTCGACTGCACCGGCGAGTTCGCCGGCGTCGCGGAGGCCGTCGCCGGCGCGGCGCAGGCCCGCGAGCTTATCTTCGACGGCTTCCTGACGGTCGAGCCGACACAGGTGGTCGCGGGCGTGCCGATGCCCGAGATCGAGGCGCCGAGCAGCGGCGAGATGATGGCCCAGTTCATCGTCGGTAGCCGCGGCGCTCGGGCGGTCGCGCCCGAACGCCGCCTCGACCCAGACCGTCCGATCGCCTTCGTCGCGGTCGACCTCCTCGAGATCGACGGCACGCGCCTGCTCGACGTCCCACTGCTCGAGCGCAAACGCCTGCTCGATGGATCGCTCCGCCAGGGCGAGCTGGTTCGCATAACGCCGTTCGTTCGGCCGCCGATCGACAGCTTCATCGCGACGTGGCGAGGTCTCGGCTTTCGGGCGCTGGTCTACAAGGGCGCCAACAGCCGCTACATCCCGGACGCACCCAACAACGACTGGTCGATCGTCTCGATGCCGAGCCGGTAGCTCGCCGGATCGAACCCTCCCCCGAACCGCCCGGCGTGGTACGGTGCCACCGATGCCTTCCAGCGCGCTGACTCCCGCAATTAAAGATGAGATCGCCAGGCTCGGTAGTGCCGACATCATGGTCGGGATCCCCAGCTTTCGGAACGCTGCGACGATCGGCCACGTTGTCCGCGCGGCTCAGGCCGGCCTGGTCCAGTACTTCCCGGACCTCCGGCCGGTCCTGGTCAACGCCGATGCCGGCTCCCCGGACGGCACCCAGCGAATCGTGGTCGAGACCGAGCCGCCCGGCTACGTCGAGCAGATCCTGCTCGTCCACCCGACCAACCGCCTCGACCGAGTCAGCCTGACCTACCCGGCAGTCGACGGCGTCTCCGGCAAAGGCGCGGCCTTGCGAACCCTATTCGAGATGGCGGCGGCGCTCGAAGTCGAGGCGCTGGTCGTAGTCGATTCGGACCTTCGATCCATCGTCCCGGAGTGGATCGAGCTGCTGGCCGGGCCGATCCTCAAGGGTGGCTACGACTTCGTGACGCCTCTCTATTCCCGGCACAAGTACGACGGCACAATTACCAACACCGTCACCTATCCCGTGACGCGGGCGCTGTACGGGCACCGCATCCGCCAGCCGATCGGTGGCGACTTCGGCGTCAGCGGCGACCTGATCCGCCACTACCTGGCGCAGGAGGACTGGACGCCCGACGTTTCGCGTTTCGGCATCGATATCTGGATGACGACGACGGCGCTGACCGGCGGCTTCGCGGTCTGCCAGACACGGCTCGGGGCGAAGATCCACGATCCGAAGGATCCTGGCTCGGACCTGGGCCCCATGTTCCGCCAGGTCGTCGGGACGCTGATGACGATGGCCCGCGACAACGCCGAGCGCTGGCTGCCTATCACCGGCAGCCACGATGTGCCGGCCTACGGCTTCGAGCGGTACGCGGAGCCGGCGCCACTCGAGGTCAACACGCTACGCCTGCTATCGCAGTTCCACGAGGGCTCACTGACCCTCGCCGACACCTGGCAGCGAATCATCGCCCCCGACAATTGGGAGCAGGTCCTGGGCCTCGCGGCCGAGGCCGGAACCCTGGCCGAGGCCGCGGCCCATCGACTGGGGCTGGGCCGCGAATCGGGCGAGGGCACCGCCGGGCGACCCATGCCGTCCACGGACGAGCTGTCAGATGCGGTGGCCGGGTTTCACTTCCCCGACGATCTGTGGGCCCGCGTCGTATACGACATCCTCCTTTCGGCGAGCTTCGGCGAAACGGAGATGGATCGGCTCATGGCCGCGTTCGTGCCCATCTACTTCGGCCGCGTCGGCAGCCTGATCATCGAGGACCGCCGGCTGTCGGAGGAACAGGCCGAGGAGCACGTCGAGCGGCAGGCCCGTGAATTCGAGCTGCGCAAGCCGTATCTAGTCGAGCGATGGCGCGAGGCCGCCAGTGCCGCGCAAGCCGCCCAGACGGCGCACGCCGCCGCGCCGACTCCAGACACCGCTCCGGCCGTGGAGCCGCGACGTTGACCCACACCCCGCTGCCGTCGCGGATCCTGATTCCCGTCGTCAACCCGCTCACCGCCCAGGAGCTCGTCCGGATCGGTGCCTCGCTGATGGACCGCCGGACGGGCGTGCTGACGGTCCTGGGCATCGTCGAGGTTCCGGAGGGTACGCCGCTGAGCGAGGGCGCGACCCAGGCCCGCCAGGCCCGCCGGCTGCTGCAGCGTGTCCTCGACTACGCCCCCGAAGGCGTGACGATCCACCCCATCGTCCGCATCGGGCGGCGCGCCGCCGAGGGCGTGATCGAAGCGGCAACCGAGCTAGATGCCGACCTGATCGTCTTCGGCTGGGGCGGCAAGCCTCCGACGACTCGGGCCGGAGTACCCACCTCAGTTTTCTCGCCGACCATCGACGAGGTCGCGCGCGACGCGCCGTGCGACATCGCGGTGATCAAGCAACGCGGCCCGGCCGAGATTCGGACGGTCCTCGTCCCGATCCGCGGCGGCCCTCACGCCGTGCTGGCCCTGCGCTTCGCCAACGCCCTGGGCCACCGCAACGAGGCCAAGGTCCTGGCCCTGCACTTCGTGCCACGCGGCACCTCCGAGGGCATCCGGACGCAGTCGGAGCGGGCCCTGGCGCACTTCATCCGCCAGCACGCCGACGGTCATGTGGAGCAGGCCGTGCGCGAGGCAGTCAACGTCCGCAACGCCATCCTGCGCGAGGCTGAGAGCGCCGACGTCGTGGTCATGGGCGCCTCGGCGGCGCCGGCCACCAGCCACGGCGAGACGTTCCTATTCGGGGCGCTGCCGGAAGCGGTGGCCGCTCGCGCCCGCAAGACGGTCATCGTCGTCAAGACGCGCGAGGCGATCGGCAAGTCCACGTTCGAGAAGCTCGAGGCCCGGGCCGAGACGCTGGCGGCGGCCGAGCGCGCCGGCTACGAGGCGCGATCGATCCCGCTTCGAGTCGAGCGCTGGTTCGGCGAATCGAACTTCCACCACCGCGAGTTCGGCGACCTCGACCGCCTGGTCGACCTAAAGCGTAAGCAGGGACTGACGGTCAGCCTGGTCCTGCCGGCACTCAACGAACAGGAGACGATCGGCGTCATCGTCGAACGGGCGCGGCGCGAGCTGATGGAGCGTCATCCGCTGCTCGACGAACTGCTCGTCATCGACTCCGACTCGTCGGATCGAACACGCGAGGTCGCCGAGTCCGAAGGCGCCCGAGTCGTGGTCCACCAGAACGTCCTGACCCGCTACGGCAGCTTCACGGGCAAAGGCGAGGCGCTGTGGAAGAGCCTCTACGAGACGTGCGGCGACATCGTGGTCTGGGCCGACACCGACGTCCGCAACTGGCATCCGCGGATGGTCTACGGCACCGTTGGGCCGCTCATCGCCGAGGAGCGCATCCAGTACGTCAAGGGCTACTACCGCCGGCCGATCGTCGAGGGCGGGCTGCTCAAGGAAGGCGGCGGCGGACGGGTCACCGAATTGGTCGCGCGGCCGCTGCTTAACCTCTTCTTCCCGGAGCTCTCCGGGCTGATCCAGCCGCTGTCGGGCGAGTACGCCGGACGCCGCAGCCTCCTGGAGACGCTGCCCTTCTTCACGGGCTATGCCGTCGAGATCGGGCACCTCATCGACGTCGCCGAGCGATGCGGCCTCGAAGGGTTGGGCCAGGTGGACCTCGAGCGCCGGGTCCATCGCAACCAGGAGCTCGAGGGCCTGTCGCGGATGAGCTTCGTCATCCTCCAGGCCGTCATGAAGCGGCTCGAGGAACGGCGCAAAACTCGACTGTTTGCCGAGCTGGGCTCGACGATGAAGCTGCCGAGGTCCGGCCACGGCCGATTGGGTCTGGAGGTAATCGAGCTGGCGGACCACGAGCGGCCACCGATGATCAGGATCCCGGAGTACCTCGAGAAGCGGCGCAACGATCCCGGCTCGATCGGCGCGGCTGCGGCGGCGGCTGCGGCGGCCGCGGCGCGAAATGGCCGTGGCTCGAGTGCGGCGGTCGCCGAGCCGCCTTCTGAGGGAGCGCCGGCTGCGGGAGCGCCGGCTGCGGCCGCCCCGGAGACCGAGGCGTGACCGAGCACCGCCAGGATCGGCTGCGCGTCCTGCTGGCCCCGGACTCGTTCAAGGGGTCGCTGTCTTCCGTGGACGTGACTCGGGCGCTCGCAGAGGGCTGGGCACGGGCGCGCCCACACGATGAGCTGATCCTCGCCCCGCTCGCCGACGGCGGCGAAGGCACCCTCGCGGCGATCGCCGAAACGGGCGGCTGGGAGTGGCAGGAGTGCCCCGCCCACGACCCGATGGGCCGGCCGCTCACGGCGCACTGGCTGCTCTCCGCCGACGGGCGCCGCGCGGCCGTGGAGCTGGCCGAGGCATCGGGGCTGTCGCGATTGCCGGACGGCGAGCCGCGGGCACCGCTCGCGGCCACGACCGAGGGGACGGGCGAGATCCTGCAGGCGGTTCTCGACGCCGGCGTTCGGCACGTGCTGCTGGGCGTGGGCGGGAGCGCCACGACGGACGGGGGTTCCGGGCTGCTCCACGCCCTTGGCGTTTGGTATCGCGGCAGCACGGGTGGCCGTCTGCCGGCGCTGCCGGGGCCGATTCCGGACCTGGCGGCAGTGGACCTCGCGGCTCTGGATCCGCGACTCAGCGAGTTGGAGATGCGCATCGCCTGCGACGTCACGAACCCGCTACTCGGCGAACACGGCGCCGCCGCGACATACGCACCGCAGAAGGGGGCGTGGCCGGAGGACATCGAGACGCTCGAGGCCTGGCTGACGCACTATGCCGATCTGCTCGAAGGGGCGGCCGGGACGCGGGCCCGGGAAATCCCCGGCGCCGGCGCCGCGGGCGGGACGAGCTTCGGCCTGCTCTGCCTGGGGTCACGGATGCGCCTGTTCGAACTGGTCCCCGGCATCGATGTCGTGATGCAGGAGACAGGCTTCGACGCGCGGCTGGCCACGGCCGACCTCGTGATCACGGGCGAGGGCCGCATCGACGAGCAGACCGCGTACGGCAAGACAGCCCTCGGAGTAGCCCGCAGGGCGGCCGCTGCCGACGTCCCGTGTCTGGCCATCGGCGGCGGCGTCACGCCGGAGGGGGCGGCAGCACTGGCCGCGGCCGGGACGCTGTCTGTGCCGGTCCTGGACCAGCCGATGTCGCTGGAAGATGCGATGAGCCAGGCGGCGCCACTGGTCGCGGCCGCGGGCGAGCGACTTGCCCGGCTGGTGGAGCTCGGCACGGTCGTCGGGGAGCGGCGATCGGCCCGCCTGGGCGCGCGCGAGCCCGGTGACCGTGAGGTCGGCGCTCGAGAGGCCGGTCGATGACGCCGGCCGCCAGGCCCGGCCCCAAGCCCACGGCCAATGCCCAGCCCATGGCCAAGGCCCAGCCGAAACCCAAGCCCAAGCCGAAGGCCAGGCCAAAGGCCGATCCCGAGGCGCTGGCCCGCGCCTGGGCAGTTCGCCTGGACGCCAAGCGCCCGGGCTTGCTCACATTCGTCCTCGACCGCCTGGCCGAAGCGAACGGTCGACCGGTCTGGCAGCCGCGCCTCGACCCGGTGAGCCAACTGATCCTGACGATCCTCACCGCCAACAGCGCCGACATCAACGCCGAGGTCGCCTTCGGGGCACTCCGGGAAACCTATCCTTCGGCACCCAGGCCCCCGGATGCCTCGCTCGAACCCCAGACCTGGCCCGGCTGGGGCGGCGTCGGGCTGCCCGACCTGCCACCGCCGGACTGGGCCGTCGTCGAGGCTGCGCCGATCCCCGAGCTGACCGACGTAATTCGCCCCGGCGGGCTGGCCAATCAGAAGGCGCCGCGCGTACAGGCCGCGCTACGGGCATTGGTCGCCAACGGCGGCAACCACTCGCTGCAGTTCCTCGCATCGAAGCCGCCGCTGGAAGCGCGCGACTGGTTGTCGGCAATCCCCGGCATCGGCAAGAAGACCGCCTCGGTGGTGCTCCTATTCAGCTTCGGCACGCCGCTGATGCCGGTCGATCGCCACGTCTTCCGCGTCAGCCAGCGCGTCGGCCTGCTACCGGAGAAGTCCGACCCCGACGCCGCCCACGACTACTATCTCGCGATGCTGCGGCCCGAGCAGATGTACGAGGCTCACGTCTCCCTGATCACCCACGGCCGCCGCACCTGCCACGCCCGCAATCCCGACTGCGAGCATTGCCCCGTAGCCCCGCGCTGCCGCTACTTCGACCCGAACGCGGGGTAGCGAGGGGCAAATCGAAGGCGCCATCAACGTTGCGGCCAGACCCGGCCGTTGGCGCTCTTTCGACTCGATCGCCTGGTTGAGCGCCCCGTCGTTTCGCGATCGGGTCGACCCATGCCGTCCCTCAACCTTCGACCTGTAGCGGGGCGGCTTAGCCGAGCAACGGCTTCATCAGCGAGCACGGAGGCAGGTGGTACCACGCGACCCTCGTGCAAGGAGGATCGTTTCCGCCTCCCGATGGGTCGTTTGTGTCCAGGTTTCTCTACAAGACGGGCGATCGGGCCCCACGAGCCCAACCGATGCTCGACTTCAGATACATGTCCGACCAGTCTCAGCCCGGCCGATCGGTCGACCGGTCGTTCGTGTACCTGCTCCCGAGCACTTCTGTCCGGGACGAGTGGACTCAGGTCGGGATCGGGTCGAGATTCGCTGTGGGTGTGCTCGGTTCTGAGCAAAGTCGACCGAGTCCGGAACCAGCCGGGTGCCGACGGTCCGACATGTATCTCTACTCGAGCACCGTCGGACCCAGGAGGCCTGAGATGGTCGATTCTGTATGCCAACTCGGGCGCAGACGACCGAAGGGTGTGGTGGCTCACGGCCGAGTGGCTCGGCGGAGTGGCGCGGCGGAGTGGCGAGACGGAGTGGCGAGACGGAGTGGCGCGGCCTTTCACGCCGCCGCGCCACTCCCCACCTATACTCGCTGCAACGTCACTGGGCCCTCGGGGGAGGCGAGCTACCAAATGAATGAGCACCGGCCGCGGCGAATACTGCTGGTCGACGACGACGCGAGTTTGCTGGTCGTGCTGGCAGAGCAGCTGCACGAAGACGGCTATGAGGTCGCGACGGCGCGCGACGGCCAGGAGGCGCTGCGACGGCTCGACGCCGGGTGGCCGGACTTGATCCTGCTGGACCTGATGATGCCCAAGGTCGATGGGCTAGCCCTGGCCCGCCAGATCAAAGCCGAGGCGGACCTGCCGATCATCGTCCTGTCGGCGATCGACACGGCCGACAGCAAGGCCCGGCTGCTCGACGAGGTGGCCGAGGACTACATCTCGAAGCCGTACCACTACCCAGAGCTTCGAGCCCGCATTCAGCGCGTCCTGCGCCGGCTTGGCGATCGGATCCCGCATCAGTCGCTGGTGCTCGGGCCCAATCTCATACTCGACCTGCACCGCCGGGCGGCCACGGTGAGCGGCCAGGAAGTCCAGCTGACGCCGACCGAATCGCGGTTGCTCATCACCCTGGCCGCGAGCCTGGGCGACATCGTCGCGACTGAGACGCTGCTCTCCCGCGGTTGGACCGATACCGAAGAGGCCGAGCCGTCGTACGTGTGGGTGTCGATGCGGCGACTGCGGCAGAAGATAGAGGTCGACCCGGACCGGCCCATCCACTTGCTGACCGTTCGGGGCATCGGCTATCGACTCGTCGCCGCCCGCGCAGAACCGGGCCGCGAAGAACCGGGCCGCGAAGAACCGGGCCGCGCAGGTGGCTGAGCGCCGCCCCGATCCGGACGCGGCGCCATCTCGAACTGCGGCCGGAACGGGCCTGTCCTTCCGCGTCCTGCTGACGGTCGGCCTCATCGGCGCCTCCGTCCTGCCGCTGGCAGTCTTCGGTGGTGTGGTCATGGTTCTTGGTTTGGACACCGACGCACGGGTCATGGCCCCGCTGCTCATCGGCGGCGTCGTGCTGGCGGCCCTCTTCGGTCTGCTCGCCGCGGCAGTGGCAGTCGCCAGCGTGACGGCCCCGTTGCGCCGGATCACGACCGCCGTCGAGCGAGTGGCCGCGGGAGAAACGAGTCCACCAATCTATCTCACCGGCGACGACGAGCTGGCCCGCCTGGCCGACAGCCACAACCGCATCGCCGCCGAGGCGGGCCGGCGCAACCGCGAGCTTGGGGCGCTGCTCGGGGCGATCGCCGGCTACAACCCGGCCGACGGCCCAGAGGCACTGGCCTCCCACGCCGAGTCGGACGCTTGCGCCATCTATGGCTTGATCGACTGCCGCCTGCATCTCGTCGACCCGGCCGCCGTGGCGGTCGAAGAGACGATCCCAGGCGACCCCCGGCCGGTGCGGGCAAACGTGCGCGCCGGCAGCGAGACGCTCGGTGTCCTGTCCGGCCATCTGCCCGCGACGCGCAGCTGGGAGCGTGCCGACCAGGACCTGCTGGATCTGTTCGCCAGCGAAGTCGGCGTGGCCCTACGCAACGCCGAGCTGTTCGGCCAGATCGACCGCCAGAATTCCAGGCTGCTCGAGTTGGACGCGGCCAAGGACGAATTCCTGCGGGGCGTAAGCCACAACCTCCAGACACCGCTCACCAGCATCCGTGCCTACGTCGACCAGCTCCGGGCAGGCTCCGACGAGGCCGCTCGCGATCGACGCCTCCAGATCGTGGCCGAGCAGGCCGATCGACTCACCCGGCTTGTTCGCCAGCTGCTGACGGTGACCCGGCTCGAAGCCGGCGTGCTGCGGCCCGAGGTTGAGGTCATCGCCATGGCCACGCGCGTCCGCCGCGCCTGGGAGGCGCTCAACGCCGCGGACGTTGTCTTCGAGTTGCACGACGAAGCCCCGGGCTGGCTGGCCGTGGCCGATCCCGACCAGCTCGACCAGGTTCTGTGGGCTCTCCTCGACAACGCCGTGAAGTACGGCGGCCGCGACGGCAAGGTGGAGGTCGCGATCCGGGCCGACGACACGATCGACCGGATCCACGTCACCATCGCCGATCACGGCCCGGGCGTCTCCGAGGCCGATCGGACCCGCCTGTTCACGCGCTTCACCCGCGGAGCGACACAGGCCAGCGGCGACGGAACCGGCCTGGGCCTATACGTCTCGAGGCAATTGCTCCAGAAGATGGGCGGCGAACTGTTGCTCGAGCCTGCCCGCGAGGGGCTGGGCGCCGCCTTCACGCTGTCACTTCCCGGTGAGCCGCCCGGCGACGAGAGCTGACACTCGCGTCTGGGCCCTCCCGAGCCCCATATGGCATACTGCAATGTACCTATTGACAGGCACGACCAATGCACTGGCCCGAATGGGTCATTGGACTGAGCCGCACTCGAGCCCAGAATGGCCGAGCCCCGGAACTCGCCGTTCCGACTGTTCCACAGGTTCAGTTATCGGGCTCCTGTCCGATTACTTCTGCGGATGCCTGAACAAGCACCTTCTTGAGGTTACGCACCGACTGACATGGCTGGACGACCAGGGTTCTTCGGAGGATTTCGCGACAGCGAAGCGCCCGAGCGCGACGTCGAAGGCGGAGTCGGCCCCGACGCACTTGTCGGCGACAGGCCTTTCGCCCGGTTCGGCGACCCCAATGCTCCTCGATCCGACAACGACATCGGCAACTCGCCCGGCTTCGACCCCGTCTGGGGAACGCTTGGCGCTGCGAGCGCACAGGGCCATGACGACTGGCTGAGCCAAGGGCCCGCAGAAGTGCCCGAGGGCTTGGCCGTCGACGCGGAGATCTTCGGGAGTGGCTTCCAGATCTCCGGCCAGATCCACACCGGCCAGTTCGACCGCCTGTCGGACTGGATCAACATGCAGACGGGCTTCATTCAGATTCACGATGCCTGGCACGCCCATCTCGGCCAGATCAAGGCCCCCGATCCCGACCAGCGAAAGGGGACGCTCTGGGTCCGCCTGAATCAGGTGGTCCTGGTTGCCGAACGGTCGCCCGTCCAGCAGACCCGCCCGGGGGCGCCTGTCGTTCAGAAGGAGCGGCGCAAGGTTTCGATCGTCACGCCGGGTTACAACCTGCTGGGCAGCATCCACGTCCACGCCTACGGGTCGATGGGCCAGTTCCTCGAGTCGCCCGACACGCTGTTCATGCCCATCACCGACCTGACGGTACGATGGCTGGACGATCCGGCGATGGCCGCCCGCTTCCCGTTCGCGATGGTCAACCGTGAACAGCTCGTCACCGTGCTCGACGAGTCCCAGCCGCCGACGGGTGACACGGAGCGCAGACGCGAAGCCGAGCGCGAAGACGACACGCCCCTCGACCGGAGGTTCGGCGCCGCCTGATCACGGACTCAGCGCGGTGGTTGTGTCGGCAATTGGCGACGAACCGCAACCACTCGCTCGAGATCGAGGTCCGCGACCACGACGCCTGGCCCGTCCGGCGCCTGGGCGACCACGACTCCCCACGGGTCGACGACCAAGCTGCGGCCGTGCGTCGGGACTCCGGCCCCGATGCCGCACTGAGCCGGGGCGATGACGTAGGCGCCGTTCTCGATTGCTCGGGCACGCAGCAGCACTTCCCAGTGGTCGCGGCCCGTGGCTTCGGTGAAGTTGGCGGGCACCGCCAGGACGACAGCCCCGGCCGCCGCGAGCTCGCGAAAGTGCTCCGGAAACCTCAGGTCGAAGCAGATGCTCAGACCGAGGCGTACGTCCACCTCTTCGGCCATGCCTTCCAGCACGGCGACGACGCTCCGGTCGCCGGGCGTTATCCGCGCCGACTCCCGGTCCGACGGCCCATCCTCGATGGTCACATCGAACAGGTGACGCTTGCGATAGGTGGCCGAGATCTTGCCGGTCGGGTCGAGCAGCACGGAGGTGTTGAACGGCCGAAGCGGGTCGGTCGAGCGTTCGGCCACGCTGCCGAGGAGGATCCAAGAGTTGAGGCCGCGGGCCAGGTCGGAGAATCGCTCGGTCATGGGGCCAGGTAACTGGGTCGCCGATTCGCGGAATCCCGACAGGGGGCCGCGGTACTGGAACATCTCGGGCAGGGCGATCAGGCCTGGTTTGCTCTCGCCGGCCCTCTCGACCAGCGCCGCAGCCCTGCCCATGTTGGCGGCCACGTCCTGGTCGGCGGCCAGCTGGACGAGGGCTACTCTGAGTCTGCTCACGCGTGCGCCCCTCCTGTGTGCGGCTTGCCCCCGACGGATATCCGCCCCTGAGGGTCGATGGTACTCTGCCTGCAAGGAGGCTTCCATGACGACTCCGACCCGAGAGGACGCCTGGCAACTCTTGACCGAATGGACGCCCGGTGAGCCGCTACGCAAGCACGGTCTGGCGGTCGAGGCGACGGTCCGCTGGTACGGCGAGAACCGCTTTGGGATCGTGGAACCGGAGCTCGGAACGTGGTGCGCGGCCGGCCTGCTACACGACTTCGACTACGAGCGCTACCCCGAGACGCATCCAATGCGCGGGGCCGATGAGCTGCGGCGCCTCGAGTATCCGGACGAGGTCGTCGAGGCGGTCCTCGGCCATGGCGATCACACCGGCGTGCCGCGAGTCAGCCTGCTGGCGAGGACCGTATACGCCTGCGACGAGCTGAGCGGCTTCGTCATCGCGGTCGCGTACGTCCGTCCGAACCGAAGCCTCGACGAGGTGGACGCACACGCCGTCGTCAAGAAGATGAAGGACAAGGGCTTCGCCCGCCAGGTTCCCCGCGACCAGCTGATCCTGGGCGCCGAGGAATTGGGCGTCCCCTTCGAAGACCACGTCTCCAACGTGATCGAAGGGCTGAAGACCGTCCGCGGCGTGTTGGGGCTGTAGTCGGCGGCGGAGAATCGTAGGGGCTGCTGCGCCGGACATCAGCCGCCCCTGGCGCAGCGATTCGGGGGCGATCAGGCGCGGTCGGTCAGGACAGGTACACCGGGGAAGGCCAGGGCCTCGTCCTCGTTGGCGCGGACCCAGTCGAGCATGTCGCGGTTGACGATGAGCGTGCCCACGTCCCGAAGCTGCAGCCCTCCCCGGCTGGCGAAGCCGATCGTCGCGTCGGAGAGTGGGATCATCGGCCCGCGTGAGTGCAGATGTGGCAGAGGCAGCTGGCCCGGCAGCGAGTGAAGCAGCCCCAGGGCGCTGTAGGGTCCGAGCTGGACCTGCAGGCGGTGGCGAATGGTGTGGATCCGCCGCGCTCCGTCGCCCCGCCCGCCTGCCGCCTCGACGGCGTAGAGGATCGAGCGATCGACCTCGCCGTCGCCGAGATTCGTAACCGTGTCGTCTTCGAAGCTTTCGACGAAGGCCTCGCGCACGATGACCGACTCGGACCGATTCATCATGTCGGTCAGCCGCTCGTCCCCGCACTCGACGTATCCGATGAAGCGGCGACCCAGCGCATACCCGATGAACGGGACGAGCACATAGCCTCCTGAACACAGAACTCGGGCTGGTCGGACCCGGAAGTAAGCGTGTGGGGAGGTTACCTCGGCCCGATCTGCAAGCCATCCCCCAATAGGTACCGGTGGCGCGTCGACGCACCGGCCGCAGTATCAGAGGCCTCGGGGGGTCCTGCCCCCTGTGTATGGCCCGCCTCAGCCGTTGGTCAGGCCGCTGGTGTCCACGACCTCGAAGTCGACGCCGGTCAGATTCTGCAGCTGGTGCATCTCGTCGTCGTTCCAGCGCGAGTCGGGTGAGCCGCCGATGAACCATGGCGACCCGTTGTCGGCCAGGATCATGCCGTAGCGCTTCAGCGCCGTAAGCACGATCTGGGCGTGGGGGCCAAAGCTCGAGATGTCGACCGAGGCCTTGAGCCGGACGCGCAGGCCCATCGGAGGGAGGTCGGAACACGGGTCGGCGGTCAGGTGGCGGGCCGGGTAGATGTAGCCGCACGTGTCGGGCGCGGTGAAACGGATGGCGTGGTCGATCGAGCCGGTGAGGAGTTCGTCGTAGCGGACGAGGCCCGGGAAGATGGGCAGCCCCGCTGCGTCGGCGCTGGTCCAGCCTGCGGGTCGGAGAGCGTTGGAGCGAAGATCGAACACGGCGCCCGACCCGGCCGACCAGCCAGATCCAGAGCTGACGGCGTCGTACAACTCATACAGCTTGCACTGGTTGAGGTCCAGCGAGAGCAGGTGCCTGTCGGAACCAGCCTCGATGCGAGGGCTGGCGGGTATCGGATAGGGGCCAGCGTCGGACTCGTCCGCGTACTGGAAGGAGACCGTGTAGGTCGGCGTGCTCGAGTTGACGATGTTGAAGGGGATGCCGTCGCCGATGGCATCGAAGTCGGGGTGCAGGTAGTCGCTCCGGCCAATGGCGCTGACCATCGCATCTGAGTTGGAGGCCACGGGCAGTCCGGATATGTCGCGGTTCCAGACGTTCGAGGACGGCAAGACATAGCAGGGGCTGCTGGGTGGAGCGGGCGTGGCGACCGGAGCGGGCGTCGCGGGCCGCGGCGTGGCGGTCTTCACAACGGTGGCTCTCGGCGTTGGCTGCGGCGTGGCAGTCACCGCGGCCGTCGTGAGCATAGATGGGCTCGCGGCCGAGACCGAGGCCGAGGCCGCAGCTATACCAGTGGAGCCTGTCGACGCGGTGGCACTCGGTGACCAGGGCGAGGATGCAAGCGAGGAGGACGCGCCGCCTACCGAGGGTGATGCGGACCCGGGACTCGCCTGTCCCAGCCCTACGCCCGAGCCGCCGAACAGAGCGCCCGCAACGATGATGACGGCCAAAATGAGTACGCCAGCCCCGAGGAGTAGGGCTGGCGAACTCCGGAACATACGCATAACGGGATCGTACGAGCCGCCCCCTGCGGCGGTTGACGCCGAACGTCCCTGCGGGCCGATGATTCCGTACGGAGCCCAGATACGCGGCCCGCAGAGACTCCTTGTGTGTGCGTCAGCCCTTGATGGCGCCGCTGAGTGCGCCGCCGCTAAGGAACATGCGCTGGAACATGAGGAACAGCGCAATCGGGAAGAGCGTGGCTACCGCCAGCGAGGCCAGGAAGAGGTCGAGCTGGATGCCCCTCTCGAGGTCCGGTAGTCGCACGGACAGCGGCTGGACGGCCAGCGACGGCAATACCAGCTTCGGCCACAGGTAGTCCTTCCACGTTGCGATCACTGCGAAGACCGAGACCACGCCCACGATCGGGCGCGACATCGGCAGCACGATCGACCAGAAGAGGCGGAAAGGACCGGCCCCATCGACTTGAGCAGCCTCAAAGATCTCACGAGGCAGGTTGTCGAAGAACCGCTTGATGATCACGACGTTGAACGCGCTCGCCCCGGCCGGCAGCCAGACTGCCCAGAACGTGTCGACGAGCTTGATGTTGACGAGTGGCAGGTCAAGGACCGTCAGGTACAGCGGCACGAGCAGCACGACCGAGGGCACGAACATGGTGCCGAGGATCATCCCGTACAGGATTCGCGAGCCCCTCGGTCGAAGCACTGAGAGTGCGTAGCCAGCGGAGGTCGCGACGGTGATCTGGCAGAGCCACGACCCGATCGCAATCCAGACCGTGTTCATGAAGAAGCGTTCGATGTGGACCTTGGTGAACGTCTGGACGAGGAGGTCCAGGTTGAAGCCGTTGGGCCACAGGGCCATCGGCTGCCGGAGCGTGTCCTGGGTTGGCGTGACGGCCGCCTTGGCCAGCCACAGGATCGGCCCGAGACCGACGATCAGGAGCCCGATCAGCGTGACCGCGTGGAGGCTCTGGACGGACCAACGGATCCGACGCTTGTGCCAGTCCGCCAGCGAGATGATGCCGCGCTGGGCTGTCGGCAGGCTCTTTCGACTGTGCCGGAAGGGCAGTTGCAGCTTCATGATTCGGTGCTCCACGACCGGGTCAGCCAGAAGTAGACCGCGGTGAATACGCCGAGGAATGCAGCCAGCATCAGGCTGAGCGCGGCGGCTTCCCCGAAGTGGCCGCCAAGGCTGCTCCCGAACCCGTACTGGTAGATCAGAAGCAGGACGGTCGTAGTCGCGTTGGCCGGGCCACCCTCGGTGAGCAGGAAGGGCTCCGTGAAGATCTGGGCCGTGGCGATCAGCTGCAGGATCAGCGTGATAAACAGGATCCCGCGCATATGCGGCAGGGTCACGTACCGGATCTTCTGCAGGATCGAGGCGCCATCGACCTCGGCCGCGTCGTATAGCTCAGGCGGGACACTGAGCAGCGCCGCGAGGTAGATGATCACGGTACCGCCGAAGGCCGCCCATGTCGCCTCGACCACCACCGCCGGCATCGCCATCGCGGCGTCGCCGAGCCACTGGATGGGCCCGAGTCCCACGTTCCCAAGTATCGAGTTGAAGGCGCCGTTCGGGCCGCCCTTGTAGAAGACCTTCCACAGGAGCACGGCCACGACGGGAGGAACGACTACGGGCAGGTAGGCGAGGGCGCTGTAGAGGCCCTTGAAGCGGCGCGTCTCGCTCATGATGACCGCCAGAGCGAGCGGTATCGGATAGCCGATGATCAGCGCCAGAAGGGCGAAGTAGATCGTGTTGGCGACTGACTTGCCGAAGAGCGGGTCCGACAGGACGGTGGCAAAGTTGTCCAGCCCCACCCACGTCGGCGGCGAGACCAGGTTCGTGTGCTGGACGGACATCACGAACGAGCGGACGATCGGGAACCAGGAAAATGTCCCGAAGATCAACAGGAGCGGCAGCAGGAATGCGAAGGTGCTGAGTCCGTCTCTGCTGACCCAGGTCAGCAGGCCACGGCGCTTGTGCACACCGCTCGCTGCAGTTACCGGCTCAGCTCTGGAGCTCATGCCTTCTGCGACTGCCTTTCTAGAGGGGGGTTGAGGTTTGAAAGATGGTTCCGGTGGGGGCCCGCGACCATCGGGCCCCCACCGGGAGTAATGGACTAGGGGCTAGGAAGCGGGGGTGTCGATGATCTTCTGGACCTTGACGTTGGCTGCGTCGAGCAGCGCGTTGATGTCCGCGTTCTTGTCGGTCAGGACCGCCTGAACAACCGGGTCAAGGGTTGCGTAGAGATCCTGGGTGTTGTAGAGCGGCTCGACGAAGAGCGGCTCAGAGAAGATCTTGCTGGTGAACGGGGCCATCTGGGCCGTGGGGACGTTGATGTAGTCCTTGATCCAGAGCTGTGACTGATCGTAGGTGGCCTTGTCGAAGACGGGCAGGCTCGGCACGCCGACGGGCTGGTTGTTGGCCTTGAGGGCCTGGGCGTCAGCCACGGCGCCGTCCTGGGTGATGAGTCTTTCGATGTAGTAGAAGTCGATCCAATCGACCGCCGCGTCACGCTGATCTTCGGTGGTGAGGACGCTGACGGCCGCGAGGTTGCCGCCGCCGAGGACGCCCGCGTTGGGGTCAGTGGCGAGCGGGATGATGGTGACCCCGTAGTCTGCGGGCTTGAGGGCGTTGTTCTGCACCATGGCGGTGTAGAGGTCAGACCCACCCGTGAACATGCCGATCTGGCCGGCGGCGAAGTCGGCGTTGATGGTGCCCCAGTTGTAGTCGAACGTGGCGCCCATCGAATTGTCGTCCCAGCGCAGGCCGTGGAGGTATGCGAGGGCTGCCTTGGTCTGGGCATTGTTGACCGTGGCGGAGACCTTGCCGGTCTTCGCGTCGACGGCTTCCATGCGCCCACCCAGAGCGTAGGTCATGTCAGTAATCTGCCAGCCACCGGTGTTCTGCGTGGCCATCGTGGCGAAGCCGGCGACGCCGGGGATCTTCGTGGCGATGATCTTGGCGTCGGCCTTGACTTCGTCCCACGTCGTCGGTGGCTTGTCAGGATCGAGGCCGGCCTGCGTGAACAGGGTGCGGTTGTAGGTCAGCGCATTGCCGTACGCGGAATACGGCACGGCAAAGATCTTGCCGTCAGTGTCCTGCCCGTTGACCAACACGTTCGGGTTGAACTTGGTGACGTACGGAAGGGCGCGGACGCGGGCGTCGATGTTGACGATCTGATGCTGAGCGATCAGACCCTTGCCGTCGGTGAAGGGGATATTGAACACGGTCGGCAGCGTGCCGCCCGCGAGCTGGGCCGCGAAGGTCGGGGCGGTCCAGTTGTACTCCACGGAGGTGACGGTGATCCACGGGTACTTGGCCGTGAACTGAGAGATCTGCGAGTTCAGGGCGTCGACCGCTTCCTGAGTAGCGCCCGGGCGCAGCGCGCCGACGGTGATCGTGGTGGCCTTGTGGGTGTCCGCGGCGGCGGCACTTGCGACCGGGGTCGCGTTCGGCGCGGTGGTCGGCGTGGTGGCCGGGGCGGTGGTTGCGCTCGAGGATGAGCAAGCACTGACGGCGAACATGGCCAACGCGGCCATGGTCAGCGCCTTTGCGCGAATGGGCTTGACTGTCATTTCCTCACTCACTCTAGGTTTGTCGCTCGATTGCCTTGTGATCTGGGCTCTAATTCCCCAATTGGAGCGCTCTTCTGGGTCGTCACTCCATCCTCAATCTCCTCCCTATCCAGGGCGTCTGGCGGGCTCGGTGTGGTGTGATTGGGCTGTGAAAAGCCAGGCCGTTGGCGTGGGACGGTTGGCGGCCACGGCTTCAGCCTGTATGGCCAGGCGTGGCCCCCTCGGCGGCTTGTCCCGCCGACATGTCACTGAGAACCCCGTCTGTCAATTGCACCTGACTCCGGTGGGGCGGCTGGTGAGGGTGCCGGGCATGCTCCCGGTCAGGCCGTCGTCGGAAAAGTACACTACCGGACAATCCCACGCAAGATCTTGACAGCAATTCCTTCGATCTCTGCCTTCGTATGTGCAACTAGTGAACGGTTCTTGGGAATGTCACGCTTGGCGTCGCAAGAACGGCTCACGCGGGCGGAATCTGTCGGCCCGCCTGAGCGGCCTGTTAGGCCGACCGGCGTCCTAGCGAGAGAAGGCGGGCGGCGCGGTGGAACCGCGAACTACGAGCTCCGGTTCGAAGAGCAACTCACCTTGCGGCAGGCCGTTCCCTGAGATCTGGGNNGAGTCGTCGAATCCGACCACCGAGAGGTCGCGCGGGACATTGAGTCCGGCCCGCTTGGCGGCGCGAATGGCACCCAGGGCCATGGGATCGCTGGCGCACACCACGCCGGTGACGCCCGCCTCGATCAGGCGCATGGCGGAGGCCTGGGCGCCTTCGAGCGAGTAGCGGGAGTGCACGACCTGATCGGGATCGAGGCTGATACCGGCCTTGGCAGCCACCACGATCGCCGCCGCGAGCTTCCGCTGCGAGGGAATGTGGTCGGGCGGACCGATCAGCAAGCCGATCCTGGTGTGGCCGAGCGACACGAGGTGGCCCATAGCCTGCTCGATCGCGACGGTATCGTCGCAGGAAACGCAGGTGAAGTGCAGGTCCTCGATGGAGGCATTCACCAGCACCGTGGGCAGTTTGCGCTCGGCCAGCCTGGCATAGTGTTCGTGGGGCGCATCGCCCTGCGCGTACAGGCCGCCGCAGAAGACGATCCCCGAGACCTGCTGGGATAGCAGCAGGTCTACGTTGTCGGCCTCGGACACCCCGCCCGCGGTCTGGGTGCACAGGACAGGCGTGAAGCCACGCTGCGCCAATGCCGCTCCCAGGACCTCGGCGAAGGCCGGGAAGATCGGGTTCTGCAGCTCGGGGAGCACGAGCCCCACGAGTCGCGCCCGCTCCCCTCGGAGCTTCGTGGGCCGTTCGTAACCTAGGACGTCAAGCGCAGTGAGCACAGCCTGGCGGGTCTGTTCCGACACTCCAGGCTTCTCGTTGAGGACGCGGCTGACCGTGGCCTCACTGACGCCGACCTTCCGAGCAACCTCCGCAAGTCGTTTCGACATGCCGCAATTCTACGCAAAAACTCGCCCGTTTTTGCAACGTTTTTCCAAACCCTCGCAAAACAACCTCGACGACGGCGGGCGGCCGGTTTCATGCGGCCGAAACATGCTCCGCCGGATCGGTATCCCGGCCCGGGGGGACGGCAACCACTTCCGAGACGGGCCGGGATGCCCGATCGGGTGGCGAACGTGGGCCGGCAACCTGCCCGGGGTTAGACTTGGGCCAGATTTTCTGAGGGTCCAGATGGAGGCCAAACCGTGATCGACAGCCGACCAGAGAGCGACTACGAGGCTACGGTCGAGGCGGCCGTCGAGAAGGCTATCGTTGGTCTCAGCCTCGAGACGAAGGTCCGCCTGCTGACCGGCCGGAACTTCTGGGCCACCTACGACGCGCCGGAGATCGGCCTGCGGCCGGTGATCGTCTCCGACGGCCCCGCCGGCGTGAAGGGCGGGTCCGCTCAGGCCACCGACACCACGACCAGCCTGCCCAGCCCGACCGCGATCGCCGCCTCCTGGGACGAGGATCTGGTAGCCGGGCTCGGCGGATTGCTCGCCGGCGAGGCCCGCCGCAAGGGTGTCGACGTTGTGCTGGGGCCGACGATCAACCTCCACCGCTCCCCTCTCGGCGGGCGCCACTTCGAGCAGTTCTCGGAGGATCCGCTCCTGACCGGCCGTCTCGCCACGGCCTACGTTCGCGGGTTGCAGGCCCTCGGCGTAGGCGGTTGCCCGAAGCACTACGTCTGCAACGACTCGGAGACCGAGCGCCAGTCCTACACCGTGGACGTGGCCGAGCGGCCTCTCCGCGAGTTGTATATGGCGCCCTTCGAGCGAACCGTCCGCGAGGGCGGCGCTTGGACTGTGATGGCGGCCTATAGCGGCGTGCGCGGCCATCCCATGACCGAGAGCGAGCTGCTGACGGAGCCGCTCGACGGCGACTGGGGCTTCGACGGCGTGACGGTGAGCGACTGGTTCGCGGCTCAGCGAACGGTCGAGGCGGGCACCGCGGCGCTCGATCTGGTCATGCCCGGCCCCGACGGACCCTGGGGCGACAAGCTTCTCGCCGCGGTCCGCGCCGGCGAAGTGTCCGTGGGCGCGATCGACGCCAAGGTTCGACGTTTGCTGCGCCTGGCGGCGCGGGTCGGTGCGCTCGAGGGAGTGCCGGCCGCGAGGCCGGTGGCGGTGCGAGCGTCGGAGGCCGAGGTTTCGGCCCTGGTGCGGAACGCCGCCTCGGCCGGGTCGGTGCTGTTGACCAACGACGGCATCCTGCCGCTCGCGGGCGACGTGCGCCGGCTGGCCGTGCTCGGACCAATGGCGCTCGTGGCGCCGGCCCAGGGCGGTGGCAGCTCCAAGCTCCGGCCCGACTATGTGGTCAGGCCCATCGACGGCCTGCGCGCCGCGCTGCCCGGCGTCGAATTGCTGACCAACCCGGCCGACCTCGTACAACCGGGCTGGCAGACGATGGCCCACTCAGAGGTGCTGCTGCCCGCCGAGGTCGGAGCCGACTCCGGCAAGCCCGGCATTCTCGTCCGGATCTTCGACGGCCGGGGCTCCGACGGCCGGATCGTCGCTCGCGACGCGAGCCTGGCAGGCGAGATCGGCCACGAAGTGGCGCGCCAGACCCGACCCGACGGCCTCCTGCAGTGGGGCGGCGATCCGGCCATGGTCGGCCAGACCGTCTTCGAGATCTCGACCCTGGTCGTGTCGCCGGTCAGCGGTAAGCACAAACTCGGGCTCATGGCCAACGGGCACGTGGCGATGTGGGTCGAGGGCAAGCTGGCCTACGACGACGGCGTCCCGCCGACGGAGATCAACATCGAGGCGTTCTGGGGCGACTCGCCGCACCGAGAGGCCGAGGTCGAAATGACAGCGGGCCGGCCGGTCGAATTCCGGGCGCGCTGGAGCAAGTTCTTCGACCAGAACGCAGCCCACCTGACGCTGGCCATGGTCAAACCGAACGTGACCCCGGCCGAGGCCCTGGTCGAGTCCGAGAGGCTCGCCGGCCAGGCCGACGCGGCGGTGGTCATGATCGGCACGACCGACAAGGAGGAGAGCGAGGGCCGCGATCGCAAGTCGCTCGCCCTCGACCCGACCCAGGACGAGCTGGTTCGGCGGGTCGCCGCCGCCAACCCGCGGACCGTGGTCGTGCTCTCCGCGGGATCGCCGGTGGAGATGCCGTGGCGCGACGACGTCGCCGCAATCCTGCTGACCTGGTTCCCGGGTCAGGAAGGCGGGAACGCGCTGGCAGACATGCTGACGGGCAAGGTTGAACCGGGCGGACGGCTCCCGACGACCTGGCCGGTAGCGATGGCGGACGTGCCGGTTCTCGACACGCAGCCGGCGGACGGCTGGCTCCACTACACCGAGGGGATCCACATCGGGTATAGAGCCTGGCTGCGAGCCGAGAAGACGCCGGCCTTCCCGTTCGGCCACGGACACGGCTATACGAGCTGGACCTACCTCGACGCCGAGCCGACGACGGCCGTCGGCTCGCCCGCAGTCCGGGTCCGCATCCGCAACACCGGCTCCCGCTCCGGTCGCGAAGTCGTCCAGCTCTACCTGGCTCGCCCCGACAGCTCGATCGAGCGGCCCCTCCTCTGGCTCGGTGGCTTCGCCCATGCCGAGGCGGGCCCCGGCCAGACCGTCGAGGTCACGGTCCCCGTCGACCGCTGGGCGCTCCGGCACTGGGACGAGAAGGCTGGCGGGTGGGCGGTCGAANNATCTGGGTTCCGTTCTCGCACCTGGCGATCTGGGCCTACATCCTGTACGGACTCGGACTCGCGACGCCGTACCTGCGGACCGATCTGAGCCTGACCGATTTCCAGGCCGGTCTCCATGCGTCGGCCATGGCCGCCGGAATTCTCACCGCCGGAGCGATCGCCGACTCGATAGGACGTCGCGTCGGCGCCGCCCGGCTGCGCGTCGTGGCGTCGGCGTTGATCATCGGCGCGATCGGACTCGTCGCTCTGGCCCCCGGCCTGCAGGTCTCGCTCGCCGGCGCGCTGCTGCTGGGTCTCGGAGGNNTCCAGGCCAACGCCGCGGCCATGTTCATGGCCGCGGCCGCGCCGCTGGCGATGGGTCTCGCCGCTTCTGGACTTCACGCCTGGCGGCTCGCCCTCCTCCTGCCGGCGATTGCGCTGGTGGTCCTGCTGGCCATTCGGCCCCACGACTCGGAGTCGCACCTCTCGATCAGGCCACCTCGCGCTCCCCTGCCACGCGCCTACTGGATCGCCTGGTTGCTGATCGTGCTCGGCGTGTCGATCGAGTTCTCCTTCGTCTTCTGGGGCTCGACGATTGTCGGCAAGCGCACCGGTGTCTCGAGCGCCGACGCGACGCTCCTGGCCAGCCTGTTCGTGGTGGGCATGCTCGTCGGCAGGATCGCAACCGGCCGCGGACTCGGCGCCAGGCTTTCGCCACGCACCATGCTCGCCTCCGGCCTGGTAGTGGCGGTCGCGGGGGCCGGGTTGACATGGCTCTCGACCACGGCCGTCCTGTCCGGGTTGGGCCTTCTGCTCGGCGGCCTCGGCACGGCCGGGCTGTATCCGATCGGCCTGACCGTGGCCCTGCACGAGGCCCCGAAGGCTCGCCTCGAGGCTGCCGCGCGGGCGACGCTGGCATCCGGCCTGGCGGTGTTTCTGGCCCCGTCGGCTCTCGGCTTGGCCGCTGATGCGATCGGCGTGGTGACGGCCTGGCTCATCGTCCCGGGCCTGGCCCTGGCCGGGTTGGCGGTCCTGGCGGTGACGCCTCAACCGAGCGGGACGCCAGCGGAGTCGACTGTCCTCTGACGGGCAGCCGGGTCATCCGGCGCCCGGGACATGGCCTCCCGACGCCGCCGTGCCGGATTTCCCCGGACGAATTCTGAGGAAATTTAACCTCGGTAAAGCCTCTGGGCCGGGTCGCGCGTTCTGTAATGCGCGTCAACCTCGCCCCGAAAAGAGGTGTTCCGCAGGTACTCGACGCCGGGCCGAGGCGCGCTATCGTTGAAAGAAAGGGCCTCTGAGACCCGACAGACCGGCTTGACAACGCCGGTCAAACTGCCGGTTGCGTGGTGCTATGGCGATCCCTGCCGCGGGTGCTTCGGGGACTCCATGGCAACCAGATGCGGCAGGGCCAGGGGCTAACGACAGGCGTCGACTGGGGCCGGAGCCGGCCGGACCGCCGCCAAACAACGTTCCAAGAAGGCAGCCTCCAGCGACAGGATCGAAGATGACCTGGAAGATCAAAGAGACGAACCAACTGGATGCCCAGGCCGTGGACCGGCTGGGCAACAAGTTCCTGCTGGGCAACGGCTACCTGGGCTACCGCGGCACGCTCGAGGAGTACGACCAGGAGCAGAAGACCGCCACGATCGTCTCCGGCCTCTACGACAAGGTGGGCGACCTTTGGCGAGAGCCGATCAACATGCCCAACGGCGGCTACGTGCGCCTCAGCTACCGGGGTGCGCCTCTTCACGCGCTGACGAGCAAGGTCGAGCGTCACTCCCAGACTCTCGACATGCAGCACGGCATCCACGAGCGGGAGACCGTCTTCGTCCCGGCCGACGGCAACACCATCACCGTCCGATCGCGCCGCATCGTCAGCCTGGCCGCGCACCACCTGATCTGCTGCGAGTACACCATCGAGGCCACCCGAGCCTGCACGCTCGAGGTCAGTTCCGGCATCGACGGCGACGTCTGGGACATCAACGGCCCGCACCTGGAAGCTCTCGCGACGGCCGCGGCCGACGGTGTGATCTCGCTGGCGGCGCGAACCCACGAGAAGCTCGTGCCCATTGCGGTGGCCGAGGTGCTCATCGACACGGATGGGGCGGACGCTGCGGGCCCGACCTCGGCCGAGGTGGTCCGTCGCGAGGAGAAACGGATCCTCCGCGAGTTCTCACTGTCGCTGGCCGCCAACCGGACCCGGACGCTCGTCAAGATCGTGGCCCACCACACCGGGCTGGACGCCGCGGATCCGCTGACCGCCGCCCGGGCCTCCGCCGCCGACGGCGCAAAGGTCGGCTTCGCCTCTCTGCTCGCCGCGCACAAGGCCGCCTGGGAAACACGATGGCAGGCCTGCGACATTCAGATCGACGGCGACGACGAGGCCCAGACGGCGCTTCGTTTCAGCATGTACCACCTGCTGGCCATCGCGCCGACCCACGCCGAGAACGTTTCGATCCCGGCCCGAGGTCTTTCGGGGCAGGTTTACAAGGGCGGCATCTTCTGGGACACGGAAATATTCATGCTGCCTTTCTTCAGCCATGCCTTTCCATATATAGCTCGCAACCTTCTCTTGTATCGCTACCACACGCTCGAAGGCGCACGCCGCAAGGCCCGCGAATATGGATTCCGGGGCGCGTTCTTCGCATGGGAGAGCCAGGACGACGGCGAAGACGCCTGCACCCTATTCAACGTTACGGACGTTTTCACGAACCGCCCGATGCGAACCTACTTCCGCGACAAGCAGTACCACATCAGCGCCGACGTNNGGCTGCGCCGAAGTGATCTACGAATGCGCCCGCTTCTTTCTGACGCTCGCCTACTACAACCACGACAAGACTCGCTACGAGATCCTGGACGTCACGGGCCCGGACGAGTATCACGAACGAGTCAACAACAACGCCTATACCAACTGGATGGCAGCCCACACCTTCGACGTCTGCGTAAGGGTGGCCGACCAACTGGCTGAGCAACAGCCGGCCGTGGCTGCCGAGCTGCTGGAGCGGCTGGACTTCGCCGACGATCTGGAAACCATCCGGGAGATGGCTCGCCTGCTATACCGACCGGCGCCGGATCCCGATACGTCGGTGATCCCGCAGTTCGACGGCTACTTCGGACTCGAGAACGTCGCACTCAACGATCTGCTGGCGCGCAAACTTCATCCCCACGAGTACCTGGGCGGCGGGAACGGCATCGCCACGACCACCCAGATAATCAAACAAGCCGACGTGATTCTGGGTCTCTTCCTGTTCCAGTCCCACTATTCGACTGAGATAAGGCGAGCCAACTGGGAGTTCTACGAGCCACGCACAGAACATGGCTCGAGCCTCAGCGCTTGCTCCTACTCGCTCATCGCCGCCCAGATCGGGAAGATCGACTGGGCCTACGACTACTTCATGATGACCGCGTCGATCGACCTCACTGGTGACTCGAAGCAATACGTCGGCCCTCTCTACATCGGCGGCACGCACCCGGCCGCAAACGGCGGGGCGTGGATGTCCGCAGTCATCGGGCTATGCGGCATCGACTGCGCCGACGAGACGATCGCGATCAACCCACAGCTGCCCAAGCACTGGAAGAGCGTCAGCCTGCCGCTGTCAGTTCGGGGCACGGAGCTGCGCCTGACTCTGTCCAATCACAGGGTCACGGTCCAGGCGACCACACCCTGCAGCGGGACCATCACCGTTCGATCGGGCGGCCACGCTCACGTCCTGCCACAGACGGGCATCCTGACGATCGCATTGGGCGGCGAGGAGGCCAAGGTCGAGCCGAGCGGCAATGTCGCCGCGCTCCTTCCGACTCCGGAGGCCGAGGGGGTCTGATAGACACGTCGGCCGGTCCACCGGACCTTCCATTCGACACTGCGGGCGCCCGTCGCGCGATCGTCTGACCCGTCAGGGATCGGCAACCTCCACAAGAGCGGCCACGTGGGGGAAGGCTGGAGCCGCCTCAGGGACTCGAACCCTGGACCTGTTGTTTACGAAACAACTGCTCTACCACTGAGCTAAGGCGGCGCGACCGGGATCGTATCACGCACGGAGAACCGCGAACGGCGGACGAACGTTCACCGAACCACTGACGGCCCGCATGGGTAGGATGTGCGGCATGAGGATTGTCGATCGCGTCTTCTCGTCCATTCGGCCCGTGCTGCTCGCGGGAGGGCTGTTGCTGGTGCTGGCGCCGGGGGCATCGGCCCTGACTACGCCGATGCTCAAGAGCCAGATCACCGATCAAGCGGGGGTCCTCGGGTCCGGCCAGAGCAGCGTCCAGAACGCGCTCGACGGGCTGTTCGGCAAGGAGCACGTCCAGCTCTGGGTCTTGCTCGTCGCCAACACGGACACGGCAACGGCGTCCGACTATGCCCGCCAGACTTTCGAGTCGAACGGGTTCGGCAGCAACGACATGGTCCTGGTGATCTCGGTCGACGACCAGCGCTACGGCTGGTGGGAGACCTCGGCCACCGGCCTGCCCGGATCCCAGGTCGACGATCTGATCACCGCGGACATGCTGCCTCGCTTCAAGGCCGGGGACTACCCAGGCGGCATCGCCGATTTCGTGTCGGCGCTTGGCCAGCAGGTCGACGCCGCCAGGGCTCCGGTCACGCAGCCTACTGCCGCCACGAACCCGGGCGCTGGCAGCACCTCCGGCTCTTCGAGTGACTCTGGCGTGGCGACGGCTCTGTGGGTCGTGATCGCGATCATTGCGATCGGAGCCGTGCTCGTGCTCGTTCTGCTCTGGTTCGGCTCGTGGCGCCGTGCCCGCCTCAGCGCCGAGGAGCGCGACAAGCAGACCGGCGACCTGGCCCGCCAGGCCAACAAGCTGCTCGTCGACACTGACGACGCCCTGCACACCGCGGCTCAGGACGTGAGCTTCGCCCAGGCCGAGTTCGACGACAGCGACGTCAAGCCCTACGCCGACGCGGTCAGCTCGGCGCAGGACGAGCTCAAGCAGGCCTTCGCGATCCGTCAGCAGCTCGACGACTCGACACCCGAGGATCAGCCGACCAAGATCAAGATGTACAACGACATCATCGCCCACTGTCAGGCGGCAGCGGCCAAGGTCGATGAGCAGGCCAAGCGCGTCGCGGCCCTTCGCGATCTCGAGAAGACGGCCCCCGACGCTCTGGCCGCACTCCCAAAAGTGATAGACACACTCCAGGCCCGTCTGCCCGCCGTCCAGACGGCCACTAGGACCCTGTCGAACTACGCGCCCACGAGCTGGGCCGCGGTCAAGGGAAACGCGGAGGAGGCCGACAAGCGGGGCCACTTCGCCGAGACCCAGATCGCGCAGGGCAAGGCGGCCCTGGCCGCGACGCCGCCCGACAACAACGCCGCGGCCCATGCGGCGCGGGCCGCGCAAGAGGCCGTGGCTCAGGCAAACCAGCTCCTCGACGCGGTAGAACATCTCGCGACCGCCCTGGACCAGGCGCGCGGTCAGGTCGACACCGAGATCGCCGCCGCCGACGCGGACCTGACCGCGGCCAAGAAGGCCGCTCAAGCGCCCGTGGCATCGGGCGTGCCGGCAACCTCCGCCGCGGACCTGGCCAAGGCCGACGCGCTGCTACAGAGTGCCAAACGCGATGCCACGGCAGCCGCCCCGGACCCGATCGCCGCGCTGAAGTCGGCGCAGGCGGCCCATGCGGCGGCCGATCAGGTACTGGCCGGGATCCGCGACGCGGCCGCACAGCAGCTACGTGTGCAGGCCGCCTACGGGTCTGCCCATCAGTCCGCCGCAACCAGCATCACGCAGGCGCAGGCCTTCGTAGCATCCCGCAAAGACGGCGTCGGCACGCAGGCCCGAACCCGACTGGCCGAGGCGGAGCGGCATTTTGCCGCAGCCGAGGGCCTGGCGGCCACGGATCTGGACGGGGCAACACGCGAAGCCATGACCGCCCACTCGATGGCCGACGAGGCCAGCTCCCTGGCGCAGACCGACTTCTCCGGCTACGACAGACGAGGCCCCTTCAGCGGCGGGGGCTTCGGCGGCCCCGGCCAGTACGGCGGTCCGGGAACGTCGGGCGGGTCTGTCGGGGCCAACATCGGTGGCGCAATCCTCGGCGGCATCATTGGCGGCATGCTGAGCGGTGGCGGCCGTCGAGGCGGCGGCTTCGGCGGCACGCCCTGGGGCTCCGGCGGCGGCTGGACCGGTAGCGGCGGCTTCGGCGGCTTCGGCGGCTTCGGGGGTGGCGGCGGTCACGGCGGCGGCGGCGGCTGGAACGGCGGCGGCGGCGGTGGCGGCGGTCACGGCGGTGGCGGCGGCTGGTAGTCGGACTCGCACTCGCACTCGCACTCGCGCGAACCTTCGACGACAATTGACAGTCAAACACACAGACCAATCTGAAGGGAGATCGCATCGATGGCTCAGACGACGATCCTCGGGCGTGTCGGCCAGCTGCTACGGGCAAACATCAACTCGATGCTCGACGGCGCCGAGGACCCGGAGAAGATGCTGGACCAGCTGGTCCGGGACTTCACCAACAACATGAGCGACGCGGAGGACGCCGTCGCCCAGACAATCGGCAACTTGCGCATGGTCCAGGACGACGCCAAGGAAGCCCACGACGCCGCCATCGACTGGGGCAACAAGGCGGTTGCCGCCTCCAAGAAGGCCGATGAGCTTCGAGCCGCCGGCAACACTTCCGACGCCGACAAGTTCGACAGCCTGGCCAAGCTAGCGCTGGGTCGCCAGATCAGCTTCGAGAACCAGGGCACGACCTTCGACACCCAGATCGCACAGCAATCCGCCCTTGTCGACCAGCTCAAGGACGGCCTCAACAAGATGGCCGCGCGGCGCGACGAGCTCGTCCAGAAGCGCGACGAGCTGGTTGCCCGCGCCAAGATGGCGCAGGCCCAGACGCAGGTCCAGAAGACGCTCAAGAACGTTTCGGTCATGGACCCCACGAGCGAGCTGAGCCAGTACGAGGACAAGATCCGCCACCAGGAGGCACTCGCCCAGGGCATGGCCGAGGTCAACGCCACCTCCATGGACGACCAGTTCGCGTCGCTGCAGGGCGACGAGGACGCGGTTGAAGTCGACGCCAGGCTGGCTGCCCTCAAGGCGGGCAGTGCCCCGGCAGCCCAGCTGTCCAGCGGGTCGGCAGCGCCGGCTACCACCAAGTAGCCCAGCAGCCCGGATTCGAGGCGGTCGGCCTCGACGCCATCGCCAGCTAGACACCGCCTTCGTCCGCGAGGGCGGTGTCTTCTTATGTTCGCCGCTCATCGGCCGTCTCGCTCGTCGAGCGGGACGCGAACGCCATGCCAAGTCCAGCCCGTATCCACGACGCCCGCCCTGTCCTACAGTGTTGGGCGCCGCACCGCTTGTGAGCGCGGGCACCTGGAGGTACCGATGCACACCGAGTATCTGCCCAAGCTGCTGCCCACGATGATCGACGAAGGTCAGGGTCCGGGCGTCCAGTTCCGCACCGACGGAGAGCTCGTGCCGGCGCTGACGATGGAGCTCGACGGATCTATGGCGGTCTACTTCGAGCACCACATCCTGCTCTGGAAGACGCCCTCGCTCGAGATCGGGATGCACCCGATGAAGGGCGCGTTCAAGCGCGCCGTGGCCGGCATGCCCATCTTCATGACCGAGGCCAAGGGCGCGGGGCAGATCGCCTTCAGCCGTGACGGCGTGGGCCACGTCTTCCACCTGCAGCTCGGCCCGGGCCAGACGATCGAGGTTCGCGAGCACCAGTTTCTGGCGGCCACCGCAAACATCGACTACAGCTTCCGCCGGCTGAAGGGCATCGGCAACATGCTCTTCGGCGGGACGGGCATCTTCATCGACACGTTCACGGGCGGCCAGGGCGGCGGCACGCTCTGGCTTCACGGCTACGGCAACGTCTTCGAGAAGGTGCTGGGACCAGGCGAGGTCTTCGACGTCGAGCCGGGCGGCTGGGTCTACAAGGATCCGGGCGTGGGCATGGAGATCAAGATGGTCGGCCTGCGGATGGGCGTCCTGGGCGGATCCGGCAACCTGATCTTCAACCGCTTCACCGGTCCCGGCCGGATCGGCATCCAGAGCATGTACCTCCACATGCCGACGACGGACTGACCTGTCCGCGCGCAACCTAGCGCAGAATCGAATGGCCGCCGGCGATTGCCGGCGGCCATTCACTTTGTTGGCGAGAGTTCAGGCGGCGCTGCCGACCGCGATCTTCTCGGCCGCAGCCTCGGCCTGCAGGACAGCCATATCCATCGAGATCTTGATCTCGTCGCCGACGGCCAGACCACCGGTCTCGAGAAGCGTGTTCCAGGTAAGTCCCCACGCCTTGCGACTGATCTTCGTTGTGGCGTTGAATCCGGCGCGACGGCCGCCCTGCAGATTCGCGACCACGCCGCCGATCTCGGCGTCGAGCGTGACCTGGCGGGTCACCCCGCGGATGGTGAGATCGCCATCGATCTTGTAGCCGTCGCCGCTGGCCTCGATGGCGGTGCTGCGGAAGGTCAGTTCCGGATATCGCTCCACCTCGAAGAAGTCCGCACTTCGCAGGTGCGCGTCGCGAGCCTCCATGCCCGTTTCGATGCTGGATGCGTCAATATGCGCAACCACGGACGACTGCTCCGGGTGTTCCTCATCGAATTCGACATCGACGGTGAACTTGCGGAACTGCCCTCGGACGGTCGTAACCATCATGTGCTTGACGGCGAACTCGATCTGGGAATGGGCCGCATCCAGTGTCCAGGTGCTCATCTATTGTCCTCTTGTGTGGCGTGCTAGCTCGAACCCAGACTGGATCGTTTACTAAGCAACTAAGTGCTATAGTAGTTGCATGATCAAGGAATTGCAAGTGGCTGATACCTACGAGATCAACGCAGCCCGATCCGTCCCCGCCGGGCTCCCCCAAGGCGCCGTGAGCGAGGACTCGGGAGCGCCTGCGGCGACCGCCAATCCGGTCCCCGAGCTGGATGACCTGGAACGGCGCGCTTGGCGAGCGTTCCTGACAAAGCACGCGCGCCTGGCCCGGACGCTGGAGGCCGACCTGCTCGCCCGCAGCTCTCTGCCACTCGCCGAGTTCGACGTCCTGTTCCAACTCTCGACTTCAGACGAGCAACGGCTTCGAATGAGCGAGCTGGCGGACCGGGTTCTGCTGAGCCGGGCCGGGATCACCAGACTGGTCGACCGGCTCGTGGCAGACGGCCTCGCGACGCGGATCAAGTGCGCTTCGGACGCGAGGGGTGCCTTCGCCTCACTCACCGAGCGTGGTCGGGCCCGTCTCGAAGAAGCGCGGCCGGTGCACCTGTGCGCGGTCAAGCATTACTTCCTGGATTCGCTGAGTCGGACCGAACTGGAAACGCTGGCCGATATCCTCGAACGAGGCATTCCGACCGACTAGGGCCGCGGAGCCCTGGTCGGGGTAGCACGTAGGTCCTATCACCACGCGTTCGAATTCGGATCGAGCCGTTCCGGCCGGTGGGCCTGATCGGCCGGGGGCGGTATCGTTCGGCCATGCCAGCGCGGAGCGATGTTGTCGACTTTGCCGGCAGGCAGGTCGCGATCACAAACCCTGACAAGGTCTTCTTTCCCGGGCCGGGCTACACGAAGCGCGACCTGGTCGACTACTACGTCGCCGTGGCCGACGGCGCGCTGCGTGGCGCGGGCGGGCGGCCGATGGCCCTCAAGCGTTACGTCAACGGTGCCGAGGGTGAGTTCTTCTTCCAGAAGCGAGCCCCCGAATCGCGGCCCGAGTGGCTGCGCACCGTGGAGCTGTCGTTCCCGTCCGGCCGGACCGCCGACGAGGTGGTGGTCGACGACGCCGCGGGGCTGGCATGGATCGCCAACCTCGGCTGCATCGACCTGAACCCGCACCCGATCCGAGCCGACGATCTGGACCATCCCGACGAGTTGCGCGTCGACCTGGACCCGATGCCGGGCGTGGCCTGGGACGACATCCGCCGCGTGGCGATGGTTGCGCGCGAGGTGCTCGTCGATTGCGGGCTGGTCGGTTGGCCCAAGACGTCGGGCTCGCGAGGAATCCACATCAACGTTCGGATCGAACGGTGCTGGACCTTCGACCAGGTTCGGCGTGCCGCGCTGGCGCTGGCCCGCGATGTGGAACGGCGTGCCTCGGCGATCGCGTCGAGCAAGTGGTGGAAGGAAGAGCGCCACGGCGTATTCATCGACTACAACCAGAACGCCAAGGATCGAACGGTCGCGTCGGCCTACTCCGTCCGGCCGGTGCCGGATGCGCGCGTCTCGGCACCGGTCACCTGGGACGAACTGCCTTTGTGCGAACTCGGCGACTTCACGCTGGCCACGGTCCCGGGCCGGTTCCGGACGGTCGGCGACCCGGGCGCGGGGATAGATGAGGCCGTAGGGTCGTTGGAGGGTCTGTTGGAGCTGTCCGCCCGGCAGGAGCGGGACGGCCTTGGCGACGCGCCGTGGCCGCCTCACTACGCCAAGGCGCCAGGCGAGCCACCACGGGTCATGCCATCGCGAGCGCGGACGAGTGGATCGGCGACTGGGGCCGCCGCCCCCTCACCGACCGGGCGCCGCGTCTCCACCAAGCCACTAATCGAGATCGCGCGCGCAGCCACGAAGGACGAGGCGCTGGCCGGTTTCGAGCGCTGGAAGGCCAGACACGCCGCGATCGTGGCAGACCTGCAGCCGACCGACGTCCTGGTCGACGGCATGCGCGGACGCTCAACGCTCTGGTATCGCATTCGCGTCAACCTCGAGCACGTGCCGGAGTCGGAGCGGCCGGCGCAGGAGCCGCTCGAAGTGGACCATGACCCGTGGGCGGCCTACGAGTGGCCGGATCGATCGGGCCAGCTGGCGCGGGCTCCGCGCAAGAAGAAGACGACCGCATAGCGGCGGCCTCGGCCAAGGGCTCCGACCGACGACGAGAAGGCGCTCTTCGATCCGCCACTGTTCGAGCTCCCCGCGATGTTGCCGCCCGGCTAGCGCCCGAAGACCGCCTTGAGCTCGTAGGGTGGGGTCGACTCGAGCTGGTCGTAGCGGCAGTCGGAGGGGCGCTTGTCCGGGCGCCAGCGCAGGAAGGTCGTGGCGTGTCGGAAACGCTCGCCCTGGAGGTGGTCGTAGGCAACCTCACAGACGCGCTCCGCGCGCAGGGGCTCCCACGAGAGATCGCGGTCGCGGTTCCAGCGGCTCGTCGCGCCGGGCATGCGCTGGCCGGAGGCTCCGGCGACCTCCTCCCATTCGGCCCATTCGGCCCAGGGGTGACCGCCCAGCGCGTTCTCGCGCAGCGGCGCCAGCTCCTCTACGAGCTGCCGCCGTTTATCGGTGGTGAAGCTGGCGGTGACCCCAACATGGTTCAATCGGCCCGTTTCGTCGAACAGCCCGAGGAGCAGCGAGCCGACCAGCGTTCCCGGTCCGTTCTTGTGCCATCGAAACCCGGCCACGACGCAATCGGCCGTGCGGGCATGCTTGATCTTCGCCCAACCGCGCTTGGCGGGCATGTACGGATCGGACATGCGCTTGGCTACTACGCCATCGAGACCGGCGCCTTCGAATCGGTTGAACCAGTCGGCGGCGACCGACGGATCGCGGGTGGCGGGGGTCAGATGGACGGGCGGCTGGGTGCCCGCGAGAGCCTGCTCGAGGAGCGCGCGCCGTTCACTCTGGGGCGTGGCTCGAAGGTCGCGGCCGTCGAGGGCGAGGAGATCCCAGGCCACGTAGCTGGCGGGCGTCTGGGCCGCGAGCAGCTTCACTCGGGAAGCGGCTGGGTGGATCCGGAGCAGCAGCGAGTCGAAGTCCAGGCCACGTGGCCCGGCGATGACCACCTCGCCGTCGAGGACGCAGCGATCGGGCAGCGCGGCCCGCAGCGCCGGCGGCAGCTCCGGGAAGTAGCGGTCGAGGGGCTTGAGGTCACGGCTCTGGATGTACGTTTCGTCGCCGGCACGGAAGACGAGGGCCCGGAAGCCGTCCCACTTTGGCTCGTACAGCCAGCCGTCGCCGACGGGGATCTCGTCGGTGAGCTTGGCCAGCATCGGCTCGATCGGCGGCTGAAACGGCAGGTCCACAGCGCGACTATAGCGCCGCCGGTCCTGAGCGCGATCCTCCGTCCCGATCGAACCTTGCGTTGCGACAGTTCGAATCGACTACCGGCGAGCTAGGATGTCATCTACCAGGGCAGATCATGCCGCGGCCGGACTTGGCGCCCCACCCGACCTCGACCAGGGCCTCCATCCATTCCCTGGATTCCTGGATATCGCGGGAGACTCGAGATGGCAATGGGATTCGGGTTCTGCGCCAACTGCGGGACACCGCGGGTGGCAGGCGATCAGAAGTTTTGCGCCGGATGTGGAGGGGCCCTCTCGGCAGTGGTGCCGCCCGGACCCGCGGTGGTTGTGCCGAAGCAGGTTGCGGCGCCCGTGCCGCAGGCGCCCGCGATGCCCGCTCCCGAGCCCATCGCGGCCGCGTCAACGGTCGTAGCAGCCGAGCCCGCGAGCGCCCCGGCGCCTGCTCCAGCGCCGTGGATGACCGCGGTTCCGCCTCCGCCACCGCCCGCGCCGGAAGCCGGAGCCGCCACCAACGCTGCTGCTGCCGCGCCCAGCGAGCCTCCCGCCTGGTCGCTGCCACCTGCCGCAGCGCCGGGTACCCCGCCCCCGTGGGCCGCAGCCCAGGCCGCGCCTCCGGCAGCCCCGCCGGCACCGCCGGCCTATGCAGCTGGCCCCGCGGGCTACTACCCCGGCGCCCCCGCTCTCGCAGCGCCGGCTGCGCCGGGCAAGCCTCTCGTCACGATTGGCGGGATCAAAGTCACGCCCAAGATGGCAGCCATCGCGGGTATCGCGCTGGCGGCAATCATCGCCGTGGTCTACCTCGTCAGCAGTGGCTCGAAGTCGAGCGGGATCACCGTGACGCCTTCCACGTACAGCTGCTCCTCGACCGCGGTAGTCACCGTTGTGATGCGCCTGCCCGCCACAGTCAAGGCTACAGACGCCCTGGTCTTCCAGCAGGACGGGAAGACGGTAGACACGACCGCGTTCTCGATCACGGTGAAAGACATGTTCACCCTCCAGCCCGATGGTACCTGGATGTCCACCACGTCGGATCAGGCAAAGTCGAACTGCACCGGCTCGAGTGGCGATACGCTAGCCATAGGGACCCACACCGTCGCGATCCTGGACGCGGCGGGCCACGTCCTCGCGCAGGGCTCCTTCACGCTCACGCCCTAGTCGGTCCAGCCGGCAGCCCACAACGCCTGCGGCCCGACCCGGCACGACAAACGGCCCTAGCCCGGCTGGTCGGCGATGGGGCAACCTCCGAATGCCCGGGCCGGGTAGGAATGCACGCAGCCAGGTGGTAGGACAATGCCAGAGGCAGGAACGCCGACCGGCGAGCACACCTTCGAGGTCGTGGGCATCGCGCGTGTCGAGGGCGAGGGCACGCTACGGCTGCACATCTCCGACGGCGAGGTTCGTGAGGCGCGTCTGTCGATCTTCGAGGCGCCCCGCTACTTCGAGAAGCTGGTCGTCGGCCGTACGCCGAACGAAGTCGTCGACATCGTCGCCCGCATTTGCGGCATCTGCCCCGTCGCCTACCAGATGGGCGCATCGATGGCCTTCGAGCACCTGTTCGAGGTCGAGATCGACCCCCAGGTTCGGGCGCTTCGCAAGCTCTTCTACTGGGGCGAGTGGATCGAGAGTCACGCCCTCCATGTCTACATGCTCCACGCCCCGGACTTCCTGGGTTACGAGAGTGCGATCGCCATGGCGCGCGATCACAAGCCCGTCGTCGAGCAGGCGCTGCGCCTGAAGCGAACCGGCAACGAGATCATGAAGTTGATCGGCGGCCGAGCCATCCACCCGGTCTCGATGCGCGTCGGCGGCTTCTCCAAGACTCCGAGCGCCGATAAGATCAAGGCGCTGCGGGAGCCGCTGACCGAGGCGCTGGCGCTGTCGCAGGCGACGCTCAAGCTCGTCGCCGCCTTCAAGGCGCCCAAGTTCGAGCGCGAGCCGCTGTACGTCGCGATCAAGCATCCGATCGAGTACGGCCTCAACGAGGGCCGAATCGTCTCGACCGACGGCATCGACGTGCCGCTCTGGGGCTGGCGGGAAGTCTTCCGCGAGGAGCAGCACGAAGGCTCGAATGCCCTCCACGCCCGAACGACCGACGGCCGAACTTACATGCTAGGGCCGTCGGCGCGAGTGACCCTCAACGCCGACCAGCTCCACCCGCTGGCCCGAGAGGCGCTGGACGCCAGCGGCCTGGCCGGGCAGATCGCCCGCAACCCGTATTGGTCGATTGCGGCACGGGCCGTCGAGCTGATCCACGCCTCGGCCTCCGCCCTGGAGATCGTCGACTCGTACGAAGAGCCCGCCCGACCCTTCACCCCGTGGACGCCGCGCGAAGGCGAGACGGGCTGGGGCACCGAGGCGCCGCGCGGCATTTGCTGGCACCACTACGACGTCGACGAGGCTGGCAAGGTCGTGGCCGCGCAGATCATCGCCCCCACCGGCCAGAACCAGGGCATGATCGAGCAGGATCTGGCGCAGTTCGCGCCCCAGGTCCTTTCGCTCCCGCATGCCGAGGCGACCATCCGCCTCGAGCAGCTGATCCGCGCCTACGACCCCTGCATCAGCTGCGCGACGCACTTCCTGACTCTAGAGGTGGAGCGGAGCTGACGCGGTCCGCGCCCGTCAGTGCTCCGGCTCTCCGGTCACGTTGAGCACGCGATAGGTCGGCGCAGTTCCCGCCGGAGACCAGTATTCGAAGCCTGCCTCCTCGTACCTCTTGAGGGCTTCGCGAGACCGCCCGTTCAATGGCCACCACGAAACCAGGAGCCTCTGGGGTTGCGGTCGGTCCGACCGACTCCAGCCACCGATAGGCGGCGTCAGAAGCGGCAGAACGAGTTCGACTTTGCCGTCGATGCTCCGGCCGGCCGCTGACTCCAGCGTCCAATGCCCCGTTGAGCCGCGGCCGCCCTCTACCCAGTTCACGCCGATGACCAGCTCGCCGGCGTCGCCGCGAGTCAGCTCCGCGCCGGCGGCCTCTCCGCGAGACCGGACCTTCGACAATCGGATGTAGTCGGACGTGCCGTAGATCGACCAGGCGGCCGATTCCCGTTCGTGCGCGGAAGGCACGACCAGGATCAACCCATATATCACCAGTGCAACGCACGCGTCCCAGAAGGTCAAGGCCAGGACACGACCCGAATCGGCAAAGAACGGGCCCGAAGGAAACAGGATCGCCGTCTGGATCGCCAGGTAGATCAAGCCGACCGAACCGATCCACGAAGCGATGCCAGCCGGCATCCAACGCCGCGTCCGCCAACTCAGCTCGAACTCCGGCCACGCCTCCACGGCTGCCGGGTCCGCCCCGTTTTCGGCACGAATCTGCTCCTCGTCGGCGGCTACCTCGTATTGCCAATCCGGTGCGGTGCGGGCGAGGCCAGTCATAGCTCCCAGTTTAGGGGCGACTCGATGTCTGCCGCGTTTCGGGCGGCCGATATGAGCGGCGGCATCGGCTACCCTTTGACGCCCATGCTGGACTTGTTCTTCAAGATCGGACTACCGGTGATGATGATCGGCATCGTCACCCTCGCCAGCCACCGCTACGGCCCGGCCGTCGGGGGCATCCTCGGCGCGGTCCCCGCCAAGGGCGGCCCGATCCTGCTGTTTCTCGCCCTGGAACAGAACACGTCATTCGCAGCGACGTCCGCGGCGGCCTCGCTTGGCGGTGCGGGCGGGTGCGGCGTCTTCTGCCTGGTCTATGCCCTGGTCTGCCGGCGAGTGGGCTGGCCGATTGCCGGAGCGCTGGCATACGGCGCCTTCGCCGTGACCTGGGCCGTCATGCTGCCGATCTCGGCGTGGGGCCTGGCGCCGGCCTTCGTAGTCACCGTGACCATCCTGCTGGTCTCGCGCCGGCTCCTGCCGACGGCCCCGCCCATGCCGCGCCGTGCCACGTCCGCATCCGATCTGCCGACCCGCATGATCGCCGGCGCCGCGATGGTCGTCTTCGTCACGACCGTGGGTCCGAACTTCGGGGCCACGATCAGCGGCATGCTGACCACGATCCCGACCATCGCCGCGGTGATGGCGCTATTCACCCACGCCCAAGAGGGCCCCGACCGAACCATCGGCGTGATGCGCGGCATGACCCACGGCCTGCTCGGCTTCGCCTCGTTCCTCACGGTTCTGGCGGCCACGCTCGAGCCACTGGGCGTATTGCGGGCGTTCCTGCTCGCGGCGTCGGCGGTGGTTGCCGTCCAGTTCGTCGAGCTGCGCTCAGCGTGGCGGGCACGGCGGCCCGCGGCGGAGACGGAGGCGGAGATGGCTCTGCCGGAGGCGGCGGAGTAGACGTGGCACAACCGGAGCCCTCCGAGACTGGGTTGATCGTTCGGGTGCGCCTGCCTCCCAGGCTCGAGGCGGTTCGACGGATAGCGGTGGAAGACGCGGCCCATGGGCTCACGGCGCACGTCACGCTCCTCTACCCGTTTGCGCCCCCAAGCGACCTCGACCGCGAGATGCGGGCTCGGATCGCGCAGATCGTCGCTACCCACTCGAGGTTTGCGTTTCGGCTCGCCGGCCCGGCACACTGGCCGGGGGTCCTCTACGCGTCGGTCGAGCCGGAGGAGCCAATTCGATCGCTGCAAGCCGATCTGGCGGCAGCGTTTCCGGAGTTGCCACTCTACGGCGGCACGTTCGACTTCGTGCCCCACGTGACGATCGCCGAGGGGCCGATCGCAGGCGAGATCGTGATCATCAAGGACCCCGCGTGGGCGGCCCTGCCCGCGATGTTTGCCGCTCGCTCAGTCGAGCTGATCTCGCGTACTGGCGGCGCGTGGAGGACGAAGTGGCGGTTCGGCCTCAGACGGTCCATTCGAGTAGTTGTCTGCGGGGAGATGCTGCGGGGCGATGACGGAGCGGCGATTCGAGCGGTCGAGAGTCTGGCTGCGGAGGTGCGCGCCCTGGCCGAAGTAGTCGAAGTCGGACAGCTGTCAGTTGAAGCGCTGCTCGATGTGCCCGAGGGAGTGGCGGTGATCGTGGCCGACGCCGCCGTGGGGGTTCCGGCAGGGCAGGTCGTCGTGGTGCCACTCGCGGAGGTTGCAGGTCGCGGGGCGGCGGGGACGCCGGCATCGTCTCACTCGCTTCCGCCGGACCAGGTCCTCGGTCTCGCCGAGGAGATGCGCGGCTTCCCGCTCCGGGGCGTCTTCGTTGGGATCGGCGGCGCGAAGTTCGGCTTTGGGGAGCGTCTGTCGCCCGCGGTCGAGAAGGGTATGCCCGCGTTCGCGGCGGCCCTTGCTGACGAGATACGAAGACTCACGGCGGGCTGATCGCCGGCGGCGAGCGCGCGCCTCGGCACCCTCCAGTCGGCCGCGATACGCCGCCACCGTGGCCCTCCTGCTGCTGAAGCTCAGCCTGACGCCGATCCTGATCGGCATCAGGAGCATGGCGGCGCGGCGGAGGGGTCCGTCGGTTGGTGGCTGGCTCGTGGCCATGCCGCTCACGTCGGGTCCCGTGGCTCTCTACATCGCCCTCGATCACGGCAACGCGTTCGCTGCTGGGTTGCTCAACCTGTCTTGACACGACATTCATACTGGTACGCATGTCTGACAACACGGCGAGCCGAATGGCGCGAGAGGGGAATGGAGGCCCGGCACCGAGCCTGGCCACAACCCGCGACGAGATCCTCGCTGCGGTCCGTCGCCAGTTCCGGGCGGACCCGTCCGGTCTCTCCATCCAGGCCGTCGCGGCCGAAGCCCATGTCTCGCGACAGACGGTCCACCACTACTTCGGCGGGCTCAAAGGCCTTCGGGCGGCCCTCGCCGCGGAGGGGCTCGACGTCGGCACCGCGCAGGACGAACCCACGCGCGATCGACTGATCGAGGCCGCCGTGCGGCTCTTCTCGCGGCCCGGTAGCGGGCTGATCTCCATCGAAGCCATCGCGGCGGAGGCGGGCCTGACAAAGGGCGCCTTCTACCACCACTTCACGGACCGAGCGGAGCTCCTGACGGCAGTAGCCCGCCGGATCAGCCCGGTCGAGGAGATGCGCTCCCAGATCGAGCCCGCGGTGGGCCTCAGCGCTCGCGAGGGCCTGATCGCCATCGCCCGCGCCTACTACTCGGCCATGCGAACGCGGGCCGACCTCGTCCGAAACCTGGCCGCCAACTCCTCCCAGGATCCGGAGCTGGCCCGAGTCGTCATGTCCGAGATCATCGGCCAGGGCGCTCCGCTCATGGTCGCGTGGTTCGCCCTGCAGATCCAAAAGGGCAACCTCCGCCCGATCGATCCCGCCCTGCTAATCCAGGCGCTGTTCGGGCCGGTGTTCCTGCTCATCGTTCTTGGGCCGGCAGTCTTCGACGAGCTTGCCCGGATCGGCATCCACCCGGCGATCGACAACGTCGAGGCGTATGTGGACCTCCTACTCCACGGCGTCGCGCAGCCCGACAGCAACTCAGGAGGCACCCGATGACCCTGGCACCCGCGCCCAGCGCGCCACCGACCGCGCCCACCTCGCCGCCGCCGGCCGTCGAGGCCGTCGCCCTGCGCAAGGACTTCGGGCCGATTCATGCCATCGACGGCATCGACATGGCCCTGCCGCCCGGCCGCATCTACGGCCTGCTCGGCCCCAACGGCTCCGGCAAGACGACACTGATCCGCCTCCTGACGGGGCTCGCGTCGGCGACGAGCGGCAACGCCAAGGTCCTCAGCGTGGCAATGCCGTCGCGCGTCAACCTGGCCCACATCGGCTACATGACCCAATCGGACGGCATCTACCCCGAGCTGTCGGTCTGGGAGAACCTGTCCTTCTTCGCCGCCCTTTATGGCCAGACCGACAAGGCCGATCTGCACCGCTCCCTCGAACTCGTCGAACTCGATAGCCGAGCCGGCACGCCCGCGATGCAACTGTCGGGCGGCATGCGGCGGCGCCTGTCGTTGGCCTGCGCCCTGGCCCACCATCCCGCGGTGATCTTCCTCGACGAGCCCACCGTCGGCGTCGACCCCGCCCTGCGGGTCCAGTTCTGGGACCACTTCCATCGACTCGCCGCCGACGGAGCCACGCTCCTGGTCTCGAGCCACGTCATGGACGAGGCCGATCGCTGCGACGAGCTGCTCTTCATCCGGGACGGCCACGTGCTGGCGCAGGGGACGCCGGCCGAGCTGCGAAAGCGAGCCGACACGGACAACCTGGAGGCAGCCTTCCTGAGCTTCGCCACCCAATCCGCGACACCGTCCGCCGCCGGCTCCCTCGCCGCCAGCTCGAAGGAAGTCGCCCGATGAACGCGCTCCGCGTCATGGCGGTCTTCCGCCGGATCATCGCCCAGTTCCGTCGCGATCCCCGATCGCTGGCCCTGCTCTACATCGCTCCGCTGGCGATCATCGCCCTGCTCGGCTGGGTGCTGAGCAGTCAGCAGACGACCGCGGTCCGCGTGGCCGTGGTCAACGAGTCGGCCGGTCCGGCCGGGGCCGTAGTCGCGACGAGGCTCGAGTCGGCGCTCGATGGCCAGCCTGGAATCGTCCTCGATCGATCGGTCGCCGACGACTCGACCGCCCGGCAGGCGCTCAAGGACAAGAAGCTCGACCTGGTCGTCGTCCTCCCGCCCGACTTCAGCGCCCAGAGCCGCACCATCGATCTGCTGACGCTCGGCCTCAATCCGACCGGCGAGGCCTCGGCAATACCCGCGGTCCAGAAGGCGGTGCTCGGTGCCGTCTTCGATGCGGCAGGCGCCGCGCTTCCGACCATCGAACATTCGACCGTATATGGCTCGCCGGATGCGACCACGCTCGACTCGCTGGCTCCGGTCGTGGTCGGCTTCTTCCTCTACTTCTTCGTCTTCATCCTGACCGGCATCAGCTTCCTGCGCGAACGAATCGGCGGCACGCTCGAACGCCTGCTGGCGACGCCGGTGAGTCGAGCCGAGATCGTGCTCGGCTACAGCCTGGGCTTCGGCTTCTTCGCGACGGTACAGGTGGCGATCGTGCTCGCCTTCGTGCTCGGCCGCCTTGACATTCCGGCGCTGGGACCCGTGCCGGCATTTGCCATCGGGCTCGGCGTCAAGACGGTCGGCAACCCGCTGATCGCGTACCTGCTGGTCTTCGTCCTTGGACTGGGCGCTGTGTCGCTGGGGATCTTCCTGTCGACCTTCGCCAGGACCGAGCTCCAAATCCTGCAGTTCATCCCGATCGTCATCGTGCCGCAGGCGCTCCTGAGCGGCTTCTTCTGGCCGATCGATCAGCTGCCGAACCTGCTCCAGCCGGTCGCCCGGGTCCTGCCTGTCACGTACGCGATCGACGGCTTACGGCAGGTGATGATCGCCGGCGCCGATCTGTCGTCGCCCCAGGTTCTGCTGGATCTGGGCGTACTCGTCGGCATAGCCGCGGTCTTCATGGCGCTCGCCGCAGCAACGATCCGCCGGGAGGTAGCGTAAGCGCCGGCCGGTCTGCTAAACCGGCATCCGGGCCCGAACGCTTCGCAGCCGTTTTCGAAGGCCATGGTGGCGCGGGCCCGCGGCGACGAGCGCCACGGACCAGGCCACGACCGAGAACATGGCGATGGCGTAGACCGGCCAGTAGTTGCCGATGCGGTCGTACATGATGCCGCCCGCGTTCATGACGATGATCCCGCCGACCGGATATGCGATCGCCGTGATACCGAAAATCGCCCCGAAGTTGTGGCCACCGAACACGTCGGAAAAGGCGGCCGAACGGATCGCGATCGTGGCCCCGATGCCGAAGCCGTAGATGGAGTTGCCCGCGACCGCGAGCGCCAGCAGCGACCCGTCCGAGGCGAATATCGCGCTCGCGCCGACGACGATCAGACCCGCGCACAGCAGCCCGATGAAGCGCCGCCCAAACCGATCCGACAGCCCGCCGCCGACGACCTGCCCGACGACATAGGCGTAGCACTGCAGCGCCAGCAGGGTTGCGGCGAACCCGGCATCGATGCCCTGTGAGATGGCGTGGCGGGACGATGTCTGGAAGACGCCCTCGTCGATGCAGCCGATGCCGACGGCACCGATCAGGAGGATCAGGAAGCGGCGGGTCCGAATGGTCCGGCGCAGGGCGTCGGGCCGCGAGCGACTGCCGGGCGGCAACGGCTCCTGGGATGCGGCGATGGCGCCCGGAGCGGAGGTTTCGTGGAGGCCGACGCCCGAGGGCGTTGGGGCCCGAGGCAGCGCGGCGGTACTCGAACTTCGTGCGGCCGGCACCAGGACGGCTGCCCCCGTGGTCATGAGCCACACGAACGGCAACGCCACCAGCGACAGGACGGCGAAGATCACCGCAGTCGACCGCCAACCGATGTCGGGGATCACGCCCGCCGCAACCGGCAGTGCCAGCGCCACGCCGATGCCTGGTCCCGCATAGGCCACGCCAAGCGCCAGCCCCGCGACGCCCGCGTACCGACGGGCGATGGCCGTCGTCGTGCCGACGAAGACGAGCTGGACCCCGATCGCGAGGAACACGCCGTAGGCGGCGATCAGGAAGGCCACGTCGGTTGCGGCCGAGGCCACGAGCCAGCCGACGGCGAGCAGCACCGCCCCGACGAGCAGCAGGATGCGGTCGTCGAAGACGTCGTAGGCGCGCCCGAGGAGCGGCGAACAAAGCGCCGACACGAGCAGGAACATCGTCCACGGCATCTGACCGAGCTCGCGAGCGGCGTGGAACGTGGCCTCGAACTGCGGCGCGAGCAGCGGGTAGCAGTACAGCGGCGCGTAGGCCACGGCGCCCACGACGAAGGCGCCGAGGACCGGCACGGTCCTACGCATACCGCTACGAGAGACCGGCAGGCTGGGCACGCGCCAATCGTATGCGCCGCCCGCCCAAAGTGGCGGGTTGGACCTTCGCCGCGGCTGTGGCCGGCACCGCGGCTGTGGCCGGCCCCGTGGCCGGTCGACGATCGCGGCCCGCGCCTATTTGCCGGTCATGGCAGGATTCGGGCATGAAGAGTGGCAGCGTCGAACGCTTCAATCGAACCGCGGAGGGCTACCTGCGCTGGTGGGCGCCGGTCCTCCACCCCGCCTCCGTGCGCCTGGTCGATCGGCTCGGACGCCTCGATCCTGGGCTGCCGGGCGGCGAGGTCCGCGACGTCCTGGACCTCGGCTGCGGCACGGGCAGCGGCCTGTTCGAGGCCGCGCGGCGCTGGCCGGCAGCTCGACTTGTCGGCCTCGACGGCTCGGTCGGGATGCTCGACGTGGCCCGCCGCGAGCAGAGCCAGCTGCCGGAATCGGCTCGCGAGCGCATCAGTTACGTCCAGGCCGATGCCGCGACCGTGCCCGCGCCGGATGCTTCATTCGACCTCGCCATGACGTGCTTCGTCCTGCAGCAAGTGCCGGACCGCGCGGCGGTGCTGCGCGAGCTGCACAGGGTTCTCAGACCGGGCGGCATCCTGGCGATCTACGGATGGGTCAAGGAGAGGGTCCCGTTCGCGCCCGAGTTCGAGCTGGAGGAGGCGCTGACCGAAGCCGGCGTCTCGCGCCCCGTCTCGAACGAGGTGAAGGCCGGCCACTACCGATCCATACGAGCCGCGGTCGACGAGCTCCGATCGAACGGCTTTCGGCGCGTCTCCGCACAAGCCGATGCGCTCGACCACCCCTGGAGCATCGAGGACTTCATGACGTATCGAACCATGACGCGCGACCTGGATCTGTTCGAGTCGCTGGACGACCAGGCCCGCTCGAGGGTCCTCGGATTGCTGGGTCGACGCCTCGACGCCCTGGGGCCCGACCAACTCGTGTTCCGAGCGCCCATCGTCTCGATCGTCGCTCGCAAAGGCTGAGCCTTCCAGACGCGGCGTCTGCGGCGGGTCTACCGCTCGCGGTAGCTGACGGGTCGGATGGCTGCAGCCCAGCGGCCGGTCAACATGCGCCACAGGAACCAGATCGAGGGCAGCAGAACGCCCAGGGCGATGACCAGCTGGAAGCTCCGGACCAGGCCGCCACCGCCCACGACCACGACGAGGTGCCTGCGGTGGTTCACTCGCCAGTCGCCATCGCGACGGAGCCCTCCCCCTTCGGCCGGCCTGTTACTCGTCGCTGAGGCGGTGCTGCACTGGCCGGATGAAACCGACCCACCTCCCGGTCAGCATGCGCCGCAGGAACCAGATGGATGCCAGCAGGACAACGAGGGCTATCACGAGTTGGAAGCTCCGAACCATCCGCTCGAGGACCTTGGTGACCTCGACACTGAACGCCCCCTCGCCCGGTTGGGGACTTGCTCCGGGCGAGGCGACGGGTGCCGCGCCGGCCGCAGGCGACAGGCTCCCAACAGGCGTGGCAGCATCGGGCGGCGCGGTCGGGACCACGGGCGCCGACGCACTACGCTGTGGCGGCAAGGTGGCCTGAGCCAGCACCGCCAAGTTGGGGATCGACAGGCAAGCGTCCGGATGCTCTCTCGTAGTCGGCGCGTCGCAATTCGGGGGCGGCGGGATCGCGATGTCGTGGATGAGCCCGACGGTGATCCAGCCGGAGAAGGCGATGAGGGCCAGCGGAATTGCCACCCGCGTGAAGTCGCCCTGAGTCTCGCGGTCCCGACCAGATTTGACGCCGCCGATCCTGCCCTGTTCGTCGACCGAGATGCGCTCCAGTTCCTCGCCGCCGGTCAAAGCCAGGAAGAGCCAGAACAGAACGTATAGACAGGGCACAGCCAGGGCCGCGACGAGGCCCGGACCGGCCGTCACGACCTGACTCGCCCCGAGCGCCAGGGCCACCAGCATGATCAGGACGACGAAATGGAGGCGGTGGTCGACCGTCGAGCCCCGCACCAGGAGCGCGTCGAACTCGCCTCGGCTCCGGACTCGGGCCCGTTCCTCTCGGGTCAGGTTGACGACGGCGCGCTTGAGCAGAGCCTTGCGCTCGGTGGCGGACAGCGTTCCGTCAGCTGTGGGTTCCGCCCCTCCAGCTTCTTGAGCGCCAGCCATATCCGCCCTTCTGTCTCAAGCCCCGATCGCCGCCGGGCGCATCCCGGTCAGGCGTCAAGCCTCGGTCTTGGCCTCGGTCGTCTCAGCATCCTCCGTCGGGGCCTCGGCCGCAACGACCACCGGCTCCTCGACGACGTGCGGCGCGGCCACCTTGGCCACGACCTCGTCCGGGTCGGACAGGAGAGTGACTCCCGCCGGCAGCGGCAGGTCACGAAGGTGGATCGCCATGTCGAAGTCGACAAGCGACTCGATCGAGAACTCCAGCGACTCTGGCAGGTTCTCGGGCTGAGCGCGGACCTTGATGCGATCGATGTTGTGCAGGAGCGTGCCGCCCAGGCGGACCACCGCGAAGGACTCTCCGGTGGTGTGGAGCGGGATCTCGACCGTGACCTCCTCGCCCTTCTTGAGGGCGAACAGATCGACGTGGAGCAGGCGCCGGTGCCGAGGATCGATCTGGATGCCGTGGACCAGCACGCGGTGAACTTCCTTGCCGTCGATCTTCAGCTCGATGATCGTGTTGGAGTGGACGGTCTGGCGGACGTGGTCGAACTCGTGGGCATCGAGCGAAACGGCGATCGAATCGAGGCCGTGACCGAACACGACCGCAGGAACGCGGCCGGCCTTGCGCAGGAGAGATACGGACTTACCGATCTCTGTCCGGCGGGTGGCGCTGAGTGTTGACGGGGCTGACACGGGTGAAAACCTCCCTGCGCGGGTCCATCGAGCGCACCTGACCGTTGCGGAGGCGCTTCGGCATAGGAGCCTACCACGGGCGCGACAAGACTGGATGCGCGGCGCGCAGTCCAATAGCCACGGGCAATGGACCGGACGAATGGCCGGCACCCACCGACCGGTCAGCATCCGCCGCAAGAACCAGACAGAAGGCACCAGAATTGCAAGGGCGATGGCCAGCCGGAAGGTCCGAACGCCACGCTCCGGTAGGTACTTCGGCGGGAAGTCGCACCTTGGGGACGGCGGGTAGGCGATGTCGTGGATCAGCCCGACGGTGATCCAAGCCTAGACGACAGCCACGACCGCAGGGACTGCGACCCGCCAACTCTCCACCCGGAATCGGCCCGGGCCCTGCGCTACTCTTAGCCCCAACCGCCGTCGCGCGGCCGAGGGAACGTGCCGCCACGACCAAGCCACGCGAGGCCCTGACTCATGACCGGTGACTCACTCAGCACGCTGCGGGACACGTTCGGCTTCCGTGTCATCTTCAAGATTGGCCCTACCCGCCTTCTCCGAGCCATCACCGTAGTCGCCGTGTTGGGGGCATTCGTCGGCTGGCTCGGTCACTGGGGTTGGAACGTGGCCGCCATCGGCCAGGACTCCTGGAACTATCTGGGCGCGGGCGAGCGGCTCAATGCCGGCCACTCCATCTACTCGTTGGCAGCCGGCGACCGCCCGATCGAGATCGTGGCGCCGTCCACCGTGGCGCTGGTCTCGCCGCCCCTCATTGCAGTTCTGTGGCGACCGCTGGCGCTCCTGCCCGACTGGTTCGCCATGTGGGCATGGTGGGCTGCCGGTGCGGCAGCGATGCTGGCAACGACTTTGTGGATCGTCTTGAAGGGCCGCTGGCAGGTCGTGGTCATGGTCTTCGCGCTCGCCACGATCATCGGCGAGTGCGCCGTCAGCGGGAACCTGAACTCATTCCTGGCCCCGGCCCTGGCGTTGAGCTGGTGGGCGACACAAGCCGGGCGGCCGCGAGTCGCGGGCTGGTTGACGGCGCTGGGCGCCGTTCTCAAGATCGGGCCCGCGGCCATCCTCTTGTGGCTGGCGGTTCGCCGAGAGGGCCAGGCTGTTGTGGCGTTCGCGATTGGCGCGGTCGGATTGGCGGCCATCAGCCTCCTCGGAGCGGGCATCCAGCAGCACCTGGACTTCCTGTCCGTGGCCCGCGGCAGCGCCGACGTCGCCGGCTGGGGGGCGAGCCTTCCGGGACTTCTCCGACAGCTCAACGCGCCGCAGTTGGTCCTCGAACTGTGTATCCCGGCGGTGTGGCTTGTCGGCGCCGCTCTCATCTGGTCATTGCGTCGTCGCCCGGCGCTGTCCTTCGTGGTCGCAGTCGTGCTCGTGATCTGGGGAACGCCCGTAGTTCACATGACGGCCGTCGCGCTGCTCCTGGCGACTGCGGCACCCCTGACGCCCGCTCCGGGCTGGCTCGGTCGAAGGCCCGCCCGGCCCGCGCCTCAGGCTGTCTGAGCTGCCGACTCCGAATCGAGCACTGTCCGGTCGCCCAGCCGCCAGACACGTACGTGAAGCGCCCAGGTCAAGGCCAATCCGACCAGTGCCACCGGCACGGTGCCAATCACGTGGAGCAGGACCACTGCGGCCAGCGAGGAGGCCGGATCCTGGCCGAGGAGCGTCAGAACGCTCACGCCAACGAACTCGTACGTGCCGACCGAACCGGGGGCTGCGGGAATCGCGGTCGAAAGCCCTATCCACGCCATCGCGAACGCGGCCTGGACCGGCGTGATCGACAGGCCCACTGAGCCGGCCACGGCGACCATTGCGCCGACTGCGAACAGGTAGGCGACAAGCGTGGAGCCGACGGTCGTGATGACACCCCGGGGCGTGCGCACCGCCTCCGTGCCACGCAGCAATCGAGCCAGCCACTCGCACAGGCGTTCCGGTAGCAGTGCCTTCAAGGCCTGGCGACCCCGGGTGGCCAGGACAACGAGCACGACAAGTGCCACGACCGCAACCCCGGCCACGACCATCGACATCCAGGCGGGGGCCATCGTCGAAGCGCCCGTTACCAGCAGGCCAAGCCCGGCGGCCACGACCAGGATCGTCAAGCCGTCCGTCAGTCGCTCCGTGACGATGGATCCCAGGGTCGCCAGCCGCGGAAGCCGCAGCGCGGTGGCCGCGAGGTAGGCTCGAGCGACGTCGCCGAGGCGCATGGGCAAGAAGGTATTGGCGAAGTAGCCGACGCACGTGTAGGCGAACGCCTGGCCGTAGCCCACCTTCCCCAATGGCGACAGCAGGAAGCGCCAACGCCACGATCGGACGGCGATCTCCAGCCAGGCACAGCCGAGGGCCAGGGCCACGCCAAAGGGAGCGGCCCGACTCAGGGCCTGGCCGACTTCCGGCAGGTCGACGCGGCTCAGCGTCGCCCACGCAAACGCGGCGCTGACGAAGATTCCGACGACGATGCGAAATGCCTTCACCGGCGGACGCTCCGGAGAGCGGTCACTTGCCTGGGCGCGCGGTGCGCCCAGGCAAGCCCCTGGGTGCCGTCGGCTCGGCGGCGGGTGTCGATGGCGAGAGGAGGCCAGTCTCCTCGAACCAGCGGACCGTCTTCTCGAGACCTCGATCCAACGTCACCTGGGGCGACCAGCGCAGCATGTGGCGGATCTTCTCGATGTTGACCACGCGGCGGCGAATGTTGTCGATGTCGCGGCGGTCGATGTGCTCCACGTTCATGGGGCAGCCGCTTGCTCGCCCGATGGCCGCGGCGAGATCGTTGACGGACGTTTCCACCCCTGTACCGACGTTGAACACCTCACCTTCGGCCCGCGGGTGCGTGGCCGCCAGGAGCGTCGCATCAACGGCATCCTCGACGAAGGTGAAGTCGCGGGTCTGCCCGCCGTCGCCATGCACGGAGATGGTCTGGCCGGCGTTCGCGGCGATGAGGAACTTGGAGACGACGCCGCAGTACGGGTTCTCCGGGCGCTGGTACGGCCCATACACGTTCGAGTAGCGGACGACCGCAACGCTGAGGCCGTAGCTCTCGTAGAAGGCCACGCAATAGTGCTCACCGGCGAGCTTGCTGACCGCATACGGCGTGAGCGGTTCGAGCCGATCGTCCTCGTTGATCGGGATCGAGCGCGGGTTGCCGTAGACCGAGGCGGACGACGTGTACACGACCCGTTCCAGATTGGAGTCGCGCGCCGCGAGCAGGACGTTGAGCGTGCCGCCGATGTTGGTGGCGAAGTCATCCCGCGGGTTGGCCGTGGAGGCAATGATGTTGCGGGCAGCCAGATGAAAGACGAGGGTGTGGCGCTTCACCAGGTCGCGCACGAGCGGCTCATCGGTAACCGAGCCCTCGATGAAGTCCGCGCCCGTCGGAATGGCGTCGCGCCGCCCCGTGAAGAGGTCGTCGAGAACGGTCACTCGCGCCCCCGACGCGATCAGCCGGCGGACCAGCGCCGAGCCAACGAAGCCGGCGCCGCCGGTAACGAGGACCCTTCGGCCGCCAAAGGCACGTTCTAGCATCATCAGTGCTTGACCCCCAGTCGAAGCAGGAGTGCGGGCCGGAAGAGGCGCCACCAGTCACGCAGGCCGCGCATCTTCGTAAAGCCCTCGGCATGGTACCGAACAGTCACCGGGTATTCGACTACCCGATAGTGGCCCCTGATGGTCCGATACAGCAGGTACGGTTCGAGCTCGTAGCTGCTCAGCCAGCTCTGGTCGATGTCGATCGAGGGGTCGTCCAGGATGGTCGTCCGGAAGACGCGAAAACCGTTGGTTGCGTCCGTGATCCGATGGAAGACCAGCATGCTGAAGATGAGCGAGTAGAACCGCGTGCCGGCGCCTCGTCCGCCCGTCGCTCCCACGACGTGACCGCCTCGCATCCAGCGCGAGCCCTGCACGTAGTCGAGGTTGCGCGCCAGGGCGAGGTCGAGAGCCCCCACGAGGTCCGCAGGTTCGTGCTGGTCGTCGCCCGACAGCAGGGCCAGGTATGGCCGGCCGCGCTCACGAGCGCATGCGAAGCCCGTCCGTATTGCAGCACCCACACCGCCGCGCTGCTCGCGCCTGAGCACGACGGCCGCGCCATGAGCCCGGGCCTCGTCGCCGGTGCCGTCGGTGGAGCCGTCGTCCACCACCACCACCTCGGCGAATTCCCATGGCGAGGCGCTGAGGTACTCCCGCACTTTCACCAGGGAGGCGGGTAAGCGTTTGGCTTCGTTGTACGCAGGAATGATAATGGAAAGAGAGCGTTTCAAGCGAAGCCTTATAATAGCTTATTTCGATATAGGAGCCTTTATTTGTCCCTCGAAGATGACTT
>PMYK01000011.1 GCA_003171255.1 Chloroflexota bacterium
CGTCGCCGAGCGCGAGCCCCGGGGCGCCGACACGGCCGTCCCGGAGCGGCTCGCCGACGGCATCCGCTTCGAGGACGTGGCATTCACCTACCCGGGCACCGATCGAGTCGTGCTTGCAGGCGTCAACCTGCATCTGCCGGCCGGATCGACCGTGGCGATCGTCGGCGAGAACGGCGCGGGCAAGAGCACGCTCGTCAAGCTGCTGTGCCGCTTCTACGAACCGACGTCGGGCACGATCACGGCCGACGGCTCGGACCTCGCCCGAATTCCCCTGGACAAGTGGCGCGAGCGCATCGCCGCGGGATTCCAGGACTTCGCCCGCTTCGAGTTCGTCGCCCGCCAGACCGTCGGTGTCGGAGACCTGCCGCTCGTGGATTCGCAGCCGGCCGTGGAGGCGGCGCTGGAGCGTGCCCACGCCGGCGACGTGGTCGGCCGTCTCGAACAGGGCCTCTCGACGCAGCTCGGCAAGTCGTACAAGGAGGGCACCGAGCTGTCGGGCGGGCAGTGGCAGAAGCTGGCCCTGGGCCGCGCCATGATGCGCGAGCTGCCCCTGGTCCTGATCCTCGATGAACCCACGTCCGCCCTCGACGCGGAGGCGGAGCACAACCTGTTCGAGCGTTACGCCGAAGGGGCGCGGCGAGTGGGAGCGGCCACGGGCGGGATCACGGTGCTGGTATCGCATCGCTTCTCGACGGTCCGCATGGCCGACCAGATCGTGGTCGTGGCCGACGGGCGCGTCGTGGAGGCGGGGCCGCATGCGCAGCTGATGCGCAACCGAGGCCTCTACGCGGAGCTGTACGAGTTGCAGGCCAGCGCCTACGAGTGACGCCAGGCGCGTGGGTCAGCCGTTCGGATGCCGGCTGCTCGCCCGCCTCTGGAGCGCGCTCCCGCGCGCTGTGTCAAGTCGCTTCAGGCCGCGCGGCGCGGCAGCCCGACCTGCTCGGCGCCGAACCATGTGCCGGAGCTGCCCTTGACGATCGCGACTGCGTTCTCCAGGGCGCCGATGGCGGCGAAGCGGCCGCCGCCCTTGACGAACTCGGCGCAGGCCCGAACCTTGGGCGCCATCGAGCCGGACGGCCAGGCGCCGGCGGCGAGTCCTTCATATGCTTCGTCGACCGTCATGCGCAGGATGGGTTCCTGGCGGGGCGTGCCCCAGCGGCGGTAGACGGCGTCCACGTCGCTCAGCAGTACGAGGCCGTCGGCGTCGACGGAGCGGGCCAGGACGACGGCGGCGAGGTCCTTGTCGATCACCGCCTCGACCCCTTGCAGGTTGCCGTCGGGCAGCTCGATGACGGGCACTCCACCACCCCCCGAGGCAACCACCAGCACGCCCGAATCGACGAGCGAACGTATGGCGTTGGCCTCGACTATCCGGATCGGCGGCGGGGACGGGACGACGCGGCGCCAGTTCTTGCCGTCGGGCGCAACGCTCCAGCCCCGCACCGCCGCGTGCTCTTTGGCCGTGGCCTCGTCGTAGATCGGACCGACGGGCTTGGTAGGGTTCGAGAAGGCCGGGTCGTCAGCCGGGACCACCGTCCGCGTCACGATCACGGCGATCTCGCGGTTCCGGCCGCGTTCGAGGAACGCCGAATGCATCGCCTGGGCCAACAGGTAACCGATCTGGCCCTGGGTTTCCGCGCCGAGCACGTCGAGCGGCGGCGCCGGCACGACCGACGCGGCCATCTCCGCGCCGATGGCCAGGAAGCCCACCTGCGGACCGTTGCCGTGAGTGATCACGATCTCGGCCCGGCTGCCCTCGGCCAGCGTTACCAGGCCCCGCGCCGCCGCCACGAGGTTGCGGCGCTGGACCTCGGTCGAGCCCGGCTCGCCCCGTCGTATCAGGGCGTTGCCACCGAGGGCGATCGCCAGCCGAGTCATCGTATGAACCGAGGGTTCATCCGGCGGGTTCCAGTTGCTCGCGGCCGGTGACGAGCGTGTAGAGCAGCGCCTGCTCGGTGTACCAGCGGTTTTCCGCCTCGTCCCAGACTCGCGACTGCGGTCCGTCCATCACCTCGTCGGTCACCTCGTCGCCGCGGTGGGCGGGCAGGCAGTGGAGGAAGATCGCTCGAGGCGCCGCCAGGGCCATCAGCTCGGTGTTGACGCAGTATCCGGCAAAGACGTAGGCCCGTTCCTCGCGTTCCTTCTCCTGGCCCATGCTGGCCCAGACGTCGGTGTAGACCGCGTCGGCGCCGCGGACGGCCGCTCGCACGTCCCGCCCCAGCTCGATCGACCCACCGTTCGTTCGACAGTTGACTCGGGCCGCCTCGACGATCTCGGGCTTCGGCTCGTAGCCTTCGGGCGTGGAGATGGCCAGCGTGAACCCGAGATACCCGGCCGCCTGGATCAGCGAGTGGCAGACGTTGTTGCCGTCGCCGATGAACGCCACGCGCAGCCCCGCCAGCTCGCCGAACTCCTCCTGCAGGCTCATGACGTCCGCCAGAGCCTGGCAGGGATGGTGGTCGTCGGTCAGGGCGTTGATGATCGGGATCGTGGCGTAGCGCGCCAGCTCCTCGACCCGCGACTGGTCGAAGGTGCGAATCGCGAGGGCCGTGAGATAGCGCGACAGGACGCGGGCCGTGTCGGCGATGGTCTCGCCGCGGCCAAGCTGCAGCTCGTCGTGACGGAGGGTGATGGGCAGCATGCCCAGGCCCCAGGCCGCGGCCTCGAAGCTGACTCGCGTCCGCGTCGACGGCTTGTCGAAGATGAGACCGACCCGCCCGCCGGGGAGCGCTGCCTGCGCCATCCCCTTTCGCGCCTTGAGGTCGCGAGCCAGTGCCAGGTTGGCGAGGATGCCCTCTCGACCGAGGGAATCCAAAGTCAGGAGGTGGCGAGTCATGACGGTCCTCTTCGGCTAGTGACGGGCGCCCGATGTCTTGCCGGCTCGCGCCCGCTCGACGATCGGAGCGAGAAGTTCGGTCAGGTTCGACTGCCCTTTTCCGGCCGCGTCGCCTGCCATCTCTTCGAGCTCGTAGCGTACGCGAACGACCGGCTTCTCTAGCTTGAGGACTCGCGTCAAGTCGATCGGCGTCGCCGACAGGACCAGGTCCGCCGGCATTGCGTTGAGTGTCGCCTCCAACTCGTGCATCTGGCCCGGGCCGTAGCCCATTGCCGGCAGCAGGTGCTCCAGCGCCGGGTAGCGGGCCAGGGTCGCCGCCAGCTCGCCGGTCGCGAACGGCACCGGATCGACCAGCTCCGCCGCCCCGAACCGCCGCGCCGCCACGACTCCGGCGCCGAACGTCATGCCGCCGTGGGTGAGTGTCGGGCCGTCTTCGACGACCGCGACGCGCTTGCCCTTGATGTCGCCGCCCTGAAGCGTGAGCGCGGAGCGAGCCAGAATCACGCGGGCCCGCGGGTTCATCGCCGCGACGTTGGCTCGGACCTCGGCGATCTGCTCGGGCGTTGCCGAGTCGACCTTGTTGACGACCACCACATCGGCCATGCGGATGTTGATCTCGCCCGGGTGGAAGTGCATCTCGTGGCCGGCGCGGAGCGGGTCGGCTACGGCNNGGCTTGTAGAACGGGAAGTCGTTGTTGCCGCCGTCCCACAGGACGACGTCGGCCTCAGCCTCGGCCTGGCGGAGGATCGCTTCGTAGTCGACCCCGGCGTAGAGGACGCGGCCGGCGTCGAGGTGCGGCTCGTATTCCTCGCGCTCCTCGATCGTGGTCTCGTAGCGATCGAGATCGGCGTAGGTGGCGTAGCGCTGGACGCGCTGCGCGACGAGGTCGCCGTACGGCATCGGATGGCGCACGACCACGACCTTGAGACCCTGCTTCTCGAGCAGTTCCGCGAGGTAGCGAGTGGTCTGGCTCTTGCCCGCGCCTGTGCGCGTGGCGCCGATGGCGACGACAGGCTTCATGCTCGGCAGCATCGTCCGGGCCGGCCCGAGCAGCTCGAAGTCGGCCCCGCCGGCGAGTGCCCGGCTGGCCGTGTGCATGACGTGCTCGTGAGCGACGTCGCTGTAGGCGAAGACAACGAGATCGATCCGCTCGGTGGCGAGCAGGTTCTCCAACTCGGTCTCGGCCACGATCTTGATGCCGTCCGGATAGAGCGGCCCGGCCAGCTCGACCGGGTAGCGGCGCCCGGCGATGCCCGGAATCTGAGTGGCCGCGGTAAACGCCACGACCTCGACGCTCGGGTCGTTGCGGTAGACGACGTTGAAGTCATGGAAGTCGCGCCCAGCGGCCCCCATGATCACCACACGAGTGCGATCCATGGTGTTCCGGCCCTTCCGCAGTCGCGCCGTAGGGTAGATCCCGGCAGCGAACCTTGGGCTGACGAGCCGGTTCCGCCTCTGGTCCAGCGGTCGTCTAGCACGGGTAGTGTCGCCTGAGCGACGCGGCCGCGCAAGAGCCGGCCGAGTGGCGCTTCGGCGGGCGCGCATGGCGGACCGGAGAACCAAGCCCCGACGAGGCGCCGGCGAAGACACCGACGTGTACCGAACCAACGCCTGCCCGGCGGCAACCCGTTCTTGCGCATGCGGTGGACCCCTGGGCGCCGAGCCCGAGCCGCCACTCCCCTCCTGAGGCAGACCAAGCGACTCCTAGGTGAGGTACTGGATCATCCCGAAGGTGCCGCAGATGAGCAGGCCGATCGTGACGCCCCACAACAACGCCGCTCGCGGCCGCGAGTTGGCGAGATCACCGAGCAGTTCGCGGTCGCTGGTCAAGCGGACCAGGAAGGCCAGCGGCAGCGCCAGGACGACCACGTTGAAGACCATCGCGCCGACACAGAGCCGGACGAAGTCGGATGAGACCAGGACCACGACGGCGGCCGGTATCACCTCGACCAGGTAAACGCCGTAGAAGCGGCGGGCCTCGCTCGGCTTGAGGTTCAGGCTGCGCGGCCAGCGCATCAATTCCGCGACTCCCCAGGCGGCCGATAGCGAAATGACCACCAGCGCCAGCAGCCCCGAGCCGATGAGGCCGATCGCGATGAGCCAGCCGGCACCACCGTTGGCAAGCCGGGCCATGCCCTCCGGCAGCTCGGCGAGGTTCTTCGCCGTGGCGGCGACGGGGGCCGCGGACTTCATTGCGGCCGCGGCGGCGATCACGACCACGGCCATCAACGCCTGGCTGGCAAACGCCCCGACCAGAGTCTCCACCCGCGCCCCGTGCAGGTCCTCGCGGCAAAGCTTCTTGTCGACGCTGGCCGACTGCTGGTAGAAGAGCATCCAGGGCATGACCGAGGCTCCGATCATGGCCACGACCAGCGCGAAGTAGTCGTGCGGCACGTCGCTCGGGAGCGGGCTCAGGTCCGAGACCAGATGGCCGAGGTCGGGGCGACCGGCAACGGCCAGCACGATGAAGCTGAACAGCGCCAGGGAGAGCACCATGGCGATGCGCTCGAACCAGGTGTAGCTGCGGCTCAGGACCATGGACGCGTGGACCCCCAGCGCAGCGATGATCGCCACCGGCGCTGGTATGCCGATGATTGCCGCTCCCAGGGCAATGCCGGCGAACTCGGCCACGTAGGCCACGAAGTTGATGACGGCCATACCCAGGACGGACACCGCGGCCAAATGCGGCCCGTAGCGAGACCGAACAAGCTCGACATGGCCCTTTCCGGTGACCAGGGCCAGCCGCGCCGTCATCTCCTGGACCAGGAAGAGGACTGGCACGATGGCGAAGACGGGCAGCAGCAATGCGTAGCCCGACTCCGTGCCGCCCTTGCCGGCGGTGATGACGCTCGGGGCATCCACGTCGGCGAGCATGACGACCCAGGCCGGCCCGATCACGCGCAGCCAGCGGGCCAAGCCCGGCCGACGCAGCGCGCCGGCCATGGATCGGATGCCGGCGGTGACGGTCACCCCGATATCCTAGCTGGGTGCTCGGGTATCAGAACTGGGCCATCCGGCCCTCTAATCGGGCCGGATGGGTGGTCTGTGCCCGGTCAGTCGGCGGTGGCGGTCACTTCGGCCGTGGCCGCCAGCTCGACGCCCAGCCGCTCGAGGGCGCTGAGGACCGCCTTCATCGAGGCCGTGGTGATGTTCGGATCCATGCCCACGCCCCAGCGAACCTCGCCATGGGAACGGACTTCGACGTAGGCCACGGCCGTGGCTTCCTCGCCCGCGCCGAGGGCGTGCTCGGCGTAGTCCAGCACGTCGACCTCTATCCCCAGATCCTGGCGAAGGGCATGGACCAGGGCCGAGATGGGCCCGTTGCCCTGGCCGTTGACGGTCCTCGTCTCGCCGGGCGTCGCAAGTCGGGCCCGCACCGAGACCGTGCCGTCGCTCGAGGCCGTGTCGTAGCCGTCGAGCCGGATCCGCGAGGTAGCCGGCAGGTACTCGGCCGCGAAGGCGTCCCACATCTCTTCGGCGGTGATCTCGGTGCCGCTGCCTTCGGTGATGACCTTGATGCAGCGGCTGAACTCGATCTGGAGCCGGCGCGGCAGGTCCATGCCGTGCTCGTTCTTCATGATGTAGGCCACGCCGCCCTTGCCGGACTGGCTGTTGACCCGGATCACGGCCTCGTAGCTGCGGCCGACATGCTTGGGGTCGATCGGCAGGTATGGCACTGCCCAGGCCGCGTAGTCGGGTGGGAGGGCCTCCATGCCCTTCTTGATCGCGTCCTGGTGCGAGCCCGAGAAGGACGTGTAGACCAGATCGCCGACATACGGATGGCGCGGCTCGACCGGCAGGCGGTTGCAGTGCTCGGCCACGCGGCGCAGGGCGTCGATGTCGCTGAGATCGAGCCTGGGGTCGACTCCCTGGCTGAACATGTTCCCGGCCAGGTTGATCACGTCCACGTTGCCGGTCCGCTCGCCGTTGCCGAAGAGCGTGCCTTCGATGCGGTCCGCGCCGGCCATCAGGCCGAACTCGGCGGCCGCCACGGCCGTGCCGCGGTCGTTGTGCGGGTGCAGCGACAGGATCACGGAGTCGCGGCGCGGCACGTTGCGGTGGAACCATTCGATGGCGTCGCCGTAGATGTTGGGCGTGTACATCTCGACCGTGGCCGGCAGGTTCAGGATGATCGGCCGGGCGGGAGTCGGCTGGATGACGTCCATGACCGCGGCGCATATCTCGACCGCGTAGTCGAGCTCGGTGCCGGTGAAGCTTTCGGGCGAGTACTCGTAGCGGATCTCAGTGCCGGGGACTCGCGCCTCCTGCTCCAGGCAGATCTTCGCCGCGTCGACCGCGATCTTCTTCACACCGTCGCGATCGAGCCGGAAGACGACGCGCCGCTGCAGGACCGAGACCGAGTTGTAGAAGTGGACGATCGCCCGCCCGGCGCCCGCCAGGCACTCGTACGTCCGCTCGATCAGCTCGCGACGGCACTGCGTCAGGACCTGGATCGTGACGTCTTCGGGGATCAGGTCTTCTTCGATCAGCTGGCGGATGAAGTCGTAGTCGGGCTGCGACGCCGACGGAAAGCCGACCTCGATCTCCTTGAAGCCCATCGCCACGAGAGCCTTGAACATCTGCAGCTTGCGGGTCGGATCCATCGGGTCGATGAGGGCCTGGTTGCCGTCTCGCAGATCGACCGAGCACCAGATGGGCGCATGCTCGATCTCTCGGTTGGGCCACTCGCGGTCGGGAAGGCGGAGCGGCAGGGGGCGGAAGGGCACGTACTTCTCGACCGGCATCTTCTTGGGGGTGGCTGGTACGGGAGGCATTTCTGAATTCCTTCTGCGTCACTGTCGTGGTCCGCGATCGCCGCGGGTTGGGCGGAGTATTCGGGGAAACAAAAACCTCCTGCGCAAATTCGCAGGAGGCGGCTCGGCGAGCACCCGGACGGGGCTCGCCTCAGGTAAGGAGGAGGCTGCTGTCGAAGTAGTTCCTGGTCATGGTGGGGCGTAGTGTAGCGGCTCGCGGCCGAGATTTGTAATCATTCGATAGGACTAATCCGCAACGAGGAGGAGAAAGACCGGTGAGTGAGACGATCCAGGTGCCCGGTATCGGCGCGCCGTTCGAGTGGATGAACACGCCCGCCGGCTGGCAGTCGACGGCGACCGAGCTGACGATCGAGTCGGGCGCCGAGACCGACTGGTACATCTCGCCGGTCGACGGCGGGGTCCACGCCAACGCCCCGCTGCTGCTCTTCCGACCGACCGGCGACTTCGTCCTGACCGCGCGAGTGACGCTGGACATCCGAGCCCAATGGGATGCGGGCTGCCTCATGGTCTACGCCGACGACTCGACCTGGGCCAAGTTCGCCCTCGAGATCTCCGCGTATCAGGAGCCGACGATCGTTACCGTGGTGACGCGCGGCGTCTCGGACGACTGCAACTCCACGCCGATTGCGGGCAACTCGGCCCACCTTCGGGTGGCGCGGATCGGCGCAGCGATCATCTTCTACGCGGCGCTCGACGGCCGAACCTGGAAGCTGGTGCGGGCCTTCACCTTGGGGATGCCTGCCGACCTGCGGGTCGGCTTCGGCTCGCAGTCACCGATCGGCCAGGGCGGCAGCGCCAAGTTCTCGGCGATCGCCTTCGAGCGGAGGACGGTCAGCGACATCTTTCGGGCCGAATAGCCGGAGCCGAAGCGCCGGAACGTCTCGGCAACCACGCAGTTCAGGGCGTAGAAGGCCGCGGCGACGATGGTGGTGCCGCCAACCGCATAAGCACTGCCCAGGAGCAGCCCGGCAACTACGCTGTATGTCCGGGTTTGCATCGGACCAGCCCCTTTGGTCGTGGGTCGCTAGCCGATTGACTCGTCGGCCCACTCGGCGACGAACGCGGTCGCGGGCCAGGGCCGTGGCGAAACGGGGGCGAACTTCATGTTCAGCCGGACCAACTCCGCGGACAGCCGGGGCCAGCATTGCTGCGCCAGCCGCGCTGCCTCTCCCGCTCCGGCAAAGGTGAGCCGGTATGTGCGCGGCATTCCCGCCGAGTACTGCAGGAGGCCGTCTGCGGTCAGGTCGTGGAGAAGCGCATAGCCAGGCGACCTGATGCCGAGCAGGTGGGCGGTCGAGGCGACGGCATTGACGGCTTCGAGGCCGGTGAGAGCCCCCGCGGCCTCGATCTCGCGCAGGATGAGCAGCCGGCGCACATCCTCGTTCGTGGCGAACATTGTAGGCAGGCTGGCCATCGGCTCGGGCCGTTCGACCGTCTTCGTGATCATCATCGACGCCTTTCTGCAAGCACTTGCGCCAATCGCTTACGGCTGCGAAGTCTGCGGTTGCCAGCTTTCGGTCTGGTTACTCCGCCTCCGCGGCGCGACCTAGAAACGCAGCGTGGACCGCTCAGCTGAAAGGCAGGCCCGTATCAGGTGCCGTTATGTCAATGAAATGACGGGGCCGGGTCAGCGGGTCGCTCCGGCCATGTCAGCGTCGGGTCGCTCCGGCCGGGTCAGCGGGCTGGCAGCAGTACAGCTACCTGGGCCGCCAGAGCCCGACCGTGCTGTCGAGGCTGCCGGTGCCAAGGGTCGACCCGTCGGGCGAGAAGGCCACCGCCTCGGCTCTCAGACTGGCGTGGCCTTGATCAAGTGCGGCGGCGTTTCGTGCGCCGCGAAACGCATGACGGTGTCGGTCGATCGACCGGTGAGGAAGTTGGCTCCGGCGGTAGGATTCGAACCTACGGCCAAGCGGTTAACAGCCGCCCGCTCTACCACTGAGCTACGCCGGAGCGAGTCGATCGGGACGGATATCGTCCGCAATCCAGGCGCCCGGAGGCGCCGCGCGACAGGATAGCATGGTGCCAGCCGAGCGTTCCGTAACAGCCGCAGCCGGGACGCCTCGGTCCGCTCGCCCTCGCCAGAATATGGGAGACAGATGATCGAGCAGTCACTCGACGGAACCTGGCAGCTGCGCGAGCGCGGCACGGACGAATGGCTGCCCGGCCGGGTCCCCGGCGGCGTACATCTCGACCTCATGGCCGCGGGCCGCATCTCCGACCCGTTCGTCTGCGACGAGGAGCTGCACGTTCAGTGGGTCGCGGAGCGCGACTGGGAGTACCGGCGCGAGCTTGTGGTCCAAGCGGGCGTGGCGGCCGCCGAGCGCCTCGACCTCGTCTTCGACGGCCTCGACACCCTGGCCGATGTCCGTCTCAATGGCGAGCTGCTCGGCAGTGCGGACAACATGTTCCGGACTTGGCGCTGGGATGTCACCGGGCTACTCAAGCCGGGCTCGAACGAGCTGGCGGTGGTCTTCCGGTCGGCGGTCCGAGCAGGCGCCGAGCTGGATGCGGTCCAACCGCTTGACGCGGCCAACGACCAGCTCGCGGGCGCACCCCACCTGCGCAAGGCGCCGTGCCATTTCGGCTGGGACTGGGGCCCAAAGCTGCCGAACATCGGCTTCTGGCAGGGCGTGCGCCTCGAGGGTTGGGGTGTCGCCCGGCTCGACGACGTGCGGGTGTCACAATCGGTCGAGGTCGGGCGAGCCGGCATAGCCGCGCAGGTGGAGATCGAGCGCGCCATCGACACGGCGGCCGAGGTCGAGGTCGTGATCCGAGTCGAGCACCCGGACGGTCGAGTCCAGGTCGCCCGGTCGGTCGTCCCGGGCAAGCGGTCGGTCACCAGCGTCGAAGTCGAAATCGCCGATCCGGAGCTATGGTGGCCGAACGGGCTCGGCAGCCAGCCGCTGTATCGAGTCGAGGTCGAGCTACTCGCCGGCGGGCGCCGTCTCGATGTACGGACGTTCCGCGTCGGCCTCCGAACACTCGCCCTGCGCCGTGAGCCGGACGAGTGGGGCGAGTCGTTCCAGTTCGTCGTGAACGGCGTGCCGATCTTCGCCAAAGGCAGCAACTGGATCCCCGCTGACACCTTCCCCGCCCGCGTCACCACGGCCCAGCTCGACGCGCTGCTCGGCGCCGCCGCGGACGCCAACCACAACATGATCCGGGTCTGGGGCGGCGGCTACTACGAGACCGAGGCCTTCTACGACGCCTGCGACCGGCTCGGCATCCTGGTCTGGCAGGACTTCATGTTCGCCTGCAGCGTCTACCCGCTGACCGACGACGCGTTCCTCGCCAACGTCGAGAGCGAGGTCCGCGAGCAGGTTCGTCGGCTGCGGCATCGCGCCTGCCTGGCGCTGTGGTGCGGCAACAACGAGATGGAGACGGGCTGGGCGGAGTGGGGCTGGGATCGGCCCGAGAACGCGAACCTCAAGGCGGCGTACCTGCGGTTCTTTGGCGAGACGCTGCCGGAGTGGGTGTCCGCCGAGGACGGCGCCACTCCCTACTGGCCGAGTTCGCCGTCGTCGGGGCGGCCGCTCGTGGAGCCGCTCGGCGAACTGATGGGCGATTACCACCAGTGGACGGTCTGGCACAACCTGGCGCCGTTCGACTTCTACGCCCAGCACACGTACCGGTTCGTCAGCGAGTTCGGCTTCGAATCGCTGCCGGCCGCCGCCACCGTTGCCGCCTTCGCCACCGATCCGGCCGACCTGAATCTTGGTTCGCCGGTGCTCGACCTGCACCAGAAGAATCCCGACGGCAACGCGAAGATCCTCTACTACATGGCCAAGCAGTTCCGGCTGCCGCGGGACTTCGACGGGCTCATCTACCTGAGTCAGGTTCTCCAGGCCGAGGCGATGCGCGTCGGCGTAGAGCACTGGCGGCGAGAGCGGGCGCGCTGCGGCGGCGCGATGTACTGGCAGCTCAATGATTGCTGGCCCGTCTCCTCATGGGCGGGCATCGACTACTTCGGGCGCTGGAAGGCGCTCCACTACGCCACGCGGCGGTTCTACGCGCCGATATTGCTGTCATGTTCGGTGGCCGCGGCAGGTGCCCCAGGCGCTGCCGCCCAGCTCTCGATCACGAACGATCTGCCCACGCCCTGGGGAGGCGAGGTCAACTGGTCGCTGGAGCGTCTGGACGGCGAGGCGGTGACAACCGGGAGCGTGACCGTAGAGGCGCGGGGGCTGGCAACAACAGCCGCCTGTCAGATCGATGTCCCGGCTACGACCGAAGGCCGGCGTTCGCTCGTTCTGGTCGCCGAGCTCGTCGAGGCCGGCTCGAGGCGCTCGCTCGTCGTCACGCCCTTCGTCCCCGACAAGCATCTGGCCCTGCGGCCCCCGACGCTCGAGGTGGCAGTCGAGGCGGCGGCCGAACCTGCGCGGGCCGTCATCCGGCTCCGGTCCGACATGCTGGCCCGCTGGGTCGAGCTATCGCTTGACGGCGCCGACGTCATCTTCAGCGACAACTACTTCGACCTCCCGGCCCGCCGCCAGATCGAGGTCTCGTTCGCGCTCCCGGCCGATTGGTCGATCGAACTCGCCCGCCAGGCGCTGCGCGTTCGGTCCGTGGTCGATACGTACGCCTGAGTCGAGCGGGCGGGTGCAGTCCGAGCTGCGCCGAGCTACCGCTCGACGGGCAGGTCCGGCCTGTTCCCCCACTCCTCCCAGGACTCGGCGTAGTTCCGAACCTCGGTCAGACCCGCGATCTCCGAGAGAGCGAACCAAGCCAGGGCCGCGCGGACGCCGCCCTGGCAGTAGGTTGCCCGGAGCTCGTCCGGCTTGACGCCGGTCCCTTCGAGGATCGCCCGAATCTCGGCTGCGGGCCGGAGCCGCCCGTCGGAGGCCACGAAGTCCTGGAATAGGCGGTGCTGCGCGCCCGGAACGCGGCCGCCTCGAGCCGCCCTGACCTCCGTGCCGAGGAACTCGTCGATCAGCCTCACGTCCAGCAGCCGCGTCGGGCCGCCCGGTGCCGCAGCCTCGCGGCTCCAGGCCAGGACGTCCTCTGCCGTGGCGATCAGCGCCCGGTCTCGTTCGCCGAGGGGCTCGGTCTCGGGCTCGATGTGAGGTGACGGCTCCGCGGCCGTGGTTGGACGCCCTTCGGCCTGCCAGACCCGGTGGCCGCCGTCGAGGACGTGGACTCGCTTCTTCGGGAAGCGATAGAGGCGGAGCAGCCAGTAGCCCCGGATGGCGTGACGGCCCTGGCCCGCGTCGTCGTAGAAGACGACGTGGTCGCCCGGCGCCACTCCCCAACGTTGGAGCGCCGCAGTGGTTTCGTCTCGGGTGGGGACTATGTACTGGCGCTGTGCCGCGCCCGTCTCGGGCCGTGTCCCCGCTTTCGCCAGGTCGACATGCAGGTCGCTGAAGACGGCACCCGGCACGTGGCCCTGGTCATAGGCCTGCCGGTCGAGCGAAACATGGACGACACGAAGGTCCGGCTCTTCGAGTTGAGCGGCGAGCCACTCGCCCGAAACAAGGGGTCCCGCTTCCGCAACGCTCATTTCGATTCCTCCGCTCCGGCGATGACCCCCGAAGCGTACCGGCCGGCGGCCAGGTCCGCTCGCCGGGACGCGGCTCGGTCGCGCGCCCGTCGGCCGCGCCTCCGCCTGCCCGCGCGCATCGGCCGCGCGCTCCGCCTGCCCGCGCGCATAGGCCGCGCTCCGCCGACGGCGATCACACCAGCACGAGGCCGCTGCCTCCTGGCTCGCGCCCAGCGGCCAACGGCCAACGCCTCGATGATCGCCTTCGATGTCAGCGGCAGCTCGGACCGCACCACTTCGCCGAACTCCTTGAGGAGGGACCGATTGTGCCGCGCGTCGGCCATCACCAGGACGACGCTGGAGATGCCCGGGTCATCGCGCCGTTTGGTAGCCAGCCTGCGCAGCAGAGCCTGCACGTCCCGCGGCCGAGTCTCCGTCTCCACGGCCACCTCGGTGAGCCCGACCAGCATCACCGCATCCCAGGCCCGGAGATCTCCCGTGCCACCGACAGGCGCCTCGAACCTCCACGCAATCGATGGTGCCACCTTCTGCCGGAACCGCGCCAGCAACGCCAGATGCGCGGCATCGCGGATCGGCCTCCCCGACGGATACGCCCGGGCGCTCAGCTCCAACCCAACGACCGCCAGCACGCGGGCCAGCTCCAAGATGGCGACTCGCGGCGCTTCGGCGCGTTCGATGCGGCTGACCTGCGCCCGCGAGATCCTGGCGGCAGCTGCGACCGCGGCCTGGCTCAGCCCGTGCTCAAGGCGTGACGCACGCAGCTCATTGCCGAGCTCGGTCAGTATCGTTCGGCCACGCCGCGTGCCGTTGTCGACCGCGCGATCCTTCGTTGACATGCCCGAATGGTGGGCTGGGCCGCTTCGCTGCGACTTACGCCGTGGTTGCGCCGTTTGCTCGCCGGGAGAGCACATGTGACCAGGCAACCCGGCCGGTAGGCGTCGGTGAGTCTCGAATGCTCGGAATGAAGCACATATCCGGGCAACTGGGCCCCTGAACGCGACCAGACAGCCCATCTCGGGCCGGCGTGCAGTCGAACGTGTAGTCGGAACCGGTCAAGCGCGCACGGACGCAGCTCGCAACTGGCCATGTCGGTCGGATGTGCTCGCCCCGTGAGCATCAACAATCTGGGGGTGCGGGATCGGTCGTCGATGTGCATCGATCCGAGCAGCCACGCCCGACACCGGGCCACCGGCACCACTCCCCGGCACCACTCCCCGGCACCACTCCCCGGCACCACTCCCCGGCGCCACTCCCCGGCGCCACTTACGACGAGGCCCCGCGCGCTGACGCTCAGCTGGCGGGGCCTCCCCTGATCCGGGATCTACTCCAGATAGTCCTTCAGCTTGCGAGAGCGGGACGGGTGGCGCAGCTTGCGCAGGGCCTTCGCCTCGATCTGGCGGATCCGCTCGCGGGTGACGTTGAACTCCTTGCCCACTTCCTCGAGGGTGCGGGCCCGGCCGTCCTCCAGGCCGAAGCGGAGCTGCAGGACGCGTCGCTCGCGCCCGGTCAGCGAGTCCAACACCGCTTCGACCTGCTCCTTGAGCAGCTGATGCGAAGCCGCTTCGGCCGGCGCCAACGCCCCGCGGTCCTCGATGAAGTCGCCCAGGTGCGAGTCCTCTTCCTCGCCGATCGGCGTCTCCAAGGACACGGGCTCCTGCGACACCTTGATGATCTCGCGCACCTTCTCGGGCGTGACCACCTGCTCCTGGCCCTTGGACATCGCCTCGGCAATCTCCTCGACCGTCGGTTCGCGGCCCAGCTCCTGAAGCAGAGTGCGCGAGACGCGGATCAGGCGGTTGATCGTCTCGACCATGTGGACGGGGATGCGGATCGTTCGGGCCTGGTCGGCGATGGCTCGCGTGATGGCCTGCCGGATCCACCACGTCGCGTAGGTGGAGAACTTGTAGCCCTTCTCGTAGTCGAACTTCTCGACTGCGCGGATCAGGCCGATGTTGCCCTCCTGGATCAGGTCCAGGAACGACATGCCGCGCCCGATGTACTTCTTCGCGATCGACACGACCAGGCGCAGGTTGGCCGAAGTCAGCTGCTCGCGCGCGTCGCGCCCAATGCGAACCAGCTCGCCGCGTCGATGGGCGAGCTTGGTGTTCGCGGGAACCTCCGGATCCGTACCGAGACGCTTCAGGAGCTCGGCGTCGCGGCCGCCTTCGACCCAGCGCGTCAGCGCCGGCCAGGCCACGGTCTCGCGCGTCCAGTCGTAGATGGCGCGCAGGCCAACGTTGTCGCGGGAGTCGAGATCGCCGTTGTGGACGGCAAGGTAGGCCCAGTCGAGCAGCTTCAGGAACGACTCGGGCGTGAGGGTGTCGTTGTAGACCTGGACGTTGTGGCGAGCCTCCTTTAGAAGCTCCTTGGTGCCCTCGGTCGTGGCGTCCTTGCCGGCCTTGATCAGGTGGAAGTCGATGGTGGGCACGAGCAGGTCCGCCGCGTCCTCGGCCGAAACGGCGTCGGCGACCATCTTGGCGGCTTCCGGCCCGAACGGCAGCCTGTACTGCGGCTTGATCGTACGGGTCTTGCGTTCGGTGTCGTGGTGAGTCCATTCGTGGAGGGAGATGATGCCCTTCCACGGCTCGTCGACCATCTGCTCGCCGAGCTCGATGGCCTTGGCCAGGACGACCTCTTCCTCGGCCGTCAGGAGGGCAACCTTGCCGATCTCCTTCAGGTACATCCGGACCGGGTCGTCGATCCCGATCATGTCGGCCGAAAGGGCCTCGAGCTCCTCGGGAGTGGGCTCCTCGAGCGCTTCGGGGTCGAGCTTGGCGGGGGCATCGCCGGCAGCGCGCGGCTCGGCCAGAGTGTCCTCTTCGACGACCTCGACCCCCAGGTCGGTCGCGTCTTCGTCCAGGCTGTCGGGCGCCGCAGTCTCTTCCTCTTCGGCGAGGAGATCGTCGTCTTCGAGCGACTCTTCATCGAGGGAGCGGCGCGTGCGGACGCCGGCCGCCTTCGCTTCTTCCAGATCGGCCTTGCGACGGCCGCCGCCGGAGAGGGCAACCTCAACGAGTTGCTTGTCAAGGGGATCAGTCATCGGTGTCCTCCAGCGGAAGCGAGGAGACTCGTGTCCTGCCGGCGTCGGTCGAGCGATCGGCGAGCCTCGAACAGATGGCGTTGTGTTTCCTGCAGTCGAGCCACGGCATCCGAGTCCGAGGCGGCCTGCGCCTCCACGAGCTCGCCGCCGTTGAAGCGGATTTCCTCCTCGAGCCTGTCCGCCTCTAGGGCGAGCAAGCACTGGTCCACACCTATACGGACGCGGTCGCCGGTTAGTTCGTTAGGATCGGGGCCACGTTCCGCGTACAGGGCGATTGCCAGGCCGTGCAATTCCGAGTCCAGCGCGTCGAGGAAGCGGCTGCGCTCGAAGCGGCCGGAGCCACCGGCCTCGCGGTCTCGATCGCGATCGGCGAGCATCGCCACGAGCAACTCACGCGCGGGCGTGCTGGGAAGCTGCATCTTCTGCGCGGCCAGCGTCTCGGCGACTCGCTCCTGCTGGTCCGGCACGAGCAACAGCAGCCGCAGGAGCTTCCGTTCGTCGAGCGAAACGGCCTTCAGCTCGGCCTTCGTGTCGATCGAGTCGGGAGCCGAAATGATCGCGTCGGCGGTGAATCGACCGGATGAGCCTGCTCCATCGTTCGGTCGGCCACCCGGACCGGTCGATCCCCCGGCCGACTTTGGCGAGTGGAGGGCTTCGAGCAGTACACGCTCGTCGACGCCCGTCCTCCGGCCCAGCGCCTGGAGATAGCTGTCACGCACCACCGGGTCGCGGACCTCGCGCAGCATCGGGATGAGCGTGGCCACGACCTGGCTCTTGCCGCGAGCGGACCGCACGTCAAAGGCGGTGGCGTAGTAATCGATGAGGAATTCCATGATCGGCTGCGCGGTGCGGATGGCCTCCCGCCAGAGATCGGGATTCTCGCGAACCACCTCGTCGGGGTCCTTGCCCTCGGGCAGCCGGGCCACTCGGACGCGCGTGATCTCGACGCCCGTCTCCTCGGCCGCGAGCGCCCCGATGAGCCGGAACAGCTCCGCGCCCCCGATGGAGTTGGTGTGCTGGCCGGCCGGGTCGACGTCGTAGGCAAGCACGATCTCGCGGGCGTAGCGGGCGATCACCGCGACCTGGAACGGGGTCAGGGCAGTGCCCAGGCTCGCCACGACGTTCTCGAAGCCTGCCTGATGAGCCATCAACGCATCGGTATAGCCCTCGACCAGGACCGCTTCATCGGCCTTGCGCATCTCGCCCCGGGCGCGCTCGATCAGGTACAGCGTTCGGCTCTTGTCGAAGAGCACCGTCGCCGGGGAGTTGAGGTATTTGGGCGCGTTTGAATCCGCGGCGGCAGCGGCAGGCAGGATTCGCCCGCCGATGCCCACGGCCGCGCCGGACGCGTCGCGGATCGGGAAGATGACGCGGTTGCGGAACTTGTCATAGGCGCCGCGGCTGTTGGGTCGGGCGCTCGTGAGGCCCACCTCGGCCAGCTCGGCGACGTTCACGTTGCGGCGGCTCTGGAGCATCTTGATCATCTGGTCCCAGCCGCCCGGCGCCCAGCCGAGCTGGAACTTCTCGATCGTCTCGTCCGTGAAACCCCGGCCGTGCAGGTATTCGAGCGCCGGCGCACCCGTCTTCGATTGGGTCAGGACGACGTGATAGAAGGCGATCGCCTGCTCGAGGACTTCGCGCAGTCGAGCCTTGTGGGCGTCCTCGCGGCTCGTTCGCTCGTCGATCTCGATGCCGGCCTTCGCCGCCAGCTGCTTGAGTGCCTCGGGAAAAGTCAACCCCTCGCGGCGCATGACGAAGCTGAAGATGTCGCCACCCTCGCCGCAGCCGAAGCAGTGCCAGGTCTCGCGGGCCGGGGTCACGACGAAGCTGGGGGTCTTCTCGCCGTGGAACGGGCAGAGACCCTTCAAGACCGTGCCGGCCTTGCGCAGCTGCACCTGCTCGCCGACCACATCGACGATCGACAGCTTGCTCTTTACTTCTGCGGCTACCCCTGACGCCAAATCGCATCTCCTGCCATGTCAGACGATCCGCGCGCCCCTGGCGTTCAGTCGCATTTCCCCGTCGTCCACCCCGACGAACCCGACCTGACGGCGTTTCGCCCCCGCCACCGACCACCCGAACATAGATAAGGGCTTGTCAAGACTTGACAAGCCATCGCTGGGCTGATTCTTACCACTTTTCGCCGCTCTTGTATACCCCTGGGGGGTATTGACATGTCAAGGGGGCCGAGGCCGGTCCAGTCGGCCGTAGCGCTCTCCCATTGCGGAAAATACACTCACGGCAACAGAGGGGGACGCGGCCTTTCCCGCGCCGGTCATAGCAACACTCCGGAGGCATCATGCCCTTAGCCCGAGCATCCCGTGTTTCCAACGGCGAGCGCACCATGCCTCGGTCGCTTCAGCCCGACGACTTGTACCGCCTGCGCGTTCCTTCCCAGGTACGCCTCGCGCCCGACGGACGGCTTGCCGTGTTCGCTCTGCAGGCGACCAAGGCCCGCCGGGACGGGTACGTCGACTCGATTTGGGGAGTGCCGACCGACGGAAGCGATGAGCCCCGCCAGCTCACGCTCGGCGCCTGGCATGACGCATCCCCTCGCGTCTCGCCGGACGGCCGGCTGATGGCGTTCCTGTCGGACCGGCGAACACTCGTCGAGCCGGCGCCCGCGGAGGAGACCCCGGGCGCGGCTGGGAAGCCGGAGAACGTCGTCCAGGTCTACGTCTTGCCGCTCGACCGCCCTGGCGAGGCGAGGCGGGTCACGGATCTTCCGCGGGGCGTGACAGGCTTCGAGTGGTCGCCTGACGGCAGGCGGTTCGCGGTGCTGAGCCCGTCGGCCGGGGCGACAAGGGACGAGGACCGGCGGCGACGAGGCCTCGAAGAGCCGGCACCCAACGCAATGCCAACATCGGACTACCGATACGTGGACCGGCTCTCGTTCCTCCATAACGGTCGCGGCTTCGTCTACGACAGCCACCCGCAGCTGTGGGTCGTCGACCTCGAGCCCGGCGATGTCCGTCGCCTGACGAACGTCGACTGGTCCGTGGACATGCCGGCCTGGTCGCCCGACGGCAAGCGGATCGCGTACTGCACGGACGAGCGCCGCGACGCCGACTTCGACCCGCGCTCGCACGTCTTCGTCGTCGACGTCGACTCCGGTCGCCGCACGCGCATCACGGACGCCGGCAGGGCGGACTTCACGGCACCAACCTGGCTGCCTGACGGCCGGACGATCGCCTGCTTGGGCCACCGCTACCCTGCCCACGCAGGCAGCCGATACGATGTCTGGCTCTTCACGGCCGACGGCTCCGACTCGGGGCGCGACGGCGGTCGCAATCTATCGGCTCGCCACGACCTCATGCCGGCGACGTCGATGAACAGCGACATCACGATTGGCGAGCCGGCGCGTCTGGTGGCGTCCGCGGACGGTGCGGACCTGACATTCAGCGCCCCTTACGACGGCTCATACGAACTGTGGCGGATCTCCACGGACGACGGCCGGCTCGAACGGCTGACCGAGGGTCGGGAGTACATCTCGGGCTTCGACCAGATTGAGGTCGATGGCCGCCCTCGCCTGGCGTTCATCCGCTCGACGCCGACCGAACTGCCGGACGTCTGGGCCCAGTCGGACGGCGGGGCGCCGCGCCGCCTGAGCCGACTGAACGACCTCGTGCTCGACGAGGTCAAGCTCCTCGAGCCAGCCGAGCGCTCGTACGAGGTCGACGGGAGGCAGATCCAGGGCTGGATCATCGCGGGGGCTGAGTCGTCGGGCTTTCGCCGGCCTGGCCCGCTCGTCGTCGAGATCCATGGCGGCCCGCAGACGCAGTACGGCTGGTCGCCTGTGCTCGAGTTCCAGATCCTGGCGGGAACCGGGATGAGCGTCTTCTACTGCAATCCGCGCGGCTCCACCGGGTATGGCCAGAGCTTCGCTGATGCGAACTTCCGCGATTGGGGCCATGGGCCGACGCGGGACGTCCTCGCGGGGGTCGACGCACTCGTCGCCGAGGACATCGCAAGCAGCCGGCACCTCGGCGTCACCGGGGGCTCATATGGCGGCTACTTGACAAACTGGATCGTTGGGCACGATCGCCGCTTTGCCGCGGCGTTCACCGCACGGTCGGTCAGCGACATGACATCGCTCATGTTGACCGGAGACCTCGCCGGTATCGATCCGAAGATATTCATCGGCGCGAATCCGTGGGACGAGCCGGAGTTCTACCGAGAAGCGTCGCCCATCACGTATATCTCGTCGTGCACCACGCCGCTCCTGATCCAGCACGCGGAGGAAGACCTCCGCTGCCCGATCGGCCAGGCTGAAGAGCTGTTCGCCGTCCTGCGCGCCCACCGGCGGCCGGTCCGGTTTATGCGCGTACCGGGAGAGAACCACGAACTCACACGTGGGGGTACGCCCTTCCGCCGCGTCGAGAATCTCATCCAGGTCCGCGATTGGTTCCGCCACTATCTCGTCTACGGCAAACGGCGCCTACCGCCCCTGCCGCGTGAGCGCGCCGGTAAGTAGAGGTCCCGTGCTTCGGCGGCTCCAGGCGCATCGAACAGCGGGCCGCCAGGATCCGAGCCTCAGCGAGGCAACGCCCTGTTCGCCCGTGTCCATTCGAGCCAGTGGTGTTCGGCTCCCATGGTGGTTGCCGGTCCGTGGCCGGGCAGCACTTTCAGCCGTTCGTCCAGCCCGGCGAGGCGTCCCAACGACTCGGCCATCTGCTCCTCGGATCCGCCGGGGAGATCGGTCCGGCCCCATGATCCCGCGAACAGCGTGTCGCCCGACAGCAGGAGACCGTTCGGGCGGTCGAGCAGACAGACCGAGCCCTCGGTGTGTCCCGGCGTGTGCAGGACCTCGAGGTCGATCTCGCCGAACTTGACCCGACCGCCATCGGCCAGTTCCACCGCCGGAACGCTGGGCGGGATGGGAAACGGCGCGAAGAGCGGCTGCGGGTGGACGAGCATCTCTCGGTCGAGCGGATGAACGGCGATGCGGGCCTCGTCGCCGGGTTGGTGATCGTGCGTCCAGGCTTGCACAGCCGCGTTGTCGCCCACGTGGTCCCAGTGGCCGTGGGTGGACACGATCAGTTTCAGCTTCCAGCCGCGCCCCTCCAGGATGCCGCCGAGCCAGGCAACCGATGGCGTCGCCGTGTCGATCGCGATCGCTTCCCGCGTCCGCGAGTCACCGAGGACATAGACGTTGGTCCCGATCGGTCCGACGGTCCGGCTGAGCAACTCCATGCTCGGAGACTAGCCCCTCCGCGCTCAATATGCCCAAATAGGCGATGGCCTATCAGGCCAGGTCCCAGTCGATCGGCGGCAGACCGCGTTTCGTGAGCTCGGCGTTGGTCCGGCGGAACGGAGCGCTGCCGGTGAAGCCCTTGGCCGACAGCGGTGACGGATGCGCCGACTTGATCACGATGTGCCGGGTGCGGTCGATCTTCTGGCCGGCGGCCTTGGCCGGCTCGCCCCAGAGCAGGAACGCCAGTGGGGTCGGCCGCTCGGCCAGGATGGCCACGATCGCGGCCGTGAACGCCTTCCACTGGCGCCGGTGGCTGTTCGGCAGCCCCTCGCGAACGGTCAGGGCGGTGTTCAGAAGCAGCACCCCGTTGCGCGCCCACGGCTCGAGGGTGGCGTCGGCCGGAACCGGATGGCCCAGGTCGGTCTCGAGTTCCTTGACGATGTTGACGAGGGACGGCGGCCGATCGACTCCGGCGCGGACCGAGAAGGCCAGACCACTCGCCTGGCCCGGTCGGTAGTAGGGGTCCTGGCCCAGAATCACGGCGCGGACCTGGTCGGGTGGCGTCAGCCGCAGAGCGGCGAACACGTCTTCGTCCGGGGGAAAGACCGTGGCCTGCGCGCGCTCCACGAAAACGAATTCGTCGAGCTTCTCGATATCGGCGTCCGACAGCCGGGAGCCAAGGGCGGATCGCCACTCGGCCGGGAGGGTCTGCATCATGCCTGCGAGTGTAGTCGCACCGCGCACCACCACCGCCTCCGGGTCGCGCCCTTCTCTCCGAGGTGAGAACCTCCATGGAGTCGGCGATCGCGCGATCGACGGCGCCGAATAGCCGCTTTGCCCGAGGAGTAGCTCCATGATCGTTTGCCTGCCCGTAACCGCCGACGGCCAGATGGGTCAAAGCTGGGGTCGTGCCGACCGCGTCGCCATCGCCGAGGTGGGCGACACGGGGATAAGCAGTTGGGAGGAGTTCGAGGTCGGCTGGGACAAGACGCACGACGTGGGCGAGCACAGCGAACACCACGAGCGCATTGCCCGGTTCCTGACCGACCATCACGTGGCCTGCGTCGTGGCCGGTCACATGGGTCCGCCGATGGTGCAGATGCTGGGCGAGATGGGTATCGGCGTGAAGCTCGGCGCCTCGGGCGAGGCACGTACGGCCGCGGTCTCGGCCCGGGTATAGCGGCTGCCGCAACCGTCGGGCAAGGCGCCCCCAAAGGGTCAAGGAAGCACGTTCACCAGGCAGGTCGGGCCGCCGTCGGCGAGCGCGAACTCGTCAAGCTCGAGTTCGTGAACTCCCAGTCCGGTCTCGCGCAGGAGCCGCGCGGCGGTCGGGTTTCCCGAGGCGAGGAACGCGTGTCCGCCGAGTGCGAGGACGTTGGCCCCGAGCAACTCGTCGTCGGGCAGCAGCAGGCGACGGACCTCGCGGGGCGGTGCCGCATCGGGGCCAGCCGCGTCGAGTGAGGCGAAACCGGCGGCCGTGCCAATCAGTGTGTCCGGCGCCACCGCCGTGACGGCCGTGGCGAGGTGAAGGCGATCCGTCACCGGGCAGAGGAAGGGCCGGTATCCGAGGGACCGCGAGGCGTCGGCGAGCACCCGCGCGCCGAGGACGTTGATCCGGGCGCTCAGGCCGATCGCAATGCGGTCGCCAAAAATGACTACATCGCCGCCCTCGAGCGTCCCCGGATCCTCCACGGGCACGAGGCGCACGCCCGCCGGCAGGCAATCAAGGGTCGCCCGAAGGACGGAATCGACCTCGGGCCGCCGGGACGCAACAGCAGGCCGCGCCACCACGACCGTCGGCAATCGATCCGGAAGGACCGGCGCGAGTGCGATGAGCGTGTCCGAAACGAACGTGGCGTCTGGGAGATCCGGCTCCTCGGGAAGACGCAACAGTGACAGTCCGGCGTCCTCGAGCGCAGCGCAGAATGCCGCGTGCTGCGCCTGAACCTGTGAAACGTCGATCAGGTGGCGGTCCGGGTGGGTCGAGATTGCGGCGTGGAAGGCAGGGCCTGGCGGCCGGACTATGAAAACCATTCGCGCATCGTAGCGGTCTGCGGCGGGGGGACGCCGCCGGGGGGACCGACGATCGGCTGAGAGCCTCGCCAGAGCCCTGACGACGAACTCGTCGAGCCGCCCGAGCTCGAGCGTGGACCTGTCGCCGCCCAGGTCCGGCAGGAAGTCGACCGCGATCCGCAGGTCCCAGCGGAGTCGCCGGCGACGAGCCTGGCCACGCCACAACCCCTGACGTCTGGACGTCGCCGGAAGCCTAAGATTGCCCCGCTCGACGACACGAAGGAACGGCCAATTGGTTTCGGAGGACTCGCGGTTTGCCCTGGGTAGATGACACACCGCGCGGCCGCATGCTCAGCCGAGTTGGGGCGGCTGAGGCAGCGCTGTATCAGGAGGAGCCCGGCCACCAGCGGAGCTCGTTCGACCGAGCCAAGAAGATCGTTCGGGAGGCCCTCCCCAAAGGTGCGCTGATCCTGGGCATCCTGGCCGTGGTCAACGCCGGCTCGGGGTTCCTTGCCAGGAAGATCGTGGGACACGTCTTCGGCGCCGGGCCCGAGACCGACGCGCTCTGGAATGCGGCTGCGCTGACGCAGGCGCCTGTCGACATCCTGATCACGGGCGGGATCATCGGCCCGTTCCTGCCGCTCTTCCTGGGCCTGAAGGGTGAGGCCGAGACCGCGGCGCGCGCGTTCGCCCGGACCATCCTCACGGCGGCATTGCTGGTCATGTCGGTGGCCATCGTCTTCGTAATCGTCTTCGCCCCGCAGATCGCCCCTCTCGCCGCGCCGGGCTTCGAAGGCAGCCAGCGCGAGCTCTACATCGGCCTGATCCGCGTCGTATGCATTGGTCAGCTCGCCATCACCGCCTCGCTCGTCCTCGGCGAGATCCTGATCGCGGAGCGCCGCTTCCTGTCGTACGGCCTAGCCGAGTTCGCCCTCAACTGCGGGACCGCGGTGGGTGCGCTGCTGCTTGGCGGCGTGTTCGGGATCTGTGGCGCGGCCGTCGGGTTCGTGATCGGTGCCTTCGGCCACCTGACCGTCCGTCTCGTCGGTATCTACCGGACCACCTTCCGGCCCCGGCTCGAGCTGGCGCTTCGCACCAAGGGCGTTGGCGAGTTCGCGGTGTTGATGCTGCCGAAGATGGCCAGCGCGATCCTGCTGTCGCTGCTCCTGCTGTACTTCAATCAGATCGCGTCGACCCTGGCGCCGGGATCGACCTCGGCAATCACGTACGCCCGGGACTTCCAGAGCACGGCCGAGAGCATGATCGGACTCTCATTCGCCCTGGCCGCCTTCGCCTCGCTCTCCGCCACTGCCGCTGCCGGCGACAAGCGAGCCTTCAAGCGAATCCTCCGCACCAACGTCCTGACGATCGGAATCCTCTCCACGCTGGCCGCGATCGCACTGGCGGTCCTGGCGGGGTTCATCTCCGGGTTGTTCAAGGGCGGGGCATTCGACGAAACCGACGCTTCGCGGATGACCCTCGTCCTTGTCCTCTTTGCCATCTCCGTGCCCTTCGAATGCCTGGTGGAGATTCTCGCCCGGGCGATCTACGCCACGCACAACACGCTGGAGCCACTGGCGGCCGTGGCTTGCGGCTTCGTCGCCGGCGTGGCTACGACCATGCTCCTCTCGTCTCCGATCGGGCTTGCCGCCCTGCCTCTCGGATACGTGGCCTTCCAGGCGGTCCGGGTGGTCGTCCTGTCGCTCTTCCTGCGGCCCCGCATGGCCCGTATCGGCGGCACGTCGCGCTGGACTCGGGCGATCGTTCGCGACCGCTGGGGCGGTCTCCAGTCGGCCAATCGACGCACCATGCCGGTCGGCCAGCTCGCCCTGATCGTCTTGCTGTTCCTGGCCCTGACAGGCGGGACTCTGTTCGCGACAGTCCAGGTCGCGACCCGTGTCTCGATCGGCGGTGATCCCCAGACGACACCATGGGCCCGCGTCGGAGGAACTCGCGCGCCGGTTATAGCGATCGCTTCCTCGACACCCGACCCCGCACCCTCGGCAGAGCCATCAGCCTCGGCAGAGCCATCAGCCTCGGCCAGCATCGAGCCGCCACCCGGCCCGACAGGCACTCCGGGCGTCTTCGCCATGGACCTGTACCAGACCGGCGACTTCGTAAGCGAGGCCAAGGACACCTGGTGCATCCCCGCGGCAATGCAGGTCTCCATGAACATCATGAGCATCGAACCTGACACGAGCCGCGACACCCAGGCCAAGCTCTTCGACCTGGCCGTGTCGATCGCCGGCAGCAGCTCCGGCGGTGCCGACCCCAATGGTTGGGCGACCGGGCTCTCGTCGCTGGGCTACGGCAATTACACCGTCGAGGCCAAGCCCGACATGGTCGACGCGATCCACGTCGTCGCAACGCAGATCCGGATGACGCAGCGGCCGGCGGGACTCCTCGTCTGGCAGGGCTGGCATTCCTGGGTAGTTTCCGGCTTCACCGCCACGGCCGACCCCGCCCTCACAGATAACTTCACGGTCATCTCGTTGCGCATCGAGGACGTGTGGTATCCGCGCGTTTCGTCGAAATGGCCGAAGTCCCGCCCGCCCGATACGGACATCCTGGTCAGCGACCTCGGCCCCGACTACAAGCCGTGGGTCCAGTCCGAGTCGCTGTCGGGACGCGACAACAAGTACGTGTACGTCATCCCGATACTCTGAGCCGCAATGGGCGCCCGCGTGCCGCGGATCGTGCCGCGGATCGACTTCGCGGCCACACCCCGGCGGCGCTACATTGACGCTGTCACCGCGCCGGAGCCGTCACGAGGGAGCCAGATGAGCGGGGAGATTCTCGAAGCCGCAGCGTCTGAGGTCGAGGGCATTGTCGTGTCGGAGGTCATCGTCGGCGACCACGAGCCGAGCCCCGAGCGCGGCCGCGGCGGTGTGGCAGTTCTCCTGACCGTCGCCGCGGTGGTTGCCGCCGTCATCGGGTTCCGCGCGGCAATTATCTCCAGCTCAGCCTCCGACTCCTGGCAGTCGGCGCTCCGAACCGAGGTCAAACGCTCGGCCTCCGCGACTGAGGACGTGCGCTACCTCTACCAGACGGAACTCCCCCTCGCCTTTCAGATCATCCAGGCTCGGATCGTTCAGGGCGAGATGCTGGCGGCGGCACAGGGACAGACCGGGGCGGCCAAGCAAGGCCTCCTGATCGAAGCCGGCATCCAGGCGCAGATCATCTCCGGGATCTCGTCGAGCTCGGATCTCGCCACCAAGCCCGAATACGCGCTAACCTCGGGCGGGCTCGATCTGGGCCAGCGGCTCGCGGACCTGCGGGCAGAGCAGCCGGCTATGGTGGCGCTCGATCCCGACGGCCTCGAGGCGGCCGGCGACAAACTGGCCAACAAGGCCGAGGTGTTGTCGCTCGCCCTCATACCGACGAGCGTCGCCGCCTTCCTCGGCGTGCTCTCCCAGCCGTTCCGGCGCCGCCGGGTGCTTCTCTTGCGGCTGGGCACCGTGGCGCTCGCCGGCGGCGCGGCAATGGCCCTGATCGTCGAGGTGCTCGCGTGATCTCGCCCGATTCCGCGGCCGAGCTTCGCGCAGAGAAGCGCTTCGACCTCGTCGCGGCCATCCTCATCGGCGCCATAGCCGTCCTGGCCGCATTGCTGGCCGTCATCCAGATCGGTGCCAGTCAGGCCGCCACTCGCGCCGATCTCGAAGCCGCGCGCCTGGCTTCGGACCTGTCGGCGCGTATCTCGGCCAGCCAGATGGCGACCGACTCCAGCTTCGGCGCACAGCAGACGGCGATCGTCCTCGGATTGGAGTCCGTGGCGCGACAGCTGGCCGGGCTCGAGAACAACGATGCCACGTCCACGGCCGTCGGCGCGGCCCAGCAATCGGCATATCAGAAGCTGACCGCGGCCCTCACCGCCACATCCGAAACCAGCGGCGGCGCACCGGTCGACTTGTATACCGCCGGCCTGCTGGGCGCCACCACGCAGCAACTCCTGACGGAGCTGGCCGAGCAGAACCATCAAGTCGACGTGGCCGCCGCCGCCAGCACGCACGAGCAGCGAGCCGTTCTGGGCCTGTCGCTCCTGGCTCTGGCCGGTGTTCTTACCGGACTGGCCGCGGTTCTTCGTGAGGGCCGAGGCGGCCGGATCTCGCTGACGGCCGCATGCGCCATGGCAGCCTTCGCGGGCGCGATGGCGGCCTGGGCCTTGATCTAGCCCGGACAGGGGCGGCCGCCGCGCGGTCGAAGCGCCCGCTAGTTCACGAGTTGGTCGGCCAGCCAGGCCGCGCGATCCGCCCGTGCCGCGGCGTTGAGTACATGGCCGGCGTCGTACCAGGTGACCTTCTTGGTCGTGGGCACGAGCGCCGCAAATCCGTCGGCCTCGTCCTGGGTGTAGTACGAGTCGTCGCGGCCGAACTGGAACAGCAGGGTTCCGCTGGCGATGTGAGGCGCGAATATGGACAGGTCAAGGCTGGGCAGCCCGTACCCAGGCACCACGCACATCACGACCGCCGCCTTGACTCGACTATCCACGGACAGCAGTACCGACCCCAGGATCGCGCCCAGGCTGTGGCCAACATACCCGAGCCTCGCGGGATTCACCTGAGGCTGCGAGGCCAGGAAGTCGAGGGCGCGGCGCATCTCCCGTACCTGGTAGATAGTTTCGGTGAGGGCGTCGTCAAACATGCCCCAGTCCGGCTGCGTAACGACCAGGCCGGCGATGTGCTGCTGCCCGGCCACGGCCGTGGCTTCGGCCAGGAAGTCCGCGCGCGAGCCATTGGAGCCGTGCTCGTAGAGGACTCCGGGGACTGGGCCGTTACCGTCGGGAAGGATCAGATAGGCCTCGACAGGCTCACCTGCCGCTCCAACGAATATGACGTCCTCGACTGTGGCGCCGACCGCCTTTTTGCTGGCGCCCTCGAACGTGGCGAAGGGCTGGTCGCCCGCGTAGGCAAACAGCGGCAGGATCTGTTCGTAGGTCGGCGAGGCGGGCAGCTGCGCGGGCAGGTGGATCACGTTCGGCCAGGGCGTGGGCGGAGGTGTCATCGTCGGCGCCTGGGTAGCGGTGGGGGTGGCTTCGCCGGTCGGCATCGCGGTAGCCGCGGAGGACCCACAGGCAGCCGTTGTCGCACTCAACACGACGACGGCCACGACGGAAAGACCGGCTCGACTGACCGAACGAAGCTGCACTTGCGTTCCTCTTGCTGTCCACGGTTTTCGATGACAGGAATCGAATGAACCGTCGCCGCGGCCATCCGCGCGACGCCTGCGCTGCCGCTGTTCGATCAATGGCGGAACGAGACGGCCAACTCCGGTTCCATCGGCTCCGCCTGGCGCTCGAGCTCGGGTAGCAGGCGCTCCAGGTCGGCCAGGAAGAGGGCCGCCAGATCGTGGGAGAAGCCGTTTCGCACGACGATGCGCAGCACGGCCAGATCCTCGCGGTCCTTCGGGAAAGTGTAGGCCGGGACCTGCCAGCCCCGTTCGCGGAGCCGTCGCGAAACATCGAAGACGGTGAAGTTGTCGATCCCCGCCTTGACCCTGAACGCGACCACTGGAAGCTGGCTGCCGTCGGTGATCAGCTCAAACGGGCCGAGCTCGGCCAGCTTTGTCGCGACGTCGCCGGCCACGTCGCGACAAACGGCATGGACTGCCCGATAGCCCTCGCGACCCAACCGCAGGAACATGTAGTACTGGGCCACGATCTGGGCGCCGGGCCGGGAGAAGTTGAGGGCGAACGTGGGCATGTCGCCGCCCAGGTAGTTGACGTGATAGATCAGTTCCTCCGGCAGCGACGCCTGGTCGCGCCAGAGCACCCAGCCTACGCCCGGGAAGACCAGGCCGTACTTGTGGCCCGAGGTGTTGATGCTGGCCACTCTCGGGATGCGGAAGTCCCACTCCAGGTCCGGATCCAGGAAGGGCGCGATCATTCCGCCCGAGGCGCCGTCGACATGGATCGGGACGTTCAGTCCGGTCCGCGCCTGGAGATCGTCCAGGGCGGCCGCTATCTCCGCCACCGGCTCATAGCTACCGTCGAACGTTGAACCGAGCACGGCCACGACGCCGATCGTGTTCTCGTCGACGAGCTTCACCGCCTCCTCGCCGGTGAGGTGGAAACGGTTGCCGTCCATCGGGACCTGCCGCGGCTCAACCTCGAAGTAGTTGGCGAACTTCTCCCAGCAGACCTGGACGTTGATGCCCATGACGATGTTCGGCTTGTCCGCGGGCTTGCCGGCCGCGCGCCGGGCCTGCTGCCAGAGCCGCTTCATGGCGAGGCCGCCGAGCATGCATGCCTCGGACGAACCCACAGTCGAGCAGCCCGGGGCCTTCGATTGATCCGGCGCGTTCCACAGGTCCGCCAGCATGGAGACGCAGCGATGCTCCATCTCGGCGGTCTGCGGGTACTCGTCCTTGTTGATCATGTTCTTGGGCAGGCACTCGGTCATCAGGCGGCCCACCTCCGGCTCCATCCACGTCGTCACGAACGTAGCCAGGTTCTGGCGGGCGTTGCCGTCGAGCATCAGCTCGTCGTGGATGATCTGGTAGGCCGCCGCGGACGACATCTCGTTGGCAGGCAGGCGCCTGGTTGGGATGGGCGCCAGCACCGAACCCTGGGCGAAGAGCGGGTTGACCGACAGATGCTCGGCCGAATGCCGGCGACGATGGCTCGAACCCAACATCGACTGACCTCCCGTGTCTCTCTGCTCGACTGCGACCGGTGCAAGTCTGCTTAGCCGAACTCTACCGCCCGGCGCGCGTCGCGCGACGGGAGCCGGCAAGTGGAGCGCGCGCCGCACGCGCCGCGAGTGGATTGCGCGCCGCACTCGTGGCAGGTGGAGCGCGCGCCGTTACACGGCGAGTGGGGCGCGCGCCGTTACACGGCAAGTGGGTCCTGAAGATTGAGGTAGAGAGATAAGCGAACGATGAGATCCATGCCCCATCCTCCCGTGAGTGAACGATCTGCAGCTCGGCATCGCCCTTCGCACGGTTCGGATCAAGCGCCGCCTACGCCAAGGTGACCTGGCGGCGCTGGCCGGCGTTTCGGATTCGTTCGTGTCGCGCGTGGAAAGCGGACAACTGGATCGCGTGTCGCTTCTGACTCTCCGCTGCATGGCCACGAAGCTTGGGGTCACCCTGGAGCTCACTCCAAGAAGCACGGGGAACGACCTCAGCCGTCTGGCGAATGCGCGGCATGCTGCGCTGGGTGAACGCGTCGCGGCCTGGATCGCGGATCAGCCCGGCTGGGTCGTCGTGGCCGAGGTCTCGTTCGCCATCTACGGGGAGCGGGGAGTTGTGGACCTCCTCGCCTGGCACGAGGCCGCCCGCACACTCGTCGTCATCGAGCTCAAGACCGCGATTGTGGACGTGAACGAGCTCATCGGGACCCTGGATCGAAAACGACGTCTGACGGCACGGATCGCATCCGAACGAGGCTGGATGGCTCAATCGATCGGCGCCTGGCTGATAGTCGGCGACTCGCGCACCAATCGTCGTCGAGTCTCCGACCATCGGACCATCCTGGGGTCGGCGCTGCCTCAGGATGGTCGAGCTCTGGCGCCGCTGTTCAGCCATCCGGAGCGCGGCCCGGCCTCGGGCATCGCCTTCTGGACCAACTTGCCTGGAGCGGGAGTTGATCAACAGTTCGCGGCTCCGCGGCGGGTGGTAAGGCGGTACAACACGAAGAAACCGGTCGACCCACGCTCGGACTCGGGCCCGCAGAGCAGCCATGCCGGTTCTCAGACCCAAGCCGATCCCCCTGATCGAGTCCAATTCCCGCCTCGGGCAAACTGGTCCAGATAGTCGCGCGCAGCGGCCACGGGCGGGAGTCGCGGACGGCGGCCACGGGCGGGAGTCGCGGGCGCGCCCAGCCGCGGCCGAGGGCCGCGGGCGACAATCGGCCCGAGGGCCACGGGCCCGCAGGTGCGGAGGTCGCGATTTACCATTGGCCGCATGCTCGAAGCGCACCAGTCCTTACCCGAGGCTGAGCTGAGCGCTGAATTGTCCGCGGAGGCGGTCGCCGACCCGGCAATCGCGGCCGGAACCCGGGCAACGCCAACTCGCCGGCCCTCGTTGTGGCGACACGTCGACTTCATGAAGATCTGGTCCGCGGCTACGGTCAGCCTCATGGGCTCGCAGGTCAGCCAGATCGCAATTCCCTACATCGCGGTCGTAGTCCTGCGGTCATCGGCGTTCCAGTTGGGGTTGCTCGTCACCGTCGAGATGTTGCCCTTCATCCTGCTGACGCTTCCGGCGGGAGCGTGGCTCGATCGAGTGCGGCGCCGGCCCGTTCTCATCGCCGGCGATCTCGGACGTGCCGCCGCCCTCATCACGATCCCGATCGCATACGCCCTCGGCGTGCTCACCATCTGGCAGCTCTACGCAGTTGGCTTCGTGGCCGGCATGTTGACCGTCCTTTTCGATGTCGCGGACCAGTCCTACCTGCCGGCCCTGCTCGACACCGACGATCTCGTCGAAGGCAACGCCAAGCTCCAGATCTCGGCTTCTGCCGCCCAGATCGCCGGACCGGGACTCGGCGGCGGGGTGATTGGGCTCGTTGCCGCTCCCTTCGCGATCGTCCTCGATGCCATCAGCTTCCTCGCGTCGGGCAGTCTCATCGCGCTGATTCGCAAACCCGAGCCAAGGCCCGAACGAAAGGTGCACACGAGCCTGCGCCAGGAGATCGCGGTGGGCCTGCGGTACGTCACCGGAAACCGCTATCTGCGGATGATCGCGGGCTCGACAGCTACCTCCAACCTGGGCTCCAGCCTTGCCTTCTCGATATTCCCGATCTTCGCCTATGTCGAGCTGAACCTCAGCCCGGCTCTCGTCGGTCTTGCGTTCGGGCTGGGGGGTTTCGGAGTGCTGGCCGGCGCCGTTCTCGCGGGGCCTCTGGGCCGTCGGTTCGGCGTGGGGCCGGTCATCGTGGGTTCGATGTTCGTCAGCGGCCTGTCCATGTTTATCGTGGTCTTCCTGCCCGCCACGGCCATCGTCGCCGGGGCCATGCTGCTCGTCGCGCAATTCCTGATGGGCTTCACAGCCGTCGTCTACAACGTCAATCAGGTCAGCTTCCGGCAGGCCATCACGCCCCTGGACATGCAGGGCCGGATGAACGCCACGATGCGGTTCATCGTCTGGGGCACGATGCCCCTCGGATCCGTCGCGGGCGGCATCCTGGCCACGTTCTTGCCGCTGCGGACGACGATCCTGGTTGGTGCCGTGATCTCCTCGTCGGCGTTCCTGTGGGTCCTGGTGTCGCCGGTCCGGTCACTGCGCGTGATACCCAAGTCCGGTCCGGGCCCGTCGTACACCGACTGAGCGGCCGGCCTGGGCAACCCGCACAGCCCGGGCGTGAGCCGCCAGGGCCGCTTTCACCGAACTGAAGCGGCCCTGAAATCGCGGCCGCGTGCCGCCCCTCGGATTCCTGTCGCGCCGCGGGTTCGCGGGACGGGACCTTTGGCCCGGCCGAGAACCGATGGGGGTGCCGGCCCGTACCCACGATGCAACGCGACCAGAGCCCAAGCAAACCAGGAGATACTAAGATGCGTCCCAGTTCCCGTTGGACATCGCTCGCCGGCCTCGCCGTCGGCGTGGCAGTCATCGCGAGTGCCTGCTCGTCCGCTGCCGCCACGCCGGCGGCCGCGGTCCTTGGAGCCACCTCAATGCCGACTTCGGCCGGTCCGGTCGGAGCCACGAGCATGACTCTCGGGTCGACCAACAGCCCGACCCTCGGCGCGTACCTCACCGGCCAGAACGGCATGACGCTATACGTCCTGAACAAGGACACGCCGGATACCAGCACCTGCTCGGGCGCTTGCGCCACAAACTGGCCGCCCCTCACGGTCGCGGCCGGAGCAACCGTCACAGGCCCCAGCGGCGCCATGAGCTCATTCGGTCAAGTCGCCCGCACCGACGGGACAGTCCAGATCGCCTACAACCACATGCCGCTCTACTACTTCGCCGGCGACTCGGCCGCGGGAGATACCAACGGCCAGGGCAAGAACGGCACCTGGTTCGTCGCTCCGGTGAGCGGATCGCTCACGGCGGCCCCGGCGGCAAGCTCGGCGGCCCCGGCGGCAAGCTCGGCGGCCAGCCCCGCGATAAGCATGCCGATCAGCGGCTACTAGAACCGAGGCGGCGCCGAGCCGCCACCTGATTGCTGTCCCGAGCCCGCCGGCGCCCAACCGGCGGGTTCGTGTTTCTACACGCCCGAGGGCGCGAGGAGCAGGCCGCGATCGCCGGGTTCGGACGTGGCGACGAGGGCCCGTTCGAACGCTTCGGCGATGACTCGATAGCCCCGGACATTGGCATGAACGTCCGGACCGAGGGGCGGCGGCTCGCCTCCCCAGGTCCACTCGCACGCTCGGGCGACGTTGATTGGCACTCGCCCGACGCCCGCCAGCTCAACCTGAGTCTCGAAGTCGATGGTCGCGAAGGCTCCCTCGACGTCGGCCAGAACCAGACCCGCCTCCCGATAGATCTCACGGAAACAGGCGTTGAAGGGCACCACGGCTTCCGAGACGGAGATGCGGGCCAACTCACGGCCAAGCGGTCCGTCGAGCCAGTGCGGAAGAAACGGGTCGTAGATGGTCATGCCGGCGATCGGCGTGCCAGGTCCGGCGGCGTCTTGAAGCGTGGCCAGAATGCCGGGCAGGTTCCTGCCAATGCTGGCCAAGCCGGCGGGGATTGCCTCCAGGACGTAGCTCTCCAGGTCGTTGAGGCCGATGTCGACTGTCACGAAGGCGACCGACCCGCGATGGGCGTGCAGGAAGGCGACGGCCTCGTCGAGCTGGCTGCCGTGCGGGTACTCGGTCAGTCCGCCTTCGATCATGGTCGTCGTCGACTCGCCGGGGTAGCCGAGCTTGACCGTCCGCAGGTTCGGCAGGCGCCGGCGCGCAATCGTCGCCAGCTGATCCGCATAGCCCTCATCGGTGCGGAACTGCCGATTCTCGGGGCCGATCGGCTGCACGCCTGCGGCCAGCGAATCGCCGAGCGAGAGGTAGAAGATCGGCGCGGCATCGCCGCGGACTGCTGCCTCACCTCGCCCCCATCGTCGCTCGCTCATGTGGGGGAGCCTACCAGCCGGCTCGCGGCACGAGTGTCGGCTCGCGGACATCCGCCGGAACCGCGATACTTGCCCGACCAGAAGCAGACAATCCGGCCGAACACACCGCAGCGGAAATCAGTGCGCCGCGGGGGCTGAACGGTGCGGGCCCACGGAGACACTGGCCGGTGCTCGACGCCGTCAAGGGAGTCGAATCGATCGTCGACGAAGTGCCGGCCCCGGCAGCCGCGGCGCAGACTCACGATGCTCATGGGCGGCCGACGAAGCAGCTGCCACGCGGCCAGCTGATCCGCATCTCGCTGTACTGGCTGGGCATCTCGACGGTCTGGAGCGGGATCCTGGACATCGTCAACGGTCGCCTGCAGTTCGGCCAGCTCGGCGTGAAGGGGTCCGAGGGGCTCGGAGCTCTCCAGATCGCACTCATAGGCACGGTCATCGCGATCGCGGTTCAGCCGACGGTCGGTTCGATAAGCGACTACACGATCACGCGCTGGGGTCGACGCAAGCCATACATCTTCATCGGCGGAACGCTCGATGTGATCTTCCTCTACGGAATCGCCACCTCGAACGGCGTCGCCGCGATCGGCGCTTTCGTCGCCCTCCTCCAGTTCAGCTCCAACTTCGCGCAGGGTCCCTTCCAGGGCTACGTTCCGGACCTGGTTCCGGGCAGGCAGGTCGGGACCGCCTCTGGGCTGCTGGGGCTCTTCTCGGCTCTGGGCAATCTCGTCGGCTATGGCGCCGCAGCGCTGGCCGTTCGCCAGAGCGCCAGCGACCCGAACGCCTTCTTCTACGGCACGATGGCGATCGGGCTGGTCGAGTTCGTGGCGATGCTCGGGGTCGTCATGGGCGTGCACGAGGGAACGCGCGTGAAGTCCCGCCATGGGCGATCCTGGTTCGCCGTCGCCAAAGAGGCCTGGGGACTGGACATCCTACGGGAGCGGAGCTTCCTCTGGCTCGTCGGCTCGCGGCTGTTCATCCTGATCGCTGCGTCGATGTACCCGATCATGAGCACTTTCTACCTGGCCCAGGTGTTCGGCCTTGATGCCCAACAGACTGGTGACACGAAGATCCTGCTCCTCGGCATCGTGGCCGCATGCCTGACCGTCGCCGTACTGCCAGCGGCGCGGTTGTCGGACCGGCTGGGGCGCAAGAAGATCATCTACTTGTCTTGTGGAGTAGGCGCGCTCGGCCTGGGCCTTGGCGCGGTCGCCCCGATCCTCCCGGTCGCCATGCTGGGTGCCGCCCTCTTTGCACTCTCGGCCGGCTCCTTCCTAGCCGTGGACTGGGCGCTGATGAGCGACATCGTCCCCAAGGCGTCGACGGGTCGATACATGGGCATTTCGAACGTGGCCACGGCGTCTGCAGGCACGGTAGCGCTGGCACTCGGTGGAGCCGGGGTCATGGACATCGTCAACGGGGCCTTCGGATACGGCACGGGACCGCGAGCGGCCCTGCTCCTCGGTGTGCTCTGCTACATAGTCGGAGCTCTCCTGCTGAAGCCCGTAGTCGAAGCGCGACGGGAGGACGCCGAGGCGCAACTCGAGCCGGTAGCCTAGCCGCGCCGTAGGCGTCTGGCCCGGGCGCTGTGGGTGCGGCCCCGGAGGCACAGCAACCCGACACGCCACGTCGCCGTGCGCGATGATGGACAGGTGGAACGCCCCGACTTCGATCTCACCGGGCAGGTGGCGCTCGTAACGGGTGCCGGCCGTGGCATCGGCCGCGACCTGGCCAGGGCCCTCGCCGCATGCGGAGCCACCGTTCTGGCGGGCGTCCGCTCCCCCGTCGATTCGCCCGAGTCCGCCGCCGTGGCATGGTCCGCACCGGCTGCCGGCAGCGTCCGGCCCGTGACCCTGGACGTCACGGACGTGGTGGCGACTCGCCAGGCCGTCGACCGCATCGCCGCCGACCACGGCCGGATCGACATCCTGGTCAACAACGCCGGCCTGGGCGCCAACCACGACGCCGTCGATGTCACCGAGGCCGATTGGGACACGATGATGTCGGTCAATCTCAAGGGGCTGTTCTTCACCAGCCAGGCCGTCGGCCGGCACATGATCGAGCGCGGCTACGGCCGCATAGTCAACATGAGCTCGCAGGCCGGCCTCGTGGGTATCCGGCGCCACGCCGTCTACTCGGCCAGCAAGGGCGGCGTGAACCTCGTGACGAAGGTCCTCGCCCTCGAATGGGCGCCTTTCGGCGTCACGGTCAACGCCATTGCTCCGACGTGGATCTACACGCCCGGAACTGCTGAGCGGCTCGACGATCCGGCCTTCCTGGCGACCGTGCTGGAGCGCATACCCGTCGGGCGCGTTGGCTCGACCGCCGATGTCGCCGCCGCCGTTGTCTTCCTCGCGTCGCGGGCCGCTGGTCTGGTCACCGGATCCGTTCTGCCCGTCGACGGCGGGTGGACTGCCCAGTAGGCATGGGCGCGCAGGCACGGCTCCGCGCGGCCGTTTTGCTGCTAGCCTGCGGGCTGTGAGTCGGCTTGACCAGAATCTGCTAACCCTCGAGCCCCAGTACCACGAGCGCATATGGGGCGGCCAGCGTTTGCGCGTTGGAAATCCACCGATTGGCGAAGCGTGGATTGCCTATGGCCCCAGCCGTGTCGCCGGAGGGCCGCTGGCGGGGCGAACGCTGGACGATCTGGCAGCCACCAACGGTCCGGGGTTGCTTGGAGACTCGGTGGCGGATCGGTTCGGGGCCCGCTTCCCGGTGCTGATCAAGCTCCTCGATTGTGCCGACTGGCTGTCCGTGCAGGTCCATCCGAACGACGAGCAGGCGCGGCGTATGGTCGGGCCGGGCGAGAACGGCAAGACCGAGGCGTGGTACTTCATCGACACAGAGGCGGGCGCGCAGATCATGGCCGGCGTCAAGGAGGGCGTAGGACGGGCCGAGCTGACGACCGCGATCCGTCAGGGCGGCATCACCCGGGTGGCAGAGCACGTTGCCGTTCACGACGGCGATGCGATCCTCATTCCCGCCGGTACGCTCCACGCCCTCGGGCCGGGGCTCCTGCTCTATGAGATCCAGCAGGCAAGCGACACGACCTACCGCGTATACGACTGGGATCGGCCGCAATCGGCTGGGCGAAAGCTCCACATCGAGGAATCGGTCGAGGTCACCTTGCCGGTCGGACCGACCGAACTGCGACACCCACAGGTCTTCACCGAGACCGCCACCGCATCGGCGATCGAATGTGCCTACTTCAAGATCGATCTGGTCGACGTATCGCCCGCCGGTGGACCGCTCGCGGCCGACACCGAGGGCCGCAGATTCCACATTGTCACCGTAATCGATGGCGCGGCCGAGGTCCGCTGCGCCGCCGAGCGAATCCGCCTGAACCGATTCGAGACGGCCCTCGTTGCGGGCTCGGCCGGAGCGTACGAGATCGGGGCGATCGACGGACCGGCCCGTCTGCTGCGCGCGGCTGTGCCAAACTAGGCCCGAGAGGCTGGAGAGGCGAGGAGGAGAAGCGATGCTAGTCGGCGTGATGATTCCCCAGGGCTGGAAGTATGAGTACAACGGCTGGGACGCGGCCGACGCCTGGGATCGAACCCTGGAGCTGGCGCGCGACGCCGAAACCCTAGGCTTCGAGTCGGAGTGGGTCTTCGACCATTTCCACACCGTGCCCGAGCCGCTCGACGAGATCACCTTCGAGTCATTCACCACGCTGACTGCGATGGCCGGCGTCACCCAGCGGGTCCGACTCGGCCACATGGTCATCTGCAACGGATTCCGGAACCCCGCCCTTGTCGCCAAGCTGGCGTCAACGCTGGACGTCGCGAGCGGCGGCCGGTTCGAGCTCGGCATCGGCGCGGGCTGGAAGGAAGACGAGTGGCTGGGCTACGGCTACGGCTTCCCCTCCACGGGCGACCGGCTGAAGGCCCTCGGCGACGGCCTCGAGATCATCACCCGGATGCTCGCCCCGGGCCACGCCACGTACCGCGGCCGCTTCAACCGCGTCGTGGATGCGGTCAACGTCCCCAAGGGGATCCAGCAGCCGCGAATACCGATCATCGTCGGTGGCAACGGCCCACACGTGACGTGGCGGCTCGCCGCTCGCTATGCCGACGAGTTGAACCTGGTCTACACGGGCACCGAGGAGGTGGCCGCGAGCCTTCCGATCATCAAGTCGCGGTGCGAGGAGATCGGCCGCGACCCGGCCACGCTCAAGGTCTCCTTCTACTGCCGCGACGAGGATATCCGCGAGCCCGGCCAGGCCCGCGTCGACTTCATAGCCCGCTGCGCCGAGATCGGCCTGAGCCGGCTCGTCGCCTTCCCGACCCGCTGGGAACCGACGATCGAGACGCAGGCCCGCTTCGCCGAGGACTGCCTGAAGGCCGGCATCGAGCTAGCGAAGACATCGGCCAGCTGACCGTGCGGCGCCGAGGAACGAAGGTGGTGATCCGCCAAGCTCGGTCCGAAGACATCTCATCTCTTCGAGACATCGAGTCGGCCGCAGGACGGCTCTTCGCGCAGATCGGGATGCAAGAGGTAGCCGACGACGAGCCGCTCTCGGAGGATTCCCTTCGCGGTTTCCAGAGCGAAGGACGAGCCTGGGTCGCGGTCGATGATTCCGATCGACCGGTTGGCTATTTAGTGGCCGACGTCCTGGATGGGAACGCCCACATCGAACAGGTGTCGGTGCGACCCGAGAACATGCGCAAAGGTCTGGGTCGGGCGCTGATTGAGCACCTGGCGACTTGGGCCACCGAACGGGGTATGCCGGCTCTCACTCTGACCACGTTCGCCGACGTTCCCTGGAACGGCCCATATTACGAACGACTTGGCTTCGAGAGACTGTCAGAAGAAGAGATTGCGCCGGGACTCCAGGGCAGACGAGATTGGGAGCGAGCGAGCGGTCTCGACGGGTGGCCGCGAGTTTGTATGCGTCGCTCCCTCCGATCTAGGTCAGCTTGATCGATTCCTGCCCGACTCCCAGCCGCTCGACAGTCACCGCGATCTCGTTCAGATCGGCCGCCGAGAGTTCGAGCGAGCCGGCCGGCAGCCAGCCGTCGACCTGCGACGCCGTTCGAGCCCCGACGATCGCGCCACTGACCCCGGGCTGAGCTAGAACCCATGCCACGGCGACCGCGGAGACGGTCGTTCCGTGGCGACCGGCGATCGGCCGCAACGAATCTCGCAACGCCAGGTTCCGCGTCAGGGCCGGCTCGGTGTGGCTGTCGGAGCGGCGCCGCCAATCCTCGCCGGACATGGCCTCCACATGCTCACGGGAGAACGATTCGGTGAGGATGCCGGACGCCATCGGGCTGTAGACGATGACGCCCGTGCCGTGCGCGGCGGCCCAGGGAATGACGTCGGCGCCGGACTCACGGTGGATCAGCGAGAACCCCGGCTGCAGCGAGTCCACGTGGCGAACCCGCTCGCATCGCTCCAGCAGCTCAACGTCGAAGTTGCTGACGCCGATTGCGCGGACCTTGCCCTCGTCGACGAGGCGGCTCATCTCGCCCCAGGAATCCTCGATGGCTGTGCCCAGCTCATCGGGCCAGTGGATCTGGTAGAGGTCGATCCGCTCGACTCCCAACCGGCGCAGCGAGCGCTCGGCCTCGACGCGGATGAAGGCCGGCTTCGCGTTGCGAACGGGCGCCTTGTAGTGGTCGGCGGGATCGAACTCCATGCCGCATTTCGTGAAGACCATCGGCCGGTCCGCCGCGGCGATGCCGGCCAGGGCTCGAGCGACCACTTCCTCGGAGTGTCCCAGGCCGTAGATCGCGGCGGTGTCGATCCAGCTGACGCCCCCGGCCACGGCGCGACGGATCGCGCCGATCGACGACTCATCGTCCTGCGGACCCCAGCCGAACAGCCATCCGCCGCCGCCGACCGCCCACGAACCAAAGCCGACGGTCGTTATCTCGAGCCCGCTGGAGCCGAGCGGTCGCGTCTTGAGCGTCACGTTTCATTCCTCCGGTAGAGCGCCGACTGAGGCCGGCGATCGTATTCTGGCAGTCCGGGCAACCTCCGGCCGGCGCGCAATGGCGCGACACCGTACCCTTCCGTCGATGGCACGGACGAGCGCTGGCATTCTGCTCTATCGCCTTCGAGAAGGAAGCGTCGATGTCCTCCTCGTCCACCCCGGCGGCCCGTTCTTCGGCCGCAAGGACCTGGGCAACTGGTCCATACCGAAGGGCGAAGTCGACGGGGACGACGCCGACTACGAGGCGACGGCCCGTCGCGAGTTCCATGAGGAAGTAGGTCATCCGGTCCCGCCCGGTCCGCTGATCGAGCTCGGGTCGATCCGCCAGAAGAGCGGCAAGACGGTCTACGCCTGGGCAATCGAGGGTGACATCGATCCCGTCACGATGAGCAGCAACCTCATCGAGTTCGAGTGGCCGCCCTTCTCGGGAAGCAAGAAGAGCTTCGGCGAAGTGGACAAGTGGGTCTACTACGGGCCGGCAGACGCCCGCGAGCACATCAAGGAGACCCAGATCCCGCTCCTCGACCGCCTGGACGCGGCGCTCGCGGCAGCAGCGGCGGCCGATCCGACCGATCGCTCGCCCCGATGACGTCTACGTCCGCCGACGGCGAGGTGGTCGGCGTCCACGGCGTCTCGGTCATGCGATCGGGCAACCTGCTTCTCGACGGCATCGACTGGCGGGTCGGCGCCGGCGAGCGCTGGGTCCTGCTCGGACCAAACGGCAGCGGCAAGACCACTCTCGTCTCGGTGGCGGCCACGTATCTCTGGCCGTCGCGCGGCAGCGTGTCCGTGCTGGGCCGAGCCCTCGGAACCGTTGATGTGCGAGAACTCCGCAGGCACATCGGGATCGTGAGCGCGTCGCTGGAGGCGCGGGTCCCGCCCGGGCTGACTGCGCTGGACGTGGTCGTGGCCGGCGCCACGGGCGCCACCGCCCCGTGGTGGGATCGCCCTGATCGGGCCACGAAGGATCGCGCCGCTGAGATGCTCGATCTTGTCGGCTGCGCCGCCCTGCGCGATCGCCGCTTCGAGCTGCTCTCGTCGGGGGAGCGGCAGCGCGTCCAGATTGCGCGAGCCCTGATACTCGGCCCGGCATTGCTCCTCCTCGATGAGCCCGCCGCGGGCCTCGACCTCGGCGGCCGCGAGCAGCTCGCGGTGCTCCTCGCCCGACTCAACGCCCAGCCCGACCTCGCGGCAACGGTCGTGGTCACGCATCACGTGGAGGAGATCGCGCCCGGCACGACCCACGCCTTGATCCTTCGATCGGGCAGAGTTGTGGCGGCGGGACCAGTGGCGGAGACCGTGACGAGCGCCGTCCTCACCCTGGCCTTCGGCCTGCCGTTGCACGTGACACGCGTCGGGGATCGCTTCGCCGCGCAGGCCACGGGGTCCGCGCGCTAGCGCCGCCGAGCCCGTCGAGGCTCCGAATGCCGGATCCGGTGCCCGGAGGTAAGACGTTCTCGCCCGGTACCTTGCGGCAGTCCGACTGCCACGGGTTCGGGCTGGTCGGAGTGGTCGGCGCCCCTGCGGACACGCGTGAGTTACCTCAGTCCCGGCCTCGGTTCTCGGACATCTGAACCGAGCCGACTGGCCGACTGTCCACGACCCGACTCACCTTGACCCGTGTGATTTGCGCCGACAGCCGCCCGGCCATGAGACCTGGGCGGGCAGGTGAACCTTCTGCTGTGAGGCCGACACTTGCCGGCCACGTCGATCGGTGCGCGACTAATTGGCTAGTGCGGGAAGAACGTTCCCGTTCCGTCCGCCAGCGCGGTCGCCAGCGACATCAAAACCAGGGCCACCCCAAGGATCCAGGAAACGACTACTGCACGGAAGCTGATGTGGCGAGAGAACATCGGACGACTCCTTATCAGTCGCCCTCCCGGGGCCCAGGCCAGCGCGACTTTCGGCACCTCGATCGTAAGATTCGTAGCGCGAGCGGTCAAGTATTTGTAAACCTGGCTGCATGGGCGCACCACTCTGCGTCAACCAGCCCGGACCGGTAGTACACTGCGGCTATGGCTCGAGTCAGTCGTACACGTCCACGAGTTGACGATTCGCCGCTTGCTCGCCAGATCGGTGAGCGGCTACGCGCAGCCCGCCTTGCGTCGGGCTTGACCCAACAGCAACTGGCCGAGGGTCGCTATACCAAGGCCTACGTAAGCGCCCTCGAGAACGGCCTGAGCAGGCCGTCGATGGTCGCTCTGAACCATTTCTCCGGCAGGCTTGGCATTCCGGCCAGCAAGCTCATCAACGACGAGCCTGTCGGGTGGGCCCGGCTCGAGGCTGATCTGGCCCTGGCCTCCGGCCGCTGGGCAGATGCCGACGACGCATACGGCGAGCTGCTGGAGTCGAACGTTTCTCCGGTCGCTCGGGCTGAGCTGCTCAGCGGCAGGGCCGAGGCGATGGTGAGGCGTGGCCATGCCCGCGAGGCGGCGGCGGCCGCGGCTGAGGCCGCTCATTCCTTCCACGCCGCGGGTCGAGAGATCGACGCCGCCCTGGCCGAGTACTGGCTGGCCGCGGCGCAGTACCACCTGGAGAACACGGTCGAATCCAAGGCGCTGCTTCGGGCACTGCTCGGCAAGGTGAGAGCGGGCTTGAAGGTGGAGCCGGCCTTCCAGCTTCGCCTCGTAATGGCCCTATCCAGCAATGAGTCTCGGGACGGCAACCACGCCGCCGCGCTGGCCTACCTCGAGGAAGTGCGAGGTCTGGCCGTAGGCCTCGACGATCGCCGACGAGCTTCGTACCTCTACGACCTGGCCTACAGCTACCGTGAGACCGGCGACTTCGAGGCCGCCGTACGCAGCGGCATCGCCAGCCTAGAGCTGTTCCGCCGAGCCGACGCCGAACGGGAGACTGCGGGTCTGGAGAACGACCTCGCCCTCTCCTTCCTCGCCCTCGGCAACACATCGCGGGCAGATGAGATGGCCGCCAGCGCAGTTGCCACCCTCGAGAAGCTCGGCGACGACTGGTTGCTCGGCCACGTTCTGGACACCCAGGCTCGGATCGCTGTTTCCCGGGGCGCCGTCGCCGAGGCAGCCGCGATAGCGGCCCGCGCCCTCGCCGTGGCCGAGCGCGTCCACAACAACAAAGCCATCGTCGACGCCTTGCTCACCAAGGCTCGCGCGCTGTCGGCTCAAGGCGAGACCGCCGACTCGCTGGCTGCTTACGAGCGCGCCGGCGAGCTGGCCAGACAGGTCGGAGCCGCCGGCCTGACTCGCAAGGCACTCCGCGAATGGGCCGACGCGCTTGCCTCGGCCGGCCTGCACCAGCAGGCATTCGAACTCGCACGCGAGGCGCTCGCAGTTTCGTAGTTCCGGGGTCGGACCTCTTGACCCGCAGCCCAGAGCCGAGTTCGACGGCCCGATGGTCGCGGTCCCTGTACCGGGCATTTCGCCGGCAGCGCCTGGTTGCGTCGGGTTTTCCGGCGGACGGTCCCTCGTCTTTGGACCGTGTCCTCGTTGCCGGTCCGCAACGGCGTTTGTCGCCAGCGCGCCTGGCCGAGCCTGCGCGGGGCCCTATGACGGATTCTCCACCTTGCGTCCGGGCCGACGTTGGTACACTGTGTATTGACTTTGAGAAAGGCCCGCTCCGAAATGACTCCTGTCTCTCCACCGCGACATCGGTGCGTCAAGCGTCTGCTTAGCCCAGTGCCCTGGTATCACGATGGCTGCCACGGCCTATCCGTGCGCGCCGGCGAGAACGTTCCAGCCTTCGACGACCTGATGATCAGGGGTGCCCTGGCACGTGGCGCGTTCGCCTGCCAGCGAATCCAGGGTCTGGACCGCGCCCTCAATCGGGAACTCTGGTCACTGGGCTACGTAGCCCGGCTCGAGACCGATCAGCCAGATCGCCCGACCGTTCTCGTGGAAAGCGCAATCGGCCGCTGACTCCATCGTCGGGCCTGGGCATCCTTGGGGGGAATGCCCCGGCCCGACGTCCCCCACCCTGATTACGCCACACCTTTGTGGCCGGCCAACCGACGACCCACGGTCCGTCGCGCCTCAGCCGTCGCGCCTCAGCCGTAGAGCGCGGCAAGGGCGCGGGACGCCGCGGCGACCCGGCCGCGGAGATCCGCCGACGCGACGACGAGGGTGTCGGCCCCGAGATGAACGGCATTGCAGAGGCGTCGCCCGAGGTGTGGTGCGAGGTTGCTCTGGCGCGGGAGCGCTGAATGCGGCAACCTGGCGGCATGCCACAAGTGCCTCTCGGGGACATCGCGCCCAACTCCCACGACCCGGGGTCGGACGTGGCCGGCGAGCGGGCGCTCGCGGTGGCACAGGCCGCGAGCGAGCCACTGGTCACACGGTCAGGGGCGACGATTCGAGTAGGCACGGCGTCGTGGACCGACCCGACCATGACGGCGCCCGGCGTCTTCTATCCTCGCGGCGCCGACAGCGCCGAGGAACGCCTGACCTATTACGCTGCCACGTTCCCCATCGTCGAGATCGACGCGACCTACTACGCGCTCCCGTCGGCCCGAGTGGCATCGGCCTGGGTGGATCGGACGCCACCCGACTTCGTCTTCGACGCCAAGGCCCACGCTCTGATGACAGGCCAACCGACCGAAACGAAGCGGCTGCCCAAGGATCTGCGAGCCGCCCTGCCGGAAGAGCTCGCCGCCAAGCCTCGTCTATACGCTCGCGACCTTCCGGCCGAGCTGCGAGACGAGGTCTGGCGATCCTATCTGGCGGGGCTGGAGCCGCTGCGCGCGAGCGGCCAGCTTGGCTCGGTGCTGCTGCAGTTCCCGAAGTGGTTCTTTCCAACGAGTGAAAGCCGCGACATCATCCTGGAGGCGCGCCAGCGTCTGGGGGATGTCAGGTCGGCCGTCGAACTCCGCAGCGAGACCTGGTTCAACGACAAGAACCGCGAGCGCACGCTGCTCTTCCTTGCCGACAACTCAATTCCCCTGGTCCTGGTCGACGGACCGCAGGGCCTCCGAAGCAGCGTCCCGCCCCTCACCGCCGTGACCTCGCCCGAGCTTGTGGTCGTCCGTTTCCACGGGCGCCGCGTCGAGACCTGGGAGGCTGCTGGGATCCCGGTAGTCGAGCGCTTCCGCTATCTGTACAGCGTGGACGAGATGCGGGAGTGGGTACCTCGGATTCGGAAGGCGGCCGAGGAGGCGCGCGAGATGCACGTCCTCATGAACAACTGCTACGCCAACTACGGCTCCACCAACGCCCGTGAGTTGGCGGCGATGCTCGAGGCCGAGCTCGTTGCCGGTCCGGATGAGTCGTTCGGCCGGCGCGGCGAGGCGCTGCTGCCACCCGGATGAACCGGCCGCACCACGGCCCTGATTCCGACCCAGACATGGCAAACGGCCCGGGGAGGGGGCCCGAGCCGTTTGCGAAGGAGCGCGCCGTCACTCGCGTCCTGGGTGTATTGCCTGGATCCTAGGCCGCGGTCGGAGGATCGTCGTCCTGACGCCGCTCCGTTCCGTCACGCGAACCAGCGGACCCTGGCGAGCGGCGCGGGTCGCGTAACGGTGCGTGGGACGACCGAGCCGAGTGGTCTCCGCGGCCTATTCGCGCAGTAGACTGCTCTTCCATTAGGAGGCGTTCGCAAGGAGCTACATGCCCGACTCCACCGACCGCGCCGCGTCCTCCGGTTCGTCTCGAGACGAGCGCAGCTACTGGTCGCCGACAGATTCGCCGGGCGAAAGGGCCGGCGACGACTCAGGCGAGGACACCGTCCTCCCCGCCGGGACTCGGCGCACGAACCTCGACCCAGGTGGTGTCGAGACCACCTACCGCCGCCGTCTCGCCGACGAGGAGATGGTCCAGCGCGTCGGTGGACGACGCAGGATACGGCCAGAGGTGGTGCTCGCAATCGCAGGATCCGTCTTCGTGGTGGCTGCTCTTCTCAAGCCATGGCCGAACCCCTTGCCTGCCAGCCGGCCGTCGCCGATCGCCGCGGCCTTGCCGACGGCCGCAGTCACAATCGGGCCTTCACCGATCGACAACACCGACGTCACCGTCATCCAGTTCGGCGTCCCCGACAGCCTCGTCCAACGCTGGTCCGCGGTCGACTGGAGCGGGCTGCGAACCACCGACCCCCACTCCGGCTGGGGCTTTGCTGCGGCCATGATGCCAAGCGTCGGCGAGGGGCCGGCCATCATCGAGGGGCCGGCCGGCCCTGGGACGATATTGCCAATGACCAGCTGGGTCGCTGCCGGTTCGCTGCCGTCCAACGCGACATTGCTGGTGGTCGGAGGCCAGAACGTCTACGCCATCGCGGTCACATGGCCTGACGGCCTCAATGTGACCAGCGTCACGTTCCAGTACGTTGGCGGCTCGGGCCGCGAGCCATACCTTCCGCCGCCGGGCCTCCCGCCGTTCACCCAGGTGAGCCCGCTCCCGGCAGACCGGGTGGCCTCGCCAGCGGCTGCAACCCAGAGTGATCCTGCGGCCGCCTCACCCGCCCTCGCGGGCCACCTGGCCATCAGGTCGGGGCAGTTCTGGATTCCACCGGCAGAAGTCTCGGGAAACGCACTATCGAGCTCGACCGTCCCCACGGCCTGGAAGTCACTCCCATGGCCGTGGCCGGACGGTACCTATCGGGTAACCGTCGTCTCGCAGACCGGGCCCGTCACGATCGTGCTTCGGCTGCAACAGGCCGCCTGAAGCCAGGCCGCGGATCGGTGGCCTGGGCGTCGCCGCCGGCCGTGGTTCGGCCGCCGTGCCTATTCCAGGCGAGAATCGAAACGCCCGACGGAGGACCCGCCGGGCGTTCCAGTTACAACCGAAGAAAGGCTACTTGTCGCGCTCCGCAGCGCCTTCGAGGGCAGCCTGGGCCGCCGCGAGGCGAGCCACCGGGACCCGGAACGGCGAGCACGAAACGTAGTTCAGGCCAATCCTGTGGCAGTCGTGGATCGATTGCGGGTCGCCGCCGTGCTCGCCGCAGATGCCGACCTTGAGGTCGGGGCGCGTCTTGCGACCCAGCTTCACGGCCATGTCCATCTCCTGGACGATGACCGGGTCGAGCGACTGGAAGGGGTTGTACGGGAGGATCTTGTCCTCGACGTACTTGAGCAGGAACCCGCCCTCGGCGTCGTCGCGGCTGTAGCCGAACGTCATCTGGGTCAGGTCGTTGGTGCCGAAGCTGAAGAACTGGGCGTACTTGGCGATCTCGTCGGCGACCCAGCAGGCCCGCGGGATCTCGATCATGGTGCCGAACTTGTAATCGATCTTGACGCCGGCGGCCTTGACCACGGCGGCGGCTTCGGCCTCAAGAAGCGTCTGAGTGGCGATGAGCTCGTTCACGTGGCCGACGAGCGGGATCATGATCTCCGGCCGCGGATCCTTCTTGGCCTTCTTCACGGCAACGGCCGCGTTGAGGATGGCTCGGGTCTGGATCTTGACGAAGTCCGGGATCATCAGGCCGAGGCGGCAGCCGCGCAGACCGAGCATCGGGTTCTGCTCGTGCATCGACTTGATCGTCGCGAGCAGTTCCTTGTCCTTGGCCGTGGCCTTGTCGCCGGCCTTGGTGACCTTGACGAGCTGGTCCTCGAGGTTCGGGAGGAACTCGTGGAGCGGCGGGTCGATCAGGCGGATCACGACAGGCAGGCCGCTCATCGCCGCGAGGATGCCTTCGAAGTCGCCCTGCTGGAGCACTTCGAGCTTGGCCATCGCAGCGTCGAACTGCTTGACGGCCGCCTTCTCGTCGGCGCTGAGGGTCTGGCCGGCGGCGAGCTTGTTCTTGGCGCGAGTGGCTTCGTTGGCCACCAGGATTGCGCTGCGCACGATCTCGAGCCGCGGACCCTCGCGGAACATGTGCTCGGTGCGGCAGAGGCCGATGCCCTGGGCGCCGTAGGAGCGAGCCTGAGCGGCCTCTTCCGGCTTGTCGGCGTTTGTCCAGATCATCAGCTTGCGGACCTTGTCGGCCCACCCCAGGACGGTCTGGAGGTCCTTCTGGTCCTCGTACCGTGCACTCACGGTCGGCAGGGCGCCGGCAAAGACCTCGCCCGTTGACCCGTCGAGGCTGACCCAGTCGCCTTCTTTGACGGTGATGCCGTTGGCGGTGGCCGTCTTGGCGGCGTAGTTGACTTCTAGCTCGGCGCAACCTGCCACGCAGGGCTTGCCGATCTGGCGGGCGACGACCGCGGCGTGCGAGGTCGCGCCGCCCTTGGCGGTCAGGATGCCCTGGGCCACGGCCATGCCGTGGAAGTCGTCAGGAGAGGTTTCCTCGCGGATAAGAACTACCTTCTCGCCCTTGGCGGCCCAGGCGGCGGCCACGTCGGCGTGGAAGACCGCCTTGCCAACGGCCGCACCCGGAGAGGCGTTCAAACCCTTGGCCATCCGCTTGGCAGCAGCGCGGGCCTTCGGGTCGAATTGGTCGCGCATGAGCTGGTCGACCTGGGCCGGCTCAATGCGAGCCAGCGCCTCGTCCGTCGTGATCAGCTTCTCCTTGACCATGTCGATCGCGATCTTCACCGCGGCAGCGGCAGTCCGCTTGGCGCTGCGGGTCTGAAGCATGTAGAGGCGGCCGCGCTCGATCGTGAACTCGAGGTCCTGGACGTCCTTGTAGTGCTTCTCGAGCTTCTCGGCGATCTTCTTGAACTCGGCGTAGACCTTGGGCATGTCCGTCGCCAGCTGGGCGATCTTGGGTGCCGTCCGGACGCCCGCGACGACGTCTTCGCCCTGGGCGTTGACCAGGTACTCGCCGTAGAGGACCTTCTCGCCGGTGTTGGGGTCGCGGGTGAAGGCGACGCCGGTGCCGGAGTCGTCGCCCATGTTGCCGAAGACCATCGTCACGACGTTGACGGCCGTGCCGAGGTCGTGGGCGATCTTCTGGCTGTTGCGGTAATCGTTGGCGCGCTTGCCGAACCACGACGCGAAGACGGCCTTGATGGCCAGGTCGAGCTGCTCATTCGGATCGTCCGGGAACTCGCGACCGATCGCATCCTTGACGATCTTCTTGTAGGCGGCAACGAGCTTCTTGAGCTCGGCGACCGTGAGATCGGTGTCCTTTGCATCCTTGCCGTGGCCGGCCTTGGCCGCGTCGAGGGCTTCGTCGAAGCGGTTGTACTCGACGCTGGAGCCATCCTTGCCCTTGGCAACGCGCGGCGGGACGCTCAAAACGATCCGGCCGAACATCGAGATGAAGCGGCGGTAGGCATCCCATCCGAAGCGCTCGTTGCCGGTGATGGCGACGAGACCCTGGAGGGTCGTCTCGTTGAGGCCGAGGTTGAGGACCGTGTCCATCATGCCCGGCATCGAGAACTTGGCGCCGGAGCGGACCGAGACGAGGAGCGGGTTCTTCGGATCGCCGAAGCCCTTGCCCGTCTGCTGCTCGACGACCTTCACGGCCGCGAGAGTGTCGTCCCAGAGGCCGGCCGGCAGCGCCTTGCCGGCGTTGAAGTAGTCGTTGCAGGCTTCGGTGGTGATGGTGAAGCCGGGGGGAGTCGGCAGACCGGCGTTGGTCATCTCCGCCAGGCCGGCGCCCTTGCCGCCCAGCAGGTCCTTCATGCCGCCGTTGCCCTCGGCCTTGCCGCCGCCCCAGGCGTAGATGTAGCGCTTGGCGGCTTTGTAGGTCCTGGTGCCAGAGTCGGCCATGGGGGTGTCATTCTCCTTGGATGCGGGGACTTGTCGCGCCTCGGGCGGCGGGGAAGCGTCCGGGCGACGGAAACGCACTATGTCCCAAAGATTGTACAGGCGTCGACCAGCCAGACTCGCTGCCGACCGGCCCCGCGACCCGGTATTTGCGTCCCGCAGACGCCGGCCATTCGGCCCGAATGCGTGGGACTCTCGGCCTCGGACGGTCCCCCGTGCCCGGCGAGCGGTCGGCCCGGGTGGCGCAAGCGGCGACTCAGGTCGACGCGGCGGCGGCCGAATTGTCGAGCCAGGCAAGCCAGGAGTCGAAGCCCTCACCGGTTGTGGCCGAGATGTCGAGGATCGGCACCGACGGGTTCAACAGGCGCACGTCGGTCTCGAAACCGGCTCGATCGAAGGACAGGTGGGGCGCAAGATCGATCTTGTTGAGCAGAAGCAGATCCGCGGCCGTCACGAAGTACGGATGCTTGGCGGCCTTGTCGTCACCCTCGGTCAGGCTGAACAGACCCACCTTGGCGGCTTGGCCAAGATCGAACCCGACCGGGCAGATGAGGTTGCCGACATTCTCGATGAAGAGGATGTCGACGCCGTCGAGGTCCAGCTGGGCCAGCGCGTCGCGGACCTGAGCGGCCTCGAGATGACAGCCCTCGCCGGTGGAGATCTGGACGACGCGATCGCAATAGCGGGCCAGACGATCGCCGTCCCGGCGAGTGGCCAGATCGCCGACCAGGACCGCCGCACGGCGGCGACCCGCCAGCGCCCGCAGGGTCGCCTCCAGGAGGGCCGTCTTGCCGCTTCCCGGCGCGCCCATCAGGTCGATTGCGAAAATGTGTCGGCGCGCCAGCTCGACACGGGTCGCGGCCGCGATGTCGTCGTTGGCCTCGAGGACCCGCCGCATCACCGGCAATCGAACGGTTCGAATCTGTTCGCTCATCTACGTCTCTTCCTCATCGATGCTGATCGCGACCAGATCGAGTTCGTCGCCGCCGGACGGAACGGGCGTCGCGTTGCCGCACTGGCAGGATACGAAGGGCACCGGGCTGGTCCACTCGCGGCCGCATTGGGAGCACCTTATGGACCACGGCCGCTGGTCGATCTGCAGAGTGGCTCCGGCGAGTGGGGTGCCAAATGTCACAGAGTCCCAACACATCAGCAGGGCCTCGGGCTCCAGCCCGCGAAGGGCGCCAATCCGGATCTCGACATCGCGCACATGCGCTCCGGCAGGGGCATTCGCGAGCACCTGAGCGGCCAGACCCTCCGCAATCGAAAACTCGTGCACGCGGAGCATGCTAGCTCACTTCCGTAGGCGCCAGCCCGATTTCGCCTTGGATAGTTAGCCTGGCCTGTTCCTGGCATGTCCCCGGCCCCAACCTGCAGGCCGAACTTCCCGCCCGGAAGAGGCCGGACTGCGGGACTCAAGCGGCCGGTTGTGGGATACGCTCTGAGCATTGATATAGACGCGCGATGTAGCGCTCCCCTGATCCGGGCCACTCCCCTCCTGCCGAGGCGGCCCGGGCACTCCGCAAGAGAGTAAGAGCATGGCACACATACTCCTGATCGACGACGACCCGGCATCGGTCGCCAGGAACACCGAAGCCATCCAAGGTGACGGCCACTCTGTCTCGTCATCTTCGACAACCGCTGAGGCCGTTCGCTTCGTGCGCAACGAGTTGCCCGACCTGGTGGTCATGGAGGCTGTATTGGGAGGCAAGCTGGCCGGTCTCGATCTGGCCAGATCGCTCGCCCAGGACCATCCCGACCTGCCCCTGATCATGCTCACCAAGGCCGACGACCTGATGTCGGATGAACAGCTGGACAGCCAGGACAGTGACGGCTGGATCCCCGTTAGTCGGTACCTCGAGAAGCCGGTCATGACCGATGTACTGGTGGACGAGATCGACCACCTCCTACCTGAGGCCGAGTGAGTCTTCCCTCGATCGTATTCGCCCTCGTTGCCCTTCCGGCGATAGTCGGCGCGATCCTCAGCCTCTTCACCCAGGCGACGCTGCGGAACGCCATCGTCGTGATCGGCGGCCTCCTCGTTGCCGCGATGGCCGTCGCGACCGTGGCGACGTTCGGTGGCGCCGATGGCGCGTTCTTCGGACTCCCGGGCAACATGGCCCTTGGTCAGACCTTGATCGTCGTCGACTTTGGTCTCACGGCGTTCGTGGTGGCCATCTCACTCAAGCATCGCCGCGTCCTGGCTCCGATCCTGGCCCTTGCCCAGTTCGCGATCGCCCTCTACCTCGAGGTGGCCGGCCGCCTGCCCGAGCCCGATCCGCAGCGGCTCTTCTGGGTCGACCGGCTGTCGATGGTGATGATCCTCGTGATCGGCCTCATCGGCCCCTTGATCTGCATCAACGCCATCGGCTACATGCGGGCCTATCACCGCTCGAGCCCAATGATCCAGGGCCGCCGGACCGTCTTCTTCTCGCTGCTGTTTGTCTTCCTGGCCGCGATGTTCGGCCTGGTGGTTTCGAACTATCTGCCGCTGATGCTGGTCTTCTGGGAGATCACGACGATCTGCTCGTTCCTGCTGATCGGCTACACCCGGACCGACGAGACGATCGGCTATGCCTTTCGGGCTTTGAACATGAACCTCCTGGGCGGCCTGGGGTTCGGCGTCGCAATAGTGCTGCTCTCCAGCCAGACCGGCGGCCTGGACCTCGCGATTCTGACCCATGGACCGGCCGCTGGGGCGCTGCTGCCGGCAATCGCGCTCCTGGCCTTCGCCGGCATCACCAAGAGCGCCCAGATGCCGTTCTCGTCGTGGCTCATCGGCGCCATGTACGCCCCGTCGCCCACCTCGGCCCTGCTCCACTCGAGCACGATGGTCAAGGCCGGCGTCTTCCTGCTGCTGCGGCTGTCCCCGGCCATGTCCGGGTCGACGGTCGGCTATCTCGTGGCCTTCGTCGGCCTCCTGACCTTCCTGTTCGTGTCGCTCGTTGCGGTCACGGAGCAGAACACCAAGAAAGTCCTGGCCTACTCGACCATCGGCAGCCTCGGCCTGATCGTCGGCTGCGCGGGCATCGGGACGCCCGAGCTGGCCTGGGTCGGGGTGATGATCATCATCTTCCATGCCCTGGCCAAGAGCCTCCTCTTCCTGGTGATCGGGACGATCGAGCAAAGGCTCTACACCAAGAACATGGAGAACTTGGACGCGCTCCTGAGCCTGATGCCGCGCGTCAGTGCACTGTTCCTGATCGGGATCAGCGGCATGTTCATTGCGCCGTTCGGCATCGCCATCGCGAAGTGGACGGCCATCCGAGCCTTCCTCTCAGTCCCGGGCCCGGCCGGAGCGGCAATGATCCTAATCATGGCCTTCGGCAGTTCGCTGACCATCTTCTACTGGGGCAAGCTCCTCATCAAGATCCTCTCGGCGCGGCGCCAGACCGACTATGAGCGCTCGATCGAGAATCGCGTCTCGCGCTATGAGTGGCTGACCGAGGGCGCGCTGGCTCTCGGCGTCATTGCGGCAACAGCCTGCGTTGGGCTGATCTCCAACCAGGTGGTGGGACCCTACGCTCTGACCGCGTTCGCGGCGGCGCCGCGAGTCTTCCTCGCCATCGACCCCGCGATTCTGCTGGTCATGCTATCGGCGACACTGCTCCTGCCGTTCGTGGCCGTGCTGTCCTGGCTGAACCCCACCTACGACCACTCCGACTTCTACGCCAGTGGCCGCTCCGCCAACGTGGGCCACGTCATGGGTGCCGCGTTGGGCGGTATCAAGAGGGTGACGCTTCGCAACTACTACCTTGATGGCGTCGTCAGCGGCGGGCTGATGTTCCGGACCGGGACCGTCGCCTGTGGTGCGGTCCTCGCGGCGATGGTCGCCGCGAGCGTCGTGATCCGCTGATGACTCCCGCGATCTACGCACTGCTCTTCGTCCTCCTCGCCCCCGTCTTTGGCGGCCTGCTCGCCGGCATCGACCGGATCGTGTCGGCCCGAATGCAGGGCCGCGTCGGACCGCCGCTGCTGCAGCCGTTCTACGACGTCGGTAAGCTGCTCCAGAAGCGGACCCGCCAGATCAACCCAATCGCCGAGCCCCTCCTCATCGCCCACCTGGGCTATATGGCCGCGACCGGGGCATTGCTCCTGGGCGGTACCGACCTGATCTTCACGGTCTTCGTCTACGCGCTGGCCGCCCTGCTCCTCGTCCTCGCCGCCGGCTCCGCCAACTCGCCGTTCAGCTTTGCCGGGGCCGAGCGCGAGCTGGTGGTCTTGCTCGCATCGGAGCCGTTCTTCATCCTGATGATGGTCGCGGTCTGCAAGGTCACGGCCGCAAGCACCTTCGGCGGAGTTCTGGCTTCCTCTCAGCTCGTGGCCGTGCAACTCCCGGGCGTACTGCTCGCGTTCGTGGTGGTCGCCACCATCAAGCTGCGCAAGTCCCCCTTCGACATCTCCATCTCGCACCACCCCCACCAAGAACTCGTGAGCGGCCTCACTTCGGACATGTCGGGTCGGCTGCTGGCCTATGTCGAGCTGGCCCACTGGTACGAGTCGGCGCTGCTCTGCGCCTTCATGGTTCTGCTGTTCAACTGGAGCGTGCCCCTGGGCCTGCTCGCATTCGCTGTCGCCTACGCCCTCGAGGTCCTGGTGGACAACGCCACCTCGCGGATCAAGTGGCAGCTCGTCCTGCGTTCGACCTGGGCGGCGACGCTGCTGCTGTGCGGCGGAAACCTGCTGGCCCTGTTCGTGATGGGTAGGTAAGGCTATGTCCTTCTTCTCGCGTTCGCCCTGGATCCTTCACTACGACGGCTCGAGCTGCAACGGCTGCGACATCGAGGTCCTGGCCTGCCTCACTCCGCTCTACGACGTCGAGCGGTTCGGCGTGGTCAACACGGGCAACCCCAAGCACGCCGACATCCTGCTCGTGACCGGCAGCGTCAACGAACGGAACATCGAGATCGTCAGGAACCTGTACCGCCAGATGCCCGACCCGAAGGTCGTGGTGGCGGTTGGGGCGTGCGCATGCTCGGGCGGCATCTTCGCCCGGGCCTACAACGTCCAGGGCGGGATCGACAAGGTGATCCCCGTGGACGTCTACGTGCCGGGCTGCGCCGCTCGACCCGAAAGCATCATCGACGGTGTAGTCCAGGGCATCGCCGCTCTCGAACTGAAGCACAGGATGACGGCCTGATGGACACCACGGCATTTCTGGCCCGAGTCGAGGAATATCACCGCGACGGGTGGCGCCTGGCCCTCATCAACGTGACGACCGTCCTGCCGGCAGCGCCGGCGGCCCACGGCGCCCAGACCGCAGTTGAGGCAGCCGCAGTCGGGGCCGCCCCCCTGGATGGTCCCGGCGTCTTCGAGATCGCCTGGGGGTTTGCCCGGGGCGGCGAGTTCAAGACGATTCGCGAACAGATCGAGCAGGGCCAGTCGGTGCCGAGCATCTCCGAGTTCTTCGGCGCGGCCTTCCTGTACGAGAACGAGATCCGCGAGCTCTTTGGGATCAACGTGACGGGGATGGGTGTGGACCTGAAGGGCCAGCTCTACAAAACCGCGACCAGGGTTCCGTTCTCCCATGGTGCGGTAAAGGCCCGCCTGGCGGCCCTGGCGGCCTCCGCGGTGAAACCCTCATGAAGCGGACCACGATCCCCTTCGGGCCGCAGCACCCGGTCCTGCCCGAGCCCTTGGTCCTCGACCTCATCCTCGAGGACGAGAAGGTCATCGACGCGATCCCCACCATCGGCTACATCCACCGCGGCCTCGAGATGATGGTCGAGCGCGTGGAGTACACCGAGATGGGTTTCGTGGTGGAGCGCATCTGCGGCATCTGCAGCTTCATGCACGGCATGGGCTACTGCGTTTCGCTCGAGGCCATCATGAACGTCGAGGTGCCCGAGCGAGCCCGCTGGCTGCGCCTGGTTTGGGCCGAGATCTCGCGCATTCAGAGCCACCTGCTCTGGCTGGGCCTGGGCGCCGACGCATTCGGCTTCGAGAACCTGTTCATGCACTGCTGGCGGATGCGCGAGCAGATCCTCGACATCTTCGAAAAGACCACCGGCGGCCGGATCATCCATTCGGTCAACCGCATCGGCGGCGTCAAGCGCGACATCGCCGACTCCGAGCTGGCCGCCATCCTGGCCGAGCTTCAGGAGCTCGGCGCCGCATTCAAGGAGACGGCCCGCGTCTTCGGGACGGACCCGTCCATAGCCCACCGTCTCGGTGGAGTGGGCGTGCTGACGAAGGCCGATGCGCTCGCGGTGGACGCGGTCGGGCCGATGGTCCGGGCCTCCGGCATCGCCACCGACACGCGCCTCGGCGGCGCCTTCATGTACGACCAGATCGATTTCGAGCCGGTAGTCGAGACCGCCGGCGACTGCCTGGCCCGGGTGCTCGTACGCTTGCGCGAGGTCGATCAGTCGATCGACATCATCCGTCAGGCGATCGACAAGATGCCCAAGGGCGAGGGCCTGCCGATCGAGAACCGGCCCCGCGGCCTGCCCAGCGGCGAGGTATTCACGCGGCTCGAGCAGCCGCGCGGCGAGGTCGTCTACTACGTCAAGGCCAACGGCACCAAGAACCTGGAGCGCTTCCGGGCCCGAACGCCGACATTTGCCAACATTCCGGCCATGATCAAGCTGGTGAAGGGCTGCGATCTGGCGGACGTGCCCAACATCATCCTGACCATCGACCCCTGCATCAGCTGCACGGAGCGCTGAGATGGCCAACCCCTTCCGCCTGCCGATGGTCCCGCGAGCGCTGCGGAACCTCGTCTCGCGCCCGGCGACGCGGCTCTACCCGACCGAGCTTCGCCCGCGCTTTGCCGGCGCTCGGGGCGCAATCGTCTTCGACGTCGAGTCGTGCAACTTCTGCATGCTGTGCGCGCGGCGATGTCCGGCCGCGGCGATCGAGTGCTCCCGCGAGGACCGCTCCTGGGCAATCGACCAGCTGACCTGCATCGCCTGCGGGGTCTGCGTTGAGGTCTGCAACAAGAAGAGTCTGAGCATGTCGGCGGAGCCGGGCCGCGTCCACACCCGAGCCGAAGCGACTCCGGATGGCCGCCGGCCGGGTCGCGAAGAGTGGCTCAAGCCGGCACCGCCGCCCGACCTCACGACCGCGCCCGTCTCCGCGGCCGCAACCGACTGAGGCGCAACCTCGAGGGCGCCCGGCCCGACCCCGCCGGCGACGGGCGTGCCACGCTCGACAGGATCCGCACGGTATCGGCGTCTCTTCTGGGCTGGTAGACGGTCGAGGCCGCCCACGGCCGCCGAGCGCCGCCGTCGCGTCCCCGCGAGGGGCACACGACCGCCCTACCCGTTGTAGCCTTCCCACACGTGACCTTCGGCCCAGACCCTTCGGGCGGAGTGGTCATGTGGCCGCAAGGTCCAGCGATGCATCATTCAACTAACTCATACTCACTAACACAACATTCTTCGCAGACCACCGTACCGGAGTGAGATGCACCCCATCGTCGCCAAAGCGCAGCTGTCACCGAACGTCACCCGCCTCGTCGTGGTGGCGCCGAGGATCGCCGAGATCCGCCAGCCAGGGCAGTTCGTGATCGTCCGTCGCGGCCCCGGCGCCGAGCGCATCCCGCTCACGATCGCCGACGTGGACAAGTCGGCCGGTACGATCACCCTGGTCATCCAGGCGATCGGCAAGAGCACCCACGATCTGACCTCGCTCGCCGTCGGCGAGGCCATCACCGACATCGCCGGGCCGCTCGGCAAGCCGACCGATCTGCTGGAGAGTGGCCATGCCGTGTGCGTCGGCGGAGGAGTCGGAACGGCGGTCGTCTACCCCATCGCCCAGGCCCTTGCCGGGCGCGGCGTCAAGGTCACGAGCGTCATCGGCGGGCGATCCAAGGAATGGGTCATCTGCGAGGACGAGCTGCGGGCCTGCGGCGACGTGGTGGTCTGCACCGACGACGGCAGCTACGGCCGCCCCGGCTTCGTGACCGAGGCCCTCAAGGACCTGTGCGAGGTCGGCGGCATCGACGAGGTCTTCGCCGTGGGACCGGTACCGATGATGCGGGCCTGCTCCGAGCTGACCCGACCGTATGCCATCAAGACCACGGTCTCGCTCAACTCGATCATGATCGACGGCACGGGCATGTGCGGCGGCTGCCGCGTCTCGATCGCCGGCAAGACCGAATACGCCTGCGTCGACGGCCCCGAGTTCGACGGCCATACCGTGGACTTCCGCCAGCTGGCCGATCGACTGAACACCTACCGAGAGTTCGAACAGGCCGCCCTCGAGCACTGGCAGGCCTCGCACGCGGAGGCCCACTGATGGACGACCTGACACTCGCCGGACGCGCCGCCGAGAACCGCGAGCCGCTTCCCAAGAAGCAGCGGATGAAGATCGAGCGTGGGTCGATGCCCGAGCAGGACGCCATGGCCCGGGCCCGCAACTTCGCCGAGGTGAACCTCGGCTACACCGAGCAGCTGGCCATCATCGAAGCGGACCGCTGTCTGCAGTGCCCCAAGCCGTACTGCATCGAAGGCTGCCCGGTCGCGGTCAACATCCCCAACTTCATCCGCCTGCTCGGTGAAGGCCTCATCAAGGAGGCCGCGGATTCACTGCTGACCGACAACGCCCTGCCATGCGTCACCGGGCGCGTCTGCCCGCAGGAGACGCAGTGCGAGCAGGTCTGCCTGCGCGCCAAGACCGGCACGCCGGTCGCCATCGGCTACCTCGAGCGCTTCGTCGCCGACTGGGCGATCACCCACACAGACTCATTCGCTGCCGCCAACCCGGCGCTTTCGGGCAAGAAGGTCGCGATCGTCGGCTCCGGACCGGCCGGCCTAACGGCCGCAGGCGAGCTCGCCAAGCGCGGCCACAAAGTCACGATCTTCGAGGCGTTCCACGCCGCGGGCGGCGTCCTGATCTACGGCATCCCGGAGTTCCGCCTGCCCAAGGACATCGTCCAGAAGGAAGTGGACCGCCTCGTCGCCGACGGCGTCGTGATCGAGCCGAACTCGATCATCGGCAAGACCTACACCCTGCCCGAGCTGCGCGAGAAGTTCGACGCGGTCTTCGTGGCCGTGGGCGCCGGTCTGCCGGTCTTCATGAACGTCGCGGGCGAGAACCTCAAGGGCGTCTACTCGGCCAACGAGTACCTGACGCGGGTCAACCTGATGGGCGCCTACAACCCCGAGTCGGATACTCCGATCCTGCACGGCAAGCGCGTCGCCGTCGTCGGTGGCGGCAACGTGGCGATGGACTCCGTCCGAACCGCGCGACGCCTCGGCGCGGCCGAATCGGTCTGCGTCTACCGCCGCTCGCGAGACGAATTGCCGGCTCGGATCGAGGAGGTCCACCACGCCGAGCAGGAGGGCGTCCGATTCGAGTTCCTGACCGCCCCGACGGAAGTCCTCGGCGATGAGAAGGGCTGGGTCAACGGCCTCAAGTGCACCCGCATGGAGCTAGGCGAGCCCGACGCCTCCGGTCGGCGCCGGCCGGTGGAGATCCCAGGGTCGGAGTTCATCTTCCCGTGCGACATGGTCGTTGTCGCGATCGGCACCCGGTCCAACCCGCTCCTCACCTCCACCTCGCCCGACCTGCGCGTCAACAAGTGGGGCTACATAGAGATCGACGACAACCTCCAGACCTCGATGGACGGTGTCTTCGCCGGCGGCGACATCGTCCGGGGCGCGGCCACGGTCATCCTGGCAATGGGCGACGGCAAGAAGGCCGCTCAGAACATCGACGCGTATCTGCGCGGCCAGCTCAAGGCACTGGTCCCGGCCGCGGAGGCGGCGACGCCGGCGCACTGAGCGCGACCGTCGTCAAGCGGGACGGAGTCTCATCAGGGCCGCCTCTTTCCGTCGTGGCGGATCCTCCCGCCCGTGGCGTCGCGATTCGATGCCAGCCGGAGATCCAGATTACGGCCGCAACCGCCGTGACTACCACCAGGCTGCTCAGCCCGACCGTTTCCGAGACCAGGTACTCGGGCGCCACGAGGTACGCGGCAACCACCAGTCGGGTCCTCACCGGCTCGGCAATGCCGGTCGCGGTCGCGCCGAGGGCCCACATGAGGATCGGCAAGATCAGCGCCCCTTCGTAGTTGAGGGCGTGGGGGCTAATGGCCAGACCGACCAGGCACGCACCGGCGCCAGCCTCCGCCATGGGAGATCGCAGGAGCCTCGGTATGGCCAGTGCGAGCACGGCCACAACCACCGCCGAGGTAACCAGGGAAGGAACCCCGTGTCCCTGCAGCAGCCCCGGAATTGAGATCGTCCGGACCACGTTGGCTGCCGTGTCCGGGGCGTAGTAGCCGGCCATGGCCGACAGCCAGAGCCGCGGCCACGACCAATCGCCCGCGGTGGCCGCGACACCCGCGAGGTACCAGCCGCCGCCAAAGGCGATGGCAATAAGCAGCGCGCGCCAGCGCCGTCTCAGCAGCAGTAGCCCGATCAGTGGGAGCGCGAGAGTGGGCTTGTAGAGAAGCAAACCCACACCGAAGCCGGCCAGATCGTCGTTGTCGCGCCGCAGCCCCTCGATCGCGACCAGCGACAGGACCAACCCGAGCGCCGCATTTTGGCCCGTGATGGCCGACGCCATGCACGGCGCCCAGGCGAACGCCGCGACCAGCCCGACTCTCCGGTCCAGCCCGTAGACTCGCGCCCCGAGAACTCCGGCTGCCGCCACGAGCCCAGTCATGACGATGGCATGCAGCCAGAAGCCAACGGTCAGGGAAGTCGCCGCGAACGGGAGGAACAGCCAGGCCGAGCCTGCGGGGTAGACGAAGAAGCCAGGGCTGACGCCATGGGCGGACTGCCAGTCCATGTGGCGGACTGGATCCAGGAGATCCGGGGTCCCCACCGTCTGCCCGGCCGACCAGAACTGTGGAAAGTCGACGAACCCGCAAAATGGCGAGCCTACGATCACGACGACGCAAAGGAAGGCCAGCGCCATCCCACCCAGCCAGAACGCGTTGCTCGAGATCCGAAGCGGGATGACTGCGTCGGGCAGTCGCAACCCTGGCGACCGGGAGCCCGAGACGGATTCGGACACGCCGCAGCCTGACGCTAAGCGCGCGCCGCGGCCAGTCGCTCGAGGATCAACGGCTTCACCTGCGAGAGGTCGACCCGAATCTGCTCCATCGAATCGCGGTCGCGGATCGTGGCCTTGCCGTCTTCGAGCGACTCGACATCGATGGTGACGCACCACGGCGTGCCGATCTCGTCCTGGCGCCGGTATAGCTTGCCGATGGCGGCCGTGTCGTCGTAGACGGCCATGATGTCCTTCGCCAGGTCGTCGCGGAGAGCGTGGCACTTCTCCACGATCTCGTCGCGTTTCTTGAGCAGCGGCAGGACCGCCACCTTGTACGGCGCCAGCTCCGGGTTGAAGCCAAGCACGACGCGCTTCTCGCCGCGGACTTCTTCCTCGCGGTAGGCGTCGATCAGGAACGTGAAGGCCGCCCGGTCACCGCCGGCCGACGTTTCGACGATCCACGGAATGTACTTCTCCTCGGTTGCCGGGTCGAAGTACTCGAGGTTCTCGCCCGTGGCCTCCTGGTGGCGCCCGAGGTCCCAGTCGCCGCGGTTGTGGATGCCCTCGAGCTCCTTCCAGCCGAACGGGAAGCGGTACTCGACGTCGACGGCCTTCTTGGCGTAGTGGGCCAGCTCGTCCGGGCGATGCTCGCGGAAGCGAAGGCGCGCGGGGTTGACGCCGTAGCGCACGTACCAGGCCAGCCGCCGCGGCATCCAGTACTCGAACGTGGCCGCAGCCGTCTCCGGCTTGACGAAGTACTGCATCTCCATCTGCTCGAATTCGCGCATCCGGAAGACGAAGTTGCCGGGGCTGATCTCGTTGCGGAAGGCCTTACCGATCTGGGCGATGCCGAAGGGCAGCTTCTTGCGGGCGGTCTCGCGAACGTTCTTGAAGTTCACGTAGATGCCCTGCGCCGTCTCCGGGCGGAGGTATACCTGCGCGGCCTCCTCTTCGACCGGGCCCATGTAGGTCTTGAACATCAGGTTGAAGCGGCGCGGGGGGCTCAGCGGTCCGGCGTCGGCCGGGCACTTGAGCCCCAGGCGTTCGACGACTTCGGGGTCCATCAGTTCGGTGTTGGTCAAGTTCTCGGCGCCGGGCAGCTCATCGAGCCGGTAGCGGCGGCGACAGGTCTGGCACTCAACGAGGGGGTCGGTGAAGTTGGCGACGTGGCCGGAAGTGACCCAGACCTGGGGCGCCATGATGATGCTGGCGTCGAGGCCAACGATGTCCGTGCGCTCCTGGACCATTGCCCGCCACCAGGCCCGTTTGACGTTGTTCTTGAGCTCGACGCCGAGTTGCCCGTAGTCCCACACGGCGTTGATTCCGCCGTAGATCTCCGAGCTCGGGAATATGAAGCCGCGCCGCTTGGACAGCGAAACGATCGTTTCGAGATTGGCGACGGACGGCCCCGGGTCGTCGGTCGGTGGTGTCGGGTTGGCGGTCACTCAGTGTCTCCTCGGGACAGGGCTGTCGAACGAACGCTCGGGCGCGGCCGCAATTCTCGCATGCCGGGAGCGTGGGCGGCCGAGCCTTCGGCGGCAGTCCTCCCCCTGCCGTGGCCGGTAGCCACCCGAGCACTATTGCCGGCCTGCCGGCACGGCAGCCGACGACCTGGCGATCTACCGCGCCTTCATCCCGACGTTCGTCCCGGCGTAGACCGCGCCATCGTCGGCGGATTCGAGCCGCTTGAGCCGCGCCGGACCTCGTCGAGGAACTCGAGCGAGCGGGCGTCGCGCTCGAGCGAGACGTGCAGGAATGTCCGCATCGCATCCTCGACCTCACGCTCGACGGCGGGCGCGAGCCGGAGCCCGGCCAGCGCCTCGACGTCCATGCGCTGGTATGCCTTGAGCAGTTTGACCGCGTCCACGGAGATGGCCGCCCGTTCCACCGGCGGACCCGGGCAGCGCGAACACAGCAGGCCGCCAAGCGGCGGGACCCAGCGGAAGTGCTCGTCCGCCTCCAGCATGCGGTTGCATTCGACGCAGCGGTCCACCTCGGGTCGAACGCCCAGCTCGTCGGCCAGGTGCATCTCGTACCAGCGGGCCACGCGACCCGATTCCATGCCCGCGTCGAGCAGCTCGTAGGCTCGGCGCAGCAGCGCATACAGCCCCTCGGTCTCGTGGCGCTCCTCGATGGAGCGATCCGCCAGCTCGGCGAGATACCATGCCGTCGCCGCGGATTCAAGGGTGTCGCGCAGGCGCAGCCAGGCGTGGGTAACCTCGACCTGCGTCACGACGTCGAAGGTTCGGCCGCGGGCCAGGGCCACCTTGAGCTCGGCCATGGGTTCGAGCGCACCGCCGATCCGACTGGTCGGACGTCGCACGCCCTTGGCGATCGCCTTCAGCTTGCCGTGGGCCGGCGTGAAGAGCGTCATGATCCTGTCTGCCTCGCCGTAGTCGAAACGGGACAGGACGATGGCGTCGGTCACATACAGGCGCGGCGTGGGCACGTGGTCACGCTACCACGCCTCGCGTACGTCGCTCGGCTAAGCTGGGAGGATGGATGAGACTAGAGGCCGCCCCGACCCGGTTCCGGCCGCGCCATCCGGCCCGGCCGCTCCCGCACCTCGCACCGACCGGACCCGTATTCG
>PMYK01000046.1:0-38778 GCA_003171255.1 Chloroflexota bacterium
GGATCAAACTCTCCGACAAAACCTCAGCCTTGCGGCTGACTAAGTCCGAGGGTTATTCCCGCTCGAATCCTTACCGGATTTCCTGCCACTCTTCAATTGTTAAGGTGCCCACGCTGACGCGAAACCGCGCCAAGCGCAACGCTCAAATGATGAGGGCGAACCTCATCACTGTCAAGCGAGGGGAACCGAGGCGGCCCGCTCGCCGACGGTCCAGAGAACCGCCGGACCAGGCGCGAGGGCGAATAGTAGGGGCCCCCGAGCCGGGTGTCAAACGGGGCCTTCGGCGGCCTTCGCCGGGCGGCCGGTTCCCCTAGAGCGGGCTGCTCTCCACGAGGAGAAGTGCGACCCCGGCGGAGATCCAGCAGAGCGCCGCGACCTCGAACGACGGGCTGATCTGGAGGAAGACGAGCGCGACCGCATACAGAATCGCGCCGACGATGCCGGCTGCGACGAGCTTGGCGAGGCGGAGCAGGATCTCGTTGATGAGATGGCTCATTGGGTACCCCTGGATTGGCGGGCGGTTATCTGGGCGATAGAAGCGGGCGAACGGGTCATCAGATGGCCCGGCGGCCCTGGAGGGCGCGGATCAGGGTGACTTCATCGGCGTACTCGAGATCGCCACCGACCGGCAGGCCGCGGGCGATACGCGTCACGCTGCCGACGAGTGGCTCCAGGCGTTCGGCGAGGTACATGGCCGTGGCCTCTCCCTCGAGCGTCGGGTTGGTGGCGATGACCACTTCTTCGAAGCGCTGACCGGAGCGTTGCGCCTCCTCCGCTCGCTCGAACAGCTGGCGGATCTTCAGTCGATCCGGCCCCACTCCGTCGATCGGCGAGATGGCCCCATGGAGGACGTGGTAGAGCCCCTTGAACTCGCTCGTGCGCTCGAGTGCCAGGACGTCCAGCGGCTCCTCGACCACGCATACGCGGGTCGAGTCGCGCCTGGGATCCAAGCAGATGGAGCAGACCGGTTGGTCGCTGATGTTGAAGCAACGCTCGCAGAACACGACCTGCTCGCGGACGGCGATGAGCGCAGCCGCGAGGGCCCGGGCCTCCGTCTCGGGGGCGCGAAGAATGTGGAAGGTCAGCCTCGAGGCAGTCTTCGGTCCGATGCCGGGCAATCGGGCGAAGGCTTCGATGAGCCGGGCTACCGGCTCGATAAGGGGCGCGGCCACGGTGGCGAGCTACATTCCGGGCAGGCGAAGGCCGCCGGTGACGGCCGCCATCTTGGCCTCGCCCAGCTCGCGTGCCGCCCGCAGAGCGTCGTTGATCGCGGCCACGATCAGGTCCTGCAGCATCTCCACGTCGGATGGATCCACGGCCGACGGGTCGATGGTGATGCTCACGATCTCCTGCTTGCCGGTCGCCACGGCCTTGACCACGCCGCCGCCGGCCGAACCGTCGACCCTGGTCTCGGCCAGCTCATTCTGGACTCGCAGCATGTCCTGCTGCATCTGCATCGCCATCCGCTGCAGGTTGGCCATGCCCATGGGTTGGTTCCTCCTGACGACCCTACCGCCGACTGCGTCCGCGATCATCGAAGTCTGGCCGAAACCGCCTCCGCGTGCACGCCCAAGGGTGCGGGGCGAGCGGCCGGTTGTCCGCGACAGTCATCCGGTGACTCGATTGTGGCAGCGGGCGGCGTTTCGCCACCACTCGGACCTCGGCATGACTCGTCCCGACGGCGGATCGGGTCTCGATGACATGGCTCCAGGGCGACCAGGACGCGGTTCGACGGCCCCGGTCCAGTCGAATCTCATCAGTACCGCCTGCCTGTCGCACCGGCGAGTCGCCCCGTGAATATGGCGGACATCCAAGCCGGCTCCAGGGTCCATAAGCGGGGAGCGGCAGCCAGGCAAGCCTTGCGGACGGACAACATGCAAGCTGCCGGGCGCCAGCGAACGGCCGGATGACCGGCCCTCCACTCAGTCCACGTCGCCGACGTCGACTGCGTCTTCGCCGTATATGCGGCGGAACTCGGTCAGAAGACGCGCGCTGTCGGGGTCTTCGGGCAGCGGCGAGACCTCCACGTTCGCGGCCACGCAGCGGACAGACACGGGTATGCCCAGCACCCGGCTGACGCCATCTTCGAGGATCGTACGGCGTCGCTCGGCCACGTCCTTGAAGAAGGACTGCGCCTCCGGAAACCCGAGAGTGACAACGGCGCCGTCGACGCCAACGGGGCGGCAGGCGAGGATGAGCGGCTTCGTGGGCGGGCTCTTGCTGATCACCTCGACGATCTCGGCCCAGCGCTCCAACAGCAATTGGAGGGTGGGTCCGGTTCGAGTCGGGCCCGGCGGGGGCGCTGGCGGCGAAGCCTTGGGATTCGGTCGCGCCGCCGCAGTCGACCTGGCAGCCGAGCGGGCGGGCTCCGGCGTGGACGACGCAGCCGATTCTGCCGGCGGAGCCGACTGTGCGGGCAGTGACGACCGCTCGGGGTTGGGCAGAGCCGACTGGTTGGGCGGAGCCGGCCGACCAGGGTCGGGCGCCGAGGAAACTCGAGGAATCGGCGGGGCCGACACCGCTTCAGGAGGAACCGCCGACTTGATGGCCGAGGCGGATGGCGAGACCGGTCGATCGAGGGCCGCCGGGAACGCCGGCAGGGCCGAGACCGCACCCTCGGCCGGCGCGAGAAGGACGAGTTCGAGCTGGAGTCGGAGGCCACCCGGACCCGGATGGGTTGGATCGAGCGAGGCGAGCCGGCGGGCAGCCGACGCCAGTTGCATTGTGCCGGCGGCGGCCAGACCGTCGGGCGTTCCCCGCCCCAGCGACGCGACCAGCGCGATCCGCAGCCGCTCGATCGCCTGTTCGGTGAATGCCCTGAGGTCCCGGCCGCGCTCCTCAAGGTCGTCGAGAAGCTCGATGCCGGCCATCGGCTGGCCCGACACGAGCGCCCGCAGGAACGCCTCGACGGTCTCCCCGTCGACCAGGCCGAGCACTTCGCGCACCCGGTCGGCCGTCAGGGCGGCAAGGTCCGCGCCGAGAAGCTGATCGAGCATCGACTCGGCGTCCCGCATGCCGCCGGCCGCCAGCCGTGCGATCAGGTCGATGGCGTCGGGCTCGGCCGTTCGACCGTCCGCATCGAGGATCGTTCGGAGCTTGCCGGCGATCTCGGCGACCGTCAGACGGCGGAAGTCGAAGCGCTGAACTCGCGACAAGACCGCCGGACGAATGCTGCTGCTATCGGTCGTGCAGAACACAAAGACGGCATGGTCGGGCGGCTCCTCGAGCGTCTTGAGGAGCACGTCCCAGCCTTCCTTGATGCGCTGGACCTCGTCGACGATGAAGACCTTCCGTCGCAGGTCCGACGGTGTCGTGTAGATCCGCGGCAGCAGGTCGCGCATGTCGTCGACGCGGTTGTTGGAGGCGGCGTCCATCTCCATGACGTCCAGCGCCCTACCCTCGCGGATGGCGACGCACGATGGGCACTCGTCGCACGGCTCGCCGTCATGCAGGTCGGAGCAATTGAGAGCCTTGGCCAGGATTCGCGCCATCGAGGTCTTGCCGGTGCCGCGGGGCCCGACAAAGAGATAGGCATGGGACGTTCGACCGGAACGCACGCCGTTGCGCAGCGTCTCGACGACGGGCTGCTGACCGACGATCTGGCCGAATGTCTGGGCGCGCCAGCGTCGGTATATGGCCTGATGCGCTGGAGTCGAGCTCACGACGCTCCTGCCGGCAAGGGCGAACCGAAGGCCGAGGCCGCCGGGCGAATCAGCCGACCACGGGTTGGAGTGCCGTGCACCCTCCGTCGATCCGTCGTTCCCGCGCCCACCACAGGAGGTAGCTCAGACCAGGCTGAACCGCGGCACCCGACGATCATCGCTTAGTGCTGCTTCCTTCCGGACCTGACACGGTTCACGAGCCGACGCTGCGCGGAACCCGGCCCTCAACGTCACCAAGAGTGGCGGCCTTCGAGAACGGGGACCTCGGGAGGGAATTCAGCCCTGCTATAGCGGATTGCAGGTACAGGGCACCGCTAGTTCCCCGCCTAGCACGGCCCGTGAATCATAGCAGGCCGGCGGGGCGAGTCCGGAGGTCCAGACCGGTGGCCTGACCGGACGCGGGCAGGGACCATTAGCTTTGGGCTATCCCGATGGTGTTCATGACTCGCACTGTGGCCCATCAGTAAGCCTGCCGATACCCGATTAGGAACTGGTCGCGTGCCGGCTGAAGAATGCTGGGGCGCAGCCCAGCTGGCGAAAGATCGGCGTAGACCCTCAAGTGGCCTGTCAGGTCACGAACTCGGCCACGAGGAATGGCGGAGAGGGAGGGATTTGAACCCTCGATGGCTTGCGCCAAACCGCATTTCCAGTGCGGCGCCCTAGGCCACTAGGCGACCTCTCCGCGGCGACGGCCCTTCGCGGGCCAGGCTCACCGGTCCACGAACCGGTGACGTCGCCAACCGGCCAGGCCGGCGACGGCCCGCACCTGCGGGCTTGGGATCAGATGAGTGGCGGAGAGGGAGGGATTCGAACCCTCGGTGCTCTCGCACACCGCTTTTCGAGAGCGGCACCATCAACCACTCGGACACCTCTCCGCGCGAGAGAATACCAGAGCCGCGACAAGAGACGACCGGGGCCGAATCGACCGGGTCTGGATCAGCCGAGGGCGGGCTTGAGCCTCTCGGAACGAAGAAGATCGACCGGTCCGCCTCTGGCGAACATCTCCTCGGCTTCCTCGCAGCGAATGCCGCTGACGACCTTGATCTTGCGAGCCAGCCGGCCGTCCTGGGCGAGCTGGAGCACGGTACCGGCTGCACCGTCGACCTGGTTCGAGACTGCGTAGACGAGAGCCTCGACGTCGCTCGCGAGGAGCGCCCCGACGCACATGGGGCATGGCTCGCGAGTCACGAAGATCGTGGCATCCGCGAGACGATCGCGGCCCAGCTTGCGGCTGGCCTCGCGAAGCGCCACGACTACGGCATGCGCGGTGGGATCATTCGACTCCTGGACTCTGTCGTGGGCCCGGGCGACCATCGCGTCGTTGACTACGGCCACGGCGCCGATGGGTGCCTTGCCCTGATCGAGTGCCGTCTGGGCCTCTGCCAGAGCCTCTCCCATGAACAGTTCGTAGTTCATGGCACGATCATACAGGCCGGCTGGGGGCCCAGGCAGACCCCGGACGGGGAGCTACCACCGAGCGAAGGCTACGCGGCTTCTCATTCCGAGCCGCCGCGGATGGCTCGAGCGAGAACGGACATGTCCTCGTCCCCGTGGCCGGCGGACATGAGTCGATCCTCGATCGCCGCCGTAAGCTCGGCCACAGGCAGGTCGAGATCGAGTCCCCTCGCCATCTCCAGGGCGATGCCGAGATCCTTTCTATGGAGCGCGAGGCGGAAGCCGAGCGGGTATTCGTCGTCGATCATCCGGCCGCTGCGGTTGTTGAGTACCCAACTCTGGGCGGCACCGCCCGATAGGGCTTCGACGAGCCGGTCAGGGGCCAGACCGGCCTTGATGCCCAGCACAATTCCCTCCGCCACGCCGAGGTAGTAGCCGCTGATGATCACCTGATTGACGGCCTTGGCGGCCTGGCCGCTGCCGACGGGCCCCAGGTGCGTGATCGTCTTGCCCATTGCCTCCAGCACCGGCATGGCTCGGGCCACATCGCTTTCCGTTCCGCCAACGAACATGGTCAGGGTCCCGAGACGCGCACCTTCCGAGCCGCCCGAGACGGGGGCGTCCACGAGGCCGACGCCTCGGGCCGCAAGCCGGCGGGCGAAGTCCCGAGTTGAGTCCGGCGAGATCGTCGAGCAGTCGATCACGAGGCCGCCTGATCGAGCGGCACCGGCGATGCCATCGGAGCCGAACAGGACGGCTTCGACATCAGGCGTATCGGAGACGCAAATGACCGTGATGTCCGATCGAGCCGCAACGTCGCCGGGCGAGACCGCCGCCCTGGCGCCCAGCTCGATGGCCGCAGACGCCCTCGCCGCAGTACGGTTCCAGACGGTAAGGTACGCGCCCGCACGAAGCAGGTTTGCCGCCATCGAGGCACCCATCGTGCCGAGGCCAACGAATCCGACGCTCTCCATTCGGTTCCCTTTCGGACTGCTGCTTTCCGGCACGAGCATACCCAGCATCCTTGCCGCGCGGACGCTCGCACGACCGTTCTCGGCCGGCTGGACGGCCGGACCTCACCGAACGGGCGACCAACCTTCACAATACCGGCCGTGAGGGAGATAGAACCGGCCGCCGTTCCGCGTCAGCGCCTGTCCAGGTCCTGGGCGATCGGGGCCGCCCCAGTCGGCATTGCCGGCCTGTTCCTCGTGCTCGTGGCAGCCGTGATCGCCGCGTCGCTGGTGGGCTCCGGGCTGGGCCGATCGCAGGCGGGCGGCGCTATCCCGTCGGCGACTGCACCGTCGAGCGTGCGGGCGACGGCGCAGGCAACCGCGTCGAACCATCTCGACTCTGCGCAGCCGAGCCTGGGCACGTCGCTCTCACGGACCGGCGGGTTCGAGCCTGCATCGAAACCGCCGTGATCCAGGGCGGCTCGCAGACCGAGACCTGGCCCAACCGGTTGACGCTACCCCGCATCCGTGTCGGCCCCGGGTCGTACCCTCAATACCTTGTGGACAGGGCGAGCAGGTATTTGCCATGAAGCTTCTCCGCCGCGGCACCGTCGATTCCATCGCTGATGGCAGCCCGTCGAAGGTCGGGCGCCGCGGCATGCGCCGTCCCCAGATGGGCTTTCGCCGCCTGCTCTCCGCGCTGCTGTTGGTCGGCGTCCTGGCCGTGCTCACGAGGCCGGGCCGGCTAGGGGCCCGGGCCCTGGCGCGCTGGGTCGATGCCCGCGTCGAGCGCTTCTCGGAACCGGAGAGCGGCACCTACGCGCGCGTCCTCGCACCGCTACTCGGCCGCCTGTACCGCCAGGTGGCCGAAGACGTGGCGGTCGAACTCGCCGCCCGGCGCACCCGCCGGGCCACGATCGTGGACCTGGGATGCGGGCCGGGCGATCTGGTGGTGGCGATCTCGCAGCGTCTCCGCGACGCTCGGATAATCGGCCTGGACCTCTCGCCGAGCATGCTGCTGTGGGCTGGACGCCACGCGACGACCGACGGGCGGCTGAAGTTCGTGGTCGGCGACGCCGCCGATCTGCCCTTCGGCGACGCGTCGGTCGACGTCGTCGTTTCAACGCTGAGCCTGCATCATTGGGCCGAGCCTGCGGACGTCTTCGCCGAGATCGCGCGCGTGCTCCGGTCGGGCGGGGTCGCCCTGATCTATGACCTCGACCTCCTGACCCTGGGATCGTCGCAGATGGCCGAGGTCGCCATAGCGGCCGGCCTCGAACCCAGCGACATCGGGCGCGAGCGGCTTGGCGGCGGTCTCATCACGAGACTCTTCGTCAGGTTCCGTCTCGAGGGGCTGGCAGAGGAGTAGGTCGGCGAGCCCGCCGACGAGCTGGACAAGGCGGTGGCTCAGGTCGCCTCGTCGGCCAAGGGCACAATCGACGCAGAGCTGTTCGTCGTCCGCAACGACCTCTACTACGTCTACGTCGGCAGGGGGGGCCAACCAGACCTCAGAGACCACCACCGCGGCCCTCTTCGGGTCTTTCAGGATCACAGCCTGACCCGCCGCAAGAACGTGCCCGGGCGGACCATCGCGGTTTCGGGGCCAACCCCCGCTGCGACGACGGCCGGCCATGCTAGAATTCCGGCCGCTGTGACTCTGGAGAGGTCGCATAGTGGCCTAGTGCAGCGGTTTGCTAAACCGCCAGGTGGGGTAACCTGCCTCGAGGGTTCAAATCCCTCCCTCTCCGCCAGTCTTCCGCGAGAGACACAGCCGCGCGCGCCCGTAGCTCAGTGGATAGAGCGCCAGGTTGCGGACCTGGAGGTCGTGGGTTCGAGTCCCGCCGGGCGCGCCAACAACTGGACGTGAAACGACCCCGAGAACTCTCGGGGTCGTTCGATTCTCTTCGGGCCGGCCGGGTCTCGTCCGTCAGCCTCTGTGGGTGATGCGGTGCAGCAGACCGCCCCCGTGGCCTGCCGCCACCGGCTCGGGAAGGGCTTCCTGTTTGGCCACGATGTCGTCTATCGGACCAAGCGGGATCTTCCAGGAGCCCTGGGCCTCAGGATCGTCCGGCCCAAGGTCATCGCTGAGCCTCCGTACGGGCGCGGGGGCAGCGACGTCCGCGCCTGGGATCGCGAGAACATTGGACTCAGAATCTGGCTTCCGATCGCTCATCGACACATCCTCCACCGGAATGGGCGGACTGACGGCCGTCAGCATTCTTCGAGGTCACGGTAGCACCGGGGTCAAGGAACCAGAGGCCCGACATATCCGGCAAGCCGACTCGCGAGCCGCCGCCATTCTGCACGAACGCTTCGCGGCGACCGCGCGAATCGGGCTCGATCCGACTAGCCTGATGATCGCAGCTCATGGGCGCGCGACCGCGTCTCATAGAAGGAGAAGAGCGGGCAGGCTGGCTGCGGCGACGGCCTGGCCGTGCCGCTTGTCGCGCTCGGAGACAGTGTGGAAGGTAATGGCCGGGGCTCTCTCGCCCGCGGCTTGGTCCGCGCCTGGGTCGGCCTCGTCGGAGGCGAGGACTCGCCTGGCCCAATCGAGAATGATGTCGCCGCCGATGCCCGTTACCACCCGCCCGAGCACGAGCACGTTGTCGAAGTCATAGATGTCGCGGTATTCGAGCAGCGCGTATCCGAGGTATGCGCCGATCGTCTCGTAGACGCGAGCCGCTCGCTCGTCCCCGGCCTGCATCAGTTGTTGCACCAGGACGAGCCGGTCGGGCAGCGGCATGGCGTGGTCGGCCTCGATTCCGGCCGGCGCGAGAAGCCGCCCCACGGCCTGCTGTGACATGTACTGGACGCCGCAGCCACGATCGCCCGACCACTCGTCGCGCGGGGCCGCAGGCCCGTAGTCGATCGGGGCGAACGCCAGCTCGTTCAGCCACGATGTCAGGCGTCCCTCGCGATTCACGAACCCGGAGGCCTCGCTCGAGCCCATCGCAATCCCGAGCAGCCCACCGACATTGCCCACCATCGAACCAGCGAGGGCGGTTACTTCGCCATCGTTGACCACGACGAACGGAATCCCTCCCCAGGCCCTCTTCATTTCGTCGAAGAGACCGGGCACGCGCGCCTGGAAGACGTCGGGCGGCACCGAACGGAAGAGCGAGGCGACGCGGATCTGGCTGTCGACGTAGATCCCCGCGGCGCTGCCGCCGATCGCATCCACTCGCGGCAGGTGTGCGGCGGCGCGGCGAAGCGAATCCATGATCTGGTCGAAATGCCATTGTGGATCGGCCTGGCGCGAGGGGTCCCACAGGATCTCCTCGCTGAAGACGACCTCGCCATCGATCACCGCCGCCGCCTTGCGGTCGCTCGCGCCGAGATCGAAACCGATGCGGCAGCCATCCAGATGACGGCCGAGATCGGTGTGCTTCTCCTGCGAGACCGGGAACCGATCGCGCGGAGCCGCGACGATCTCGAATGGCAAGCCATAGACCGCCTCACCCAACATGTAGGCATCCCAACGACCCGCCGGATCTTCGAGGTAGTGGCGGCGCAATTGGTCGACCAGCTCGGCCGGACCGTCCACCCAGAGACGTGTCCCGCCGCACGACCAGAGGCGCGCCTTCACCACGCGCTCGCAGATGGCGCGGCTGGCGGCGGCTCCGGGGTGACTCTCGGGGAAGAGTTGGATATCGGCGGTGCAAATGGCCGCGCCGGGCTGCTCGACGGCGACGGCGGCCGCGATGCCGAGCCCGGAGTTGCGGACGGCCGCGGCCAGGGCTCGCCGCGCCAGCACGGCCGGGCGGAAGGCGGCATCGAGTGGCGGCGCGACGCGAGGCGCGACGAGGTAGGCGTCAAGCGGCCTGGGCCCTATCGCCGGCCCATCGCCCCCGGCCGTCACTCGCCTCGCAGATTGCGCGGACGGTTGCATCTACGGCACTCTGTGGAGGCGGCCGCGATACCGCTCCCGCAGACGAGCGTTGTGCTCCGGCCCACCATCCTCGGAGTTGGCCCGGTAGACTGGCGGCTCGATCTCACGCGCGGCCAGCGCGAAGACGGCCTCCACGACTACCTCGTGGAGGAGCGCGGCCGCGACGACGGTGGATGTCGCCCCCACACCCACCAGGCCGACCCGGACGGCCACGTCGGCGGTCACGCCACCATTGTCGAGGACGATGTCGGCGAACTCGAACAGCTTCTGGCCGGACGAGTGGCGGGGCTTCGATGCTCGCGAGATCTCGACCGCAGTGACCGCGATGACCGGCGTCCCCGCGGCTCGGGCCGCCTTGGCGATCTCGATGGGAGCGGACGTGGTGCCCGAGTTGCTGATCACGACAAGACAGTCGGCCGGCGTGAAGGTCACTTCGGTCAGCAGAGTCGCGCCGTAGCCCGCGACGAGTTCGGAGACGCCCCACATCGGATCGAAGATGACCTGCTGCGGGGCTATGCTGCCCGCCCGCATGTTGAGGTCCAGCGCCGCGAGTTGGGAGTGGCCGCTCCCGAAGACGTAGACGATCCCGTCGCGGGCAACCACATCGGCGACCAGCTCGGCCGCGGCCGGCAATGACTCGACGTTGGACGCCTTGGCCCGGCCCAGGACCGTCGAGAGGGCATCCAGATACGGGAGCGCGCGTGATTGGCGGCCGGCATCGCTCATCGCACGGCCTCAGCCTGATAGGCCAGGTGGCCATCGACGATTGTGACGCGCACTTGCCAATCCTCATCGACGAGGACGATATCCGCGCCTCTACCCACCTCTACGCGACCCAGCGTGTCTTCCATGCCGATGACGCGGGCGGCGTTGGCCGTGGCGAATCGAACGGCAGTCGAAGGATCCACGCCCGCCTTCTCGACCAGGTTGCGGATCGCCTTGTTAAGCGGCAGGAGCGAGCCCGAAAGAGTTCCGTCGGCCAGTCTCCCGCACGTCCCGTCCGAGATGTACTCGTGGCCGGCCAACATGTACTTGCCCGGCGGCATGCCGAGGCCCGCCAGGGCGTCGGTGACCAGCACCAGCTCGTCCGGGCCCTTGATGCGGACGAGCATCCGAATCGTCTCGAAGGCGATGTGATTGCCGTCGCCGATGAAGCCCGCCGGGGTGTGCGTGGCCAGGACGAACCCGGCGATGCCCGGATCGCGGTGCTTGAACGGTCGCATAGCGTTGAAGAGATGAGTGGCCATGCTGGCGCCCGCCTCGACAGCGGCGCCGGCTTCGGCCCAGGTTGCGTTGGTGTGGCCCATCGAGACGCGCACGCCCCGTTTGACGAGGAACGAAACGAGGTTCAGAGAACCCGCCAACTCGGGGGCGAGCGTGAGATAGCGGACGTCGCCCTCATCGAGCCAGCGCGAGGCTTCGTCGATGTTCGGCAGGCGAACGTGCTGCTCGCTGTGCGTGCCGCGGTACGCCGGGCTGATGAACGGCCCCTCGATGTGAACGCCCAGCACTCGCGACTCGCCGGGACGCGGCGGTCGACGCAGGTTGGCCAGGACGGGCCCATAGGCAGCGGCTGGCGAAGTCACCACGGTCGGGACGAAGCCGGTCACGCCGAAGCTGAGCATCCCCTTGCAGATGCGATCCATGTCCGTGGAGGGGTCGGCGAAGTCGTCACCGAATGCGCCGTTGACCTGGATATCGAGCAGTCCCGGAAGAATCCTGGTCCCTTTGTCGCCCAGGCAGCCCTCGATTGGCTCGGCTGCCGGCTCGATTGCGACCACGACGCCACCCTCGACGGAGACCAGGCACAGCCCGCGGTCTTCGGGAGCCAGCAGTTGACCGAACAGCTTGATCACGAGGCCTACGTCACCTTCACTTGTTTGACGAAGCTAGCGTATCGAGTCCGCCAGCCCGCGTGGGCTTGAAGCATTCCGGCGCCGGGGCAAGCGCAACGAGAGAAGAACCCCATGGGAAGTCGGGGCGATTGCCATCCTGCGGCACGGCAAGCGCCAGGTCGGGCAGCATCATCAGTGAAGGGGCGCCCGACCGTGCCCATGGCCGGGCGCCCAGAATGTCTATCCGCGAACGGCGCCCTGCGTCAGGCCGCCGACCATTCGACGCTGAACGATCAAGAAGAAGATCAGGACCGGCAGTGTGAACAGCGTGGACGCTGCCATCGTGGCGCCCCAGTCGGTGCCGAAGTTGGATCTGAACGACACCAGCCAGACGGGCAGCGTGTAGTTCGTCGGGTCGGCCATGAATGTGTAGGCGTACAAGTATTCGTTCCAGGCCGTGATGAAACAGAAGATCGACGTTGCGACGAGTCCCGGCGCCAGCAGGGGCAGGGTGACCTTCATGAAGGCCTGGAACCGACTCGCGCCATCTACCAGCGCGGCCTCTTCCAGGTCGACCGGGATACCCGCCACGAAGCCGCGCAGTGACCAGATCGTGAACGGCAGAGTGAAGATGAAGTAGATGAGGATCAGCGTCGGCACCTGGTTGTAGCCGATCGGCAGGACGCCGAAGGGCCCGGGGAGCCCGTTCCGGATCGCCAGGAAGATGGGGATCAGCAGGGCTTCGAAGGGGGCCATCTGGGCGACTGCCACGAGCAGAAGGAAGCTTGCTCGGCCGCGGAACCTGACGCGCGCCAGCGTCACCGCCGCGAGGAAACCCACGACCAGCGACAGGAGCACGGTCGACACCGTGACGAAGACGCTGTTTCGGACAAGCTGGGCGAGGTTCTGCTCGCCCAGCGCCTTGATGAAGTTGTCCAGCGTGGGGATCGGGATGAAGACCGGGGTGTACGTCTGGAACTGGTCGGCGCTCTTGAAGGCCGTGTTGACCATCCAGTACACCGGGAAGACGAAGAAGAGGGAGGCCAGGATCCCCAGGCCGTTGGTGACGATGCGGCTCGTGCGGCGGCTCACTGCTCCTCCTGCGACTTGACCATGCGGCGAATGTAAGGAACGAGCACGACTAGGAGCAGCAGCATCATGATCACCGCGGCCGCGGCAGCCACTCCGAATTGTCCATCCGAGGGGCCGAGGATCTGGGTGTACAACGAAAGGGTGATCGTCTGCCCGTCGGGTCCTCCCTGGTTCATCGCGGCTATCTGGGTGTAGACCTTGAAGTCCCAGATGACGGACAAGAAGATCAGCATCATCAACAGCGGGCGGAGCGCCGGCAGGGTGATATTGCTGAAGATCTGGCGCTCGCTGGCCCCATCCACGCGGGCGGCCTCGGGCAGCTCCTTGGGGATGGACAGGATGCCTGCGTAGAGGCTCAGCGCCACGAATGGGATGGCCTGCCAGACGATCAGGAGCGTGATCACGGCGAACGTCGTCAGGCCGGTGGCGAACCAGGAATGGTTCAGATAGTCACCGAAGATGCCCAAGCTGCTGATCGCCCAGTTGACCACGCCGAGCTTGCTGTCGAACAGCCACTGGAAGAGGACCGCGCCGGTCACGACGGGCATGGCCCAGGCCAGAACCATCGCCGACGTGAGGGTCAGTCGAACCCACCTATCCAGTTTCGCGAGTAGAAGCGCGACCAGGGTCCCGAGCCCGATCGTCAGGGCGACGTTGACAGCCATGAACACGACGGTTCGGAAGAGGACCGTGGCGAAGTCAGGAAGACCCGCGGGGCTGTTGAAGATGAGGTTGTAGTAGTTGTCTACGCCGATCCACGTCGTGATGTTGTTGAAGAGTTCGTACAGCCCGAACTGCTGCAGGCTCGTGAGGAAGAGCAGGAGGACCGGGTAGCCCAGCAGCAAGACGAATGTGAGAAACGCCGGCGCGAGTGCAACGTACGGCAAGGCGTCCCGTACAGCTGTCTTGCGCGTGTGATAGCGCGAGGGAGCGACACTCAGAGCAGAGGCGCCTTTGGGGGTTTTTGCCTTCCGTTGCGCCCGAGTCATCTGGTGCGCTCCCTCGCGAGTTCTTTACAGAGTGGTTACGCGGAAACCGGTACTACTAACCGTTGATCACGCCGTTCATGGCAGCGTCGGCATCCTTTGCCGCCTGATCGAGCGTCTTCTGCCCGGTCAGGATCGCGGTCATCATGGCCTTGATCGGGTTGTTGGCCTCGACGGCGGCCCAGCCCGTGGCGTTCGGGGTGAACCCGGAACCCGCGGCGGCTTCAGAGGCCTGGATCTTCAGCGTCACATTGGCTGGGGTGTCCGGGATGTTGGCCGCGAACTGCTTGAGGCTCGGGATCCAACCATCGCCGATCATTGCATTCTGGCCAGCCGGGGTGGACAGCTCGGCAACGAAGTCTTCCGCTGCGGCGATGTTCTTGGACTTGGCAGCGATGCCGATGACGGAGCCGCCGAGGAAGACCGGCACGGTCTTGCCATCAGTGGTGCTCGGGATCGGGGCAGTGCCAACCTGATCGGCGGTCTTGACGACGCCCGTGGCGCCGTAGCTGATGCCGACTTCCCAACCATTACCGATCATCATGCCGATCTTGCCCTGAAGGAACAGGGTGTACTGGGCCGGATTGGCCTCGTCCTTGTCGGCGGGACCGGTGGAGCCGGCCTTGTAGTAGTCGACGTAGTCCTGGATGCCCTTCTCGGAGGCTGGAGTCTCGAGGGCGCCGGCCCACTTGCCGTCGGAGCCCTGGGTCGCGATCTGGCCGCCGTTGTCCCAGATCATCTGCATGAGCGCGTACCAGTTCTGACCGGGCAGGTAGAAGCCGGAGAAGTCCGTGACGGACTTGTTGGCGGTCTGCAGGGTCTTGGCGGCCGCGATCAGCTTGTCCTTGCTGGTGATCGTGGAGATGTCGATGTTGGCGGCCTTGAAGAGGTCCGTTCGGTAGATCAGGACGCGGTCACCGGCGTAGAACGGCACAGCAAAGAGCTTGCCGTTGAGCACGGACGCGTCGTTCAGCGAGGCGAGCCAGAGCTGGCCAGCGTCGGCACTCGTATTGGAGGTGCCGCCGCCGAGCATTGCGCGGGCGCTGCTGAGGTCGGCAAGGGCACCGGCGGCCTCGAAGGTGATGGCGTCTGTATTGCCGATTTCCATGACGTCAGGCGGGTTATTGCTGGCGAGAGCGGTGGTCAGCTTGGTGACGATGCCGTTCCACTGCTGGACCTGGTAGTTGACGACACAGCCCGGGTGGGCAGTCTCGAAGTTGGTGATGAGTGTGTTGGATGTGCTGTTGCTGAACGTGCCGGGCATGGCCCAGACGGTGAGCGTCGTGCAGGTCGCCGGCGCCGCGGTGGGCGCCGTGGTCGCGGCGGCCTGGGTCGCGGCCGGACCCTGAGTTGCCGGGGCGGTGGTCAGTGTCGCGGCGCTGCTCGAGCAGCCTGCCACGATCAATGCGGCAAGTGCGATCGGGACGAGCTTCGTTCCTCTCGTCATCCTCATATTGTTCCTTCCTCCTGGTGAAACCGAAAACAGCCTTCCGCTGACGACCGGTTTCTCCGGGTCAGCTCGGTGACCTTCCTTCAGCCGGCAAGTCCTCCTCTCTCGGCAACGGCGAGACGCGGTTCGATACCGGCCTGCGTTGTGGGTTTGGCGGCGGCCTCTCTGACGAACGTGCGAGGTCGCGGCATCGGGTGGAGTGGGCGAAGACTTAGGCCGAGCTCGCGGGTCATCAGCAGCGCCGACGCCCCGAGGACGACGATGTCGTCGATCCTGCCAAGCTCAAAGGTGGTGTCCACTGAGAGCGCCGCCAGCGATCGGCTTGAAGCCGCCGCCCTTACGGCATTGAGCCAGGGCTCGCCAAACGCGGCCATGGTGCCCGCCAATACCATCCGGCGGACGTGGAGAGCGCCGATCAGGCTTGCGGCGGCTTCTCCGAGGTGCGTCGCTGCTTCCAGGACGATGGCCCGGACCTGCGGATCGCGCTGTTCGAAATCGGCGATCGCCTGGTCCATCGATACGGGCCGTCCGCGCAGCGCGGCCAGGCTTGTCAGGACGGCTCGGGCGCTGGACATGGTCTCGAGGCAGCCGCGCCGGCCGCAACGGCAGACCTGGCCGTTGGGGTCCATCACGGTGTGGCCGATCTCGCCTGCGCCGAATCGGTCGCCCTGGAAGAGCTCGCCATTGAGGACGATGCCGGCGCCGATGCCCTGACCAACCTTGATCACGATCAGGTTGGCGCCGCGCGTTTCGGTGAAGACGTGCTCGGCCAGCGCTGCGGCCTGGCTGTCATTGGCGACGTAGACCGGCACCTTAAAGCGCTCGGCCACGAGGGCACCCAGGGGCAACCCACGCCAGTCCCGCTTGACCGCCTCTATGACCGTTCCGTCGGTCGTGTCGACGAGGCCCGGGGCGCCGACTCCGATGCCGAGGACGGGGCCGTCGGCGGTGGCGATGACCTGGTCCATCAGGGTCATGGCCAGACCCAATGCTTCGTCGCCGTCGGCATCCTCGGACGGAACCTCAACGCGATGGATGATCTCGCCCCGAAGGCTGACAGTCGCGGCGGTGAAGACGCGATCCCCGAGGTCCACTCCGATCAGGAGCCGTGCCGTATCGGGCACCTCGAGCAGGATGGGGGCCTTGCCGCCCGTGGAGGGACCCCTGCCGATGGCCTGGGCAAGGCCGGACGCGAGCAAGCCCTCGACGACGTCGGAGACGGTGGTCCTGGTCAGGCCGGTCAGTCTCGCCACATCGGCTCTGCTGACGGGGGCACGGTCGTAGATCGTGGCCAGAACCAGACGCTCGTTGTGCTCTCGCGTTTCGTGGCTCGTTGCCTTGGCAGTCCGCTCCACACGCACCTCCGCCGGACACTCTGTCCAGCTGCTGGACACTTTGTTCAGGTGTTGGACACTTTGTCCAGGTGATTGACAAAGGAAGATTAGAGCCCCTGTCAAGTGCCCGAGCGAGGAGCGGGGCGACGACGGGCTGCCTACTTGACACGGGCACTACTCTCACTTTGTCCAAGGGCTGGACAAAGTACGAGCGGACCCGGAAGACAGGAGGCGGAGCCGGCGAACCGTCGAGCGGAGGAGCGCGACGGAAGTCCGGAAATGCTGCACCCGTGGTTGGGTGCTGGCCGGCAGCGCTCGACGGTGATTGGCGGCCCCGACGTCATACCGAGCCGGGAAGCTCGGACACAGCTCTGACAGAGCAATCGATCCTGCGCCGGAAGGCGCATTCAACTCGGCCGAGGCACGGAGGAGACACACGGTGAAGGTTCCGTTCTACGGACACACGCGACAGTACGAGAACATCAAGCGCGAGATCGACGCGAACATCGAGAGGGTGCTCGCCAGCGGCTCGTACGTGATGGGCCCGATGCTCAAGCAGTTCGAGACCGAGCTCGCGGAGTACACCGGCGCCAGGTTCGCCATCGGTGTCGGCAACGGAACCGATGCCCTGTGGCTGGTCCTGATGGCCATGGGCGTCGGCGAGGGTGACGAAGTCATCACCAACGCCAACACGTTCTTCGCCACGGCAGAGGCGATCTGGGTCGCGGGCGCAACCGCCGTCCTCGTCGACTGCGACGACAACACCCGCTGCATCGACCCGGCCGCCATCCGCAAGGCCATCACCAAGCGGACCAAGGCCATCATGCCGGTTCACCTCTACGGTCAGACCGCCCCGATGGACGAGATCCGCAAGATCGCCGACGAGTTCGGCCTCTTCGTGATCGAGGACAACGCCCAGGCATTCGACGCCGCCGGCGACAAGTTCAAGATCGGCGAGCTCTCCGACGCGGTCTGCACCAGCTTCATCATCCAGAAGAACCTCGGCTGCTTCGGCGACGGCGGCGCGATCTGGACCAAGCATCAGTACATCAACGACACCGTCCGCAAGCTGCGCAACCACGGCTCGGGCGCCCGGGATCATCACTCCTTCGGCTTCAACAGCCGACTGGACGATCTGCAGGCCGGTGTCCTCTCGGCCAAGATCAAGCACATCCATGCCTGGAACGACCAGCGCATCGCCCTCGCGGCGCGGTACGACAAGGAATTGGCCGGGGTCAGCTTCATCCGCCTCCCCTACCGCAAGCCCGGCTACCGCCATGTCTACCACCTCTACGAGATTGAGGTCGTGAACCCGGCGGACCGCAACGCCCTTCTCAAGCACCTCAACGACGCCGGCATCGACGCCAAGACCCACTACTCGATCGCCATCCACGAGCAGGAAGGCTTCCCGTGGGGCAAGGGCGCGCGCCTGGTCGGCCCGCTCACAAACGCCGAGCAGAACGCTCACTCCTGCATCTCGCTGCCGATGTTCCCCGAGCTGACTCGCGAAGAGCAGGACGAGGTCGTCAAGGTCCTGAAGGCCTGGAAGGCTTAGGCCCGCCATGGTCGACAAGATCTACAAGGTTGCGGTTGCCGCGCTGGGGAAGCGCGGCATGCATCACGCCACCGCGGTCAAGAACAACCCGCGCTTCGAGCTCGTCGGCGTCTGCGACATCGACGAAGCCCGGGTGGAAGCCGCAAAGGCGCAGCTCGGCGTCTCCTACGGCAGCAACGATGCAGCGAGGATGCTGGCCGACACGAAGCCGGACGTCTTCATCTTCTGCACCCTGCCGCAGCTTCGGCTGCCGATGATAAAGGCCGGCGTCGACGCCGGCGTGAAGTTGATCGCCTACGAGAAACCGATCGCCACCTCGATGAATGAAGCCATCGAGATGTTCGAACTGACCCGAGCGGCCGGCGTCAAGACGGTGGTGAGCCATCAGCACCGCTACGGCGACCACTACGCAAAGGTCAAGGAGATAATCGAGAGCGGCGCCATCGGCCGCGTCCACACCGTCTACGGCACCTCGATCGGCTGGATGATGCACATGTTCAGCCACATGATCGAGTACGCCAGCTGGTACAACGACTACGCCGAGCCGGAATGGGTCGCGGCCCAGGCGTGGGGCACCGAGAAGTACGCCGACGTCCACACATCGCCCGACTACATCGGCGCCATCGTCGGGTTCGCCAACGGCGTGCGCGGCTACATCGAGACCGGCGCCGACGCCCCAGACGTCCCCGAGGTCGACTCGATGTGGCACAAATGCCGCATCGGCGCTCAGGGCACCGAGGGCTTCGCCGAGGTTCTGACCGGCAAGGCCGGCAAGGGCGGCGGCTGGCGCGCGGTGACCCGCGATGGAGTGCAGAGCGGCCCCGGAGCGATGGACTATGAACACGACATGTCGCCCTACATCCAGGGCATCGCCGACTGGCTGGACGACGAGTCCATGGTTCATCCATGCAACGGCGAGCGGGCTCTCAAGGGTTTCGGGGTCATGATGGCCGCCCTCCGATCGGCGACGACCGGCGGACGCATCGACCTGCCCCTGGGTCCCTCGGCCGAGCCAGAGCTCGACGCTTTGAGAAGAGTCCTCGACTCCCGCGGCTAGAACGCCCCGAACCATTTCCTCGTGGTTCGCCGTCGATCGCTCAGGGAGTCCGGAGCCGCGGGTCGCTGCTTGGGTGGCGACCCGCGGAACCCTCGCGAGCGCCACGGGCTTTGCCAGCTGATTCGATTTGACACCGGTCTCGCGGCCCGCTACTGTCGCGAGGACGCTATGGAACACATCTTCTTCTTTTACCGCTACCCGGCATGACCGTTCCCGGAGCCTAGGCCCGGGATCGCGGGTCGTGCCGGGTGTAGCAGAGGCATCGCCTCTGCTTTTTTGTTGCCCGACCAGGACCCTCGCCGACAGGCCCCCACGCAGGAGGACCGCCAGATGATCATCGTTATGGCGATGGGCGCCACGGAGCAGGAAGCGAACAACGTTCGCGATCAGCTGCGCCAGTACAACCTCGCGCCCCACGACAACTACGGCACCCAGCGAGTAGTTATCGCGGTCCTGGGCGATGTGGCTCCGGTGAGGGATCTCCTAATGAGCAAGCTGTCCATCATGCCAGGCGTGGAGTCGGTGACACCGATCTCACGACCGTACAAGCTGGCCTCGCGCGAGTCGCACCCTGAGGACACGGTCATCGAGGTGCTGGGCACCAAAGTGGGCAATGGCAACCTGACGATCATGGCCGGCCCGTGCTCCATCGAAGGCCGCGAGATGATGATCGAGACCGCTAAGGCCGTGGCCGCGGCTGGCGCGACGATCCTTCGCGGCGGTGCCTTCAAGCCGCGAACCAGCCCGTACGCCTTCCAGGGGCTGGGCGTCGAGGGGCTGACCTACCTGGCCGAGGCAAGCAAGGAAACCGGCCTGCCGACCATAACCGAGGTCATGGAGCCCGGCCAGGTCGAGGTCGTGGCCAAGCACTCCGACATCCTCCAAGTGGGCACCCGGAATATGCAGAACTACTCGCTTCTGACCGCCGTCGGCAAGGCGGGCCGGCCGGTCATGCTCAAGCGCGGCTACGGGGCCACGATCGAGGAGTGGCTGATNNGCTGATGGCCGCCGAGTACATCGTCTCGTCGGGCAACCCGCACGTGATCCTGTGTGAGCGTGGCATTCGGACCTTCGAGACCTACACCCGCAACACTCTCGACCTAACGGCCGTGCCTCTGCTCCACCACCTGACCCACCTGCCGGTGATCGTCGATCCGTCCCACGCCACGGGCAAGCGCTGGCTGGTCAGGCCGATGGCCCTAGCTGCGGTGGCTGCCGGCGCCGACGGCATCATGGTCGAAGTTCACCCCAACCCGGACGAGGCGAGGTCCGACGGTGAGCAGTCGCTCACGTTCGACCAGTTCGCCAACATGGCCAGCGCCCTCTTGACGATCCACGAGCAGGTCCGGACGCTAATCAAGGATCCGTTCGCGATGACCAGCCCGGTCAACGTCGGCGGGGCGAGCAAGCATTGATTTCGAGGAAGCCCTGATCTTGTGACTCTGTCGCCGCCTGCCGGGGGGCCGTCCCGGTCCGTCTCTCGAGCCGCGCGCCTGCGCGGCGAGCCGAGGCTGCCCGGCGACAAGTCGATCTCTCATCGAGCCCTGATCCTGTCCGCGCTCGCCGAAGGCGATTGCCTGGTCAGTGGTGCGGGCGATGGTCGAGACGTCCAAGCCACGGCCGCGGTCGTGGCCGCCCTGGGGGCGACCGTCGAGCGGGTCGGCGAGGATGGCCTCAACGTCGACTATCGGGTCGTCTCGCCGGGCGCGGACGGCCTCCACGAACCCGACGGCGTGCTCGACTGCCGCAACTCCGGAACGAGCCTCAGACTCTGCTCCGGCCTGCTGGCAAGCCTGCCATTCTTCGCCGTCCTGGACGGCGATGGTTCATTGCGGACCCGTCCGGTGGCCCGTATCATCGAACCGCTTCGCTCAATGGGCGCGGTGTTGCACGCCCGTCGTTCGGACACCCTCCCGCCGCTGGTCGTCATCGGTAGCAATCGGCTCCGAGCTATCGATTTCACGACCCGCGTGCCAAGCGCCCAGGTCAAGTCGGCGATCTTGCTGGCTGGCTTACGCGCGGAAGGGCAGACGACCGTGCGCGAGGCGGTAGCGACGCGAGACCACACGGAGCGGATGCTCCGGTCCCGCGGCATCGAGGTCCGGCGTGAGCCGGCGACGAGTTCGAGAGGCGGACCAGTGGCCTGGACCCTGGATGGCGGCGCGCGCGTTCGACCGGTAGACGAGAGAGTCCCGGCCGATCCGTCTGCTGCCGCATTCTGGCTTGTGGCGGGGGCCATCCACGCCGACGCCGAGCTGACCCTCCGCGCCGTGAGTGTCAATCCCACGCGCCGTGCCGCGATCGACCTGCTGGTCCGAATGGGCGCTCGGATCGACGAGACTGCCGCTGCCGGGGCGCCGACTGACGTGGCCGGCGCCGCGGCCGACGACTCGGGCGAGCCTCTGGCCGACCTGACGATCCGCTCGAGCGAGCTGCACGGCATAGATCTTGGCCCAGATGACGTGGCCGCCGCGATCGACGAGATTCCCATCCTGTGCCTTGCCGCGACCCAGGCTCGCGGCAAGACCACCATCCGCGGCGCCAGCGAGCTTCGTAACAAAGAATCGGACCGCATCGCGGGCATCGCCCGCGGTCTGCGTGCCCTCGGGGCCCGAATCGCCGTCGATGGCGACGACATCTCTATAGAGGGGCCCACTCCCCTCGTCGGGGCTCCAACCCAGACTCTCGACGACCACCGGTTGGCCATGACCTTCGCGGTGGCCGGGCTCATTGCGTCGGGCTCGACCTGGATCGACCGTGCCGACAGCGCGGCCGTTTCGTACCCGACCTTCTTCACCGAACTGGAAAGGCTGCGAGCATGACCAACCGTGTCGTACTGATCGGCCATCCTGTCGCCCATTCCTTCTCGGGCGCGATGCAGCAGGCTGCCTTCGATGCACTCGAGATCGACGCCCGCTACGAACTGTGGGACCGCCGTCAGATCGACCTCGCGGACGCAATCGCGGAACTTCGGGGCGACGATTTCCTCGGGGCCAACATAACCATCCCCCACAAGGAGCACGTCGTCCCGCTGGTCGACCGTCTGACCGACGATGCCGCGGCGACCGGCGCCGTGAACGTCATCTCGCGCGACGGCACGAAGCTCGTCGGCCACAACACCGACGTGACCGGCTTCAAGGCGGCCCTCGACAAGGTGGTCGGCAGGCAGAAGATGCCTCGCCACGCGGTGGTCCTGGGCGCCGGCGGAGCCTCCCGAGCTGTCGTCTCGGCCCTGATCTCAGAGGGCTTCCAGCGCGTCGTGGTCTTCAACCGCCACCTCCACCGCGCCGAGGGGCTCGTTCGCCATTTCAACCGCAGTGCCTCGCACATGGATCTGCGAGCGATGCCATGGCACGAGTCGGTGCTCGAGGCGGAGCTGTCCAAGACTAAGCTCGTCGTCAACGCCACTGCCGTGGGCCTTCTGCCCGGCGAGACGCCGATCCCGGCCGAGCTGCTTCCGCCCGACATCTTCGTCATCGACCTCATCTACAACCCGCCCCTGACGCAGCTCCTCAAGGATGCGGCGGCGGCTCGCGACACCACCCTGGGCGGCGAGCTGATGCTGCTCCAGCAGGGCGCCCGCGCGTTCGAGATGTGGACCGGCCGGCCGGCGCCGGTCGAGGTGATGCAGGCCGAGCTCGACCGAACCCGCGAATTCGGACTGCGCCAGCCTCCGGTGAGCATGGACCGGGCCGGCGGGGCCGCGGTTGACCCGGCCGCGGGTGGCGCACCTGCCGGCGGCGCTGCCGCCGGCCCGTCTGCATAGGATCGTCAGGTGGGCCGTCTCCGCTTCCTCACCGCTGGAGAATCGCACGGCCCCGCCCTGGCGGCCACGATCGAAGGCGTCCCGGCGGGCCTGCCCCTTACCGCAGATGAGATCGCGGTCGACCTGGCCCGCCGCCAGCGTGGCTACGGCCGTGGAGCTCGCAGCACGTCCATCGAGCAGGATCGGGCGGAGATACTGGCGGGCGTCCGCCACGGTCTGACTCTCGGCTCGCCGATCCTGCTGCTCATCCGCAACCGCGACTGGGCCAACTGGACGCGGGTCATGCAGGTCGAGCCGCTCAGCGACGAACAGGCCGCCGATCTGGCGGGTCTGGCGGAGGCGGGCGACAAGAAGGCCAGGCCGATCACTCATCTGCGAGCCGGCCACGCCGATCTGGCGGGGGCGGTCAAATACGGCTTCGGCGATGTCCGCAACGTCCTCGAACGCGCCTCGGCACGCGAGACCGCGGCCCGGGTAGCCGCCGGAGCGGTGGCGCGGGCCCTCCTGACGAAGCTCGGCATCGACGTCTGGTCGTACACCGCCGAGGTGGGCGGAGTGGCGTTCGATCCGCGCCACGCCACTCGCTCTCGCGAGGAGACCGAGGCAAGCCCGCTGCGCTGTCCGGACCCGGACGCGGAGGCTCGAATGATCGCCTGGATCGACGAAGCCCGCGCCGCGGGCGACACCGCGGGTGGTGTCGCCGAGGTGATCGCCACCGGCTTGCCCATAGGCCTGGGCAGCCACGTCCACTGGGATCGCCGTCTGGACGCCGCGTTGGCCGGGGCGGTAGTGAGCATCCCGATCGTGAAGGGCGTCGAGTTCGGGCTCGGCTTCGAGCAGACTCGGCGTCTCGGCTCGGCCGTGATGGACGTGATCGAGGGCCGCAACGCCGCCGGCGAGTGGGGCCGGACCACCAACAACGCCGGTGGCCTCGAGGGTGGCATCTCCAACGGCCAGCCGATCGTCATCAGGGCAGCGGTGAAGCCCATCTCGACACTCCCCCGTCCCCTGCCGTCGGCCGACCTCGTGACCGGTCGGCCGGTCGAGAAGGGCCACTACGAGCGCAGCGACATCTGCGTCGTTCCGGCCACCGGCGTCGTCGCCGAGGCCATGGTTTGTCTGACACTGGCCGACGCGGTGCTCGAGAAGTTCGGCGGCGATTCGCTGGCCGAGACACTGGACAATCTGGCCGGATATCGAGAGCGGATCGCCGTGGGGCCCGCTCCGAGCCGGGCCGGCAGCGCTCCCCGCCCGGGCGGCGCGGCTCCGGCCGAGAGCGAGTAGACGGTGGACCTGGTTTTGGTCGGCCTGCCCGGCAGCGGCAAGAGCGCCGTCGGACGCAGGCTCGCCGGCCGGCACAACGCCACGTTCGTAGACCTGGACGAGCTGATCGAACAGCAGGTCGGCAAGCCCGTGCCGGCCATCTTCGCCGAGGAAGGCGAGGCGGGTTTCCGCCGCCACGAGCTCGAAGCCGTTCGCTCGCTCGGACCGGCCGACACCCACCCCGAGCTGCGGCGCGTGATCGCCACCGGCGGCGGCACGGTCATCGACCCGCGCAATCGCTGGCTGCTCTATCGTGGCCGGTTCCCGGTCTGGCTCGACGGCGCGCCCGAGGTCCTCGCCGGCCGCCTCAACAGGAGCGCCAATGTGCGGCCGCTCGTCTCCGGCCGCGACGCGGTACCCACGCTCCGCCGGCTGGCCGCGGATAGGCGCCGCTTCTACGCGCCGGCCCTCCAGATCAGCGGCGCAGCCAACGTGGAGGCGACCCTTCGAACCCTCGAGGGGCGGCTCGGCGATGGCCCGAGCCCGGAGGCCACGGTGCTCCGGGCCGACACCGCGATCGGGCACGTCGAGATCGGCTACGGGATGGCCGCGTCGGCGGTTGGCTCGGCCCTGACCCGCGGCGAGGCCCGAAGAGCCATCCTGCTGGCCGAACCGCGCACCTGGGACGTCGCCGGGGCCGGTATAGCTGCCGCGCTCGAGGCCGAGGGCTGGCAGGTGGAGCGGATCCTCCTGCCTCGCGGCGAGCGCGCCAAGCGAATGCGCGTCATCGAAGACACGTGCCGCGCCCTGGCCCGTCTCCACGTGGACCGCAGGGAGACGCTGGTTGCCATCGGGGGAGGCGCACTAACGGATGCGGCGGGCTTTGCCGCAGCCACGTACCTGCGGGGCGTCGCCGTCGTCCACGTCCCAACCACGCTCGTGGGCCAGATCGATGCGGCGCTTGGCGGCAAGACGGCAGTGGACATCCCAGAAGGCAAGAACCTCGTCGGCGCGTTCCACCAGCCCGCGGCCTTCATCGCCGACGTGTCGTTCAACGCCACTCTCCCGGCCCGACAACGCCGCGCCGCCCTCGGCGAGGTCGTCAAGATGGCCGTGCTCGGGGACGAGCGACTGCTCGCACTGGTCGAGCAAGAGGGCGTGGCTTTCGCGCGCGGCGACTCACGGCCGATCGAAACCGGGGCCGTGGCCGAGATGGTCGAGCGCTGCGTCTGGGCCAAGGTTGAGGTGGTAACCGCCGATGCGCGCGAGGCGAACGTGCGCATGACACTCAACCTCGGCCACACCATCGGCCACGGCATCGAGGCCGCGGCGGGCTACAAGGCGATCCTCCACGGCGAGGCGGTCGCGTACGGCCTGCGTGGCGCATTCGCCATCGCTCGGGCGCTGGGCATCACCACAGCCGAGCGCGCGGAGCGAGTGAACTCGCTTCTCGACCGATTAGGGCTGGCCGTGGCGCCGCCCGTAGTCTCGCTTGACTCGGTCGGGCAGCATATGGCAACCGACAAGAAGCACGCCCTTGGTCGGCTCAGCTGGGTCCTGCCGACCGAAATCGGCGTCGTCATTCGGTCGGACGTGCCGCCCGAAGCGGTGGCCCAGGGTCTGGCTGCGGCCCTTCGGATTGCGGAGGCAGGTGTTCGATGACTCGTGTGCTCGTCCTCAACGGTCCCAACTTGAACCTGCTGGGCACGCGCGAGCCCGAGATCTACGGCCACACGACCCTGGCCGAAATCGAGGAAGGCGTGCGGCGGCGGGGCACGGAGCTCGGTCTGGAGGTCGATTGCTTCCAGTCGAACCACGAAGGAGTTCTTATCGACCGGCTGCACGTCCGCGACTTTGACTGGGCAATCGTCAACGCCGGCGGCCTGACTCACACCAGCGTCTCACTCCGCGACGCGCTAAAGGGCATCGGCCGGCCGTTCGTCGAGGTCCATATCTCCGATCCGGACGAGCGCGAGCCGTTCCGCCACGTCAACTACCTCCGCGACATCGCCAACGAGCGGATCGTCGGCCGGGGCGCCGCCGGCTACGCGATGGCGTTGGAATTGATCGCCGGCCGAGCCGGTCACGGAGAGGCCCGATGACGGACGACCTCGACACCCTTCGAGCCGAGATCGACGCACTCGACCGCGAGATCGTCACCCTGCTCAACCGCCGGGCCCGACTCGGGCTGGAGGCCGGCAAGGCCAAGACACGGAGCGGCCGCCCGATCACCGATTCGGAGCGGGAGCGCGAGGTCCTTGTCCGGATCGCGATGGCCAATGAGGGCCCCCTTCCGCAGGATGCCCTACTGGCGCTTTATCGCAGTCTGATCGACACTATCAAGCGTCTCGAGGAGATCGAGAAGTCCGGCTCGAAGCCAGCCTAGCAACGAGGCAAGGATCGATGGACGAGGCGCGACCAGATCGGCAACCCGACAGGCGAAGGGCGCGCAGCTACCCCATAGCGGCGTTGCTTGCTCTCTTCGTCGGTGCCGCGGTCCTGGCGCTCGCCAGCCGACTGCTCCCTCGCGGCCTGGCTCATCTCGCCCGGGGCAGGCATCGCGGCGCCGACGCGCGTGACCTGAAGCGGGGCTGATCGATCCGGCGGGGCCCCGAACGGGCACCCCGCCGCTCGGCCATCGGGCGCTTCGTTGCGGCGCGGCCGCCGGACCACGTGATTTGCAAGAGTCGGGGATGCATGGACGTCGCATACTGGCGGCCACGAGCCATCGTGCGGCAAGTGTTTCTCGGGCTGGGGGATCCAATTCATGGCGAGCCAATGGTTACGTTGTCCGGCAACCGACCCTGAGGGATATCGCTGCGTCCGGATCATGTCGCATCAAGGAAGCCACGAGTGGCAACGTTGTCCGTGGACCGACCCTGATGGATACCCCTGCTTCCTTCCTCCATCGCATCCAGGGGACCACGAGCTGGCCTGGTTTGCGAAGCCAACCACCCCCGGCGCGACCCGGACCGTACGCCACCAAGGCGACTACGAATGGGCGGCGACACAGGCCGAAGAGGAAGCGCACGAACTCGCTTTCCACAACTGGTTCCCCGCCTCGCAGACCTATGTCCCCGGAACCTCAGGCAAAGGCGCAAGGGTGCGGGCCTTCCTGAATGCGGCAAAGCCAGCGGGCGAACTCGTCGTGGTCTATGAATACCGGCCGGAGACTTCAGCCCCAGCGATCACCGCGGTTCCGGTTCCGATCGAGCCCGACGCCGCCCGCGCGACGGACGACACCAAGACGTGCCCCCAATGCGCCGAGCAGGTCAAGGCCACCGCGCTCGTCTGTCGCTTCTGCCGCTACGAGTTCGGTCCTCCGCCGCCTCCCTGCCAGCTGGGCGTAGGAGTCTGAGCCGGCCGAGGGCGGAATCGGCGGAAGAGGCGATAGGCCAGGAAAAGCACGAACAGCCCCGCTCCGACCGGCAGCCCGACGATGACGAGCCACACGCCCAATGAAGCGAGAGCCTGGCCGATCTTGACCAGGGCCGCCGTGGCGTCGTCGATGGTGCCGTTGATATTCCAGTCGCTCGTGGCGCTGGTGGTCTCAGTCTTCGGGGTCGCCTCGAATTGCACGGCAAGCGTGCTGAAAGCCGCCTGGTCACCCAACTGGTTGCGCTGGGCCTGGAGTTCCTCGATCTGCCCCTGGACTGTGGTGAGCTGGGTCTGAACCGCCAGGGTGTCGGCGATGGTGCCCGCCTTGGTCATGATTGCCAGGAGAGCCTGTTCAGTAGCGCGCAGATTGGTCAAGCGCGCGTCCAGGTCTACCGCCGATGCTGTGACGTCCTGGGTCTGGATCTGCTCATTGAGGATCTTCAACGTGCCGCCGCCAGTGGCGCCATGGATGGAAGCCAGCGTCGCGTCCCATTTGGCCACCGGGATTCGATACGTGACCGAAATGACCAACGTGTCGGCATCGCCTGAGCGCGCCGAGGCCGACACATACCCGCCGGCCGCCCCGACGATGCCGTTGGCCTGGGCCGCCGAACCCTCTGCGTTGGAAGCCTGCATGTCCAATTGCCCGGTCTTGACGATCAGCGTCTGCGCAGTGATCAGGGCTGCACCCGGATCGGTGCCCACGGGGGCAGCGGTCGAGGCCGCGGCAATGTCTTTGGTGCCGGGTCCGTTGTACGGAGCAAACGCGTTCGAACCTACCGGAGCCGCCACGCTCGAGGCTGAGGAGCAAGCGGCGAAGCTCAAGCCAACAAGGACAACCAAAGGGAGAATGGCCAGGCTTCGGTTCGTGACCTTCATCGGAACCCCTCCTCCGTACGGATCGCGACGGTCAACCGTCGTCAACACCCGACGCTATGTATTCGAGTCGGGTGCCATCAAAGGTTCAGTTTGCGGATGGTGGCGTTGGAAAACAATGGGCCCAGTGTCCCGTTCAGAGCTGCGATCGTCGGCGACCCGCGGCGCGGGGGCCCGGACGAGAAGTGGCGGGAGTTGACTACCGGGGTCTCATCTGGCCCGAGCGACTGCCGCCAGCCAGTTACACCTTGCTTGGCTAAGCGTGCCGTCGCGGCCCGCAACTCCGCCACGAGCGCTCAGCGCCGCCACGTCGCGACCATCGAGGCCGAGGGCATCGACGAGGGCCGAAGCCACGATTACGCCGTCGGCGCCGGATTGGACGAGCAGCTTGACGTGGGCGGGAGTGCTGACGCCGAAGCCGACCGCCACGGGGACGGGCGAGTCGGCCTTTGCGGCGGCAACGAGACCGCGACGGAGGGCGGCAGCGAGGTGCGGGCGCCGGTGACGCCGACGAGGGACACGCAATAGAGGAAGCCGCCGGAGCGGCGCGCGACTTCGGCGCGGCGGCATCGCACATGATGGTGTCGGACTGGGAAGGTACGGTACTGCACCCCAGCACCGTCGCTGCAGGCGCCAGGATGGCCATGACTCGTCTCATTGGACGGCGCGCACCCGAGCCGTCACGGAGCAGCCGCCCACGCCTCAGGCTCACAGAATCCAGGACGATGGAGATCCGGGGAACAGCACGCGCCCGTCACGCAACAGGATCGCCGTCCCGGACCACTCCCCGCCCTCGTAGGTCCCAATGGGATCCAGCGACGTGAAGGGCTGATAGTCGCTGCTGAGATCGAAGATGCCGGCCGTTCCGTCCAAATCGACCATGACAACTCTGCCGTCGGGCAAGGGCATCGTCACCAAACGTAAGCGGGGGTCTATCGCCGCGGTGCCAGCGGCCTTGAACTTGCCAGTGACTGGATCGTAGATCTCGACGTGGACGCCACCGATCTCGCCACTTACGGGGATGGGGCCTCCTCCGGCCACGAGGACGCGGCCGTCAGGCAGCAGAGCCGCGCTGAAGTCCGCGCGGGGTTCGGCCATCGAGCCGGTGAGCGTAAAGGTGCCGGTACTGGGATCGAAGATCTCGGCCGACGCCAGAGGATCCTCGGCCAGGTTCGCGTTTCCACCCATCATCAGCACGCGCCCGTCCTCGAGTCGAACGGCCTGGCCGCGATCGCGGACTGTGCTCATCGAGCCGGTCCAGGTCGTCTGGCCGGTCTTGGGGTCGTAGATCTGGGCAGTCTTGAGTTCGCGCAGCACGCCCTTGGGGTCGGGCAGATCCCAGCCACCGGTCAAAAGGATCCTACCGTCGAGCAGCGGCGTGGCAGCCGCCAGGTACCGCTTGTCCAGCAGAGTCCCAGCCTTGCTGAATTTGCCCGACGAGGGATCGTACACCTCCACGTAGCCGCTGCCTGCAACCACCACTCTGCCGTCGTCGAGGCTGGTTGCGGTGGGCAAGTACATGGCTTCCAACGGCGAGCCCGTTGGGGTCCACTGACCGCTGGCGGGGTCGAATATCGAAGCGTCGCCGAGGCCGCCGGTGTCGTAGTAGTTGATCGTGCTGCCAACTGCAAGAACGCGGCCGTCCTTCAGCAAGGCCAGCGCGCAATCGGGCTCCCACTGGGCCATCGACCCCGTCGCGGTGAATGACAGATGCACCGGGGTGGGTGGTGGAGTCAATGCCGACTCCCGAGGAGTTGCAGTGGCGTGGGCCAAGCCCGCGGGACTCGGCGTATTCGCACCGGCGGATGCACCGGCGGATGCACCGGCCGAACCGCAACCGGCCGCAACCGACACTATCACTAGCACCGCGGCCCATGCACGCATGCTCACAGCCTGATTCCTCACACTGCCGGATGGCGTCCGACCGCAGCATGACGTCTGACGGCGCCGAATGTCACTGCGGATGACTATCCCCGTGCAGTAGCCGCTTTGAGGTCGTTCACCAGAGAACCCAGCGCCGCCACGTCGCGACCATCGAGGCCTAGGGCATCGACGAGGGCCGAAGCCACGATTACGCCGTCGGCGCCGGATTGGACGAGCAGCTTGACGTGGGCGGGTGTGCTGACGCCGAAGCCGACCGCCACGGGGACGGGCGAGTCGGCCTTTGCGGCGGCAACGAGACCGGCGACGGAGGGCGGCAGCGAGGTGCGGGCGCCGGTGACGCCGACGAGGGACACGCAATAGAGGAAGCCGCCGGAGCGGCGCGCGACTTCGGCGCGGCGGGCGGGGGTCGTGGTGGGGGCGATGAGGTACACGACCGCCAGGCCGACATCTCGAGCTACCGACTCGAAGCCGACGCCCTCGTCGGGGGTGAGGTCGGCCACGATCACGCCGCTGGCGCCGGCCTCGGCGAGGCGCGCAGCCACGACGCGGCCGTCGCCGCCGCCGATGATCTGGTTGGCGTAGCACATCGGCACGAGCGGGACGTTGGGGCGGGCCGAGGAGATTGCCCGGAGCAGCGCCACGGAACGATCGAGCGTGGCTCCGGCCCGGATCGCGGCCGTGGTAGCTCGCTGGAGAGTGGCTCCGTCGGCCATGGGATCGGAATACGGCAATCCAACTTCGAGCAGATCCGCTCCCGCATCGGCGGCAGCCAGCGCGGCAGCGAGCGAGGTGTCGTGGTCGGGATAGCCGGCCACGACGTACGGGATGAGCGCGGCCCGCGCGTGTGCGGCGGCCCGGGCGAAGGCGGCGGCAATGCGTCGGGCACCGGCGGTGTCGGCGGTGCCGGTGGCCGCGGCAACGGCCCTGCCACTGGCGTTGAGAGGGGTAGGCGCGGCCGTGCCGGTTGGGGTTGGCACGGCCGCACCATGGGTGGCGGTGGTCGATCGGTGAGCGGTCATCGACCGACCTCCTTGAGTCCGAGAGCGGCGAGGTCCTTGTCGCCGCGGCCCGAGAGGCCGAGGACGATGACGGTCTCGCGGGGAAGGGGAGCGGCGGCCACTCTCTGGCGGGCGGCCGCGCCGGCGGGAGTGGCGGCCACTCTCTGGCGGGCGTCGTCGGCCACTCTCTGGCGGGCGGCCGCGGCCTCGCTGGCGAGCCGCGCCAGGACGTCGGGCAGGGCCGCTACTGCGTGGGCCGATTCCACTGCCGCGAGAATCCCTTCGGTCCGGGCCACCTGCCTGACTGCCTCGACCGCTTCCACGTCCGTGGCCGATGAGACCACGAGCCGGCCCGCGGCCATGAGCGCGGCCAGCTGCGGGCCGATCCCCGGGTAGTCGAGCCCGGCCGAGATCGAAACGGCTTCGATGACCTGGCCATCGGCGTCCTGCAGCATGTAGGAACGGGAGCCGTGCAGGATGCCCGGCGTTCCCCCGAGCAAGGCGGCGGCGTGATGACCGGTCGACAAGCCCTCACCCGCCGCCTCCGCTACGGCGAGCCGAACACTCGGCTCGCCGATGAATCGGTTGAGCAGTCCGAGGGCGTTGGAGCCGCCGCCGACACAAGCGATTGCCAGGTCGGGCAGTCGTCCTTCCGTCTCTTCGAGCTGGGCGGCCGCTTCGTCGCCGATGACCCGCTGGAAGTCGCGCACGAGCATCGGGTAGGGATGCGGTCCCATCGTCGAACCCAGGCAGTAGTGCGACGTCTCGACGTTGGTGACCCAGTCGCGCAGCGCCTCGCTGACCGCGTCCTTGAGAGTGCCCGACCCGCCATAGACCGGCCGGACCTCGGCCCCGAGGGCCTCCATCCGAAGGACGTTCGGCGCCTGGCGCCCGATGTCCTCGATGCCCATGTGGACGACGCACGGGATTTCGAGCAGGGCGCAGGCCGTGGCCGTGGCAACGCCGTGCATGCCGGCCCCGGTTTCGGCGATCACGCGCGTCTTGCCGAGCCGGCGGCTCAGCAGGACCTGACCCAGGGCGTTGTTCAGCTTGTGGGCGCCGGTGTGGTTGAGATCCTCGCGCTTGAGGTAGAGCCGGATTCGGTCGGGCAGTTGGTCGGCCGCGACCAGTCGTCGCGCCGCGTCGAGGATCTCGGCCCCGAGTCGATCGGCCCGATAGATGGGCGTCGGCCGGCCGCCGTAGTGGAACTGCAACTCACGCAATTCGGCCCAGAACCGAGGATCGTGGCGAGTCTCACTCCACGCGGCCTCGAGCTGGTCGAGCGCGGCGACGAGTGTTTCCGGGACGTACCGGCCACCGAAGTCGCGGTCGATCCCCCACCGACCGGCCGCGTCGGGGTCGAGCAAGGCCTCCGGAACGGGAGTCGGACGCGGTCGAATGTGGGGTCGATCGAAGCGCGCGGCGCGAGCCCGCTTGACGAAGAGCGCGACCCGAAGCGGGTCCTTGCGAGGTCGCGACCCGACCGCGGCCGTGGCCCGAGCCGAATCGGAGGCGGCCCGAGGCGTCGCCGCCGCTCGGCGAATCTCCACGCCCGAGGCTACGTCGACGCCGACGGCCGGAACGGCCAGCACGGCCTCGGCCACGTTCCCGGCGTCCAGGCCGCCGGCGAGCACGATCGGGATCTCGCGGGCGACGGTCGCCGCTATCTGGCGGGCGACCTGCCGGCCGGTCCCTCCGGGAAACGGGCCTCCGGCGGTGTCGAGAAGGAGGCGTTCGGTGCCGGCGGCGAGGTACGCCTTGCCTGCCTCGATGGCACTGGAGGCCACCGAGCCGGCGTTCGCGGGGCCCGCGGCTGCGCCGGCCGCAGCGGCCGGGTCGTCGGTCGCGTCTGCGGCCGGCAGGTGCAGCACCTTCCAAACGGGGCGGCGGATTCCGCCGATCGCAGAAACGGGCTCGTCGCCCGAGAGTTGGACCGCGTCAGGGTCGATGGCTACGATGGCCGCCTCGATTGCCGCAGCCGGGGCATCGGCGAAGACCGCCACGATCCGGGGCCGCCTACCGGCCGCAGAGGCATCTCGCGCCAGAGCGGCGAGGTACGAGGCCTCGGCCAGGGTCAGGGCCCGAGGCGTGCCCGGCACCAGGTTCAGCCCGATTGCATCGGCGCCGGCCCGCAGCGCGGCGAAGATTCCGTCCGCGTCGGTGACGCCGCAAATCTTGACGAGCGGCTGCCGCGCCTCCGCCGCCACGTCGTGTGGCACCGAGCCGGCGGCAACGAACGCCCGGGCCGCGGCGGCCGGCTCGGCCGAGCGCATCAGCGCCTCACCGATGAGGGCGGCGTCAACCCCGACCGCCCGCCAGCCGACCAGCGTTCGGGGCTCCGAGACGCCCGACTCGCCGACCACCAATCGGTCGTCGGGCGCCAGCCGTCGCAATCTCAGGCAAAGCTCGGGGTCGACCGTGAGCGTGCGCAGGTTGCGGTTATTGAGCCCGATGAGCCGGGCTTCCGTGGCCAGGGCGGCCTCGAGCTCGCGCTCGTCGTGAGCCTCCACGAGCGGCTCGAGGCCGAGCTCGCGGGCCAGATCGACGAATCGGGCCAGCTTCTTCGGGGCAAGCACGGCGGCGATCAGCAGGACCATGTCGGCCCCGGCCGAACGTAGCATCGGGAGCTGGCGCTCGTCGACCACGAACTCCTTGGCCAGGATGGGCAGCGCTACCGCGGCCCTGACTGCGCGCAGATCGGCCAACGAGCCGCCGAACCAGTGAGGCTCGCACAGGACAGAGATGGCGCTTGCACCACCGGCCTCATAGGCGCGGGCGAGCGCGATTGGGTCGGCGTCGGCCGCGATCGCCCCGGCCGACGGAGAGCGGCGTTTGACCTCGGCGATGAGGTGGAGCCCGGGCGCGGCCAGGCGCTCGACGATCGGCCGCGGGGCGTTGCCGGGCGCGGCGGAGAACTCGGCGGCGTCGTCGGCGAGGGAGCGGTACGTCCGCGTGCCCAGCTCCGCTTCGATGTCCGTTCGGCGGCGCTCGGCTATCTCGGCCACGACGCCGGCTCGGGCTGGGTGCGGTGTGGCGGTCGTGGTCATGCCGGCGCAACCTCCGCATTGGCGCGCTCGAGAGCCGCGTCGCGGGCCGTCTTCGCCGCGCGCAGCCGGGCCAGCAGGACCGTGCCCGCCCCCGATCCGATCGTCTCCGCCGCGATGGTGATGCCGTCGCCCAGACCCGCCGCCCGCCCCGCGGCAAGGAGCGCCGCGGCCGCGTTCAGCAGGACGACGTCGCGTCGCGGTCCCGACTCGCCGGCCAGCACCGCCTCGACCAGCGCCGCATTCTCCGCGGGAGAACCACCCGCCAGGGCCGCCAGTGGCGCAGGCGTCAGGCCCAGCTCCGCGGCCACGACCGTGCGCCGCGTCACGCCGGCCGGGGTAACGTCATACATGACGCCCGAACCGTCGAGCGGCAATTCGTCGACATGATCGCCGTGGACGACGAGGGCCCGCTCGGCGCCGAGGAGTCGCAGCACCTCGGCCAGCTTCGGGGCCGCGGCCGGATCGCCCACGCCAACGACCTGGCGGCGCGCGCCGGCCGGATTGGTCATGGGGCCGAGCAGGTTGAACGCCGTCCGGACGCCGATCTCGCGTCGGGTCGGGCCGGCGTGCTTCATCGCCGGGTGGTAGGCCTGAGCGAAGAGGAACGCGAACCCGTCGGTCCGGAGCGCTTCGGCGGCCTCGGCCGGCGAGAGATCGGTGGCGATACCGAGGGCCTCGAGCACGTCGGCCGAGCCGCAGGCCGAGGTCACGGCGCGGTTGCCGTGCTTGGCCACGGGCACGCCCGCCGCCGCGACGACGAGGGCCGCCGCCGTCGAGATGTTGAAGGTGTTGCTGCCGTCGCCGCCGGTGCCGCAGGTGTCGATCGCCCCGTCGGGGGCCTCGACGCGGAGCACGCGTTCGCGCATGGCGGCCGCGAAGCCGGCGAGTTCCTCGACAGTTTCGCCGCGCATCCTCAGGGCCACGAGCATGGCCGCGAGTTGCGCCGGCGACGCCTCGCCGTCCATGACCGACCCCATGGCTGCGCGAGCCTCGGCCATGGATAACGTCTTGCCATCGACGACGGCGGCAAGCGCCGCCCGCACCTGATCGCTCATCGAGCTGCCTCCACGCGGCCGGAGACCGCAACTGAGATCGGCACCGCGTTTGCCGAGACCGCTTCGGCGTCGACACCCTCGCCGAACCCGGACAGGGCAAAGGAGCCCGAGGCGCTGTCGAGGAGCACGCCATCGCCCTCGCCGCACAGCCTCAGGAAGTTGGCCAGCAGGTGCGGGCCCTGGGGCGTCAGGACCGACTCGGGATGGAATTGGACGCCTTCGACCGGCGCGTCGAGGTGCCTGATGCCCATGACCACGTAGTCATCGACCGTCCGGGCGGTGACCACGAATTCGGGCGGCAGGGTATCCGGGGCAACGCTCAGCGAGTGATACCGGGCCGCGGAGAAAGGTGAGGGCATGCCGGCCAGCAGCCCTTTCTGGTCGTGGCGGATATCGGATGCCTCGCCGTGGACCAGCGTCGGTGCCCGCCGGATCGTGGCGCCAAATGCCTGAGCCATCGCCTGCATGCCGAGGCAAACGCCGAGGAGCGGGATCCTGCGCTCGACGGCGACACGGATCGCGTCCATCGAAACGCCGGCCGAGTCGGGGTCACCGGGACCGGGCGACACGACGATGCCACGCAGGTTCGCCGCCGGATCGTCGGCCAGGGCCTCGATGCCGGCGCGGTCGATGGCATCGTTGCGAATGACGCGCACATCGGCGCCGGCCGCTTCGAACGCCTGAACGAGGTTGAACGTAAACGAGTCGTAGTTGTCGATCATGAGGAGCATCGGGACGCCTCCTATACCGAAGCGCGAGCTTCGGTCCGGATCGAGCCGGACGTGGCACCGGCGGGGGTAGTGGCGCCACGGGGCGTGGTCGTGCCGCTCCCCTCGCCTCGGCCGGAGCCACTCCCGGAGCCACTCCCGGAGCCACTCCCGGCGCCACTGCCGGCGTTCTCGAGCGCTTCGGCGATGGCCAGCTCGATTGCCCGCCGAACTGCCCCGGCCTTGTGCTCCGTCTCCTCGAACTCGCGTTCGGGGATCGAGCCGGCGACGATGCCGGCGCCGACGGTGAGGTGGATCCGGTCGTCGCACAGAACCGCGGAGCGGATCGTAATCGCGGTGTCGAGGTTGCCGTCGTAGCCGAGATAGCCGACGGCCCCGCCGTACAGCCCGCGCCGCTCGCCTTCCGCTTCGGCGATGAGCTGCATCGCTCGAACCTTTGGCGCGCCCGAGAGCGTCCCGGCCGGGAAGATGCTGCGCAGCGCATCGAGGGCGTCGAGACCAGGCTTCATCCGAGCCTCGACGTTGCTCACGAGATGAAGGACGTGGCTGTAGCGCTCGACCTCCATGTACTTGGTAACGGCCACCGTTCCGGCCCGAGCCACGCGGCCAAGGTCGTTGCGGCCCAGGTCGACGAGCATCACGTGCTCGGACCGCTCCTTCGGATCGCGCTGCAGATCGTAGGCCAGGGCGTCGTCCTCGGCCGGTGTGGCGCCGCGCGGCCTGGTCCCGGCGATCGGGTGGGTGGTCATACGGTCGCCCTCGACCCGGACGAGCAGCTCCGGACTCGCCCCGACGACGGAGAACTCCGGCATCCGGACGAAGAACAGGTACGGGCTCGGGTTGATGCGGCGCAGCGAGCGGTACAACGACACGGCATCCAGCCGCTTACCGCCGATTACCGGCCACTCGAAGGTCTGGCGGCGGGCGACCACGATCTGGATCGCCTCGCCGGCGGCGATCGCATCCTTGGCCGATCGGACGGCGGACTCGTACGCTCCGCGCTCCATGCTGACTTCCATCTGCCGGAGGCCTGGCGCGGCGGTCCCGAAGGGGTGAGCACCAGCGTCAGGCTCGGCACCGTCCGACCTTTCGACGGCAGCCGCGTCGTCTATTTCCTCGCCGCCGCGACGCCGTCTGGTCAGGCCCGCCAGCTCGATCTCGGTCGGCCGGCCGGTTCGCTCGAGGGCCTCGAAGATGGCCCGCTCGGCGATCGCATATCGGCTTTCCAGGTCCGGCGCTTCGGTGTGGAGCGAGGCGACGGCCGACAGCGTGTGGGTCAGATGGTCGAAGACGAGGACGAGGTCGGTCTCCTGAAAGGCGGCCATCGGAACGCCGATCGGGTCCTTCGCCGGGAGTGGGACCGACGGCTCGAACGTGGAGACCGCGTCGTAGCTGAGCGCGCCGACCGCGCCGCCGGGGAACCGCGGGATGTTCGTCGAGGGCAGGATGCGGCGCTTCGGCATGAAGTGGCGCAGTGCCGTGAGTGGATCCGGAGCCTCGAACGTCTCGGTCGGAAGGTCGGGGCAGAACTCGGTCACACCCACCGGGCGCGTCTGGATCGTGGCCTTACCGTCGCGGACCGTCAGCAGGCGTCGCGGGCCCACGCCGAGGAACGAGTATCGACCGAGTCGCTCGCCGCCTTCGACTGACTCGAGCAGGAATGCCGGACCGCCGTCGTCGAAGCGCATGAAGGCGCCGATCGGTGTCTCGAGGTCGGCGTTGCGGGTGGCCGTCAGCAGGATCGTGTCGGCCGAGCCCGACATCTGCCGGACCTCGCGAAGACTGAGCGGATCGGTGAGTGCCATCGGTATCGCCTATCGCCTTTCGGTTTCGTGGTGCGCCGCGCCTGTCGTCCCGCCCGCCTGGCGGTTCCGGCGCCTTTCGGCCCTTTCCGGTCCCGCGCGGCGGAGAATCAAAAACCTCTCGTCCAGAGGGACGAAAGGTCGATCCTTCCGCGGTGCCACCCACATTCGGCAATGCCGCTCTTTGGCCGACGGGTCGGGCTCTCGCGCTGGTGGCGCGACTCCCGCCGATCGGTGCTGCCCTGTATCGCTGGCGCTTTGCGCCGGAGCCTACTGGCGAGCCCTGGAAGCTCGCGGTTTGGTCCGGAGGCTCACGGGTCCATTCGCTCTCGTCGCCGCTCCAGCTTGCACCAACCGCTGGTTCTCTACGCCGGCGCCGGGAGTTACTCGTCCCGATCACAGCCCGTATTCGAATGTGGGCCGGAGTCTAGGGGCGCGCGGGCAGCTGTGTCAAATCCGGTGCGGGGGAAGCGCCGGCCCGGCTCTGTAGTCTGTGTATCTGGGGTAGCGGATGGGATCGTGCAACGGCTCGAGTTCAGATGGGCTCGATCGGCGATCGCCGCCGCGGCCGGGTCTTCTAGCAGTAGGGCGGCCCCTGGCACGGAGGCGCGAACACGCTGAACGCCAGCAGGATCGCGAGCAGGGCGGCGCAGATCACCACGACGAAGACGAGCAGCCAGCGCCTGGACCGCTCCGACTCATCCGGCGGATATCGGATCGCGCGGTATCTCTTGATCATGGTCCCTCCGCTCTCTACCAGTACTCCTCGGTGTGGA
>PMYK01000046.1:38820-45536 GCA_003171255.1 Chloroflexota bacterium
GCGCCGGACGCGATCAGGTTCTGGAGGTAGCCGCTTCGGCCGCGCCACGTGGCGTCTTCCGACGGCCGCGTGATGACCGGGATGTAGTGGAAGTTGCCGCAGTGGCGGGCCAGGCCGGTCAGCTCGGTTCGGTAGCCGAGGTCCCACGAGAAGCGGGCGCCGTGGACGACTACGAACTGGCGCGGACCGTTGCAGACCAGCTCGCTGCGCAGCATCGACATGTAGGGCGCCAGCCCTGTGCCGGTCCCGATCATCACGATGTGCTTGCCCGGCGCCTTGTCTAGCGTGAAGACGCCCACCGCCTTTGGCCCGACGTACAGCCGGTCCTTGATCTTGAGGTTGAACAGGCGGGGCGTGAGCTCGCCGCTCATGACGACGGTCAGGTAGAACTCGAGGTACTCGTCGGAGCGACTCTCCGAGGCGATCGAATAGGCGCGGCGGATCAACCTGCCGGGGTCGGCGGCCACACTGGCGACGGTGGCAGCTTGGGCCTCCACCGCAGCCTCGCTCTCGGGCGTACCTCTGACCGACTGCGTCGCCTCGACGGCTCGGACTTCAGCGACAGCTCCTGCGCGCAAGGCCTGCGCGCTCGAAGGCGCGAGGGGAACCGCGACTGGCTCGGCTTCGGACTCGTCGATCCGTGGCTCCGAGGCCTTCAGGCCGAGAACGACGTACTGGCCCGACTTGAACTCGAACGGCAGCTTGTCCGGCGCGACTCGCATGATGACAAGGCCGGGCGCGACCTCGACCCGACTCGACACTGTTGCGTTGTACTCAGCCGCCATAGGTCCCTCCGATGCGCCGGCACGATCACCAGCGGCTCGGCCACGGCGAGACCGACTGGGGCCCGTTCGATTACCCGATCGGACGAGCGAAGTCTACAGTCCTCGGGCTAGAAGCCTGCCAGCTTCGCGACCGGGCCGGTCTGCATGAGGACCGGCCGCAGCGACTCCCAGGGCACGACGATCGAAGGCGTCAGGCCATCGCGCGAGGTGACCTGGTGCTCGCCGAAGGTGATCTTCAGCCCGCCTGGGGTCAGAGCCCAATTGCGGAAGTTGGTCGGTGTCGGGCTCGTCCCATCGACCGCCGTGGATGGCTCATAGCCGGCGCCCAGCTGCCCCTGAAGCAGCGCGGCCGACTCGCTCGAGATGAGCGCCAGCGCGGTCGAGGAGTCGACGAAGAGGTCGTTGAATCCGATGCGCTGACCCGTGCCCATGTTGAAGTTGAGAGTCTCGAAGGTGAGCCTTGGGGAATCGCCGGGCGTGCTGTCGTCGACCCAGGCCAGCGTGAACGAGGCAAGGGCGGGGCTGAGCAACTCGGTCGTGAACGAGGAGGTCAGTGAGTTCATCTTCGCGCCGGTCTGGCGAGTCGCCGCGGGACCCTGTTCCCACTGTGCGGCCGTGGCCTCGAACTCCGTCCGGAGGTCGGCGTCGATCTGGGGTGCCCAGGGCGTGGTCCCCTCCTCGAACGCCGGGTAGCTGATGTACACGGTCCACGCGTTGTTGGGGTCCGTTGCGGACACGGCCGAGTGCACGATCGTGGGCCCGGAGACCGGTAGCGAGGCCGTCGGCGCGGGCGTCACCAGGGCGGTGGTGGTGACGAACGCTACTGCCGACGGCGAGGCCGGAGGAGTTGGCACGACGCTTGCCGACGGCGACGGGCTTCCGTCGATGAGGGGCGGCGGGACGGTGACAAGGATGTTCATCGCCGCGAACACGCCGGCAATCCCGATGCCGACGACGGCGAATACCGGCACCACGTCCACCGCGCGGGAGAACAGGGACTTCCTACGAGGCCTCATCCTCCGAGTATGCGGGACCGTGGCAACGGCCGCAGAGCACCGGCCGCCGCCCTCGTCCGGGAGGGTGCGTGCTCAGCTGCGCCCGGGCGACAGGCTCAGGCGGCCTGAGGCTCCGCCTTGGCCCACAAGTCCTGCAGGTCCGAGGTTAGTGGGACGGTCCGCTGCCTCGGGGGCTGTCGCCGCGCAGACACACGTGGCCCCGGCAGATGGCCTACCTTGACGCCATGACGCCATCCGTTGACACACGCCGTCCTGTGGCCAGCCTGGGCTCCGTGGTCGCGCTGGCCGCTGCGATCGGAGCAGCGGGCGGGTTGCTCGCGGGCATCCTGACAGAGGGCACCGACCCCCGCGACCTGTGGACGGTAGCCTCTGTTGTCCTGTTCCTGACGTGCCTCAGCTCGCTCGCCGCAAGCGCGGCCGCGTTTATCGTGTGCCTGGCGATGAACCGCTGGCGCCCGAAGCGGATCGTTGGAGTACTCGCCATGGCGGCCCTCACATATGTTTGCGCCGTCCTGATCCTTCCGGCTCTCATGGCGGCCGTGAACGTGCCGAACGTGCTCAACGGTGGCGCGCTGCCATGCATTCAGTCCGGAGGCGGCTGTGAGGCAGGGCGTCACGGTCTCGACGCCATCGCAGGCCTCGTCGTAACGACGCTGCAGACGTACGGACTATGCGTCTATGCCGTGGTCGGCCTTCCGATGTCCACGGCAACCTTGCTCGTCCCCGCGAGCATCTGGGACATAGTTGCCAGGCGTCGCGGCTGGCTCCGGCCTGTCGAGCCTACTCCTACCCACCGGTCGAACGCAGCGTAGACAGAACTAAGCAGGCGTCAGGTCGAGGCGCTTCCTGTGCTTGGTGACCGCTTCGGCAGAGCGGTCGAGCGTGGAGTAGCGGACGTCGGCCTTGGACGATTCGATCTCGGCGACGACCGACTGACTCACGTTCATCTCCGCGGCCACTTGTGCCTGGGTCAGGTGGTTAGCCTTCCGCTCGGCGATGAGGGCCGCGACGAGGCGCTGGCACCGTCGCCCGCTCAGTCAACGGAGGCTGCGTACCATCTTGCGTACCATCGCAGCTCCTCCGCCGAGACTTGGACGCCAGCGAGTCAGCGTGTCAAGGGACAGCAGGATCTGAACGGTGGCGGCCACGAGAACTGCACAGCCGCGGTCACGAGAACTGAACGCTGGCGGCCACGAAATCTGCACGCCTGAGCGGTGAGACGCAGCGTTGCGTCGTCAGGGAGTGTCAAGGGACATCTAGAACTGCCCACGGGCGGACACTGAACTTGCCCAATAGAGGACACTGAATCTGCCCGGTCGGGCCAGTGCAAATGCCTGCGGCAGGTTGTCCGCGTGACCGCCGCATCAGGCGCAGTCGCCTACCGGATAGGAGGCGTTTTGGTCCGGCGGGGGACCGATCGGTCGAACGTCGCCCGCCCAGACATCGAGCCGCCCGCACGACAGATCGGCGCGAGCGAAGTCCCCCTGATGCTCGATGCCGCCATTGGCCAGCGTTGTCTGGGTCGCATCGCCCTCACGGACGGTCATCGTCGAGAGAACCCGGCCAGATGGTGAGCGAGTTTCAACGTTCCACGGCAACGCAGGGATGGCGGCCTTGATCGGGCTCTCCTGCGTGCCTAGCGGAACCGTCTCGACGGTCGTGCCATTAACGACGAGCGTCACCGTGATCGTGGTCCCGTTTTGGATGCTCAACGCCATCGGCAGGCTCGTCGCCCCCGGAGACGTGGTTCCTCCGCTCGCTGGTGAGCAGCCGCCGAGAACCGCTGCGACAGCCAGAACCGCCACTACTCGACGAAACGCGTGCAACTTCATCGCTAGCCTCCTCCCCGGACTGACGCCCGTAGCGTGGGGCCGGTTCCGTCCGCGGGTCAAGCGGCCACGAAACTGGACGGGCTCCGGCGCTGCGTCTTCAGCTAGTAGGGATGAGCGGACGGACGCCACGACCGGCGATGGCCTCGGTGAGCCGGTGCGACTGACCCTCGGTGACCCCTCAGATCGTGTGCCGGTCGCCGACTGTGACGAAGCCCTGTCTGAACTCAGGGGTCAGAGTCGGCGCACGCCGCAGATCGTGAGGATCCCTCCGACGATGTACCAGAGGGCGAGGGTGGTCACCGGGACGACGACCCAACCACGGGCCCCCTTCAGGCCAGCCAGCGGGGTGCCGATAGCGACGCCCGCGAGGAGGCCCTGCCATTCGATCGCTGGCGGAGCCGCCGGGGCCATCTCGGCCAGGATGGCGGCTATCGCGAACCAAACCGCGAGGCCGATCAGGGAGGCGGTGACATACGGCCACTGTCTCGCCCATCGCAGGACGATGAATCCACGCCCCGGATTGCCGGTGTCCCGCGCAGTAGATCGGGCCAAGGGAGCTGCCGTCAATCGCTGAGGTGGCTTGAGCAGCAACCGCAGCGATCTCGGTGAGCCTCTTGGATCGAGCGGCCGGAGCACGGTGTCGAGCGAGTCGCGGGCGAGGTCGGTGTGGGTGGTGACCCATGTCCCCTCGCCCAGATCGACCGCTGCTGCCTGACGGAGCATTTAGGCAGCGCGGTGCTGTCCGGGGACCACGACGAACAAATGCCATGTCGGCCGTGACGATAGCGGCCGTCGATAGGCGGCGAGCTTCGAGCGGATCGATCGCTGATGTTCGGTGCCTTCGTCGATCTCCAGGGCGAGCACGGCCGAGCCGGCGTCCGTGCTGACGACGATGCTGTCGGGTCGGACGAACCGGCTGAGGACGCCCCCGGTCATAGAGTCGGTGTACCAGAGCTGGACGGGCGGACGATCGCGGTCGCTCGTTCGGTTGAGCGCGCACTTGGCAGCCACGGTGTCGAGCGTGTGGCGCAGGTACGTCGGAGGCGCGGCGTTGGTCGGGTTCGGAGACGGCCGTGACCGATTGGACCGAGGCGGTACCGAACTCGGCTTGACCGGGCCTTGCACCGCCTCGCCTAGCGTTAAGTCTTCTGGGCGACACAGGCCGGCTGGCACCATTGACTAGACTCGACTCGACCATAGATCCCGGGGGTTTGAGGGGCGATGAGATGAAGGCTCGTTCCATTCCAGGAGTCGCGCGCCGAGCTAGCGCGGCCGCCGCAATCGCCGCTTTGCTGGTGGCGTCTTCCGTGGGCGGGCTCGAGACTCACGCAGCAGCCGCCGCGAGCGGTGAAGCCGATGGCGGCGGGATTGTGGTGGCCTGGGGCGTCGTCAGCGCGCTGAACATCCCCACCGACCTCAACGATGTAGTGGCGATCTCGGCCGGTCAAGCATTTCCATTGGCCCTGCGGAGCAACGGCACCCTCGTCGAGTTGGGAGTGGACGACTATGGTCATCCGCGCCCCGCACCCCCAGTCACGGACGTGGTCGCGATCGCCGCAGGAGGGAACTTCGATCTCGCGTTGAAGCGCGATGGCAGTGTGGCCAAGTGGTCTGAGGGTATGGAGCCTCCAGTGCCGTTGAGCATCATCGAAACCGACGTGACAGCCGTCTCGGACGGGATGCTGCTCAAGCGTGACGGCACGGTCGAACTGGTGAGCCTCGACGCACCCCCTGCGTGGTCCACCGACCCCGGGCTCGAGGCCACAGACGAAAGGGGCGTCACAGCGATCTCGGGAGGGGCACAGTACCTGGTCCTACACGGAGACGGAACTGTGGGCGCTATCAGAGGACCCAAGGGGGTGCCAGCGGATCTCACGAACGTCGTCGCCATTTCGGCCGGAGGGACTTGCAGCATGGCCTTGAGGCAGGACGGAACAGTCGTGGAATGGGCCGTGCACGAGGATCCCTACGGGGCATGCAATGTTCCCTCCGGGCTTGCGCGGGTCTTGACCGTTTCAGCCGGCAGCGACTTCAGCCTCGCGCTCGAATCGGACGGTACCGTCGTGGCCTGGGGCAACGACAACGAAGGTGCGGTGGAAGTCCCGTCCGGCATGGTCGGTGTCAAGTCGATCTCGGCCGGTAGCCGGGCCTTCGCCATCGCGACCAGGCGCGACCAATCGAGCGCCAACCTGGGGGCGATCGCGGCCGCGGCCATTCCCCTGCTCCTGGTGGTCCTCGCCGCCTTGTTGGGCCTGGCCTTCCGCCGGAGCGTGGCGCCCATTGCAGTACGCCTGGAATCCTTCATGCCAACGTATGTGGCCGTGGCGCTTGCTCTGCTGTCCGTGCCTTTGGTCGCACTCACGATCCATCCGACCGTGGCCAACGCGGCCAGATCTCCCGCGGCCCCGATTGACCACTGGTTGTCCGCGGCCGGAGCTGCGCTCGTCTCCGCCGTCGTAGCGGGAACGCTTGGCGGGTTCGCGGCTCGACGGATCGGCTGGATCGCGATCTTCCCGACGTTTCTTCTTGCCCTGATCGTTGCCGCGCCCGCCTCGGTTATCGTGCCGGGCCTTTTCGGCCACCCCGTGGCGTACAGCGAAGTCTGTCTCTTCCCGCTCGGCAACTGCTCGCCGGCCATCCAGAGCTCTGACCCCAGAAACGCGATATTGGCAAGTCCACTGGCAGTGCTTGCGCCGCTTGTCGAGCCGATCGCGGTCCTGACGCTTGCCGGGGGCGTCGTGATCTGGTGGCTGGCCATCCGCCATCTGCCTCGCGCCGAAAGCGCTGGGTTCATGGCGACCGATTGGGCGCCACCCGCCAACGGCGGGCCACCTGGGATGTGACAAGGGGGTGCAACCAGGGCAGGGGCCCCGATTCACGCTCAAAATGTTGGCGGAGAGGGTGAGATTCGAACTCACGGGACTCTCGTCCAGCGGTTTTCAAGACCGCCGCAATAGACCGCTCTGCCACCTCTCCGCGGTGGGTTCACGCTCGAATTATGCGTGAACGTGATCGCCAGACATCGCCTGGTAGGATGAGAACATGAAAGAGTCGAGCGCAAGCCAAGGCCAGTCGGCATCGGA
>PMYK01000046.1:45625-45763 GCA_003171255.1 Chloroflexota bacterium
GACGGCATCATCTGCACTGGCGAATCCTACAAGAATGTCGTGAAGCTTACCTTCTCCAAGGGCGCGTTTCTGACCGATCCGGCCAGTCTCTTCAACTCGAGTCTCGACGGAAACACACGCCGCGCGATCGACATCCAC